>NZ_CAJXWY010000032.1 GCF_913062725.1 uncultured Thiohalocapsa sp.
TACACCGATGGCGCCTGCAAGGGCAATCCGGGACCCGGCGGCTGGGGCGTGCTGTTGCGTTGGGGTGCGCACGAGAAAGAGCTGTGCGGCGGCGAGGCGGATACCACCAACAATCGCATGGAGTTGATGGCCGTGATTCAAGCCCTGGAGGCGTTGACGCGCCCGTCTGCGGTGATCGTGCATGTCGACTCACGCTATGTGCAGGACGGTGTGGAGCGCTGGATGCCGCGCTGGAAGCGCAACGGCTGGCAGACGCGCGAGCGCAAGCCGGTCAAGAATCAGGATCTCTGGACGCGTCTGGACGCGGCCCTAAGCCGGCACAAGGTCGGCTGGCGCTGGATCAAGGGCCACAGCGGACATCCGGAGAACGAGCGCGCCGACCGCCTCGCCAACGACGGGATCCCGCGGCGGCAAAGGGCGCGTCGCTGAGGTCGGTGCGATCGCCACCGCCGCACGCCGTCCGGCATCCGGCGGCGGAGCTGATACCATAGCGAAGTACTCGGGCTTCGGGTCGGGCCCGGCACGGATGCCCGCCCGGCGCGCGCCGCCGATCGTCTTTCGCCAATCTGAGGTGTATCGCTTGTCCAAAACCGCATCCAATCGCGCCGAGCTGCCGCCGCTGAACGCCCTGGAGCGACGGGCCGCCGGCGGTCTCGCGGCCATCTTTGCGCTGCGGATGTTAGGGCTGTTCATGATTTTGCCGGTGTTCGCGCTCTACGCGCACGACCTCACCGGCGCAACGCCGCTATTGGTGGGGCTCGCCATCGGCGCCTACGGGCTCACCCAGGCGTTGCTGCAGATCCCCTTCGGTCTGCTGTCGGACCACATCGGCCGCAAGCCCGTCATCTACGCCGGGCTGATCCTTTTCGCGCTTGGCAGTGTTATCGCTGCCCTCGCCGATTCCATTCACTGGGTGATTGTCGGCCGGGCGCTCCAGGGCAGCGGCGCGGTGGCGGCGGCCGTGATTGCGCTGAGCGCGGACTTGACGCGCGAGACGGTGCGTACCCGCGCCATGGCCGCCATCGGTATCAGCGTGGCGCTGTCCTTCGCTGCCGCGCTGGTGCTGGGCCCCGTGATGGGGGAGCTCATCGGTGTCTCCGGCATCTTCTGGCTCACAGCTGTCTTCGCATTGCTGGGCATGGTGCTACTGGCCCGCGTGGTGCCCTCGCCCGCGCGCTCGGCGACGCATCGGGACGCCGAGCCGGTGCTGGATCAGTTGGGCGGCGTGGTTGCAGATCGCACCCTGCTGCGGCTGGATGGGGGGATTTTCCTGCTGCACCTCACCATGGTGAGCCTGTTCGTGGTGCTGCCCCTGTCGCTGGCAGACGCCGGGCTGGCGGCGGCGCAGCATTGGCAGATGTATTTGCCCGTGGTGCTTGCGGCCATCGTGCTCATGGTGCCCTTCATCGTCGTCGCCGAGCGCGCGGGCCGGGTGCGCGCCGTGCTGGTGGGCTCGGCGGCCGCTTTGGCCGTTGCCCTGCTCGGCTTCGCGGTGGCGCCGGCGAGCCTCTGGCTGCTGGCGGGCCTGCTCACCGTGATGTTCACGGTGTTCAACCTGCTCGAGGCGGTGCTGCCGTCGCTGGTGTCCAAGGCCGCCGGCGCCGGCGCCAAGGGTACGGCGATGGGGGTGTTCGCCAGTGCCCAGTTCACGGGCGCATTCCTCGGCGGGCTGCTCGGCGGACTGGCGCACGAGCGCTTTGGACCCGAGGCGGTGTACCTGGTGGGCGCCGGCGCGGCGCTGGTGTGGCTCACGGTGGCCTGGACACTGCGCCCGCCCGGGCAGCTGGTGACCCATCTGCTGCCGCTGGGCGAGTTGCCGGCGACGGCGCTGCCGAATCTGCGTGAGCGCCTGCTGGCGGTGCCCGGGGTCGAAGAGGCCGTGATCGCCGTGGACGAAGGCGTCGCCCATCTGAAAGTGGACAATCGGCGAATCGATTGGGCAAGATTGAGCGCTGTTGCCGGTGCCCACCAGTAGGCTGCGGATTGAGCTGGTCACCGGTATCTGGCACGCGGGGCTCGAGCACGTAGCTCCAACGGGGCGGGGGAAGTTTCATGCGCGGCGTCAACAAAGTGATTCTCGTGGGCAATCTGGGTGCCGACCCGGAGGTCCGCTACACCGCAACCGGTAGCGCGGTCACGAATATTCGCATCGCGACCAGTGAAAGCTGGAAGGACAAGACGACGGGGGAACCGCAGGAGCGTACGGAATGGCACCGAGTAACGCTCTTCGCGCGCCTGGGAGAGATCGCCGGGCAATACTTGCGCAAGGGTTCCAAGGTCTACATCGAGGGCAAGCTGCGCACCCGCAAATGGCAGGACCAGCAAGGTCAGGACCGTTGGAGCACCGAGATCATCGCCGATCAGATGCAGATGCTCGACAGCCGCGGTGGTGGTGACAGCGCTCAGGGGCAAAGTTATGGCACTGCACCACAGCAGGAGCGCGCACCGGAGCCTGCCACCGGCGGCGGTGCGTCCGAGGGTGGCTTTCCCGGCGATTCCGGCTTCGATGACGACATTCCGTTTTGAGCAGGTGTCGTTCCACCACCTTTTGAGCAGCTTTCACGCGCCCTCGATTTGTAGCAGATGTCCGACCTCCCCCGTGTTCTCCTCATCGGCTCCGACGGCCAGGTCGGCTGGGAACTGCGCCGCACGCTGGCGCCGGTCGGCCAGGTCATCGCCGCCTCGATGCACGGACAGGCCGGTCCCGCCATCGATTTGACCGACGCGGCGTCGATTCGCCGGGTGTTCAACGATGTGCAGCCGGATGCGGTGGTGAACGCCGCCGCCTACACCGCCGTCGACAAGGCCGAGAGCGAGCCCGAGCTCGCCCGCGCCATCAATGCCGATGCGGTGCATGTGCTCGCCGAGCTCTGCGTCGGCGCCGACATCCCGGTGGTGCACTATTCCACCGATTTCGTCTTCTCCGGTGACACCGATCATCCCTATCGCGAGGACGACGAGCCGGCGCCCATGAGCGTCTACGGCGAGACCAAGCGCGCCGGCGAGCTGGCACTGCTGGAGTCCGCCGCCGACGCCCTGGTGCTGCGCACGGCCTGGGTCTACGGTGTGCGCGGCCGAAACTTCCTGCTGACCATGCTCAACCTGTTTCGCGAGCGCACTGAGCTTCGCATCGTCGACGATCAAGTGGGCACGCCCACCTGGAGTCGTATGCTGGCGGAAGTGACTGCCCAAGTGATGCATGGCGTCTTCAACGGCGCCGTGGATATCAGGCAGGTGCGCGGCCTCTATCACGTCACCGGTGGCGGAGCCGTCTCCTGGTACGGTTTCGCGAGCGCCATCCGCGAGGCGACCTGCAACGATTGCACGCTGACCCCGATCTCCACCAGCGAATATCCGGCACCCGCTCGTCGTCCGCCCTATTCGGTGCTGGATACCACGAAGTTCCGTGCCACCTTCGGCCTGGCACTGCCGGATTGGCGCCAGTCGCTGGCCCTTTGTCTCGAAGATCTGCCCCAGCAACCGCCGCATTAGGCGAGCGCTGATGCGTCGGCTGACACGGGTAATCCGGCGTGTTCCGATCCTCGCGTAGAACCGTGTCGCATGGTCAGAGCGCTAAGTGCGTTTCCGACAGGCGTTGGGCAACTGCTGTCCAATGATGGTCACCAAGCCGCCGCAGGGCCTCGCCGAGACGCCAGTACACCGACCACCGGTACCATCGCGGCGGTGAGCGTCGCCATCGTCCACTCGGACATCCGCTAGACTGGAGCAACGTCCCCGGCCTGTCATCGCAGGGCGTGCCGCTGCCGAGTGATGCCCCCGCGCATGTCCCCCGTCGCCCGCCATGGATGGATCACAAGCCTGCTGGCGATGCTGTGCTTGTGGGTGGTCGTCGCCACCGCGTCGGGGCAGGCCGCCGTCGCCGAGGCCTCACGACCGGCTGCGGCGCCTGCCCAGGCGGTCGTCGATGCGGTGCGCTTCGCCTTCGGTCTGGAGGCTGCCTACTGGCAGCATCCCGATGCATTCCGCAGCCGGGATGCCGTGTACTCCCACTTCCGACAGGGGTTCAGTCCCGACCTCGCCGCGGCCATGACCGCCCATGTCCTTGGCGGCGATGGCGATCTCGCCACTTGGGTGCCGGAGCAGGTCCAGGTGGTGGAACTGGCGGCCAGCCACGCCCTGGTATGGTTCCCGACGCCGGCGGCCTTCGGTGCGTCCGGAGTCTGGAACCTGGCCGATTACATGCACGTGCGCCTGCGGCGTGAAGGCGCCCGCTGGGTGGTGGACTGGGCGGAGGATCGCGCGGCACCGCCGGCGCGCTGAAGCGCCTGTGAGTCGGCAATGCCCGGTGGGCTCAGCGCTCGGCGGAATGCCTGTTCCGCCGCATCGATGTGTGCGTCGAGTGCCGAGCGTTGCGGCCCCTCCAGGCTCGCGGCGTATTCACGCAGGCTGCCGGTGAAAGCGGCGAGCGCTGCCTCAACGTCGGCGTGCGCAATGCCCGTGCCGGGGTTTGCGTTGGCATTGGTCTCGGTGGCGGGGTCCGCCGGCTCGATGCGGGCGCTGCGCGGGATGAGTGTGCGACTGCCATCGCTCGCATGGGCAGTGACGGGCCCCGTCTTGCAGTAGCGCTCGCCCTGCCAATGGAAATAGCGACCGACTGGGAGTTGCGGGAATTTCATCACTCGTGCTCGGCGGTATGGTCACAGGGGCGCCCTCGGGGGGTGCGGTGGATGATTGTCGGGTGCTCGCAGCGCATTGATGGGGCGGCTCGCCGGTGGTCTCGACGCGGCGGGCGTCACGGCGTTCGGGCGAGACACCAGATATCCACCCGGCGCGCCCCCGCCCGACGCAGCGTCCGGGCCACCTCGCCGACGGTGCTGGCGGTGGTGATCACGTCGTCCAGCACGGCCACATGGGCGCCGGTCAAGTCCGCAGCGGCGCGAAAGGCGCCGAGCAGATTGTGCTGCCGCGCCTGACGTTCGAGGGCGGTTTGCGGCGGCGTCGCACGTGTGCGCTCGCAGGCGGCGACGACGGGCAGGTCCAGCGCCCGGCCGACCACACGCGCAAGCTCCAGCGCCTGATCATAGCCCCGCTCGCGCAGCCGTTGCATGTGCAATGGCACCGGGATGATGCAGGCTGGCCGAGTCACGGCGGCATCATGCAGGGATGTGGCCAGCAGCTCGCCCATCAGTCTCAGCGTATTCAGACGTCCGTTGAATTTGAAGCCCGCCACCAGCGTGGGCAGCGGCGGCTCGTAGCGAAAGGCCGCATGCGCCCGCGTGAACGCCGGGGGCTTGCGCCGGCAATCGCCGCACAGGGGCCCGTCATCGTCGTGTGCATGAGCGTCCCCGTGACCGGCCACCACCGGCAGCGGCAGCGCACAGCGCACGCAAGCACGGCCGAGCACTGGCAGCTCGGCGGCGCAGCCGGCGCAGAGGTCGTGGCCGTCGTCGCCCGGCGCGCCACAGAGGATACAGGTGGGCGGAAAAATCAGGTCCGCCGCCACCCGGCGCCAGCGCCCGAATGCCCCCGCCGGTGGTCGCCGCCGGCACCGGACAGCGTCGTCGTCAGGGCCAACATCAGGACCCGGATCAGTGCTCGGGACAGTGTCTGGCATGGCGGCTGTGCGGCGGCCCCTGTGGTGGTGCACGCATGGGTCGATGTCGCATCTTGCGGCCGGATCGCCGCCGGTGGCAAGCACCGGAATCGGGGTCGCCGTCGCCGCCCGACCGGACGCGCCACCGTGCGCCGCCGCCGCGCGACAGCCGCGCGCTTTCCGGCTAATATCTCACACGCTGATCAACGACATAAGCCGGCGCCAACAGCCGGCCTCCGGGGGATATCAATGCGTTGCTCGCCGTTCTGGATCATCACACTCTTGTTGCTCACGCCGCTCGCCGGCTGTGGCTCCAGCCCCAGTATCGACCCACCCGAGGCCAGGCTCGCGAGCGCCCGCCCAACCGCGGGCGAGCGACCCGTCGCCGTCAGCAGCACGCCGCGGCTCACCAGCGGGCCCTATGCGGGGCGCGCCGAGGTGGAGCGCTTCATCGATCGTATGCAGGCCAACGGCTACACCCGTGCCGAGCTGGTGGGCATCTTCTCCCGGGTGCGCCCGGACGATTGGATCATCGAGTACATGAACCGCCAGTGGCGTCCGGCGCCCGGTCCCAACGGCGCCTGGAGCCGTTATCGCGCCCGCCACATCACGCCCGCCATGCTGAGCCGCGGCACGGACTTCTGGAGCCAGCACGCGGCGGAGCTGGAGCGGGCATCGCGCCAGTATGGCGTGCCGCCGGAGTACATCGTCGCCATCATCGGCATCGAGACCAAATGGGGCGGCTACATGGGCAAGCATCGCATCATCGATGCGCTGGCCACGCTCGCCTTCGACTATCCGCGCCGTGGCGAGTATTTCACCGGCGAGCTGGAGAACTACCTGGTCATGGCCAGTCAGGAGGGCTTCGATCCGTTCCAGCCGGTGGGCTCCTTCGCCGGCGCCATGGGCTACGGTCAGTTCATGCCGTCGAGTTACCTGAAATACGCGGTGGATTTCGACGGCAATGGCCGCCGCGACCTCTGGAACAAAGAGGACGCCATCGGCAGCGTCGCACACTATTTCAAGCGCCACGGCTGGCGCAGCGGGGAGCCGGTAACGGTGCCCGCCACCGGCGGGACGGGCCTGCCGCAATCCATGGACGTCGGCTTCAAGAGCCGTTACCGGGTGCGCGATCTCGCCGCTCGCGGCGTACACCCGTCTCTGTCACTGCCGGATGACAAGCAGGTGAGCCTGTTGCGGCTCGACGCCTCGGGTGGCTACGAGTACTGGATTGGCCTGGACAACTTCCAGACCATCACCCGCTACAACAAAAGCACCTATTACGCCATGACGGTGCACCAGCTGGCGCAGGCGCTGCGGGCCCGGCGCGGCGGCAGCGCGCGCTATGTGGCCGAGCCCGGTGCCGACGCCGCGCCCCGGTCCGCTGGCTGACGATCCGCGATCTGCAGCGGTGGTTGCGGGGTGCAGTGGGGTGGAGTCCCCTCAGGTCTTGCCCTGCACCGTCACCACGATTTGCCGGCGCTGGGGATCGGTGCGGTGCTCGTACAGGAACACCCCCTGCCAGGTGCCGAGGGCGCAGCATCCGTTCGCCACGGGCAGGGTGAGATCCATGTTGGTGAGGATGGCACGCACATGGGCGGGCATGTCGTCGGCGCCTTCGGCGGTATGGCGGAACAGCGGATCGCCGTCCGGCACCAGGCGTGCCAGGAATACCTCCAAATCCCGGCGCACCGTCGGATCGGCGTTCTCGCACACAATCAGCGAGGCGCTGGTGTGTCGCACGAAGACGTGACAGAGTCCGGTGCGGATCTCGCTGTCTCGCACCACCGCCTGGACTTGGGCGGTAATGTTGGTCGTGCCACGCCCGCGCGTGGCCACCTCGAACTGCTGTTGACTCGTCTGCATGGCCGCGCCTCCGTCACATCGCCCCAACCTTCGCACCACCGCCGACACGCCGGCCCCGGATGCCCCGATGGCATTGGATCAGATCCCGGTCACGGGTCTCAAGCGGGTCGGTCCCAAGCTCGCCGAGCGTCTGCGCAAGCTGCGTATCCAGACGGTGGCGGATCTGCTGTTCCATCTGCCCGCCCGCTACCAGGACCGTTCCCGGCTGCGCCCGCTGGCGACCCTTCACGACGGCGACGAGGTGCTGGTGGAGGGCGTGGTGGTCGACGCCCAGATCAGCCACGGCCGGCGCCGCTCGCTCAAGGTCTGGCTGCGGGACGAGGCGGGCGGCGGACTGATGCTGCGGTTTTTCCATTTCTCCCGGGTGCAGATCGAGGGGATGGGCATGGGCAAGCGCCTGCGCTGCTTCGGCGAGGTGCGCCAGGGGCCGCAGACGCTGGAGATGGTGCATCCCGAGGTCCAGTACCGGGTCGACGATACGCCGGGCGCCGTCGGCGATGGCGCGGCGGTGGACGTGCCACTCACGCCCATTTATCCCTCCACCGAGGGCCTGCAGCAGATCACCTGGCGCGGCCTCACGGATCAGGCGCTGGCGCTGCTCGCCGCGCATCCCCGGGCGCTGTCGGATCTGGTGCCGGCGGCCATCGCCGACCCCCTGGGCCTGCCGGCGCTGCACAGGGCCATTGAGATCGTCCACCGTCCGCCGGCGGACGCGCCGGTGCAGGCGCTGGTGGAGCGCCGTCATCCCGCATGTCTGCGACTCGCCTTCGACGAAATGCTGGCCCACCAATTGGCCCTGCGGCGGCTGCGTGCGCAGCGGCGCCATCTGATGGCGGCGGCCCTCGGCGACGGCGGGACGCTGTGCGGCCGCCTCCTGGCGGCGTTGCCCTTCCCGCTCACCGGCGCACAACGTCGTGTGTTGCAGGAGATTCAGCGGGATCTCGCCGGCGCCCGGCCGATGATGCGGCTGCTGCAGGGGGATGTGGGCGCCGGCAAGACCGTGGTGGCCGCCCTGGCGGCCTTGCGGGCGGTGGAATGCGGTCGGCAGGCGGCGCTGATGGCGCCCACCGAGCTCCTCGCCGAGCAGCACCGCAAGAGCCTGGCGGCGTGGCTCGAGCCCCTCGGCATCGAGATCGCCTGGCTCTCCGGCCGGCACAAGGGCGCCGAGCGCTCGGCCGCACTCGCGCGGATTGCCGCCGGCGAGAGCCAGGTCATCGTCGGCACCCATGCGCTGTTCCAGCAGGACGTCGCCTTCGCGGCGCTGGGGCTGGTGATCATCGACGAGCAGCACCGCTTCGGCGTGCATCAGCGCATGGCCCTGCGCGAAAAGGGGGCGGACGGCGGCCGCCTGCCACACCAGCTCATCATGACCGCCACGCCCATCCCGCGCTCCCTCGCCATGGCGGTGTACGCGGATCTGGATTTATCCGTCATCGACGAGCTACCGCCGGGGCGCACCCCCATCAAGACCGTGGCGGTGCCGGACAGCCGCCGCGACGAAGTCATCGAGCGCGTGCGCAGCGCCTGCGGCGCCGGTCGCCAGGCCTATTGGGTCTGCACCCTGGTGGAAGAGTCCGAGGCCCTGCAGGCCCAGGCCGCGGAGGATGCCGCCGCGGATCTGCGCGAGCGCCTGCAGGACCTGCGCATCGGCCTGGTGCACGGGCGCGTGAAGGCCGGCGAGCGCGAACCGGTCATGGCCGCCTTCGCCGCCGGCGAGCTGGACCTGCTGGTGGCCACCACCGTCATCGAGGTGGGCGTGGACGTGCCCAACGCCAGCCTGATGATCATCGAGAATCCGGAGCGCCTCGGCCTTGCGCAACTCCACCAGCTGCGCGGGCGCGTCGGCCGCGGCGACGTGGAGAGCTTCTGCCTGCTGCTCTACCACGCGCCCCTCACCGCGGCGGCGCGGGAGCGCCTGGCGATCCTGCGCCGCGAGACCAGCGGCTTTGCCATCGCCGATGCGGACCTGCGCATGCGCGGCGCCGGCGAGGTGCTCGGCACCCGGCAGGCGGGGATGGCGGCGTTCCGGCTCGCCGATCCCCTGCGCGACAAGGATCTGGTACGTGCGGCCCAGCAGGGCGCCGATCAGCTGCTGGCGGACCGCTCGCCCGCCGGTGGCGAGCGCATCACCGCACTCATCCACCGCTGGCTCGGCGACCGCGAAACCTACGGGCACATTTGAGCGTCCGGTGTGTCAGCCCCATTGCGGGCGCCCGGTCCTTCGTCCTATCAATCCCGCGACGGCTCCCGGCCCACGTCCTCGAGATTCAGTCCGGCGGTCTCGATGCGAAACAGCCAGGTAATCAGAGCCCCGGCGATGGAGGTGCCGATCAGGATCATCAACAGGTTCTGAGTGCCGATATCGGCCAGCAATACCGGAAATAGGAAGGCGGTGGTCACAGCGCCGATCTTGGCGAAGGAGGCAGCGAATCCGGCGCCCTTGCCACGGATGGCGGTGGGGAAAACTTCACCGGCGATCAGGTAGGTCTGCGCGTTGGGGCCGAGGTTGGTCATGAAGTTGAAGAGCATAAAGCCGCCGAAGAGCAGGAACATCTGGGTGGCGCCGCTGGTATTGAGCGACAAGGCCGCCAGGGCCAGACCCGCGGCGCAGCCGATGAAGCCGATCACCTGCAGGCGCACCCGGCCGATGCGATCGGCGAGAAAGACGGCCGCCAGGATGCCGATAATCAACAATAGATCGAGTATCGCCGCACCCTTGGCGGCGATGATGTCATTGCTGATGATGTCGGCAATGTTGTGAGGGCTGTCGGTTTTATGACCGACGGTTGCGGCGAGGATGGTGGGCGTGAAGATGCCGATCCCATAGGTGCCAAGATCCTGCAGGAACCAGGGCAATGACGCAAAGACTGTGGCGCGGCGATTGGCTCTGGAGAAGAGTGCGCCGAATCCCGTGGCGCGGCGCCGCTCGTCCGACGCGGTGGCCGTCTCCGCTAATTCAATGCCCTGAGGATACTGCGGCTCGCGTGCGAGGAGCCGCTGGATTTCGTGCTCCGCCTGCGCTTTCTCGCCTCTCGAGAGTAGCCACTGGGCGCTGTCACTGATATAGAAGCGGCCGATGATTACCAGGATCGCGGGGATGATGGCTGATGCATACATCCACCGCCAGGCGGTGACCTCCGGGATGTTGGCGAGAATGAGATAGCCGACCGCCGTACCCACCAAGGCACCCACGGCCTGGAAGCCGAACGCACCCAGTACCATCTTACCCCGGTCCTTGCTGGGAATGCTTTCCGAGATCACGAGATGGGCCGTGGGATAGTCACAGCCCAATGCGGCCCCCATGCCCAGTAGGAAGATCGCTGTCCAGAGCCAGGACGGGCTGAAGACCAAGGCGACCAGGAAGCCCACGAAAATGATCAGCTCGGTGATGAACATGCGCTTGCGACCGAAGCGATCGGAGAGGCCGCCGAGTGCCGTTGCACCGATGAGGATACCGGCGAGGACTGCTGCGCCAATGATGCCTTTCTGGGAAGGGGTGAGGGTGAATTCCACCACCATCAGAGGCAGTGCGACACCCGTCATGAAGACGACCATACCCTCGAAGAACTTGCCGGCTGTTGCCAATAGCCAGATGCGCTTTTGCATGCTGGTGAGCGGCACGAAGTTGGTCTCCGTGCCATCCCGCCAGACGGGCGTCTCATCGATGTAGTTTTGGACACTGCGGGGCGGTGTTGGCCCTGTGTTCACTGCCATGAAATACGTCCTCGAGCGGCGTGTCGGTTTACAGATGCGAGAAGACCGCGGAGGCCGCAGCTCCGAAGCCGCCGTCACCGTAATTGACACGCTTGAACACGGCATGACGGTTCCTTGACCTTTTAATGACAAGGCCGAGCCATATCGTTATCGTGAAAGGCGAGAGCAATCACGCTGAATGGCACAAACGATTGTCCTGCCGTTTTCGGTATAGGAGATGTCCCAACACCGCAGGTGAGGTGCTGCGGGAGCATCCGGGTCGGCGCAACGGGTTGCCGGGCTGTGTGGATACGCCATGCCAAGCCCGCAGCGTACTTCGGCCCGGGTGGCGCCCAGGCCGCATGGATGGTGACGGTGCTCAGGGCGGAGCCCGGCCGCCTCGCGCGGATGCATTGGCTTGGGCGGGCGTTGAGGCGCGCAGCGGCCAAACACCGTCCAGATAGGCGATGCCGCCCAACTGGCGCATCTGCCGACGGATCCAGCGGCTGCGGCGCTCGACGTAGGCAGTCGGTGCCGCCGCCCGATAGCGCTCCGGGTTGGGCAGCACCGCCGCGAGGCTGGCGGCCTGCGTGGCAGTCAGCGCCGCCGCCGGGCGCTCGAAGAAGCGCCAGGCTGCGGCGCCGACGCCGAAGGTGCTCGGGCCGAACTGGGCGATGTTGAGATACACCTCCAGGATACGCTCCTTCGGCCACAGCGCCTCGATCACCAGCGTCAGCCAGGCTTCCAACGCCTTGCGCAACGGGTCGCGGCCCGGCCACAGGAAGAGGTTTTTCGCCGTCTGCTGGCTGATGGTGCTGGCGCCGCGCAGGCGTCCGCCGGAGCGGTATTCGGCCCAGGCCTGGCGCAGCTGGACCAGGTCGAAGCCGACGTGCTCCGGAAAGCGTTGGTCTTCGGCGGCCACCGCCGCGAGCGCCATCACCGGCGGGATGACGTCGGCGTCCACCCATTCGTGAAACAGGCGCGGTCTGGGCGCCCCCGACCCGGTGGCGCTGATCCAGTGGCGCACCATGAACGCCGATGTCGGCGGATCGACCCAGCGCAGCGGCGCCACCAACAGCACAGACAGCAGGACGCCCGCCCCCAAGACGATGCCGACCGCCTTGATGAGCATGCCGGGGCGCCGGTGGCGGCTCGCGCGGCGCTTGGTACGTCGGGTCTTGCTCACGGGCTCAGGCTTGGCATGGACGCCCCGTCGGGCGGCTGGCGGTCCCGGATCAGACGCCGCCGGGCGGGGCCCCGGGGCGTCGCGCGGGCGGCGGTGTCAGTCCCGCAGCAGGTCCGTGTTCAGATGTCGCAGCAACAGGCCACGAAACTTCTTGGCGCTCAGCAGCACCGTATCGCTCCAGGGCTCGGCATGGCCGGTTTTGGTCTCCAGCCAGGCGGCGAAGGAGCTGCGGGGCGAGCGCGTGGTGCTCTGACTGTCGAAGAGCTTGCTCTTGCGCGGATCGCCCGCCCAGTGGACCACCTGCGGCTGCTCGGGGCGAAACCAGAGAAAGTATCGCTCGAAGCGCTCGCCGTCGCGGTAGGCGCCGACGCGCACCGCCAGCAGGCCGCTGGCGGTGCGCTGATAGGCGGCCGCCGGTGAATACAGGATGGGTAGGGCGTTGGTCGCGAAGATGGGCTCAGGATGCGTACCCTCCAGCCAGGTCAAAAGCGCCTGCACCTGCGCTGGTGAGGGCGTGCTGCCGTAGCTGGCGAGCTCGCCGCCCCGGGCGTCCGCGAGCACGGCGCCGTCGGCCCGGACCAGCTTGAGCAGGGCGTGGGCGACGTGGAAGTCGCGGTCGGCGCCGGTCTCGAAGGCGGCGATGCCCGCCGCCAGCCGGGCGATGTCCCGATCACTGTCGCTGACCGCGGCGAGCCTGCGGCTGGTCTGGTAACCGGAGACGCCGAGGGCGAAGACCTGCACGAGATCGGCGCAGCGCTCGCGCAGTTGCAAGGCTAACGCGCGCGGCTCGTGATGATGGCAGGCGATGAGTCCCCAGAGCGACTCGTTCAGCACCACCGAAAAGGACAGGGACGCGGTCACCTCCATGTTGTGGAGGTATTCGATGTGCACCGGCGAGACGGCGCGCAGGTCCGACTGGGTCAGGTCCGACGTGAAGCCAGAGGCGGCGACGATGGGCTCAGGTGCAGCATTCACGTCCGGGATTTGACGGTGCCGGTTGGCGAGATAGAGGTCTCTGGCAATTTGCGGGATGTCCGAGGCGGGGTAGCGCAGGCCAAGATAGGGGGCGAGACCGGGCTCGGCGGCCTCGGCGATGACCTCGCCACAGCCGTCGGGCAGAAAACGATAGACCATCACACGCCCGAACCCGCTCAAGTGCTGCATTTGCTCCGCCAGGAGCCGACAGTGTGCCTCCCACTCCTGCGCCGTGTGGGGCATGCGGTAGAGGGCGTGGGGCACCGGCCGCAGGGCGTGCTGCTGTTGCGCGCTCGGCAGGGCCGGTTCCAGTTCCAACAGCCAATGCTCGGCGGTGCGAGAGAGCATCGCGTCCAACGGGCCACGCGGGCCGCCGGTCAAGTCCGCCAGCACGAGCTTCTCGGCATGTCCGGTGCGCGGCGGCGGCGCGCTGGCGAGCGCCTGCTCCAGCGCTGCTGCCGCTTCGGGGCGCAGCCCCGCCTCGGCGCCGGCGGCGCGCGTCCGGTCCAGCAACTGCCGCAGTGGCAGGCCGAGGGCGTGCTCGGGCGGCACGCCGAGCCAGGCCTCGAGATCCGCGCTGGCGCACCGAATACCGCCGTCGCCAATGCATCCGCCGAGCAGCGCGCCATAGGGCTGGATGGCCCCGATGCGGTTCAGCGCCTCGCGCTCGCAGGCCTCGATGAAACCAGGGTCCAGATCGGTCATCCGCGTTCGGCTTGGCTCGTTGTTGGCGGTTGGTTTGTCGTCAGGTGCTGGTCCGCTCGGTCGGGGGCAAGTCCGAGACGTCGCTCGGGCAGCCCGGAGAACCGCGCGTTTGGCCATGGGTTGCGTTGGCCCCGGCCCTGGCAAAGGCGGCGTGCATGACCTCGAAGGTGCTCAGGGCGCCGTTCAGCACCGCGGGCACGCTGTGCGGCAACTGTACCGCCCAGGTCTCCAGCGCGCGACCGAAGCATCGCCAGTCACCGGTCCGGCGGTGACTGCGGAACTCGAGGAAGGCAGTGGGGAGGGGCACAGCCGCCGCCTGCGCGGCCTGTGGGCCGCCCGCGGGTGGACTGAGCGCGACGTGCTGCCCGTTGCCGGTGCCGCCGTCGGTGGAGTCGCCGCACGACCTGGCGGCGCATGCGGCGGGCCAGTGGCTGCGCAGGCGTCTGGCGATGACCTGCCCACCGAGGGTCGCGCCCTCCAGCACATAAAGCCCGCCCAGGGCCATCGCCGTGCGTTGGGTGCCGGCGGCGCTCAAGCGCCGGTCGATCTCGCTGCGCAAGTCTTCGGCCGGCGGCGGCTCGGCGGCCGCCGAGCCCCGCAGCGCCCGTAAGTCCTGTTGCAGGGCCGGCAGTTTTGGGGCGATGCCCAGGGCAGTGAGGAGGGGTGGTGGCACGGCGGCGTAGAGGGCGGGCTCCAGGGCTGCGTAGACGCCGTGCAGGGTCAGCAGATAGTGCCCATAGCCGGCGTTGCTCGGCTGTGGGCCGAGCACGGTCTGCATGAGCGGCAGGGCTTCGGTGGCGGCGTGAATGGCCGCGGTGTGCTCGCGCAGTCGGCGCATCAGCCCGGGTGTCCCGCGGACCTGATCCGTTACCCGCTCGTCGCCCGTCTGTCGGGTGGCCGCGGTCATCGGCGCCGGGCGGGCTGCAGCCCATCGGTGGCGTCGAGGAAGAACGGCCCCCGCCGCCGGAGGAGTACCTCAGCGCGGCCGGCTGCCCGGCTGGATTCGGTCCACTGCACGAGGCGGCGGTTGCTTGAGACGGACATAACCGGTGGCGACGTCTTCCGGGTTGATATGGATGCTTTGGGCGCGCAGCTATTGCTCATTGGCGGTGCCCGCGAATCGCAGTGCCTCGGTCCCGGCCCAACTCGCCCACGTCCGAGCCAATGCCACGCGCAGACAGTCAAGACTCGGCCGGGCCCGACGACGCGATCATACATCTGTCGCCCACGCGAAACGTCTGGCTTGGGCGGCCCGGCAGGGCATCAAGGCGCCGCGATCGCGCCACTGCGCCGGCGCCGCTCGTCGACGCCTCCGGTGGCGCCGGCTTAGGCGCAGGTCTGGCGAGCGGGTGCCGGGTTCGTTGATTACAGCCTGGTAACGCTACGGCAGCCCAGGATTAATGCGGTCCGTGGCACCCTCACAACGGCGCGGTTTACGGGTCTTCGGGCTTAGCGGGCTCGGTGGTGGCCGAGGCACAGTGGGCAGACGCCCCCGTCAGCGCCGCGACAGCCTCCCTGCCGCCGGGCCGGTGGCCGCCGCCCGGCGGGCTGCGGCTTGCGGCGGACGGTTGATCGATGTCGGGTATCGACGCGCCGCGCCGACGGTGCGCAAAGCGCAACACACTGCTGAGGAAAGTTCGCATGTCCCAACCAAGCCCAGAGACGGCCGCGGCAGCCGCGTCGGAGGTCCGGGAGCGCACGGCGACAAGCCCGGAGCAGGCCGCCTTCGGCCGGCTGCGCGCGGATCTGCGTGCGCGCATCGTCGGCCAGGATGCGCTGATCGAGCGCCTGCTCATCGCGCTGCTGGCCGACGGGCATCTGCTGGTGGAGGGCGCCCCGGGCCTGGCCAAGACCACCGCCGTGAAGGAGCTCGCCGCGCGCATCGAGGGCAACTTCCAGCGCGTGCAGTTCACGCCGGATCTGCTGCCCGGAGACCTCACCGGCACCGATGTCTACCGCGCCGAAACCGCCAGCTTCCACTTCCAGCCCGGCCCCCTGTTCCACAATCTGGTGCTCGCCGACGAGGTGAACCGCGCCCCCGCCAAGGTGCAGTCGGCGCTGCTGGAGGCCATGGGCGAGCGCCAGATCACCGTCGGCGGGCGCACCTATCAGCTGCCCTGGCCCTTCCTGGTGATGGCCACGCAGAACCCCATCGAGCAGGAGGGCACCTATCCGCTGCCCGAGGCGCAGCTGGATCGGTTTCTGATGCATGTGCGCGTGAGCTACCCGGATCCGGCCTCGGAGCGCAGGATTCTGGACATCGCGCGGGCGCAGGCGCGCGGCGATCTCGACAGCCCGGAGGCTGCACACGAGCCGCAGATCGGCCATGGGCAGATCCGCGCCGCCCGGGAAGCGGTGATGGACTTGCATATGGCCGGCCAGCTGGAGGAGTACCTGATTCAGCTGGTGCTCGCCACCCGCGATCCAGCCCCCTACGACGCCGATCTGGCGCGACTGGTGGATTACGGCGCCAGCCCCCGGGCCACCATTGCCCTGGACCGCTGCGCCCGGGCGCGCGCCTGGCTGCGGGGGGCCGAGTACGTGACGCCGGAGGACGTGCACGCCGTCGCCTTCGACGTGCTGCGCCATCGCGTGCTGCTGAGCTACGCGGCGGAGGCCGAGGGCGTGGATACCGACGCCTTCGTCGGTGCGTTGATCCGCCATGTGCCGGCGGTGTGAGGGGTGGGGTTTGGATACTGTCAGGATGCTCCGGCGGTTGCGCGGCGGCGGCAGGCGTGCGGCGCCGGTCTTGCGCCGTCGCGATGGCTGCTCGACACTGTACTGACTCTGAAGGCGCGCCATGTCCCAGCCCATTGACCATCCGGCCATTCGTGTCAGCGCTGAGGATCTGATCGGCCTGCGGGCACGGGCGGAGCGCTTGCAGCTCAAGCGTGTCGCCACCTCTCGTGCGGCCCTCGCCGGCGTGCACCGCTCACGCTTTCGCGGCCGTGGCATGGACTATCGCGAGTCGCGGCACTACCAGGCAGGGGACGACATCCGCACCATGGACTGGCGCATCACCGCCCGCGCCGGCCATCCGCACATCAAGGTCTTCGACGAGGAGCGCGAGCGCCCCGTGGTGGTGCTGGTGGACTTTGGTCCGAGCATGTTCTTTGCGAGTCGCGGGGTGTTCAAATCGGTGCAGGCGGCGCGCCTGGCGGCACTCATCGGCTGGTCCGCCGTCGGCCGCGGCGATCGTGTCGGCGCCCTGCTGTTCAACGGCGGCCATACCGAGCTCGCGCCCCGCGGCGGGCGGCGTGGTCAGATGCGGCTGATCCGCGCGCTGGTGGACGCCGGTGATCCCGCGCGGCGCATTCAACCGGTGGCGGCCATGCCCGCCGAGCACCACGGCCTGGGGGACGCCCTGGTGCGCCTGCGCCGTGTCGCCCGGCCCGGCAGCCTGGTGTTCCTGCTCTCGGATTTCTATCGCATGGACGCTGACACCGGCCGCCACCTGAGCCACCTCGCGCGCCACAACGATCTGCTCGCGGTGCAGTTGCTCGATGCCCTGGAGCTGGCGCCGCCGCCGCCGGGCCGCTACGCCATCAGTGACGGCCGCAGGCGCGGTGTGTTCGATGCCGTCGATGTGCGCGAGCGCAAGCGTTGGCGCAGCCATTTCGATGCACACCAGGCGGCGGTGAGGGCGCTGATGGCGGGCAATGGCGTGCCGCTGGTGTCCTGCCTGACGGACGCGGACCCGGTACGCGTGCTCATGGAGCTGCTGCGCACGCGAGCCCAGTCCAGTTCCCAGTCCGGCCCGTCGCCCAGCGCGCTGACGCCGAGCGCAGGTGCGGCATGAGCACGGCCGCAGGTGGTGATCCGACCGGCGCGCCGCCGACGTCGGCCGCACTGCCGCCCGCACACCCGGCCCTGGGTGCGCCACAGCAGCTGCATCTGCGCGACATCCACGAGCCCGCGGCGCCCCCGGCCTGGCCGCCGGCGCCGGGCTGGTGGCTGCTGGCGGCGCTGCTGCTGGCGGCGCTGCTACCCGGCTTCTGGCGCCTGCGACGGGTCTGGCGGCGCCGGCGCCGGCGTGAGCGGATCATCGCCGAGCTCGAGGGCCTGCACGGCGGCGATTGCAGCCCCGCACTCATCGCCGGCGTCTCGGCGTTGTTGAAGCGGGCGGCGCTGAGCCGCTTTCCGCACGCAGAGGTCGCAGCACTCACCGGTGAGGACTGGCTCGCCTTTCTGGACCGCACCGGCGGTGGTGGCGGCTTCACCGCCGGCGCCGGGCGGGTGCTCGCCGAGGGTGTGTATGCACCGCGGCAGGACTGCGATGCGCCGGCGCTGTTGGCCCTGGCGCGCCGCTGGCTGCGCCAGAACCTCTAGCCTCAGAAACCGATCGCCAGACCCCATCGCCAGACCCGGTTACCGGATATGGATCTTGAGCTGACACATCTCTGGGCACTGGCCCTGCTGCCCCTGCCGTGGCTGGTGCGCCGGCTGTTGCCGCGGGCGCCGGCGACTGGCGCCGGCGCGCTGCGGGTGCCCTTCTATGCCGCCCTGGCGACGGGTGAGCGTCCGGGCCTGGCGCTGTCGCGCTGGCCGGCGCTGCTCGGGCTGTTGGCGTGGGCTTTGCTAGTACTGGCGGCGGCGCGGCCACAGTGGATCGGCGAGCCGGTGGCCCTGCCGCTTGCCGGCCGGGACCTGATGCTCGCCGTGGATATCTCCGGCTCCATGCGCGAAGAGGACATGGTCATCGGCGGGCGCATCGTCGACCGCCTGACGGCGGTGAAGGCCGTCGCCGGCGACTTCATGGACCGCCGCGAGGGCGACCGCGTCGGGCTGATCCTGTTCGGTCAGCAGGCCTATGTACAGACGCCGCTCACCTTCGACCGCGACACCGCCCGCACCCTGTTGTTCGAGGCCGCCGTGGGCCTGGCCGGGCGGGAGACGGCCATCGGCGATGCCATCGGCCTGGCGGTCAAGCGCCTGCGCGATGCCGACACCGAGGAGCGCGTGCTCATTCTGCTCACCGACGGCGCCAACACCGCCGGCACCATCCGACCGCTCAAGGCCGCCGAGCTGGCGGCCGGTGCCGATGTGCGCATCCACACCATCGGTGTCGGCGGTGATCCGCGCAGCGGCTATGGTCTCACGCTGGGCCGCAATCCGTTGGACGAGGGCACGCTCAAGGCCATCGCCGAGACCACCGGCGGGCGCTATTTCCGTGCCCGTGATGTCGATGAGCTGCAGGCCATCTATGCGCTGCTCGATGAGCTGGAGCCGGTGGCTTCCGACCAGGCCACCTTTCGGCCGGTGGATGAGCTGTATGCCTGGCCGCTGGCCGCGGCGCTGGTGCTGAGTGCGGTGGTGGCGGCAGGCCGCGCCGGGCTGCTGGCGAGGTTGGTGTAATGCAACGGGCGGCTGCGGTTGGGTTCCGGCACGCCCATGGGCCGATACGGACCGACAGGGGACGCCATGCCGGCTGAGTTCCATTTTCTGCAACCCGCCTGGTTCCTGGCGCTGCTGCCGCTAGCGCTGCTCCTGGTCAGCCTCGGCCGCGTCCAGGGCGGCGGCGGTGCCTGGCGGCGGGTGATGGAGCCGCACCTGCTGGCGGCGCTCACGGTCGCCGCCGACGGCAGGCCCCGGCGCTGGCCCCTGGCGCTGCTGGCGCTGGGCTGGCTGGTGGCCGTCGTCGCGTTGGCCAACCCCACCTTCGAGCGCGTCCAGGTGCCGGCCTTCCGGGATGCGGCGGCGCGGGTGGTGGTGCTGGATCTCTCCCAGTCCATGCTCGCCGAGGATCTGGCGCCGAACCGTCTGGAGCGCGCCCGCTTCAAAGTGGAGGATATCCTGCGTCGCAGCCGCAATGGGCAGGTCGCGCTGGTGGTCTTCGCCGGCGACGCCTTCCCCGTCGCACCGCTCACCGACGACGCCGAGACCATTCGCAACATGCTGCCGGCGCTGTCACCGGACATCATGCCGGCGGCGGGCAGCCGCGTGGATCGGGGCATTCAGGAGGCGCTCAGTCTGCTGCGGCAGGCGGGGGTGCGCGACGGCGAGGTGGTACTGCTCACCGACGACGCCGGTGGCGCCCGGGCGCGCTCGGCGGCGGCTGACCTGCGCGCCGCCGGCCACCGGCTGGTGGTGATCGGCGTCGGCACGCCCGAGGGCGCCGCCGTGCCCGGCGTGCGTACCGCCCGCGGCGCCGTCATCGCCGAGCTGCAAGAGGCCCAGTTGCGCTCCCTGGCCAATCATGGCGGCGGTGACTATGCGCGCATCACCGTGGACGATGCGGATTTGCGCGACGCCCTGGCCGGCGACACCAGCGCACGGGTGCGGGAGGACGAAGACCCCATGCAGGCCGACGTCTGGAAGGAGCTCGGCCCCTGGGTCGCCCTGACACTGGTGCCGCTGGCGGCGCTCGGGTTCCGCCGCGGTTGGCTGATGATGCCGGCATTGCTGGCCTGCAATCTTGCACTGATGACACCGGCGCCCGCGCTCGCCCAGACAGATGCCGCCGGCGCCGCCGCAGCGTCGCCGAGTCTGGGTGCGCGCTGGCGCGGCCTCTGGCAGCGGCCCGATCAGCAGGCGGCGGGTGCGCTCGCCCGGGGCGACTATGAGCGTGCGGCCCGCCTGGCGGATGACCCGGCCCGCAGTGGTGTGGCCCAATACCGCCTCGGCGACTTCGGCGCCGCCGCCGAGCAGTTCGGCGCCGCCGACGACGCCGGGGCCCACTACAACCGCGGTAATGCCCTGGCCCGGGCCGGGCGCCTGGAAGCGGCGCTCGAGGCCTACGACCAGGCCCTCGCCCGCGTCCCGGATATGGCGGATGCCGCTTACAACCGGGAGCGGGTCCAGGAGGCCCTCGAGCGGCGCGAGCAGCAGCAATCCCAGCAACAGCGCTCCGACCAAGACCAGGGGCAGCAGCAAGACCAGAGCCGACAGGGCGACAGCGGCCAGCAGTCCGGCGGCGAGTCCGGCGATGGCGAGGATGCCGAGGCCCGGTCCGGCGCCGGCGGCGATGGCGGCCCCGGGGAACAGCAGACAGACGCCGCCGGCGGCGGCGATGCGCCCGAAGGCGAGGCGCGTGAGCATGCGGCCACGCAGCCCGATACCGGCGATGAGGCGGCAGGGGCGGACCAGCCGCAGCGTGACACCGGCGGCGACGGCGGTGCCGGGGGGAATGACGAGCCCGAGCGCGCGGCCGGGGCGCAGAGCGGTGCTGCGCAGCCCGCCGGCGACGGCGACCAGGCATCGGCGCCGGCCGAAGCCGAAGCCGAACGCCGCCGTGCCAGCGACGCCCAGGCGGCGGCGGATTACCGGGCCGCCGCCGATGCCGCCCGGGCGCAGTCCGGCGGTGATGACGGTACCGGCGACGCGGCGGGCGCCAGTGCTGGCGAGGCGGCGGCCGACGGTCAACGGGAGGCGGCGGGTGGCGAGGCATCGCCGGATCCGGCGGCGCTGGAATCCCGTCAGGCCGCGGACCAATGGCTGCGGCGGATTCCCGATGATCCTGCGGGCCTGCTGCGGCGCAAGTTCCTGTACCAGTACCGGATGCGCGCCGGCGACAGCCGCGGCCGGATGGCGGAGGATCCCTGGTGAGGGGCACCCGCGGCGCCACGGTTGGACGCGGGCTCGCGTCTCGCAACCAAAAGCCTTCTTGGAGCATCGATGATGCGCGCAACTGTTAAGCAGCCGTGGCTCATGGTCGTGATGGCGGCGTTGCTGGTGTGCTCCGGCGCCCTGCGTGCGGACGTGAGCGCGCGCTTCGATCGCAGCACGGTGCAGGAAGGGGACACCGTCAGCCTGATCGTCGAGACCGACGGGCTGCGCGGCGGTCAGCCGGATTTGAGCGCACTGGATGCGGATTTCGAGGTGCTCGGCACCAGCAGCGGCAGCCGCATCCAGATCGTCAACGGCCGCCAGAGCGCCATGCGCACCTGGCAGGTGCAGCTGCGGCCGCGGCGCCTGGGCACCATCGAGGTGCCGCCCATCACCGTGGGGAGCGAGCACACGTCGGCCCTGCGGCTCACCGTCACCGAGCTGCCCCAGGGGCCGTCGGGCGTGCCCGGCGACGACCTGTTTCTGGAGATCGACGTCGGCGGCGACGACGAGCCCGTTTACGTCCAGCAGCAGGTGCCGCTCACCGTACGGCTTTACAGCACGCTGCCCCTGCGCACCGGCGAGCTCAGTCAGCCGCGCGCGGATGGCGCGGTGCTGGAGCGCCTCGGTGAGGATGTGCAGTATCGCACCACGCGCAATGGGCGCCGCTACGAGGTCATCGAGCGGCGTTTCAGTCTCAGCCCGGAGCGCAGCGGCGAGCTCCGCATACCGGCGGTGAGCTTCGAAGGCGAGCTGCGCGGTGCCGATGGCGGCCCTTTCGCGGGTGACGACCGCCTTGCGCAGATGTTCCGCGACCCGGTGTTCGAGCATTTCGGCTCTGGATTGTTCGAGCGCGGCGAGCCGGTGCGGGCCCGCTCCGGCGCCGTCACCCTGGACGTGCAGCCGCAGCCGGAGGCGTTCGGCGGCGCCTGGTGGCTGCCCGCGCAGGATCTGGCCCTTGACGACTCCTGGGCGCGCGATCCCCCGGCCCTCGCCCGTGGTGAGCCCGTTACGCGCACGCTCACCGTGACCGCCGCCGGGCTCGCGGGCTCGCAGATCCCGGCGATCGAGGTCCCGGCGCCGGATGCCGTGCGCATCTACGCCGATAATGTCGAGGCCGAGACCCGCACCGACGGCGAGCAGCTCTTTGGTGTCAGCCGGCAGCAGGTCACCGTCATGCCCACGGCGGGCGGCGACATCGAGTTCCCCGCCATTCGCCTGCGGTGGTGGGACGTGCAGGCGGGCCGGGAGCGCGAGGCGGTGGTGCCCGCGCGGCGTTTTCAGGTCGCAGGACCCGCCGGCGGCGGTGCATCCGCCGGTGCCAGGCCAGCCGCGCCGACGGCGTCCGACAACAGTTCACCGGCCCCGGTCGCCGCGGCTGGCGCCGGCGGTGATGCCGTCACCGAATCGCCGGCTGCGGGTCTGCCCAACCGGCTGACCGACACGCGCCGTCCCGTCGGCTGGCTGCTGCTGGCGGCGATGCTGGCGGGGATGCTCTTTTTGGGGTGGCGGTGGCGACGGCACCTGCCCGCGCCCGGGCGCCTGTGGCGTGGACGGACCGCCGGCGCCCGCCGCCGGGGCCGGGGGGCGTGGGCGACCGCCGCCGTCGAAGGTGGTGGCCCGGGACAGGCTGCGGCACTGCGTGCCGCGGCCGGCGCCGGAGACGCACCACGCGCAGCCCAAGCGCTGCTGGGGCTGGCCCGTGTGCATTGGGGCGCAGACGCACCAACGAGCCTGGACGGCGTCGCAGCCAGGCTGGCGGCGGACGACGAAAGCACCACGGGTGAGGCGGCCGCGACGGCTGTGCGCGCGCTGGAGGCGCGCCTGTATGGCCCGCAGGCGGGCGCCTGGGACGGCGGCGGGCTCACCGAGGCGGTGCTGCCTGTCCTGCGGGGCCGGCGGGCGGCCGACGCTGCGGGTGCCGCCGATGAGCCACTGGCTCCGCTTTATCCGCGGCGGTGTTGATGGGCCGGCGGCGGCACTGACCCCCGCCCGGGCGGGGCCGCCGAGTCGTCAGCGGCGGTGTCATGCCCGCACGCACCGCGCCTGCGGTGGGCCTCAGCAGCCCGCGCCGCCGCCATCGCGGCAGCCGCGGGCGGCGCCCGCTCCGGCCTCGCGCCCCTGCGAGGCTGGTCGCGGGCCGGTGTGGACCTCGGCGGTCAACTGCTCGCTGCCGCGCCAGACCGAGAGCCGGAGCATCCCGCCGGTCCCCGCCCCGATCACCGCCTCGCGGAGGGCGGACGACGTGATCACCGGCTCGCCGGCGGCGGCGACGATGACGTCCCCGGGGCGCAGGCCTGCCGCCGCCGCCGGGCTATTCGGAAAGACGCGGCTGACGAACACCCCCCGGGGTGCGCGCACGCCGAAGCGCCGCGCCAGCCCGGCATCCAGGGTGTGGGCGCCGATGCCGATCCAGCTGTGCGCCGCGCCGCCCGCGTCGGTGATGGCCGCCACCACCCGAAGAACACGGTCGGCGGGGATGGCGAAGGCGACGCCCTCCGAGTAGCCGCTGTCGGACATGATGGCGGTATTGATGCCCACCAGCCGGCCGCGGGCGTCGATCAGGGCGCCGCCGGAATTGCCGGGGTTGATGGCGGCGTCGGTTTGGATGAAGTCCTCGATCTGCGTGAGACCGAGGGCAGAGCGGCCGAGGGCACTGACGATGCCGAAGCTCACCGTCTGGTCGAGGCCGAAGGGGTTGCCGATGGCGAGCACGACGTCGCCGGGGCGCAGGGCCGCGGGGTCACCGACGGTGATGGCGGGACCGGGCACCTCATGGATGCGCAGCACCGCGAGGTCCGTGGGGGCGTCGATGCCCAGCAGCTGCGCATCCAGAATGCGGCGGTCCGGCATTTGCACGCCGATGGCATCGGTGCCGGCCACGAGATGGCCGCTGGTCACCAGCAGGCCATCCCCGGACAGGAGCACCGCGGAGCCACGGCTCAGGCCGGGTGCGGCACCGGTCTGCGCCGATGGCGCCGCTCCGGGGTTGGCGTAGCGCTGACCGAAAACGCGCAGCACGGCCGGCGCCGCGAGGGCGACGGCATCGGCATAGGAAATGGTCGTGGGCGTTGACAAGGGTGCGGGTTGCGCCGTCGATCCGCCCGGCCGCGTCACCACCAGAATGGCGACGACGGCCATCGCACCGGCGCTGAAGCCCGCCGCCGCGACCGCAAGCATTTTGAGCCGATGGGTCATGGCCGTTAAGCTAGCACGCGTCAGGTTGGATGCGCATGAAGGTGCGCTCAGCGACGTGTTTCCGCGGTCAGGGTCCATCAACAGCGTGAGATGCCACCAGCGATGACGGATAGTATCGAGATTGCCCGTTACTGCGATGAACTGCTCGGGGCAAACGCCATCAGCGACTATTGCCCCAACGGCCTACAGCTCGCCGGTGCGCGGCCGGTGCGCCGGCTGGTGAGCGGGGTCACCGCGAGCCTGGCGCTCATCGAGGCGGCCGTCGCCGAGCATGCGGATGCACTCCTGGTCCACCACGGCTGGTTCTGGAAGGGCGAAGACCCGCGCCTGGTGGGCATGCACGGTCGCCGTGTGGCGGCGGCGGTGCACGGTGGTCTGGCGCTCCTGGCCTATCACCTGCCGTTGGACGTGCATCCGCAGCTCGGCAATAACCGCCAGTTGGCGGCGCTGCTAGGCTTTACGGAGCCGGCGCCGGCCAGCGCCGACGGCCTGCTGTGGACCGGATTGCTGGTGCCACCACAGCCGGGTGCGGCGCTGGCGGCGCTCGTGGCCGAGCGCCTCGGGCGCACACCGCTGCACGTGCCCGTCGTGGATCGGCCGGTGCGGCGCGTCGCCTGGTGTACCGGGGCGGCGCAGCGCCTGATCGATCAGGCGGCGGCCCTGGGCGCGGACCTCTACCTGAGCGGAGAGGTCTCCGAGCCCACCGTCCATCAGGCGCGTGAACTGGGGCTCGACTACCTCGCCGTTGGCCATCACGCCAGCGAGCGCTACGGGGTGCAGGCGTTGGGCGAGCATCTCGCGGGCCACTTCGGGCTCGCCCATCGCTTCATCGACATCGATAATCCGGCCTAGCGCCGCCGCCGTCGGCACTCACAGATGATTTTGGGGTCCTATAATCCACTAATATTTAGTGGTTTTTGCGCTTTGTCGTCGTCGGCCGGCGCACTTTTTCGTGCAATGAGGGTCTCTTGGAGACGAGCGCCGCGCCGGCGCCGACGGCGCCGCTGAAACCACACCAAATTAGGGCAATCCTTGACCCGGTGCGGATCAATCACGGACAATGTGCGATTCGTCGAGAAGAGCTTTCCGATATTCTGATTTTCTTTTGACCGCCCGACGTTTTCGCGGCCCCGACGTTTCTGGATGGCGGGTCGTCAGGCATCGGGCCCAGCGGGGGTCGACCAGACAATGAACGCAGAAGGCGTGGATCAAAAGCGCAGACGGGTGCTCGTCACTGCGACGAGTGCCGTCGGTGCCGTGGGCGCAGGCTTCATCGCCGTGCCCTTCATCTCTTCGATGAACCCGAGTGCCAAGGCGCGGGCCGCCGGCGCTCCGGTGCAGGCCGACGTGAGCAAGCTGGAACCCGGCGCTCTGCTCCGCGTCAAATACCGCGGACAGCCGATCTGGGTCGTCCGGCGCACGGAGAAAATGCTCCAGGCGCTGCCGACACTGGATGCCAAGCTGGTGGATCCGGACTCGGTGCTGGCGACCCAACAACCGGCGTACTGCGCCAACCCGACGCGGTCGATCAAGCCCGAATATTTCGTCGCCATCGGCATCTGCACCCATCTTGGCTGCTCACCCACCTATCGGCCGGAGTTCGGACCCGACGACCTCGGTGCCGGGTGGAAAGGTGGCTGGTTCTGCCCTTGCCACGGCTCGAAGTTCGATCTTGCGGGTCGCGTGTACAAAGGCGTGCCGGCGCCGACTAATCTGGTAATCCCAAAACACCAATACGTCAACGAGAACACCATCCTCGTCGGCGAGGATGAAGGAGCGGCCTGATGAGTTCCGATACCACGGTTACCGCTGCGGATCAGGTCCCGGGGGGCTTCCTCGGCTGGCTTGACAAGCGATTCCCTGTGATGGCGGTCTGGAACGACCACCTCGCCCAATACTATGCACCCAAGAACATGGGCTTTTGGTCCTTCTTCGGATCGCTCGCCCTCGTGGTGCTGGTGCTGCAGATCGTCACCGGTCTGTGGCTTGCCATGTCCTACAAGCCCTCTGCCGCAGAAGCCTTCGCGTCGGTGGAGTACATCATGCGTGACGTCAACTGGGGTTGGCTGATCCGCTACATGCACTCCACGGGTGCCTCGTTCTTCTTCATCCTCGTCTACCTGCACATGTTCCGCGGGCTGATGTGGGGCAGTTATCAGAAGCCCCGCGAGCTGCTGTGGATCATCGGCGTCGTGATCTATCTGGCGATGATGGCCACCGCCTTCTTCGGCTACCTGCTGCCCTGGGGACAGATGTCCTACTGGGGCGCACAGGTCATCGTGAACCTGTTCGCCGCCGTGCCCGCCGTCGGGGACGATCTATCGACCTGGGTACGCGGTGACTATGTGATCTCCGACACCACGCTGAATCGGTTCTTCGCGTTTCACTTCGTGATCCCATTCATCCTGGCGGCCCTGGTGTTCCTGCACATCGTGGCGCTGCACACCGTGGGCTCCACCAACCCCGATGGCGTCGAGATCAAGAAGGGGCCGAAGGGCAACAAGTGGAGCGCCAACGCACCGGCGGACGGCATCCCCTTCCACCCGTACTATACGGTGAAGGATATCGTCGGCCTCGTGGTGTTCGCGGCCATCTTCTCGGCGGTGGTGTTCTACGCGCCGGAGCTCGGTGGCCTGTTCCTGGAGGCACCAAACTTCCAGCCGGCGGATCCGCTGAAGACACCGGAGCACATTGCACCCGTGTGGTACTTCACACCCTACTACGCCATGCTGCGTGCGGTGCCGCCCATCGGCGGATCACAGTTCCCAGGCGTCGTCGTCATGTTCGGCGCCATCCTGATCATGTTCCTGATGCCGTGGCTGGATCGCAGCCCCGTGCGCTCCATCCGCTACAAGGGCATGCTCTCGAAGATCGCCCTCGGTGCCTTCGTCGTCTCCTTCGTGGTGCTGGCCTATCTCGGGCTGCAACCGGCGACGGACTTGTACACCCTGCTTTCCCAGATCTTCACAGTGGTGTACTTCGCATTCTTCCTGCTGATGCCGATCTATACCAAGCTCGAGAAGACCAAGCCAGTACCGGAGAGGGTGACGACATGAGAACGCTACTGATCGCCAGCATCCTGCTGCTGCTTCCCTTCACCGCCGGTGCCGCCGGCGGGCACGGACCGGAGCTCGAGGATGCCAACATCGACCTCAAGGACAAGGCGTCGCTGCAGCGCGGTGCCAAGTACTACGCCAACTACTGTCAGGGCTGTCACTCGCTGAAGTACATGCGCTACAAGCGCATGGCCGAGGACCTGGGGATCCCCGACGACGAGTTGCGCCAAAATCTCATTTTTGGTGATGCCAAGCCGACGGACATGATGACCAACGCGCTGCAGCCCGCGGACGGTGAGCGGTGGTTCGGCACCGAGATCCCGGATCTGAGTCTCGTGACACGTTGGCGTGAGCCGGACTGGGTCTACACCTATCTCAAGAGCTACTACGTGGACCCGTCGCGACCCTACGGCGTGAACAATCTGATATTTCCCAAAGTCGGCATGCCGCACGCGCTCATTAACCTGCAGGGCGTACAGAAGCCGGTCTACGCCGAGCATCACGGCGGCGGTGAGCCACAGGTCGTCGACGTGGAACTGGTGGAGCCCGGTGAACTGACGACAGAAGAGTACGACACCATGGTGAGGGACATTACCAACTTCCTCACCTATGTGGGCGAGCCCTACAAGCTCGAGCGCCGAAGCCTGGGTCTCTATGTGCTGCTGTTCCTGGGCCTGATGTTCATCCTGGCCTTCTACCTGAAAAAGGAGTTCTGGAAAGACGTGCACTGAGCGTCAGCCGGGACATGACCTGGACCGGGTGATGTCTCGGTCTCCACACACCGCCGCTGACGGCGGCGGACAACGCCCGCGTTCTCCGGTCACTGCACCGGGCTCGCGGGCGTTGTCGTGTCGTCGCCGGCGTGAATCGCTGTCCGGGCCAGACCTCTGCGGCCTGGTCGACGACTGGCGGGGGCCTCGGGCGCCGGTCCGCCATCCCGAGCCCCAAGGTGAGCGGGTGCACGGCGTCCTCCGCCAGCCGCCACCCGGCCGGCAAAACCCAAAAACCCCGAGGTACCGCGTCGATGCCGCCGCGGTCACCATCGCCGATGCGGCTCCAACCCCGCGAGCCGAGGCGGCGCGCAAGACAATGGATACTGACGTTTCGGTGTATCCTAAAGATCTGGATGCCGCTGGCGGTCCGCGTGCCGCTGCGCCGGCGCACCATGCGTTCGTAGGACTCACGCCCCTGGGTCGCTGGCAACCAGGCAGGCGGTGTCGATGTGCCCTGCCGGCGGCTGCCGAGAGTTGAAGTGTGATGACGCTCTTCTCCGATCCCAAATGCCCCTACTGCCACCGTGTGCGCATGGTGCTGGCGGAAAAAAAGATCAGCATCGAGGTCGTCGATGTGGACGCCCAGGACCTGCCGGCCCAAGTGCTCGAGGCGAATCCCTACGCCACCGTGCCGACGCTGGTCGACCGGGATTTGGCGCTCTACGAATCCCAGATCATCATGGAGTATTTGGACGAGCGTTTCCCGCATCCGCCACTGCTGCCGGTGGATCCGGTGGGTCGGGCGAATGCCCGCCTGCTGATGTACCGGGTCGACCGCGACTGGTATGCCCTGGTGCGTCAAATCGTGCATGGTGATGCCAAGGCTGCGGCGGCGGCACGTGTGGCGCTGCGGGACGGCCTCGCCACGTCGGCACCCATCTTTGCCGCGAGCCCGTTTTTCATGAGCGAGGAATTCTCGCTGGTGGATTGCTGCATCGCGCCCCTGTTGTGGCGGCTGCCGGCGCTGGGCGTAGACCTGCCGGCCGGCGCCGTCGCGGTAACGGAGTACAGCACGCGTCTCTTCGAGTGGCCGTCGTTCCGACGCAGCCTGTCGGAGGCCGAGCGCGAAATGGTCGCTGACTTGGCCTGACCTTGGGCGCTCCGAGCCCTGCTGTCTACACATCGCCAGTGCTGTCAATCCGGTGACTGCCATGACCTCCAACCGTCCCTACCTCATTCGCGCCATCTACGAGTGGATTATCGATAACGCCAGCACGCCGCATTTGATGGTCGACGCCGAGCACCCCAGCGCTGTCGTGCCCATGGAGTTCGCCGAGAACGGGCGCATCGTGCTGAACGTCGCGCCGCAGGCGGTGCATGGTCTCCAGATCGGCAATGATCTGATCCGTTTTTCCGCGCGCTTCGGCGGGCGGCCGTTCGCCGTCGAGCTGGCGCCACAGGCTGTGATCGGCCTCTTCGCGCGCGAGAATGGCCAGGGTATGCTGTTCCCGGACGAAGAGCCGACCCCGGCCCAGGACGCTGATGCGGGCGAGGGCGAGGGCGAGGGCGCAGATGCTCGCACGCGGGATGCCACCGGCGGTGACGAGGACAATAAAAAGCCCGCGCGTCCGAATCTGCGTGTCGTCAAGTAACGTGGCGCAGGTCGCCTAGGGCTCGCAGCGCCCACGTGCTGCGCCGTGCTCGTCCGGAACCTGTCCGGTATCCGTTGGGTCGGTCTGTAACCACAGCGACTCCAGGCTCAGGCCAAGCAGGATCAATTGGCCGGCGCGCCGCGCCACACCATCGGCGCTGAACTCGAAGCCGTAACGCCTGCGCAGGCGCAAGCCCCGGGGAGTCCACACGAGCCCCATGCCGCGTAGCGCCACCGCCTGATCCAGCAACTGCACGCCGGCGCGCTCGCAGGCGCGTCGCGCCCGCACCAATGCCAGTTCCCGGGCGCGCAGGGTATTGAGCCACAGCCAACCGGTGAGCAGGATCACCAGCAGTCCGAGCAGGCTGTCGATGGTGAGACTCACGACTTGTCGTCCAGGTGTTGCGTCGCGCTGACCGCCGGCTCAGGCGCGCCGGCCCGGCGCATCGGAGTCGCCGTGCTCAGGCAGCGTCAGCGACAGCGAGCGCCTGTGATCCGCCGCCATGAGGGCTCTGGCCTCTTCGGCCGGGCCGAGCATCACGGCGATGGGATAGGTGTGGGGGTTGGCGCCCAAGGCGATTTTCAGCGCCATGGTGAGGGGGACCGACAAGAACATGCCCGCGGGCCCGAGCACCCAGCCCCAGAAGACGAGCGACAGGAATACCACCAGCGTCGACAACCCCAGGCCCTGGCCCATGACGCGCGGCTCCAGGAAGTTGCCGATGCCGATGTTCACCAACATGTAGCCGATGGTCACCAGTAGCGCTTCCTGGAAGCCGAGCTGGATCAGGGCGAGCATCACCGGTGGCACGCCGGCGATGATGGAGCCGATCGTGGGCACGAAGTTGAGCAGGAACGCGAGCATGCCCCACATGGCGGGGAAATCGACGCCGAGGACGCCGAGCCAGATCCACAGCAGCACCCCGGTCAGCAAGCTGGTGCAGAACTTGAGGAACATGTACCGGTTGATGGTGTGCATCACCTCGTGCAGATGTGTGAGCGACGCCTCCGGTTGACGCAGGGCTGCGCGCAGCTTGCTCGGCAGACTGTTGGCCTCGAACAGGATGAAGATCACCGTGAGCAGAATCAGGAAGGCGTTGGTGAGCACGCCGCCGAGGCCGCGGATCAGATCGGTGGCCATGCCGAAGATCCGGCCCGGGTCGACAATCGAGTTGAGCGCTTGTCGTGACACGTGGATGCCGATGCCGTCGAGCCAGGTGTCGAGATCTCCGGTCAGACCCTTCACCCGCTCCTGGTAGTGCGGCAGAGCGACGTTGAAATCGCTCAGCGAGCCGCTGAACAACCCCACGACCACGCCGCCGGCCCCCAATAGCAACGCCACCACCAGCAGCGTCGCGACCCAGCCGGGCAAGCCGTGACCGCGCAGGTACTGAAGCGGCGGTATCACCAGCACTGCGACGAATATCGCCAGCAGGAAGGGCGTCACCAGATTCGACGCCGACTTCAGTCCCGCCACCACCACCACGAGGGCGCCGGCCACCAGCAAAAAGCGTGCGGCGGGGGTAAAGCCATCTTGCTGCATCATAGATATGCGTGTCGCTCACAGCGCCGGCCAACGCCATCTGGGGCGCCGACGATCAGAGCAATTACGCTATCATGCCGCGTTTCACCTCGAATAGCCCATCGTCGCCGTGCCAAGCCACCCGGATCAGTTGCAGGATCGCCAACAGCACAAGCGCGAGGACGCCGCAGCGCCGGCCGCGGCAGGGCCGGAGCCCACCAGACACGTGCAGGTGAACGGCGCCCAGCTGCACCTGCTGGGCACGGCGCATGTCTCGCGTGCCAGCGTGGCGCAGGTGCGTGCGCTGCTCACCGGCGGCGATGACACGCCAGGGTTCGACGCCGTTGCCGTGGAGCTCTGCCCGAGCCGCTTCGAGTCGCTGACCGATCCGGATCGGTTGAACCGCATGGACTTGTTCGCCGTGGTCCGCGAGCAGCGGGTCTATGTGGTGGCGGCGAGCCTGGCGCTGGCTGCGTACCAGCAGCGGCTCGCGGATCAGTTCGGCATCGAGCCCGGCGCCGAGCAGCGCGCCGCCATGACGCTGGCGCACGAGCGTGGCCTGCCGGTCCTGCTGGTGGATCGCGATATCGGCGTCACCCTGCGCCGCGCTGCGGCCAATCTCGGCTGGTGGAAGCGCATCAACCTCTTCTCCGGCCTCCTGGCGGGCATGCTCTCGCGCGAGTCGGTGAGCGAGGAGGAGATCGAGCGCCTGAAGCAGGGCGATGTGCTGGAGACCACCTTCGCCGAGTTCGCCGCGGATCGCGCGGATCTCTTCGGGCCGCTCATCAGCGAGCGTGATCGCTACATGGCGGCGCGCCTGCGCCAGGAGCTCGCCGCCGGCGGCCATCGCCGCGTGCTGGCGGTGCTCGGCGCCGGCCACCTCCAGGGTGTCGCCGCGCAGCTGACCGAGCCCGGGGAACTGGCCGCGGACGCCGCCGCAACCATCGCCGCACTGAACCGTGTGCCCCCGCCGTCCCGCGTCTGGCGGGCGTTCCCCTGGGTGGTGGTGGCCGTGATCCTGGGTGTCTTCGTCTACGGCTTCACCCGCAGTCCGGCGCTCGGCTGGAACCTGGTCTGGGACTGGGTGCTGATCAACGGTGGGCTGTCGGCGCTGGGGGCGGCGATCGCCGCCGCCCATCCCCTGACGGTCCTGGTGGCCTTCTGCGCGGCGCCGCTCACGTCGCTGAACCCCACCATCGGCGCAGGCATGGTCACCGGCGCCGCCGAGCTGATGTTGCGGCGCCCGAGCGTCGGCGACTTCGGCGCGCTGCGCGACGATGTCACCACCCTGCGCGGCTGGTGGCGCAACCGTGTCTCCCGCGTGCTCTTGGTGTTCATTCTCGCGAGCCTGGGCTCCGCCGTCGGCACCTATGTCGCCGGGTTTCGCATCGTCGGCCGCCTCGTCGGCGCCAACTAGGTGGTGTTCGTGGCGGCGGGCGGTCTCGAACGCGTGATCGCTGCCCAAGACGACCCCAATGCCCAGCCCGCGCCGTCGCCGACGTCCAGGGCCCGCGGGACTGGCCGGCGCCAGGGCGAGCCCGGCGCATGTCCCGAGACGGGTGGATGCCGACGCAGGGCTCGGGCGGCTATACTGCAGCCCCGATCGGTCACGCAGGAGGACTCCCGCCATGCCCGCGACACCGCAGACCCCCACCGAGCGGGTGGAGCAGTTGTTCGAAGCACTCACCGCCCACTACGGCGCCGGCGACGATCGTGAGCTGCGCGCCGCCGCCAAGCTGCTCCTGGTGGCGCTCGATAAGATCCGCAGCCACGGCGGGCACAACTGGTCCGGCCTGCTCGACGAGTACGTCCACATCGTCAAGCACGACCCGGAGCGCTTCGCGCGCATGCTCCAGTCCAACAGCAGCCGCTCCTCCGGCGAACTGCCGGCCTAGCATCGCCGGCCGGTCGCCCGCCATGGCCAGCGCCAACCCACAACCACCCATCGGCCGTCACGGTCGGGCAGGAGTTGCAATGGACATCGCCCAGGCGAATGAGGAATTCGGCATCGCCGGTGTGCTCTCCATCTGCGCCGGCAAAGGCGGCTTCCCGGTGATCGCCATCGATAACGAGCACGCCCGCGCCGAAATCTGCAGCTACGGCGGGCAGGTGCTCTCCTATCGCCCGGCGCGGGCGGCGCATGACCTGTTGTTCGTCAGTGGACATGCCCACTTCCAGCCAGGCCAAGCCATCAAGGGTGGCATTCCGGTGTGCTGGCCCTGGTTCGGGCCGGACCCGCAGGCCGAAGGCCGCCCGGACCACGGCTTCGTGCGGGCGCGGCAGTGGACGCTGTTGGGCACCGAGGCCATGGTCGACGGTGCGACGCGCGTTCGCCTCGGCTGCCGTGACGACGCCGCCAGCCGCGCGCTTTGGCCGCATCCGTTCGCGCTCGAGGTGGAGGTGACGGTGGGCGATACCCTGGCGGTGGCGCTCATCACCCGCAATACCGGGGCGGCACCCATCACTGTCACCCAGGCGCTGCACAGCTATTTCAGCGTGGGCGACGTGCGCCGGGCGCAGGTGCTCGGGCTCGCCGGACACGAATACATCGACAAAGTCCCGCACGGTGCGCCGGGCGCCGCTGATCCCGGACACGCGAACGCGCACATCAGGCAATCCGGGCCCATCAATTTCGACGGACCGGTCAACCGCATCTATCTGGACACGACTGATCGGCTGGTCATCGATGACCCGTCGCTGCAGCGGCAGATTCGCATCGACCGGGAAGGCAGCCGCTCCGCCGTGGTCTGGAACCCCTGGATCGGGCAAGCCAAGCAAATGGGCGACTTCGGCGACGACGAATACCTGAACATGGTCTGTGTCGAGACCACCAATGCCGCCACGGACGCCGTTGCCATCCCCGCCGGCGGCAGCCACCGCCTCGCCAGCCGCTACGGGCTCTTGCATGACTAATGGAACCGCCGACAGCGCAGCCGCGACCGAGAGCGCCGCGGCTGGCCACTGGCAGCAGTGGCTGGACTGGGCGCGCGAGCACGCCGTGGCGGTGCCCGATGAGGCCGCCTTTCACACTGCGCGGGCCCGGGTTTGGGCCGCCAGCGACTTTGCGGCCCTCACCGCCGCCCGCAGCCCGGAGACGCTGGCCCGGCTCATCGCCGAGGACGCCCTGAGCCGCGCGCCGCAGCCCGATGAGCTCGACCGTCTGCTCGCCAAGGAGCTTGAGCCCCTGTTTCCGGACGTCGCCGACGAGCCGGGGCTGGCCCGGGGTCTGCGGCGCTTTCGCCGCCGGCAGATGCTGCGCATTGTCTGGCGCGACCTCGCCGGCTGGGCGAGCCTCGACGAGACCCTGGAGAGCCTGTCCGCACTGGCGGATACCTGCATCCAGCGCGCCCTGGCGCTGCTGACGGCCTGGACCGAGGCCGAGCTCGGCGTGCCCGAGGACGCCGAGGGCCATCGCCAGCGCCTGCTGGTGCTGGGCATGGGCAAGCTCGGCGCCCGCGAGCTCAACCTCAGCTCGGATATCGACCTGATCTTCACATTCCCGCACACCGGCGAGACCCGCGGTGGGCCCCGCACCATCACCAACGAGCAGTTCTTCACCCGCCTCGGTCAGCGCCTGGTGCAGGCGCTGGATCAGGTCACCGCGGACGGCTTCGTGTTTCGCGTGGACACGAGGCTGCGGCCCTTCGGCAGCGCCGGCCCGCTGGCCATGAGCTTCGACGCCATGGAGGGCTACTACCATGCCCAGGCCCGGGAATGGGAGCGCTACGCCATGACCAAGGCCCGGATCGTGGCGGGGCCGCCGGGGCCGGCGGCGGAGCTGATGGCGATGCTGCGCCCCTTCGTCTACCGGCGCTATCTGGATTTCGGCGCCATCGAGTCACTGCGCTCGCTCAAGGTGATGATCGCACGCGAGCTCAAGCGCAAGGGCATGGAGCACAACATCAAGCTCGGCCCCGGGGGCATCCGCGAGATCGAGTTCATCGGCCAGTCCTTCCAGCTGATCCGCGGCGGGCGTGACCCGGAACTGCGCGTCCCGGCCATTCAGCCGGTGCTGCAATTGTTGGGCGAGAAGGATCTGCTCAGCGCCGGCGACGTGGACGTGCTGACCTCGGCGTACCGGTTCCTGCGGCTCACCGAGAATCGTCTCCAGGCCTGGCAGGACCGCCAAACGCACGTGCTGCCGGAAAAGCCCGAAGCCCGGCAACGACTCGCCCACAGCATGGGCTACGGCGACTGGTCCACCTTCCTGGCGGCGCTGGATGCTCACCGCGGGCGCGTCCAGCGCTGCTTCGAGGCCATTTTCGCCGAGCCCGGCGGCGGCGAGCATCCCCTGGCCACGCTCTGGAGCCGGCACCCGGACCCGGCCGCAATGGAACGCCTCCTGGCCGAGCATGGCTTTCGGGATGCGGCGGCGGCCGCGGCGGCCATCGCCGGCTTCCGCGACACCGCCACCCGCCGTGGCCTGAGCGCCCGCGCCGCCGAGCACCTGGATCATGTCATACCCGCCCTGCTCGCCGCCGTCACCGCGAGCGACGACCCGGATCTGGCCCTGCCGCGGGTGCTGCGGGTGCTGGAGTCGGTGCTGGGGCGGACGGCTTATCTGGCGCTGCTCGCGGAGCACCAGGACGTACTGCGTCAACTGGTGGTGCTGAGCGCAAAGAGTCCCTGGTTTGCGGAGCGCACCGCCAAACAGCCCTTGCTGCTCGATGAGCTGCTGGACCCGCGCCGGCTCTACGAGCCGCTGCGCCGCGCAGAACTGGAGCAAGAACTGGATGATCTGCTCAGCACCGTCGGCGATGACGACCTGGAACAGCGCATGGAGCGTTTGCGCCAGTTCGTGCAGGGCAACAAGCTGCGCACCGCGGCGGCGGACATCAGCGGCCTCATCCCGCTGATGGTGGTGAGCGACTACCTCACGGAGATCGCCGAGGTGGCCACCGAGCGCAGCCTCGCCATCGCCTTTTGCGATCTCGCAAAGCGCTATGGGCTGCCGCCGGGCACCGAGCTGACCCAGCCCGGCCTGCTGGTGCTGGGCTACGGCAAGCTCGGTGGCATCGAGCTTGGCTACAACTCGGATCTGGATCTGGTCTTCCTCTACGATGAGGCGCTGACCACAGAGAGCACTGCGCCCACGGCGGCGAACCAGCGCAGCGTCAGCGGCAGTCAGTTCTATGTCCGGCTGGCGCAGCGCGTCATCCATATCATGACCACGCCGACATACTCCGGCGTGCTCTACGAGATCGATACCCGCCTGCGGCCCGATGGCGACAAGGGCATGATCGCCCGCACCCTGGCCTCCTTCGCCAACTATCAGCGCGAAGAGGCCTGGACCTGGGAGCACCAGGCGCTGGTGCGCGCCCGGCCGGTGGCCGGTGACGCCAGGCTCGCCGAGCGCTTTCGGCAGGTTCGTGCCGATATCCTGCAACTGCCGCGGGAGCCTGAGGAAGTACGCACCCGCATCCGCGACATGCGCGCGAAGATGCGCGCGGCGCTGGACAAGAGCCGGCGGGGGGATTTCGACCTCAAGCAGGGCCGCGGCGGTATTGCCGATATCGAATTCATTGTTCAATATGCGGTACTGCGCTGGGCCGCTGCGCACCCGGAGCTCACGGTCTGGACCGACAACGTGCGGCTGCTCGAGACCCTGGACCGGCTCGCATTGCTGCCGGGTCACGCTGCGCAGGACCTCACCGACGCCTACAAGGCCTTGCGCGCCGCCTACCATCGCAATGCCCTTCAGGATTCGCCCGGGCTGGTGCCCGATGCCGAGCTCGCCGCCGAGCGCGAGGCCGTCACCCGGCTCTGGCAGCAGCTGATGGACTGAAGCGCTCAAGCATGTCGAGGTGCGAGCCCCCGGCGGACGCCCTGCACGGTCCTCGCCAGCCGATGCCGGCAAGCGTCGTCAGCCGGGCCTGATGGCGCCCCGAGCGCTGTATAACCTGTCCCAACGGAGAACGATCATGAGCATGGCCGACCGCGACGGCGTGATCTGGCACGACGGCGAGCTGGTGCCCTGGCGCGATGCCAACACCCACGTGCTGACGCACACGCTGCACTACGGCATGGGCGTCTTCGAAGGCGTACGCGCTTATGCCACCGAGCGCGGTGCGGCCATTTTCCGGCTTCAGGATCACACCAAGCGACTGTTCAACTCGGCGCATATCCTGGGCATGCAACCGCCCTACGACGTCGAGACGCTGATTGCGGCCCAACTGGCGGCGGTGCGCGAGAATGGGCTCGAATCCGCCTACATCCGGCCGATGCTGTACTACGGCCCGGAGGGCATGGGGCTACGTGCGGACAACCTGCGGGTGCACTGCGTCGTCGCCGCCTGGCACTGGGGCAGCTACCTGGGCGAGGAGAACATCAGGCACGGCATCCGCATCAAGGTGTCGTCCTTCACCCGCCACCATGTGAACATCACCATGTGCCGCGCCAAGGCCAACGGCAACTACATGAATTCCATGCTGGCCTTGCAGGAAGCCATTCGCGACGGCTACGACGAGGCGCTGCTGCTGGACTCGGAAGGCTATGTCATGGAGGGCAGCGGCGAGAACGTGTTCGTCGTCCGCGACGGGGTCATCTACACGCCGGACCTCACCTCCGCCCTGGACGGTATCACGCGCAAAACGGTCATGGCTCTGGCGGCGGACATGGGCCTGCAGGTGATCGAGAAGCGACTCACCCGGGACGAGGTCTACATCGCCGACGAGGCCTTCTTCACCGGCACCGCCGCCGAGGTGACACCCATCCGCGAAGTGGACGGACGTGCCATCGGCAGTGGTACCCGCGGCCCCATCACCGAGCGGCTGCAGACCAAGTACTTCGACGTGGTGCATGGCAGAAGCCCCGAACACCTGCACTGGCTGACCCAGGTCTGAGAGGTACCCGTCACACCTGGATTATCGGTTGTCGCAGGTTGAAGCCTGCGCCGGCAATCGACGAATGCCGGGGATACGCCGTCGCCCCGCACGCACGCCATAATACCCACAAGGAGCCCCATCCATGCTGAAGTCGCGACGCGAGCGTCCCGCCAAGCCCGCGAGCCCGCCGCCAGCCGCCGAGCCGTCGGTGCGTGTCGTCACACGCAAGGATCTGCCGCTGTCCTGCCCCATGCCGGATGCACCGGTCTGGAACATGCACCCGCGTGTCTACCTGCCCATCGAGGACGACCCGAGCCACGAGGCCACCTGCCCGTACTGCGGGGCGCAGTACCGATTGAGTGACGACTGACCAGGGGCGAGCTTGGGAGACGTCCTTGCCGGCGGCACCCACACGCTTCCCCGAAACGCGTCACCCGAAACCCTGACCCATGACCGCCGCCGACGCCACCCCGACCCACGACTTCGCGTCCTACGACCTGGCTGAGCCGCTGCTGCGCGGCATCGCCAAGGCCGGCTTCGCGGCACCGACCCCGGTGCAGGCGGCGGTGATTCCGACGGTGCTTTCGGGGCGCGATCTGATGGCGGCCGCCGCCACCGGCTCCGGCAAGACCGCGGCTTTCCTGCTGCCGGTCATGCAGCGACTGCTGGCATCGCCGGCGCCGCGCACCGGTACCCGGGCGCTGGTGCTGGTGCCGACCCGGGAGCTGGCCTATCAGGTGCTGGATCATTTCCACCGCATCGGCAGCTACACGCAGCTCACGGCCGCCGCCATCGTCGGCGGCGACCCGCGCGGCCACCAAGTGAACGCCCTGAGGCGTAATCCGGAAATCCTCATGGCCACGCCGGGGCGCTTCCTGGAGCACCTGGAGACGGGCGAGGCGGACCTCACCGATCTCGGCTTCCTGGTGCTCGATGAGGCGGACCGTATGCTGGACCTGGGGCTCGCCGAGGACGTGTTTGCCATCCTCGCCCGGGCGCCCGCCGCGCGCCAGTCCATGCTCTTCTCGGCGACACTGCACCGCCGCGGGGTGCCCGCAGTGGCGGCGCACCTGCTGCGGGATCCCCTCACCATCACACTGGACCATCACCGCAACGCCCACCCCGACATCGACCACCAGGCGATCCTCGCCGACGACCGGGCGCACAAGGCGCGGCTGCTGCACCAGCTGCTGTCGGCGACGGACTACGCGCGTGCGCTGGTGTTCACCAATACGCGCGCCGGCGCCGAGGCGGCGGTGGCGCAGCTCGCGGCCTCGGATATCCGCTGCGCCGTGCTGCACGGCGAGCTGGACCAGCGCGAGCGCCGACGGGTCATGGGCTTGTTCCGCGCCGGTACGGTGGCGGTGCTGGTGGCGAGCGACGTCGCCGCCCGCGGGCTCGACGTGCCCGGCGTGGAGCTGGTGGTGAACCTGGATGTACCCCGCAGCGGCGATGATTATCTGCATCGCAGCGGTCGCACCGGCCGTGCCGGACGCCGTGGACTGACGGTGTCGCTGGTGAGCGCGCCGGAATGGAACCGCATGGCGGGCATCGAGCGCTATCTGGGGCTCGCCGTGGAGGAACGCGTGCTCGACGGGCTGGAGGCGAGCTTCAAGGGTGCACCGAAGCGGCGCAAGTCATCCAACAAGCCATCCAGGAAGACGGCGGCCAAGGCGCCGGGGGCGCGTGCCGCGGGCAAGGGCGCCGGTCAGCGTCCCGGCCGCGGACCGGACCAGCGCAAGTCCGCCGCAAAGCCCAAGGATCGCCTGCGCGAGCGCAAGAACATCGGCAAGCGCCGCCAGCCTTCGGCCACATCCGGGGAGGGTGTCGAGGCCGGCTTCGGGCCGCCGAAGCGCCAACGCTGAGGCAGCTGCACACGCCCGGCGGCAACGCGCCGCGGAGCAGCGCGCGGTCGTCGACTCATGCATGCAACATCAATGGACGCTGTCCCATGGCCCATAGCTTCGACTCGAACAACCACGTGGCCGAGAAACTGCTGCAGCAGCTCACGGCACCGATACGCCTCGCACTGGAGGCCCGTGCACCCTGGGAGCTCGGCGCCAATGTGGCCGCGCAGCCGTTGCTGGCCACGGCCCCCAAGGGCGATGGCCATCCGGTGCTGGTGCTGCCGCTCATGTTCGGCAGTGATCTCAATACGCTGCCGCTGCGCGGTTTTTTGGCGGGCCGGGGCTATGCGGTCTCCGCCTGGGGGCAGGGCGTGAATCTGGGTCCGCGCGCCGGGGTCTTCGATGCCTGCCGCCGGCGCCTCACCGAGCTGGCGGACGGTTACGGCCGGCCGGTGAGCCTGGTGGGCTGGAGCCTGGGCGGCCTCTATGCGCGGGCATTGTCGCTGGCGCTACCCGGCGCAGTGCGCCAGGTGCTGACTCTGGGGACGCCGATCTCCGGTGAGCCGCGCGCCGCCGACCTTTGGCGCGGCTACGAGCGCTTCACCGGCGATGCCATGGGGCTGCCGCCCGGGCTCGATGACCTGCACGGTCCGTTGCCGGTGCCCACCACCAGCCTCTACAGCCGCAGTGACGGCATCGTGCCCTGGCAGCACAGCGTCATCCCGTCGGGTCCCCTCGCCGAGAACATTGTGGTGGAGTCGAGCCATCTCGGCCTCGGGGTCAACCCGCTCACCCTCTACGCCATCGCCGATCGCCTGGCCCAGCCCGCCGACGCCTGGCAGCCCTTCAGCCGTGATGGCCTGCGCGCCTGGCTCTACCCACAATAGCGAGTCACGGCGCCGGGAGATACCCGCCGCATCCGGGATTTTGGTTGTTCGCGGGCCGCAGCCGTTCAGCCCGCGCTGTCCACCGGTGCCTGGAGCAGGATATCCACCCGCCGGTTGCGCCGGCGGCCCTCGGCGCTGGCGTTGTCGGCGATGGGCTCGGCGGCGCCGACGCCTTCGATGCGCAGGCGCTCGGCGCTGATGCCCAAGTCCACCAGGGCATCGCGTACCGCCGCCGCCCGAGCCTCGGATAGCGCCTGGTTTGCGGCGGCGCCACCGGTGGCGTCGGTATGGCCGCGCAGCAGGCCCTGCTGTGTTGGATGTCGCCTGAGGAAGGCCGCGATTGCCGCGAGCTCGGCCGTCGCCGACGCCGGCAGCTCGGCGGTGCCGGGGGCGAAGGCGAGTGCCGTTTCGTCCAGGCGGACGAGCACGCCCGCGGGTGTGAAGCGGGCGCCGAGCCGGGCGTAGTCCGTCGTCAGGCTACCGAAGCGTTGGGCGGCCTCGGTGGCCTCGGCGGCCTGCGCGGCGGCGGCATCCGCCGCTGCTCGCGCCGCGGCGATGTCCGCTTCGAGGGTCTCGATACGGGCAGCGGTGTCGGCAAATGCGGCGGCGCGCTCGGTGAGGGCATCGAGGCGCCCGCGGGCCGTCGTAAGCTCGGCTGTCAGGCTATCCACACGCGCTTGGAGCGCCTGCACATCCGCTGTGCGTGCGAGGTCGGCGGCTGGTGCCGGCGGTCTCGTCGGGGCGGGCTCGGACGCCGGGGCCGCTGCTTGCTGCGCCGGTGCGTCGGGCGTCCCGGTCGTTGGCTGCGCACCGGCATCTGTCTGCGCCGCCGCTTGCGCCGATGCGGTGGCGGGCTCAGACTCGATCTCAGACTCGATCTCGGACTTGGGCTCGGACTTGGGCTCGGGCTCGGGCTCGGACTGGGGCTGGGGCTGGGGCTGGGGCTGCAAGGGGCTGCGCTCCACGGAGGCGCGCTGCTGCGCCAGCGGCACCCTGTCGCCGCCGATGAGGCTGTAGAGCAGGAACAGGCCGCCGGCGAAAAGCGCGGCGAGCACGCCGAGCGCGATGCTGTTTCTGAGCACCGCCTGGCTCGGCTTGATGACGGGCCCCGTCGGGCTCGGATGGTTCATGGCTGTCTGTCTCGATGCTGCATGATGCTGGCCGTTGACTGACCTGACGCGGTTGGTGGGTCCGCGGGCTCAACCGTCGAGTCCGCCGGCGTGCGCGTCACTCCGGCAGGCAGATGCCGCGTTGGTGGACAGCGCGCGCGGTCTGTACCAGCAGCAGCACGACGATGCCCGACAGCATGGTCAGCAGGCCGAAGCCGAGATACAGGAAGCCGAGCTGGCCTGTCTGCTCGGCCATCAGCATGCTGGCGATGGCGATGGCCGCCAGCGGGAAGGAGTAGGCCCACCACGATAGATAGAAGCGGATGCGCAGGAAGCGTATCACCTGTGTGGCCAACAGCAGGGTGAAGAAGAGCGCCGAAAAATAGAGGATCTGCGCGAACACGTCCAAGCCGCCGGTCAGGCGAACATAGGCAATGAACCCCACCGCCGGTGGCGCCACCAGGATGAACAGGGTAGGCATGAGCCGCTCCGGCAGGGGCTGATGGAAGAGCACGCGGTAGAAAACGATGGTCAGCAGCACGGGCCAGAGCAGGATGCCGATGCTGAAAAAGAACCAGGATATCGGCTCGTAGCCGAGCGGCACCCCCGCCACCGGCACCAGCACATTGCCCACCGCCGGGATGAACCAGGCGGGGTTCATGTGCTGCACCTGGAAGTGCTCGTGATGCATCCAGGCATTGACCACAAACAGCGTGAAGCCAAGCTGCAGTGCGGTGCCGATGATCCACAACCAGCGGCTCGCCGCGGGCGCGACCTCCAGGTAGACGATGGCCAGCAGCAGCAAGCTGATGGCCATGGTAGGCATGAAGTTGATGCGCACCGGATGGCGCAGCTCAGCGCGAACGGCGGCTGGATGGCGCAGCGTCTTTGTGATGTAGACCGCGGCCAGGCCGGCGAAGAGCAGGCTCACGACGCCGATGAGCCAGGGCACGAAGGGGAATTGCTGGCCCAGCACCGACTGCGCCTTCTCCCAGCCGATGGTGAGTCCGGCGAGACCCATGATTATGGCGAAGAAGGCCGCGGGGAAGTGCTCCAGGCGGCTGCCGGGCATCGCCAGGCTTGGGGGTGCGGCGCCGGCGGCCGGCGCCGGGCTGGTGGCGTTCGTTGACATGCGATCTCCGATGATCAGGTCGGCGTGGCGCCGTCTGTGCAGTCGGGTTGCCAACGGCGCCAGGGGATGTGCAGCAGTCTAGGCGGCGTACCGGCGACATCGCATTGATAAATCTCGGAGCAAAGGCGTAGGTTATACCAATCGCGGCAGCGTTTTCGGTTTTTGCCGGCTGAGTAGCGATGCTCGGCGCCGTACGCCGTGGTGACGACTCCGTCGGTTTTCCGGCGGCACCCCTGCCGTCGAGACCCCTGCCAGCCGTCATTCCGCAGCCTTAAAGCGGGCGATCAAACAGTGGTGTGCGCCGATACCTGCGAGCGGCCAGTCGTGGCTGCGCGGGAGGAGATCGGGCGTTATCCATGTGCTGAGCATGGTATTGCCGATGCGCAATTCTATGAGATTTAGAAAACGCTAATGTACTTGCCCTAACGGGTCGCAACCGGCGCTGCGATGGTCGCGCATATCCGTGCGCCGCCGGCTCATCCATCTGGAGGCAAGTATGAACGATCTCTCGACACCGCCGCCGGCCATCCCGCGTGTCGCGGTGCACGGTGAGCGGCGCCGGGCTGGCGTGTCTCGGGCCTGGCGTTGGGCGTTGGGGGCATCCCTGGCGGTGTTGCTGTTGCTGGTGGCACTGATGCTCCATTGGGGTCGGCAGCCGCCGATGTTCGACGTCGTCGCGCGTGCACAGGCGGAATTGTCCACGGCCGGCGGCGGCGAGATGCTGCCTGGGGTGATGACGACGGCTGCCATCATCGGTATCGGCGACACACTGCTGCACAAGCCCGGCGGCTTTCTCCACAACGATCGCCTGCCCCCGGGCGCCGTCATGGACAATGTACCGAGCTGGGAGTGCGGCGTCGTAATGGCGCTGCGCGATGCCGTGCAGGCACTGCGGGACGACTTCTCCCGCGCCCAGACCCAATCCGTCGAAAACCTGGCGGTGAAGCGTGCGGACATGAAGCTCGCGATGGATCCCAAGGCTTGGGTGCTGCCGGCGGCGGAGGATGCCTATGGTGAGGGCATCGCCGCACTCCGGACGTATTTCGACGAGTTGGCAACGGGGCAGGCGCACTTCTATCCGCGGGCAGACAACCTCGCCGACTACCTGGGGCTGGTGGAGAAGCGCCTCGGTAACTTCGGGGTGCGTCTGGGAGCGGCCGCCGGCACGACCCCGCAGGTGGACCCTGCGATGAGCGGGATCACAAAGGATTCGCCGCCGACGTCCACCGCGGCGCTGGTGCCGGCCGGAAGTGCGAGCGCGGACCCCGCCCGGATCGATGATGTGTTCTTCTGTGCCCGCGGTTACAGCTGGGCGCTTCTGCACGTAATGCGCGGTATCGACCAGGACTTCGCAAGTGTACTGGCGGACAAGAATGCCGGCAGGCAGCTGTGGCGGATCGTGCACGACCTGGAGGGGGCCATCAAGCCCATGCGTAGCCCGGTGGTGCTGAACGGGGGCGGGTTCGGCCTGCTCGCCAACCATTCCATGGTGGCGGCCTCCTATGTGGCGCGGGTGAATGCGGCGGTGATCGATCTGCGTTTGCTGCTGGAGCAAGGTTGATGGGATGCGTCGGTGTCGACGCCGACGATTGCCCCGAAGGCGGTGCCCCTCCAAAAGGCCGATATCCTCGACACGAGCCTTCCGGGGGAGACCCGGTGAACGCAGCGATGCCCGGTGCTGAGGCGGCGCCGGGACGTTTTCCGAGTTTCGGGCTGCGCTCTCAGTCGTCCCGGCCCATCTGCTTCTTCAGCAGGTCGCCGAACGTACCCAAGCGGTCGTCCGGATCAGCGATATCGTCGCGGCGTCCGCGGCGGCCACCGCCTCTGCCGCTGCGCTCGGGCGGGGGCTCATCGTCCGGTGCGCCGCCATCTGCGGCGAGCGACAGACCGATGCGCTTGCGCTCAGGCTCCACCTTGAGCACGGTGGCCGTCACCGGCTGGCCCGTGCTCAGCACCTCGTCCGGATGATTCAGGCGGCGCCCGGCGCCGAGCTCGGAGATGTGGATCATGCCTTCGAGCCCGGGCTCCAGCTCCACGAAGGCGCCGAAGGGCTGGGTGCGGGTGACACGGCCGTCGACCCGGCTGCCCGGCGCGTAGCGGACGGCGACGTCGGACCAGGGGTCTTTCGCCAGCGCGCGGATGGACAGCGCGATCTTTTGCGGCCGCTTGGGGTTGCCGGTGTTCTCGATGCGCAAGACCTGCACCTCCACCTCCTGACCGAGGCTCAGCAGGTCTTCCGGGTGGCGGATGCGCGTGAGCGACATTTCGCTGATGTGAACCATGCCCTCGGCGCCGCCCAAGTCGACGAAGGCGCCGAACTCCTTGATGCCGACCACCGTCCCGTTGAGCACGGCCCCCTCCTGCAGCTGCTCCTTCAGGGCTTCTGCCTGGGCGGCGCGCTCGGCCTCCAGCAGCGCGCGTCGCGAGACCACCAGATTCAGGCGTTTGCCCTTCTCGAGCTTGGTGATGCGGAACGCATGCTGCTGCCCCACCATGCTCGAGAGGTCTTCGACGAAGCGGATGTCCGCCTGGGACGCCGGGCAGAAGGCACGGTGTCCGGCGATGCGCACCTCCAGGCCGCCTTTGGTGGTGCCGGTGACGCTGCCTTCGACGGGTAGACCCTGTTGATAGGCGGCCTCCAGTTCCTCGGCGCCATGCGCCTGCTTGCCGTGCTTGCCGCCGAGGGTGATGGCACCGGTCTCGGCGTCGACGCCGGCGACCACGGCCTCCAGTTCGTCGCCGATGGCGACCTTGATGCTACCGTCCTGGTTTTTCAGGTTGCCGATGTCCATGACGCCTTCGGCCTTGCCGCCGAGATCCACGAACACCTGTGCCTCGTCGATGGCGAGGACCTGGCCTTTGACCCGTTCGCCGGGCTTGGGGCGCTCGGCCACCGCCTGCTCAGTCTTTTCCAGTTCCCGTAACAGGGCCTCGAACTCGCTCTCGTCTGTCATCTCTCTTGGCCTGTCTCGGGGGCCGGGCTGGTCGCTATGGCGCGCCGGTCGATGGTCGGCGGTGGCGCTAGTGTTGATGGTCAAAGATTTTTGCACACGGATCGGTCGTGGTCAGGCCGCCGCGCTCGGTGAGCTCATCGCGGTAGTCGATGAAATCCTGGAGGTGGGCGACGAGGCGCTCGGCGAGGGTGGCGTCGTCGGTGTGCGGGCCCGCCTCGAGCGCCGTGTCATCGGCGTGGCCCCCGCTGCGCCGGGCGATGGCGATATCCGGTGCCACCATCTCCAGCACCACATAGGCCAGTAGCCCCTCGGCGATGAGCTGTGCCGCCTGTGCGCGCCAGTCGGGCCGCTCGGCGTCCAGGGCGCGGGCTTCTGCGGGTTGGAGTCGCTCGGTCTGCTCGGCCACCCAGGCGGTGACGAGCCGACGCTGCGCCGAACCCGGCTTGGGTGGAGCGCTGACGTGGGGGATGGACATGGGGGCTTGCGCTGTCAGACGGCGGGGCCGGCGCTCGG
>NZ_CAJXWY010000033.1 GCF_913062725.1 uncultured Thiohalocapsa sp.
CGCGCGTTTTCGCGAAAAAAGCCCGAATTTTCGCCCCAAATAAACCGATTCGTATATTTTTTGGCAGTAGCACACGGGTTAGACCGAATCCTGAGCCTAAGTCGGACAGGCTCCTAGGGCTCGGTGCTGCGTCTGTGCTCTCGTTCCCACGCTCCCGCGTGGGAATGCATACAGGATACAAAACCATGACTGATGATGAGTTGCGGGAACTGGTGGCCGCGCTGGCTGTTTCACAGGCCAAGACAGACGCCCAGTTGGCCAAGACCGACGCGCAGTTGGCCAAGACCGACGCCAAGTTGAACAAATTGGCGGAGATGTACGGTGGTGTAGGCAACAACCAGGGTAAGGTGGCCGAAGAATTTTACTACAATTCGCTCAAACATCGACCGGTACTGAAGGGTATCAGTTTTGACTTTCTGGAAAAGAATGTCACGCGCAGCAAAGGGGAACTGGAGGAAGAATACGATCTTCTGTTGGTCAATGGGACGGATGTGTTTATTATCGAGGTAAAATATCGCCTGCATCCCAAGGATATCAATCGCCTGCAGGGGCGCAAGTTGACGAACTTCCGCAAACTGTTTCCCGAGTATCGGGACTACCGTATTCACCTGGCGCTGGCGACTTTCTCGGCGGATGACGAGGTCAAGCCTGCGCTACTGTGCCCGCCCGCCGTTCGCCCTCGAACGCCTGGAGCTGCTCGACGCCGAGCACGTCGTCTATCGGTTACCCAAGCCCCAGCGTGATGGCACCACGGCGCTGAGGCTCACACCATGAGCGCTGATCGATCATCTCGCGGCACTCATCCCGCCGCCCCGGCGCCACCGCCATCGCTACCATGGCGTGCTCGCGCCCAACGCGCCGCTGCGTGCCGCTGCCATCGCTTTCGGCCGTGAGGTGGCGGATGCAACAGACTCACCGGCCGCGGTCAGTTCGTCGCCTCCAATGCCGGCCGCCAATGCCCGCTCCCCGGCGCGTTATCTCTGGGTCATGCTGCTGGCCCGGCTGTTCGAGTCGCTGCCCCTGACCTGCCCCAACTGCGGCGCGAACATGCGCCTGATTGCTTTCATCACCGCGGCCGCGCCCGTCGAGCGGATTCTTACTCACATCGGTGAGCCGCCGCGTCCACCGCTGATCACGCCCGCACGCGGACCGCCCGCCTGGGACGATGCTCCCGAGCCGATGCCGGACTGGCATCTGCTCCAACAGCCCGACCCGGACGTCGAGTTCGATCAGCGCATTGTGTGGTAGCCGCCGTCTCTCGCAGGAGACGGCGCAGCCCCACTCGTGTTCCGGCAGCCACGCTGCACCGCAGCTGCGAGCCCTCGCACCCCTCAACGTCCGTGCCTGCACCGCCCCCGACGCCGGTCAGCCCCGCTGTTCGATGTTGACCGCACATCCCGCCCCCGCTATCGTCCTGTTCCGTGCGCACCTGGACGATCAGGGTCGCTTGGATTTCCTATCCGTATCCGTTATCCGTTTTCCTATCCGTCGGTCAACTTCGTGCACGCGCCCGGGCTAGTGGCCGGCCGACGCACCGGTCTCCAGCCGCTCGATGGCCCAAGCCGCAAACGCCCGATACAGCTCCACCGCGGGCTCCACGGCCGCGATGACGCGGTCGGTGTCGATCTCGTCGTACAGATGCGTCAGCACATTACGCATGCCGCAGGCCGCAATCAGGTCACGCGCCATCGCCTCGGGCAGCATGTCCAGCCGCTGCAGCGCGGCGAACACCTCCCGGTAGCTGGCCGGCAAGGTGTCCCCCTGCGCCTTCAGAAACTGCAACGCGATGTCCGAGGCCGTCTCGCACAGTAACTGCAGCAGTCGCTCGATGGCGTAGTGCGCCTGACGCCGGCCCGCATCGTCCAGCAGCACATGCTGTGACAGATCGCGCACGTAGCGGTTGAGATAGCCGAGCTTGCGTTCGACAACCGCCCTATCCAGTTTCGCCAAGAAGCGCCTCCCCCTGCTGCCGCCGGAACCACTCGCTGTCGGCGTACAGGAAGAACGACCGGTCCCGCTCGCGCTCGAACAGCCCCGCCTCCGCCTCCACCAGGCAGCGACCGGCACGGAGAACCTCGAACCGCGTCACCGGCGAGAGTGTCGGGCCGAGCAACAGCAGATCCACCGGCCAGGGCGCCAGCAGCCCCTCCAACTCCGCCTGCCAGCGACCGTGCTCCAGCAGGTCCGGGATTGCCGCCGGCAACACCGCAAGGTCGATGTCCCGGCCATTGGCACCGTCCGCGGTGGAGCCGAACAGCACCACCAGCCGCCAGCCGTGCCGGGCGGCCAGCGCCGGCCAGTCGACGGCGGCGAGCACGTGCTCGGCATCGCCTTGCCGCCCTGAGTCCAAGCCTATTGCATCACTGCTGTTCATGCGCTGATGGTGGACCCTCGTACCGGGCGGGCGTGCACGCGCAGCGGCCTGCGCCAACTATGGCTCCCGCATCCCGGCGCTGAGGCAGGAACTTAGTCGAGCCTGGATAGAAGGTCAATGCCGGGAAACATGGCGGAGCGACCTCGCGCAACGCTCGTTGCAGGCCGACCAGGCGAGGCCCGCACCCGGCAGAACACGCGGCCTTGCCGGGCCGCACGGACCCTGTTTCAGCGCGCCGTTGTTTTCCCGCGTTGAATAAATCGAAGGATGCTCGCACCGAGGCGATGTATCGTCCCGTTGCGAAGCATCGCCGCCCGGCCCAATTGCTCACCGGCGCCACGCTGCATGCGTGGCCCTGGCAGCACCTCGGGGGGTGCACGCAGTTTGTTTTACAGTCTTCGGGAGGTATGGTGATGACCCATCCTGCTCATCACGACAAAGACCGCTATGCGATGGTCATCGGAGGCGCTGGCGCCGTGCTCGGCGCCGTGCTCTTGGCTGCGGGGGGCCTCGCGCAGGCCGATCGCAGCGGCGCCTTCGAGGGTACCGTCGAGCGCGTCTGGGACGACGGCTTCCGGCTCAACGCCGGCTCGCGGCAGGTGACCGTGGACGCCTATGATCTTTGCGGCGACTTTACCCATCGACACGTCGCCGCTGGCGACAGACTCAAGATCACCGGCGAGTTCGATGGCGGCGAGCTCGACGTCTTCACGATGGTGCGTGAGGACGGCGGCAAGGTCTGCGGCTAGCGCAGCCCGGCAGGACGCCCGGGAGCGGGTTTCCCGCTCCCGTCATCGCATTCATCATCGTCTTCGAGGACAACGGGCCAGTTCACCGACGCCGCTCTTCGCCGATTTGGCTCGGGCGGGGGCGGCGACGCCGCGCGGTCAGTGCGCTTAGACCAGCGTCACAGGCCCGTGATCGTCGCAATGGTCGCCGTGCGGGTGATGCAGCCGGCCGTCGACGATGTAGTCGAGGTGATCGCCATGCGGGACGGCCTCGTGGCCGCAGCCGGGGCCGTGGACATGGCCGCTCTCGCAGCAGGCGGTGATGCGGTGGTCACAGCCATCAGGATTGGTCGCGCTCACCTCGATGACGTGCTCGTCGTAGTGCGTCTTGCCGCCCACCTCGTGCGGATGATGCAGGTGGCCATCGTGCAGGTAGTCCACGTGGTCGCCGTGGCGGACGGCCTGGTGGCCGCAGCCGGGGCCGTGCTCGTGGTCGTGATGCGGATGGGTCTTGCAGGGCTCGGTCATCGTTCAGGTTTCCAGGGTCTGGTGCTTGGACAGGTGTGTAGCCGGGGCCGGATGCTGGCGTTGGGCGCCGGTGTTGGGCTCAGCGGTGGCCCCTGATGAACCCCCGATGAACAGGCCCGTGGAGACCCGTTGCGATCAGCGCCCGCGGGGTAACGGCCCCGGTATCCGCAGGCCGGCGCCCACACGTCGGCACGGGCCGGCCCGACATAGCTCAATACTTAAGCTTAGACCAGGACGTCGACGGCTGCGCTGTCTGCGGTCAAGTCGGTCAGCAACCGTTCAGGATCAACCGCCTCGCAGACGCTCGATGCGCGGCTCCAGCGCCTCGATGGCCGCGTCCCGCTCGCCACGCAGTGCCTCCAGGTCCCGCCGCAGCTGGCCGGGGTCAAGATCCCCCGAGTCTCTATCGCCGGCGTCTGTGTCGCCGGGCGCATCTGCGGCGAGGGCACAAGTCGCCCGCGCGCGCATGGCCCGTGCACCTTCGGCGTCGCCGCGGGCATCGGCGAGGCGGGCCGCAAAGATGTCGAGCCCGGCGGGAATCGCCCGACGTTCCTGCGACCCGAGGCGGGCAAGATAGGGGTCGTCGGCGATGGGCGCCGCCGCCAGCAGGCTGCGGAAGAAGTCGATCAGCGGCTCGCCGACGAGGTCGAGCCCTGCCAACCATGGGATGGCGTACCAGAGGCCGAGCCATTCGAGCGGCAGGAAGCCCGCGGCCGGCGAGCCCAGGATCGTGCCCAGCGTGCTCACGCCATAGAGCAGCGGCACCAAGCGTCCGGGTGCCGCCGGGTGTCGCACCAGCCAGCTGCTCAGCACCGCCCGGATGCCCACCCGTAAAAAAGCGGCCGGCGACAACAACACCAGTGCCAGCAACAGCCTGATGGCCAACAGCAAGACCGGCGCCGGCATTTCGATCTGATATGATATAACATCATATCAAGACTTCGGCCTCAGCGATCCCCCGACGCGTGTTCCAAGGCGCCACCTCCGCCCTCCTGTCCAACTTTCGGCATCGCAAGCAGCCGCTCGCGAGCCTGGTGCTGGCCTGTGCCTTGCTGCTGGCACAGACGCTGCTGGCCGCCCATACCTTTGAGCACCCGGCGCATGCGCACGAGGATCTGTGCGAGGTCTGTCTGGCCGGTGCGCCCTTGGGTGCCGCACTCGACGCAGCCCTGCCTGACATTGCGCCCGACGCCACACCAGCCGCGCCGCGGGCGAGCAAGCTCACCCGCCCTGCACTGCCCAGCCCCTTCAATCCGCACCCCGCCCGGGCGCCGCCGCAAGTCGATCCGCGCTGAGCCCAGTCTGCGGCGGCGCTGAGCCGTTGCCGCAGGCCCGCCGAGACCCGTCGAACACCATCGTGCCGGCGCCCGAAGGCGCTGTGGCGGCGCGGTGGGCGGCTTCTTTTCCATCGGAGTGCACACATGAATCAGTCCCTGACGCGGGGCGCCCTGCTCGGCGCCCTGCTTACCCCGGCCACCGCGGTCACCGCCGACGATGCCGACATCGATGCGCTGCGCGCAGAGCTGGCGGCCATGCGCAGCCAGTACGAAAGCCGTATCCAGGCGTTGGAGTCGCGCCTGCACGACACCGAGCAAGCCGCCGAGGCGGCGCGCCGGGCGGCGAACGCCGATGCCCTGTCGCTGCCCATGACGGCGCCCCGGGTGCTGCGCAGCCAAGGCCAGGCGTCCGCGCAGGTGCCCGCCGGCAGCCGCAGCGCCGGGCTGTTCGACGCCGTCACCGCAGGCGCCGCCTTCAATCCGCAGATCTCCGTGATCCTGGACGGCAATTACTATCAGGACGACACCAAGGACGGAAATGGCGCCGCACTGGTGGGGGAGGCGTTCCAGGCCGGCGGTGGCCACGGGCATGACCACGGCCATGACCATGGCGGCGGTGATGACGGCCATGACCATGGCGGCCACGCCCATGCCGTCGCCGAAAACGGCTTCAATTTCCGCGAGGCCGAGATCTCCTTCAGCGCCACGGTGGACCCCTATTTCGACGCGGCCACCTACATCTCCATCGACGGCGATGGCAACGTCGAGCTGGAGGAGGCCTACTTCCAGACCCGCTCCCTGCCCTACGGGCTCCGGGTCAAGGGCGGTAAGTTCCTGAGCGGCTTCGGCTACGCCAACAGTCAGCACCCGCACCAGTGGGATTTCGTGGACCAGAACCTGCCCTACCTGAACCTGCTCGGCTTCCACGGGCTGCAGGACACCGGCGTGCAGGTCACGTGGCTGCCCGAGCTGCCCATCTACACCCTGCTCGGCGCCGAAGCGCTACAGGGTAATCAGGAGGTCTTCGGCGCCACCCTGGACGCGACCGAGCAGGCCGAGCTGAACCTGGGTGATACCGATTCGGGGCCGCGGCTGTTCACGGCCTTCGCCAAGATCGCGCCGGAGATCGGCCGCAACCATGCGCTGCAGCTCGGCATCTCGTACGCCCATGCGACCCAGCAGCAGGCCGTGCAAGAGCACACCCATGCAGTGCATGAGCATGATCACGAGCACGAGGCTGAGCATGGTGCCGAGCATGCCCACGCAGACGAGCATGCCCACGCCGAGCATCACGACGACGTGCATGACCACGGTGACGGCATCACTGAGGAGTTACACCGGGCAGGCCTCGCCGGCGACGCCGATCTGTGGGGCATCGACCTGGTTTATAAATACGACGCCCCCGGCGCCGACGGCCGAGGTGACATCACCGTCCAAACCGAGTATCTGCGCTCCAGCAAGGATCTGACCGTGCGCTCCAGCGCGCATCCCGAGCGCATCGGCAGCAATCGCACCTTCACCACCGACGGCCTCTACGCCCAGGCCACCTATGGCTTCCTGCCGAAGTGGAAGGCGGGGCTGCGCTACGACGTGCTCGGCCTCACCAACAAGGTGAGCGGTGGGCGCAGCGACAGCTTCGGCAGCTCGGAGCGCTGGACGGCCGATGTCACCTGGAGCCTGTCTGAGTTCTCGCAGCTACGCGCCCAATACGCCTACAACGACATCCTGATCGGCGAAGACGATCACGGCGAAGCGCGCGAGCGCTTCAGCGCCTTCTATCTGCAGTTCCTGATGAGCCTGGGGAGCCATGGGGCGCATGAATTCTAAGTACCAAGTGCGGCCTGTGGGGCGTGTCTCTGTGGGGTTGAGGCCGGGCGCTGGTGCTTGGCCTGATGCGGCGGTGATGTGACGGAGGTAACTGATGAAAAGACGATTGACGCGCATGCTGGCGGGGGCAATGGCGCTGCTGGCGGCGCCGGTGCTGGCCCTGGACGTGGTGGCGACGAGCCCGAGCATGGGCGCGTTGGTGCGGGCGGTGGCGCCGGATGCGCAGCTGACGGTGCTGGCGGGACCCGATCGGGACCTGCACAGCCTGCAGGCCAAGCCGAGCATGATCCGGGCGCTGCGCGGCGCGGACCTGCTGGTGGCCGTGGGCGCCGAGCTGGAAATGGGCTGGCTGCCGGCGGCGTCGGCGAGTGCCGCCAATGCGCGCATCCTGCCGGGGCGTGAGGGCTACTTCGAGGCGGCGGCCCAGGTGCCGCTGCTGGACGTCGGCGGCCCGGCGGATCGGGCCATGGGCGACGTCCATCCGGCGGGTAACCCCCATGTGGACCTTGACCCGGTGCGCATGGCGCAGGTGGCCGAGGCGCTGGGCGCGCGGATGGCCCGGCTGGATGCGGCCAATGCCGCACGCTATCGCGCCAATGCGGAGCGCTTCGGCGCGGCCGTCGGGCAGCGCCTGCCGCAATGGCAGGCCGAGCTCGCCAACGCCCCCGGCGCCGTGCTCTATCACCGCGATGCCGTCTATCTGCTGGATCGCTTTGGCGTGCCGCTGCTCGGCACCCTCGAGCCGGTGCCCGGCGTGCCGCCGAGCGGGCGCGACCTGCGCGCGCTGGCCGGCAAGCTCGGCGGGCGCGAGGGCGTCATCATCCACGCGCCCTACCAGTCGCCGAAGGGCCCGCGCAAGCTCGGGCAGGCACTGGGCTGGCCGGTGGAGACCCTGCCGCTGTCGCCGCCGGAGGATGCCGACGGCGACGGCTACCTACGCCACATTGACCGCTGGGTGAGCGCCCTTGGCAAGGCATAATGTTCCAGCGCGTCAGGCCCCGACGCTGGACGCGGTGGCGTCGCCGGGGCCGCCACGCACCGACGGCATGCCGTCCGGCACCGTGCTGGAGCTGGCGGGCCTGATCGCCGGCTGGCGCCGGCCCGTGGTGGGTCCGGTATCGTTGGCGCTGGCGCGCGGTGACGTGGTTGGTGTTTGGGGTGCCAACGGCAGCGGCAAGTCCACGCTGCTCGCGGCCGTGGCCGGGCAGGCGCGCCGCTTCGACGGGCGCCTGCGGCTGGCGCCCGGCGTCGGCCTCGCGGTGCAGCCGCAGGCGCCGGTTCGGCTCGACCCGCTGCCGGTGACGGGCCGGGAGCTCCTCGCCGTCGCCGGCGCCGACCCGAACGCCTGCGACCTGCCCGCGACATTGGCGGCGCTTCTGCCGCAGCGCCTCGACCGCATCAGCGGCGGCCAGCACCAGCTGCTTTGTGTCTGGGCGGCGCTCGCCGGCACCGCAGACCTGGTGCTGCTGGACGAGCCCACCAACAACCTGGATCCGACCCATACCGCCGTGCTGGCCGACATGCTCGCCGAACGGCGCGCCGACCGCGCGGTGCTGCTGGTGAGCCACGAGCGCGCCTTCCTGCAGGCCCATTGCGGCCGCATCCTGGCCCTGGACGCCGCCGGCGCGCTAGCAACGGACCACAGGCCAGCACCGCCGCCGACGGCAGACGATACCGCATGGACCTGAGTACACTCGCCGACCCGCTCTTCCGCCTGCCCTTCGCGGTGGGCCTGCTGCTGGCGGTGGTCCTGCCGCTGCTGGGGGCTCTGCTGATGCTGCGGGACGAATGGCTGGCGGCGCTGGGTTACGCCCACCTGGCCGCGGCGGGGGCTCTGCTCGGGCTCGCCGCGGGCCTGCCTGCCGTGGTGGGCGGGCTCGCGGCGGCGGCCGGCGGCGGCGCTGTCAAGGGGGCGGGCGGCGGCCGCGGCAATGCCGTCTACGGCTTCATGATCCTCGGCGGCTGGGCCGCGCTGCTGCTCATCGGCGCCAACACGGCCCTGGGCGAGCAGCTGGGTCATGCCCTCGTCGAGGGCCAGCTCTACTTCGCCGGCCCCGTCGATCTGGCGGCGGCGCTGGCGCTGGCGCTAACGGCGGCCGTCGCACTGCCCTGGCTGATCCCGCGCCTATTGCGCGCCCGCCTGCTGCCGCAGCACGACACGGCCAATCGCTTGCCGGCCCGGCGCTGGCACCTGGGCTTCGATCTGCTGGCGGCCGCGGGCATGGCGGCGGGCACCGCCAGCATGGGGCTCATGGGTGCCTTCGCGCTGGTGCTGGTGCCCGCCTGGATCAGCTTTCGCGTCGCGGCGAGCTGGCGCTGGAGCCTGATGTGGTGCGCGGTGGTCGGCGCGCTCGGCTATGTCGTCGCTTTCGGGGCCGCGCTGGTGCTGGATCAACCCTTCTCGCCGGTGCTCGTGGCGGTATTGTTGGCCGCCGCCGCAGGTGTCGCCGCCCAACCCGGCGGCCCGCGCCCACGGCGCGAGACACCCGCCCCTTGAGCCAACCGTGACAACGGAGATCGCCAGACCATGACCTCACAGACCTTGCGCATCCGCGGCCTACTGCTTCTGCTGGCCGCAGCCTTGATGCTCGCCTCCGCCACCGTCGGCGCCGCCGACGCGGAAGCCGACGCCGCACCACTGTTCATCAACCTGATCACCGATGATCCGCATCGGGCGCACATGGCCCTGAGCTTCGGCCAAAAGCAGCTGGCGCTCGGGCATCCGCTGACGGTATTCCTGAATGACCGTGGCGTGCTCATCGCGGCCAAGCAGGGCGCCGAGCGTTTCGGGCTGCACCAGGAGATCATCGCCGAGCTGCTCACCGCCGGCGCCAAGGTGATTGTCTGCCCCATGTGCATGCAGCATTACGGCGTCGCCGAGGCGGATCTGCTGGACGGGCTGGCCGTGGGCAATCCCAAGCTCACCGGCGGCGCACTCTTCGCACCCGATACGCGCACCCTCACCTGGTGAGTCTGAGCTGCGAGTACAGTCGCCCGGCGCCGCTGCGGAGACTGCAAGCCCGCGGCGGTATCGCCGGCCCCTTGCAGCACCCGGGCGGCGTCTCTAGCATGCGCCGCTGACCCGCCACCCGAGGTAGCCCCATGCCCTTCGACCCGACCCAGGCACCCGTCGTCTTCGGCGAGGCGCTGTTCGATTGTTTCCCCGACGGCAGCGAGGTGCTCGGCGGCGCACCGTTCAATGTCGCCTGGCACTTGCGCGCCTTCGGTGCGGCGCCGGTCTTCGTCAGCCGTGTGGGCGCAGACGCCTTCGGCGCCCGTATCGAGACGGCCATGCGGCAGCTCGGCATGACCACCGTCGGTCTGCAGCGCGATGCCGCGCACGCCACGGGGACTGTTCAGGTCAAGCTCGAGGCCGGGGAGCCCAGCTACGACATCGTCGCCGGCAGCGCCTACGACTTCATCGATGCCGACGCGCTGCCGCCGCCGCCGCTCGGCGGGCTGCTCTACCACGGCACCCTGGCGCTGCGGAGCACCGACTCCGCGGCGGCGCTGGCGGGCTTGCGCGCCCACACCGATGCGGTGTTCCTGGATGTCAATCTGCGCCCGCCCTGGTGGTCCGCTGAGCAGGTGCGGGCCTTGCTGGACGGCGCGCGCTGGGTGAAGCTGAACGCCGATGAGCTGGCGTTGCTCGCACCCGCGGGCGACAGTCCGGAATCCCATGCCGAAGCGCTGATGGAGCGGCACGACCTCGCGCGAGTCTACGGCACCCTGGGGGCGGCCGGTGCCTTTGCGCTCACCGCCGGGGGTCTCCTGGAGCGGGTCAGCCCCAGGGCCGGCATCGAGGTGGTGGACGCGGTGGGTGCCGGTGATGGCTTCGCGGCCGTGCTCATCCTGGGGCTGCTGCGGGGCTGGGCCTTGGGCGAGACCCTGGAGCGCGCCCAGCATTTCGCATCCGCCATCGTCGCCCGCCGCGGCGCCACCATTGCTGATCCCGACTTTTACGCCGGCTTCACGGAGCTTTGGGGCACGGCTTAGCACCGCCTTGCGGGCCGGCTTTGTCGAAGACACCGCGGCGACTGCGGGTGATGGACCGCGCGGCGAATCACCTCAGCCCGGCTCTGCGGCCTCCGGTGCCCGCGAGCGCAGCAGGGCATCAGCACGGTACAGGCCGACCAGCGTCTTGGCGTCGGTGATGGTGCCATCGCCGCAGCGGGCCAGCGCATCGCTGAGCGGCAGCCAGTGCACCTCGATCACCTCGTCCGCCTCATGGCCCAAGTCCACCTCGCTGAGGCCGCGGGCCAGGAACAGATGAATGACCTCGGCGAAGACACCGGGCGAGGAGTGCATGCGCCCGAGCCCCGTCCAGCTCGCCGCCACCAGTCCAGCCTCTTCCGCCAGCTCGCGCTCGGCGGTGGCCGCCGGCGGCTCGCCCACATCGATCTTGCCCGCCGGTAATTCCCACAACCAGCCACCGGCCACGTGCCGGTACTGGCGCAGTAGGCAGACCCGATTGCGGTCATCGATGGCCACGGCCGCCGCACCGCCGGGATGGCGGATGACTTCCAGCTCGACATCGCGGCCGGTGGGCAGGCGCACCCGCTCCAAGCCGACATCCACGATTTTGCCCTGGAACACCGTACGGCGCTCATCGTCTGCGGCGAGATCGGCGGTGACTGGTGTATCGATGGGCGCCATGGGCATCTCCTGCGTGCCGTGGAAGACGCGTGCGAGTCGGTGCGCCATGCTACCAGCCTACGGCGTCTGGCAAAGGCGCGGTTGGGGTGGCGCCGGCGTGGTCTCGGGTGGGTCGTCGATGACTGCGCCCACGCACTGAGGACGATGGTCCAATGCGAAGCGCTCGCCGGGTCGGGCGACGCGCAGGCCTTGGCCGGCGAGCTGATGACCAGCGTCCGGTGACTCGTAATGATAGAGCACCATACGGGCGATTTGCTCTGGCTTATACTCGCGTCGCAGATCATCGAGCCCGGTGTGGGACGGGTTGCCGTGCAAGGCACAGTCATGAAAGATCCATTCCCCGCGGGCGGCGTGGCGGTTCAGGATCTCGGGAATGGGGCGGGTATCGCCACTGTAAAGAAAGCGTCCCTCCAACGCGAGCCCGAATGCCGACAGGTGCTGGTGGTGGCGCACCGGGAACACCGTGAGCTGCAGCTGATGGTGCCAGAAACACTCCGAGACCGGCACCAGCTGGAACACGTCCCAAAAGTTGCTGCCCCCTTCGGCGAGCAAGTTCGGATAGTCCGCCAGGCGGCGCTGCAGCGTCGGGATCAGCGCCACCGGCACGTACAGCTTGACCGGCACAGCCGCAGGTCCGGTGGCGAGCTTGTAGTAAAGACCTTCGAGACCACCGATGTGATCGAGGTGCGCATGGGTGATGAACACCGCAGGCGGCAGCTGCGGGTAGGCCGCAACGAAGGCGTCGAGCGTCGCCGGGCCGCAGTCGATGAGCAGCACCGGCGCGCCGTCCGTTTCCAGCACAGCGGCGGAAGAGCCGAGGGAGAGGGCGCGGGCATTACCCACACCGAGAAAACGTAGTGCGAGCTCCATCATGGATTCAAACTGCTTGCGGCGCGGGCCGCGGTTGTCCGCATCGGTGGCGCCTCGCCCCCGGCGGGGCGCAGGGCGCGGGCGACGGCAGCGGTGCCCGGATGCGGAGACACCTGTCGCCGATGCATTTTCGGTTGTCGCGGATCATTGGCGCCCGCCGGGGAACGCCGGGCAAACGCCGTAGCAGGCTCGCGGGTGCCTGCCGGCGGTCGCGGGACACCGCCGCCGGCACCAGGACATTGCCATGCATCCAGCAGAGATGGGGGCGACTACCGTGCTTTAACCGATGCCCAGCGCCGAGATCACCAGGGCGCACGTGACTGTCCGTTCGACAGGCAGATGCCTCGGGCTGCGGACGGCCGCCGATGCGCTGGCATGCCCCACGCCAGTTGGCGCCGCACGATTGATCTGCCGCAGATCGTTCTCGACACGGCACACCGGTAGCGCTCATCATGGCGCTGCCGCCAGCATCTGCCCGTCGCATCCGGGTTTGCGGCGTTTGCGGCGTTTGCGGGCCCGAGCGTTGCTGCCGGATATCGATCGACGCCAGGCGTATTACCGTGGCACAGGATGGCACCATCGGTTCGCGCCCGTCATCGTCCGGAACCGCATCGCGGCTCTCTCATCACACCGAACCCTGCGCCAGGAGCCGATACCGTGTCCGACAGTCACACAAGCCAGCGCGCCTGGCACGGCCTCAGCGAGGACGAGCAAACGCGACTGCGCATCGCCTTCGGCCACTACCTGGACCGTCTGCCACCCACATGCTCGCTGCAGACGAAGATCGAGCGCTTTCGCCACTGGCTCGCCGAGCGGGACATCGATTATCCCGACCCCCATTGAGGCAGCAGGTCTCGCTGGCCGTGGCCAGTAACCTATCCGTAACCGCCCGGCAATAAAATCTGCAGTCGGTATGGTATCAGCTGGGCGGGAGTGATATGGCTACGGTACTCATTGTCGATGACGAGCCCGACATCCGGGAAGTCATCCGGTTCGCGCTGGAAGAGAGCGGCTTTCGCGTGCTCGAGGCCGGGCATGCCGACGAGGCGCGCAAGCTGCTCGTCGAGCAGCCGGATCTGGTGCTGCTGGACTGGATGCTGCCGGGGCGCTCCGGGCTGGAACTGGCCGAACAGCTCAAGCAGAGCCCGAAGACACGCAGCATGCCCATCATCATGGTCTCCGCCCGCGGCGAGGAAGAAGATCGTGTCAAAGGCCTGGATACCGGGGCCGATGACTATATCACCAAGCCCTTTTCACCGCGGGAGATGGTCGCTCGGGTCAATGCCGTGCTGCGACGCGCCAAGCCCGGCGAAATCGCCGACGAGATCGAGATCGCCGGCCTGACCATCGACAACGTCAGCCACCGCGTCAGCGCCCACGGTAAGCCCATCGACATCGCCCCCACGGAGTATCGCTTGCTGCACTTCTTTATGACCCATACCGATCGCGCCTTCAGCCGCTCGCAGTTGCTGGACCAGGTTTGGGGCGACCGAGTGTATGTGGAGGAGCGCACGGTAGACGTCCATGTGCGACGGCTGCGCAAGGCGTTGGAGCAGAGCGGACATGAGCATCTGCTGCAAACGGTGCGCGGCGTCGGCTACCGGTTCTCTGGCAAGTGACGACGGCGCGCTGTCAGCTGCTGGCGGCGTCAGACGCTCAGCCATCCAGAGCGCGGGCAGGCTGCGGGGACCGCTGTGACCACGCGCTCTGACGCCGTGGGCTTCGAGCTCGCCGTGCTCTGCGCCGGCGGCGCGCTCGCCGGGCTGCTCCACCTGACGGGGTTACCACTGGCGCAAGCCCTGCTGCTCGTGCTGGCGACCTATCTGCTGCGCCATCTTTACCTGCTATGGCGACTCGCACGCCTGATCCAACGCCAGCACCGACTCGTGCCGCCATTCCCGTTCGGGCTTTGGGGCGAGCTCTACCGCACCGTGGGCCGCTACCAACAACGCTCGCGCAAGAGCCGGAAGCGTCAGCTGCGCTTTCAGCGCCGCTTCCGCGAGGCGGCCAATTCAGTGCCGGACGCCCTCGTCGTGCTGAGCAAGAGCCAGCGTGTCGAGTGGGCGAACCCCGCCGCTGCAGGCCTGTTGGGCGTCCATTGGCCCGCCCACGAGGGCCGGTGCCTCAGCGAGGTCTGTGCGCAAAGCGGTCTTGGCGACTATCTGGATGCCGGCGACTATGCGCGCCCGCTCGAGGTTGCCGCCGAGCATGATCAATCCATCATGCTGTCCGTGCGGGTAGCCCCCTTCGGTGAGCGCAAGCGACAGCGTTTGGTGGTGGGCAGAGACATCACCAAGATCTACCACCTCAACATGATTCGGCGTGATTTCGTGGCCAATGCCTCCCATGAGCTGCGAACACCGTTAACGGTGATCGCCGGCTTCGTCGAGAATCTCTCGAGATCCGCGTCGACGCCGGACTCGCATAAGCGCCCGTTGTCGCTCATGGAGCATCAGACCAACCGCATGCGCAGCATCATCGAAGACCTGCTGACGCTCTCGCGACTGGAACTCGAGGATACGGCGCACAACCTGACCCCGGTGAACATGCCGCAGGAGATCGATCAAGTCGTCGCGGATGCGCGCGCCTTGAGCGCGGGCGACCATCGGATCGTACTCGAGCTCGACCGCGACCTGCTGCTGATCGGCAACCAATCCGAGCTGCGCAGCGCCATATCGAACCTGGTATTCAACGCCGTCAAGCACACGCCACCGGGCAGCCGGGTGCGGCTCGTCTGGCAGAGCGACCCAGGTGGCCCCGTGCTCCAGGTCAGCGATGATGGGCCAGGTATTGCCCCTGAGCACATTCCGCGCATTACCGAGCGGTTCTACCGCGTCGACAAGGCCCGCTCGCGAGCCTCCGGGGGCACCGGACTCGGCCTCGCCATTGTCAAGCATGTCCTGAGCCACCACGATGCGGTGCTCAGCGTCGCCAGCGCGCCCGGGTGCGGCGCGACCTTCACCTGCCGATTCCCGCGCGCGAGCGGGCTGTCACGCCAGAGTCGAGCACGACAGGCATCGCCACTGCCGCCACAGTGACGCCCGCCGGGATCACCGGGCCACAACAAAGCAGCGGTAACCGCCGGCGCAGGGCGATCACCGCCGGCCCTGTGTGTGTGGCATCAATCAGTGGCTTGGGTGGGCGACAGGGTCTTGATGGAGAGCGCATGCAGTTCGCCACTGGCGATCTGCGGCTTCACGGTGTCCATCACCATGCGCTGCTTCTTGATGGGGGTCAAACCGTCGAAGGCCGTACTGACCACGACGGCTTCGAAATGGGCACCGTCACCGGTGACCGTGACCTCCGCGCCCGGCAGGCCGGCTCGGATAAGGTCTGCAACTGCTTCTGGCTCCATCGAATCGATCTCGCGTTGTCGTTTGGGCAGTGCGGCGCACGCCGTCACCGTCAGAGCCTCAACATGGGGCAACACCGGCGATGCTCCAACCGAGTGCGGGGGGCAACTTGTCAGACATCGCCGACACGCGTGGCGCTCGCAACGATCGTACGGTCCCTCTGTCCGACGATGACCCGTCGTGCCAGTTGGGCGTTCGCAGTCGTCGCCGGCTCACCCGTTGGGTGCGGGCCGTGATTCGATCAAGGTCGCGTTGGCACGCGGGGCAGATGCCCGGGTGGCGAGAAAGGCGTATGCGGACGCTTGGGCAGCCCCCCGGAGCCGCCAGTGGCGCCTCGGGGGCGTGACCGCGGCCGTGAGCCGCGCCGGCGCGGCCGGCGCGGCCTTAGCCGATTAGTCCATCGTGGGCTGCAGATAGTTGGCCTTGAACGCTTCCCGATCCTCTCTCAAGGACGGATCGTACCCCTGTGCGGTCATCTTCTCTTTCATCCATTTTGGCAGAACGCCGCGGATGTAGACATTGTTCGGGTTCTCGGGGTCTGCATATCGCGTATAGCTGCGATTGCCTTTCTTGGCGCCTGTGCTAGCGCGCCGGCGCTTGGGCGCCACGAGCTCCAGAATTTCCTCGGGATCGTAGCCGCGGCTGTCGATCATTTCCCGGATCTCGTGCGCGAGCTCGGTTTTGGCCTCGTGCCAGCGCTGATACAAGGTCTTCTCCAAGTCCGCTTTGCTCTGCTCGAGCTGCTGCAACTGTGCCTTCAGCTCATCGAGACTCAGATCGTGATAGTCCAAAATTAACCTCCGACTTCAACAATGAAGGCCTCGAACGAGGCCTGGATGGGCTCAATGCGTCGCACGCCTTCGGCGGGTGCAATGCCAAGCCTTGGTACGTAGCCCGATCGATCACATCACCGCACACCGTCCGCTGCGCCATCGGCGCCGACGGGCCACTGCGGCACTTGCTCGACGCCCGCCCCTGCTCGCCCGTCCCTGCTCGCACATCCCTGCTCGCACATCCAAGCAGACAGGAACGGACGAAAACGATCGGCTGCAATCGGTACCGACCGATGGCGGGCGGGCGATGCTGCCATTGGCTGGGGCTGTGGGTGTCGCTGGGGCTGGGGCTGATGGGCATGACGGTTAGCACGACGGTTAGATGTGCCGGTTAGACCTACCGGACGCAGCCAGGCCGACACAGCGTCGGCGTTGGTACAGTCCACTGCGATCCCGGCATGAGTAGGCACCCGGCACATCGCTCACTCGCCCCGACTTTATAGCAAGGTATAAAAAAGTCAATAGCAAGCGCGCAGATTAGGCGTGACCCGGCACAGTGCGCGCGCTCACTCACTTCGATACGATTGGCTATACGCGACCTACGACACGTTCCAGCGAGGCGTTCGTACAGGGTTTGCGAGCGCACCCATCGGTGCCGCGCGGTGGCGCACGCGCGCGGCTTGAGCCTTAGATCAGAAACAGCGTCGCCAGTCCGAGAAAGGCCAGGAAGCCGACGACATCCGTGACCGTCGTCAGGATGACGCCGCCCGCCAACGCCGGATCGATGCCCAGGCGGTGCAATAGCAGTGGCAGCAAGGCGCCGGAGACGGTGGCAGCCAACAGGTTGATGCTGATGGCGACGGCGATGATCAAGGCGATATCGGTGCTACCGAACCACAGCCACGCGATGGCGGCCACCACCAAGGCCCACACGGCGCTATTGATGAGGGAGACTGCGACCTCCTTGCCCAAGAGCCAACGCATGTTCTTGCCGCTGAGATGCCCGAGGGCGATGCCGCGAATGGCGAGCGTCAACGTCTGCGTGCCAGCGATGCCGCCCATGCTCGCCACCACCGGCATCAGCACCGCCAGCGCGACCACCTGCTGAATGGTCGCCTCGAAGCGGCCGATCACCCAGGCTGCGAGAAAGGCCGTCAGCAGATTGACGCCGAGCCAAAGCGCGCGGCGACGGGCGCTCAGGAGCACGGGCGCGAACATATCTTCGGTCTCGCTCAGGCCCGCCTGGCCCATGAACTGATGCTCGGCCTCCTCACGAATGAGGTCCATGACGTCATCCACGGTCACGCGTCCGAGCACCTGGCCGTCTTCGTCCACCACCGGTGCCGAGACCAGATCCAGATGCTCGAAGCGACTCGCCACATCGCGCGCATCGAGTGTTGCCGTCATGGGTTGCACCTGCAACGTCATCACTTCGGCGACCGAATCGTCCGGGTCATTGGTGAGCAGATCCGCCAGGTACAGCACGCCGAGGTAGCGGCCTTGGCGATTGACGACGATGAGATTGTCGGTGAGATCGGGCAGGCCACCCTTCAGCCGGCGCAGGTAGCGCATCACCACATCCAGGGTCACCTCCGGGCGGACGGTGACCATATCGGTGTTCATCAAGCCGCCGGCGGTGTCTTCCGGGAAGGCCAGCGCCGTTTCCAAGCGCTCGCGGCGCTGCTCGTCCAGTGAATTCAGCACCTCGCGGGTGATGGTGGCGGGCAGATCCTGCACCAGATCGGCGAGGTCATCCGTCTCCAGGCCCTCGAGTGCGGCGAGGATCCGGCTCGGGGCCATATCGCGCAGCAGCTCGTCGCGCAGGTCGTCATTGAGGTGGAGCAGCACCTCACCCTCCACCTCGGCCTCTACCATGCCCCAGACCACCTTGCGTTGCTGCGGCGGCAGCGATTGCAGCACATGCGCCATTTCCGACGGGTGCAGGGCATTCAGCATGCGCGTGGCCTTGACCACAGAGCCGGACTCCAGCACCGCATGCAGGGCATCGAGGCGATCCGCCTCTTGGACGGGCATGGCTTGCGCGTTCATGGTGGCTCCGACGAGGGCGGCGATGGGTGCTGCGGTTGCGCCCGCAGCCGAGCCGGACAGTGTAGCAGCCGGGCTGTCGCTGCCACGGGCTGTCGTGGATGTCCGGACGCCGACGTCGAAGCCCTATGGTGGGTTATGGCTGAATGCAGGCCTCCAACTGCTCCAGCAGGATCTGAGCGGGCATTTCATCGAGCTGATCCAGCAGGCCGTCCACCACTTGCGTCAGCGCACCGACGTCACAACGGCGCACGCGGTCTTTGACCTCCAGCAGCGATCCCGGCTGCATGCTGAGCTCGCGCAGCCCGAGCCCCAGCAGCAACGGCGTGAAACGGGGATCGCCGGCCATCTCGCCGCACATGCTGACCTGGGTCCTGGTACTGGCCGCGGCGTCGATGATGTGCTTGATGAGCCGGACCACCGCAGGATGCAAAGGGTCGTAGAGGTAGCTGACGGTATCGTCGACACGGTCGATGGCCAGGGTGTACTGGATGAGATCGTTGGTGCCAATGGACAGGAAGTCGAGACGCCGTGCCAGCGCGCCCGCCATGAGCGCCGCCGCCGGCACCTCGATCATGCCGCCCACGGGCATCAGGGGATCGTAGGCGAGACCGTCCTGGCGCATCTGGCGGCGGGCTTCGTTGACCAGCCCAAGCACGGCGTTGACCTCCCCCATGCCCGAGATCATGGGGATCATGAGCCGCACCGGGCCGTGCGCGGAAGCCCGCAGAATGGCCCGCAACTGCGGCAGGAAGAGCGCCGGCTCCTGCAGGCACAAGCGGATGGCCCGTAATCCGAGCGCGGGGTTACTGCGCGCGGGATGAAAGCTCGTATCCGGGATCTGCTTGTCCGCGCCCAGATCCAGGGTGCGTATGGTGAGTGGAATGCCGCCCAGGCCTCGGATGATGCCGAGATAGGTGTCGAGATGCTCCTCCTCGTCCGGCAGCGCTTCGCGGTTCATGTACAGGAATTCGGTGCGGTACAGACCGACACCGGCGGCGCCGTTGTCACGGGCGACGCTGACATCTTCCGGCAGCTCCAGGTTCGCCAGCAGCACCACCGGTACACCATCCCGGCTCGCGGAGGGCTTGCGCACCAGCCGGCGCAGCTCACGGCGATGGGCATCGAAGCGCGCAAGCCGGCCGCGGTAGTGCTCCAGCAGCGCACGTTCCACCTCCATCAGCACGGTGCCGGTTTCGGCGTCCACCACCAGGAGCTCGCCGTGGCGAAGGCGCTGCACCGCATGGTGCACGCCCATCACGGCCGGAATGTCGAGACTACGCGCGAGTATGGCCGTATGAGACATCGGGCCACCATGCTCGACGATGAAGGCTGCCACATCCCGGTGGCGCAGCAGGATGGTATCGGCGGGGGTGAGATCCTCGGCGACGATAATGCGCCCGGCGATGTCGGCATCCGCGAGGACATCCGTATCGGCCTCAGCCCCCAGGAACACCTGGATCTGACGCACCACGTGATCGACGTCGTCCCGACGCGTGCGCAGATAGGCGTCCTCCATCCGGTCGAAAATCGCCACCAGCGTATCGCGCTGTGACTGCAGCGCCCAGCTGGCATTCACGGAGCGCTCCTTGATGAGGTCTCGGGTGGCGTCCACCAGCGCCGAGTCGGTCATCATGAGCAGATGCGCATCGACGAGCTCGGCGATGTGCTTGGGCGTGTCCGCCGGGATCTGCCCTCGGATCTCTTCCATGTGGCGACGCGCGCAGGCCAGCGCCGCATCCAAGCGCTCCAGCTCGTTGGATACTTCGTGAGCCGGAATCGCCGCCGGCGGCAGGGACGGCTCGCGACTGAGCAGGAAGGCATCGCCAATGGCCACCTGCCGCGATCCATCGATGCCGACACCGTGCAGCGAGAGCGTCATTCCGCCTCTCCGAAGCGCTCGGCTATCAGCTGCGTCAAGGCTGCCAGCGCAGCCGCTTCGTCGGCGCCGTCCGCCTCCAGGCGAATACTGGTGCCGCAGGCGGCCGCCAGGGTCATGATACCCATGATGCTCTTGCCGTTGACCCGGCGGCCGTTGCGCTCGACCGCAATCTCGCTCTCGAAAGCCCCCGCGCATTTGACGAACTTCGCCGCTGCCCGCGCGTGCAGACCCAGGCGGTTGATGATGTTGAGCTCTTTGCTGACCATAGTGCCTCAGGTGTGGCCGGGGGCATCACGCCCATCCGCCGCGCGCTGCAATGGTGCCATGCAGCCTGCGGCGGGGCACTCCAAGACGCCGTCACGGGCGCCACTCAGGGCTTTGGCGACCATGGCATCGAGTGAGAGCTCGGAGTAGTTCAGCACGCGCACCAGCATCGGCAGATTCACCCCGCTCAGGATCCGCGTACGACCCTGATCGCACAAGCCCGTTGCGATATTCGCGGGCGTTGAGCCGAACAGATCCGTCAGCACCAGTACGCCGTCACCGACATCCAACGCCTTGGCCCAACGACGGGCCTGTGCGCCCATACGCTCGGGGTCATCGCCGTTGCCAATGGCCAAAGCCTCGGCCCGCAGCGGACAGCAGCCGAGCATGCGCGTGGCGGCGGCGAGCAGTTCTGCCCCGATACCGTCGTGGGTGATGATCAGCAGGCCGACGCTCACGGCAGCTCCCGGTGGCGCACCAGCACGCGGTGACCCTGGGCCTGCAAATGCCGGCTCAGGGACTCGACCACATAGACCGAGCGATGCTGGCCACCGGTGCAGCCCACGGCGATGGTGAGATAGCTGCGCCCGTCGGTTTCGAAGCGCGGGATCCAGCGGTCCAGAAACCCTTGCATATCCGCGCACATCTCACCGACCTCGGGGCTGCGCTCCAAAAACGCGATCACCGGTGTATCGCGTCCGCTCAGGCGACGCAGGTCTTCCTGCCAATGGGGATTCGGCAGGCAGCGCACATCGAAGACGAAGTCGACCCCTTCCGGCACGCCGTTCTTGAAGCCGAACGACTGCAGCAGCACCGCGGCCTGCACCGCACCGCCCAGGCGCTCGCGCACGAGATCGCGCAGCTCGTGCACGTTGGTGTGAGTGGTGTCGATGCGGATTTCGGCGATGCGGCCCAGTGGCTCGAGCAGCTCACATTCGCGCTCGATGGCTTCGGCCAGCGACAGCCCGCCCCCGGTGAGTGGATGCTTACGCCGGGTCTCGCTGAAACGCCTGATGAGTGTATGGGTATCCGCGTGGAGAAAGATGATGCGGCAAGCGATCCCCTGCTCACGCAGCTCGTCACTGAGTCTGGGCAGATCCGCCAGGACATCGGGCTGGTTGCGGGCATCGATGCCGACGGCCGCGCCCTGGCGCGTCTCTGTGCCTGCGTTGAGGTGGGTCCGCCGCAGCCCTAACGCCAGCTCACGCAGCAAAAACAGCGGCAGGTTGTCGATACAGTAGTAGCCGATGTCTTCCAGCGTGCGTAGGGCGACGGTCTTGCCGGCACCCGACAGGCCACTGACGATCAGTAGATCCATGATTGCGCACAGGGTGCTCGTAGTGACAAGTGACGGGTCGCCAACATCGAATAGCCGCACTCACCGGCTACCGGCGAGGGCTCGCGCCTGGCGGTCTTCAAGATCGACGCCCGCATCGTAGCCACGGAGGCGCAGAATCTGATTGCGCACCGCGGTCTCCAACAGCACGGCGAGGTTACGTCCAGGCGCCACCGGCAGGGTGATCTCAGGCACCGCAACACCGAGAATGGTCCGCGTTGAGAGGCTACCCCGTAGGCGGTCGATGCTCGCCAACCCTTGATTATCGAAAGACAGCATCTGCACGACGAGGTTCAGTGTCTCGTGCTGACGTACGGCACCCTCGCCGAACATGGCTCGCACGTTCAGCACGCCGAGCCCCCGTACCTCCAGAAAGTCCCGCAGCAGCGCCGGGCAGCTGCCTTCGAGCACCTCAGGCGCAATCCGCGCCAGCTCCGGTGCGTCGTCGGCGATGAGTCGATGACCGCGTGCGATCATCTCCAATGCCAGCTCGCTCTTGCCGATGCCGGCGTCACCGGTGAGCAGGACACCGAGACCGAGCACCTCCAGCAATACCCCGTGCACCGTGACGCGCTCGGCGAGGGCATGGGTCAGAAAGTACTGCAACCGGTCGACGATTTCCGCATCACAGGCCGCAGCGCCCAATAGCGGGGTGCCGGTGTGCTCGGCATATTGAAAATACACAGGCTCCGGCGCGATGTCCGCGGCGAAGATCACCGCCGCCGGTCGTGCCGAAAAGAGCCGCTCGATGGTTTCCTCGTAGGCGGGCGTGCTGAGATCCGCCAAGTGGGCGATTTCCGCCCCGCCGAGCACTTGCAGACGATTGGGGTGGATGCAGTTGAGCGAGCCCACCAGACGCTGGGCGCTCTGCTCGCCCGGCTCGCTCAGCAGCGGGTGCGGCTGGGCCGGCGGCGGTGTCAGCCACCGCAGCTTGAGGCGTGGGCCGATCTGCTCGACCAATCCTTGCAGGGAGAGTACAGGAGTCATCGCACCGACCGCCGCGCTGAGAGGCTGCCATCGGTCAGGGCGCGAAGACGCGCTCGCGAAACACGGCGAGCACCTCGCCACGGCCTTCGGCGGTGCGAAGCGCTGCGCGCACGGCGGCGTCGTTGAACGCGGAGGCCAGCGAGGCCAGCAGCTGCAGGTGCTGCTCGTCGGTGGCGTCCGGCACGAGCAAGCCGAAAGCGAGATCCACTGGCCGGTCGTCGATGGCATCGAAAGCGACGCTGTCGCGCAGTTGCACGAAAGCACCGATGGGCGCCTGGATGCCGTGCATGCGCGCATGCGGCAGCGCGATGCCCTGGCCCAGGCCAGTGCTGCCGAGACGCTCGCGCTCCAGCAGCCGATCGAACACCTGCGTGCCCGACAGGAGACTGTCGCCGTGCGCAAGCAGTGCCGCGAGGGTCTCGAGCAGGCGTTTCTTGCTCGTGACCTCGCAGTGGCTGAGTACCCTCGACTCGGTGATCAGATCGGCAGGCGCCATGGCCCCGAAACCCCGCGCGTGATCGTTGTCTGATTGTTTATGGTCACCATCGCAACGCTGCGACTTCGCAGACCCTTGCATGGCGTCGCCGCAGCAGCCCGCCATTGTCGCGGCAAAAAACCGGAGCAGGCAACGCCTGGCTCCGGTGCATTCGACCCTGCGACGGGATGGTTGGCGGCGCGACGATCAGCTTGGCTGCTCATCCGCCGGCGGCTCCGCCGCCGGCGCAGACTTTGTGTTGTTGCCCCGATGATTCTGTCGCTTCTCTTTATATTTGATCACCTGCCGGTCGAGCTTGTCGATCAGCCCATCGATGGCTGCATACATGTCTTCGTGTACGGCGTCGGCGAAGACATTGCCGCCGTTGACATGGATGGTCGCTTCCGCCTTCTGCCGCAGCTTCTCGACACTGAGGATGACATGGACATTGATCACGTCGTCGAAATGCCGGGCCAGACGGTCGAACTTGGTGTCGACATAGTCTTTGAGGGGCTCGGTGATGTCGACATGATGGCCAGTCAGGTTGATTTGCATAGCGTCACTCCAGTGTTACATGCGCCACTCTCAGGAGGGTCATGAGCGCGTTCCCTGACCTGAGGGGATGCGCAGCGTCATCGGCGTTGTCTGTGCGGGCCAAGAAGACCCACCCTGCTGTGTGGCGTCAGCGGTTGCAAGCGGCTGGGTCCGGCGCCGGTTCTGCCGGTATCCGTCCCATGCCCGAGCCGGATGGGCGACACCTCGGCATATTCCCGGCGGGCTGTGCTGCGCCGTCATCGGCGGCAACCAACACTGCGCACGAGGCACCGTAAGCCTGGGGTCGCCGGCGAATCGCAGCGGCGAGTACCGTGCCATATCACCACCCCGGATGCTCACGCCGGATATGCAGCCGGGCGCTCATGCCAGGCGCTTGCGCTCGTTGGACGGTGGGATACCCATCGCCTCTCGATACTTGGCAACGGTCCGCCGTGCGACATTGATGCCCTGCTCGGTGAGAATGCCGGCGATCTTGTTGTCGCTGAGCGGCTTGCTCGGCGTCTCGGCGGCGACGAGCTTACGGATGAAGGCGCGGATGGCCGTCGACGAGCACTCGCCGCCCGAGGCCGTGTTGACGTGGCTCGAAAAAAAGTACTTGAACTCGAAAGTCCCGCGCGGGGTATGCATGTACTTTTGCGTCGTCACCCGCGACACCGTGGATTCGTGCAGCTCCAGAGAATCTGCCACATCCCGCAACACCAGCGGTTTCATGGCCTCTTCCCCATAGTCGAAGAAGTTTTGCTGTAATTCCACGATTTTCGTCGCTACCCGCAAGACCGTGTCGTTACGGCTCGCCAAGCTTTTGATGAACCATCGGGCCTCCTGGAGGTGCGTCTTCAGGCAGCTGTTGTCCGGACCGTCGTCCGCCCGGCGGATCAGTTTCAGGTAGCCCGGGTTCACCCTTAGTCTAGGCGTTGTTTCCGGATTCAGCTCGACCGTCCAGCTGCCGTTGCGCTTTTGCACCATCACATCCGGAATCACATACTCCGGCCGCACATCCGCCACCAGCGAGCCGGGGCGCGGATGCAGGGACCGGATCAGCGCCAGCGCCTCGCGCAACGTCTCTAACGTGAGCTTGGTATGCCGGCGCAGCTCGTCCAAGTCGTTGCGCGACAAGGCATTGAAGTGAGCGTCACAGATGACGATGGCCTCGCCGCGATAGGGCTGCTCGGGCGGCAGGTAGTGCAGCTGCAGCAGCAGGCACTCACGCAGGGAGCGTGCGCCGACACCGGGGGGATCCAAGGCTTGGATGCGGTGCAGGACCGCTTCCACCTCGTCCGCCTCCACCGCCTCATCGCCGATGTCCTCGGGATCGGCGATGGCGTCGACCACGTCGTCGATGTTTGCACGCAGGTAGCCGTTCGCATCGATCGCATCCAGCAACGCGTCGGCGATGACGCGGTCCCGGGGCTCGAGACGCGAGAGGTTCAGCTGCCACTGCAGATGATCGTGCAGGGTCTGCGGGCGCGAATGTTGGGCGAAGGGGTCGAGCTCGGCGCCGCCGTCGGCGCCCGACCCGCCGCCCGTGCCGCCGGCGCCGGCCGCCATGTAGCCGTCGTAGGTATCGCTCCAGGAACTGTCCACGGGCAAGTCCTCCGGCATGGAGGACTGCTCGGGACGCACTTCGCGCTCCAGCTGCGCATCCTGACTGCGACGCTCAGTCTCCAGCCCGGTGGCCTCGACTTCGGCGTCCGCTTCGTCGGCGGCCTCGAGCATGAGGTTGGATTCCAGGGCCTCCTGAATCTCACGCTGCAGATCGAGGGTGGACAGTTGCAGCAGCTTGATCGCCTGTTGCAGCTGCGGCGTCATCGTCAGCTGCTGCCCCAGGCGGAGTTGAATGGTCTGTTTCATCGCACCCGAAAATGGGGTGGTACGGGAAGTGACTGTCGTTTTGCGTCTAGCCGAACCGGCGGCCATCGATCTTGGCCCAAGGCCGCCACAGCGTCCAGCACCAAGGCACCGCTCCAATGACGCCTATCAGCCCTTGCGCGCAAAGGGGCGCCATCCGTCGGCTCGTGTCGCACACTCACGGCCCCGACTGTGCTCACAGCCGGAAATCTTCGCCCAGATAGACGGCGCGGACGCGGTCGTTCTGCAACAGCTCGTCAGGGGTGCCATCGGCGATGACCGTTCCTTCACTGATGATGTACGCACGATCGCAAATGTCCAGGGTCTCGCGCACATTGTGGTCGGTGATCAGCACGCCGATGTTGCGCCGGCGCAGATGGGTGATGATGGCCTTGATATCGCCGACGGCGATGGGATCGACGCCGGCGAAGGGCTCGTCGAGCAGCATGACCTTCGGCTCGACGGCCAAGGCGCGGGCGATCTCCAGGCGCCGGCGCTCACCACCGGAAAGGCTGATGGCGAGGGCGTCGGCGACGTGGGCGATACCGAGCTCGTCGAGCAGCTGGTCGCAGCGCGCGCGCCGGGCATCGCGACCGAGGTCGCCACGAATCTCCAGTACGGCGAGCAGGTTGTCGCGGGCGGTGAGCTTTCGAAAGACCGATGGCTCCTGCGCGAGGTAACTGAGGCCACGACGGGCACGGGCATGCATGGGTCGCAGGGTGATATCCTCGCCATCGAGCATGATACGCCCGGCATCCACCGGCACCAAGCCCACCAGCATATAGAAGCTGGTGGTCTTGCCGGCGCCGTTTGGGCCGAGCAGCCCCACGACACCGCCGGCCTCCAGCTCCAGACTCACATCATTGACCACACGGCGGCGCCGGTAGCGCTTCGCCAAACCTTGCGCGCGCAGCATGCTCATCAGCCGCCGCCCTCGCCTGCCGTGGCAGCATCGGTCTGCGGCTGCGGCTGCGGCTCGATGCGGATTTTCACGCGCTCGCGTCCGCGGGCGCTCGTGCCCGCCGTCAGCCGCTCGGTGATGCGGTTGTAGATGATCCGGTCGCTCCGGAAGCGATCCTCGCCCTGGATCAGCTCGGCGTCGTCGATCAGCGTAATCTCCTCGCGCTCGGCCTCGTACTCCATGCGCTGCGCCCGCGCCCGCACCGCGTCGGGATCATCCTCCAGCAGCTGACGGTAACGGACAGGGTTGCCGATGGCGATGATCTTGCGTGGCTGGCGATTCGGTTTGTGGTGCACCAGGACCTCATCGGCGCGGATGCGCATGCTGCCCTGCTGCACCTCGACATTACCAAGGTAGAGGCTGATGGCTTGCTTCTCGTCGAATTCTGCCGCGTCCGCTTCGATCAGCATGGGCTGCTCGCTGTCGGCGTCGAGGGCGAGCAGTGGTGGCGTCATGAGCACGCCGATGGCGATCGCCAGCAGCCCCGTCGCCAAGCCCGCCTGCCCCGCGCTCCCGGCACGCCGCCCGCCAGGTCCGCTCATGGCGCGCCAAACGCCTGCGAGCTGCCCTGTGCGGACGCTTCGGCGAACGCCAGATGCTGTCGCACCCGACCGAAGAAACGACTGCGTGCGGGCGTCTCGAGCCAAAGCTGCATGCCATTCGCCGCGGTGAGCCAATCGTCGCCGCGCTCCAGCTCGACGAAGCGGTCCGTCTCGGCGTAGCCAGTCGCCTCCAGCAGCAACAGCTCGCTGGTCAGTATGCGCATGGACGGCTGCTCGATGCTCGCGGCTCGCTCGGCGATGACCCGGCCCTCCAGCAGAACCTCTTCACCCGTGGCCGAGACCCAAGCCTGCTCGGCGCGGATCACCCACTCCGGCTGGCCCGGCTCCAACAGGCGCAGCACCGGCGCATCGAGCTCACTGCCACCGTCCTGCGCATAGTGGCGCAGCTGCGGTGCGCGCAGCCGTCGCAGCGGCTCGCCGTCGGCGGACATGGTCACAGCCGCCACCTGCTCCACCAGATAATCCGGGCGTCCTTGCTGCGGCACCGATGGCACCACCTCCGGCGGCCCGCCTGCGCGATACCACCAGGCGACGAGCCCGGCGGCGGCGAGCGCGACGGCGACGACAAGCTCGCGGCTGGAGAGCATCATCGCAGATCAACAGGGGCGTCGAGGTAGGCATCGACCAAGGCCGCCAGCTTACCCTGCGCGCGCAGGATGAGCTCGCACAGATCCCGGGCTGCACCGCGTCCGCCGGGGCTCGGTGCACACCAGTGGGCGTGCTCGCGCACCAGCGGATGTGCATCCGCCACGGTTGCGGCGAAGCCGACCTGGCGCATCACCGGCAAATCCATCAGGTCGTCGCCCATGTAGGCGCACGCCGGGGGCTCCACGCCGAGCTGCTCGGCGAGGGCCAGAAATGTCGGCAGCTTGTCCTTGCATCCCTGGTGGACGTGCTCGATGCCAAGGCTTTGCATGCGAATCCGCACCACCTCGGAGCGGCGTCCGGTGATCACTGCGAGGGTCACGCCGCTGTCGCGCAACATGGCCATGCCGTGGCCGTCGCGGGAATTGAAGGCCTTGTACTCCTGCCCGTCGTCGCCGAGGTAGAGGCTGCCGTCGGTGAGCACACCGTCGACGTCGAAGATGACGAGCCGAATGCGGCTTGCGCGTTCAAGAAGATCCTGCATATCGGTGGCACCCGCAATGGGTCAGGTCGCACAGTGTCAGGAGGAAAGCGTACCATAGGCACCGACGACGGCCAGCCACAGACAGCCCGGAGCCACCCGCAGCATCGTGCCAAGCACAGGTCAGTCAGGTCCCGCAGCCCCGGTGGTGACCATCGCAGCCGCAGGCTGGTGGGCGCTCACCGACGCCGATACCTACTACCCGGATGACCTCCCCGAGGACTGGCGTCTCGGCTACTTCGCCAATGACTATGCCGCGGTCTATCTGCCGGCATGCGCCTGGGGCAATCAGCGCATCGAGACCATCGGGCAATGGGCCGGGGACGTCAACGAGGCCTTCCGCTTCTTCCTGGAGCAGCCGCAGGCCGATGCGCCGGCGGGGATGACGTCGGCGGGGATGACGCCGCCGGCCATGGCCGCAGCGCTCGGCCAGCGGCTCGGCGGCTGGGTGCGCTGGCACGCCGAGGGGATCGGCACGCTGCTGCGACCAGACGCGGCTACCAGCGCACCTGCGGGGCGTGCCGTGGCCTGCCCGCAGGCGCTTGTGCCGGATCTGCGCGCCGGCGCACGCTGGCTGCGTGCGCAAGCGGCGGCGGCGTTCACTCTGGTCATTTTGACCCGCCCCACCAGCACACAATTGGCGAATTGGCGCCAGATGCAGCAACTGCTCGGGCTTGCGGAGCGCTAGCAGTCCCACTTTTTGCGTCGGGCACAGGCCGATGGGCTTGACGCCCACCGGTGCGCTCCAGACAATGCCGGGCTGTTTCCGCCACCCGCCCTAGGGGGTCACCGTATGGGGAATGGCGTCCCCGACCACCCGGCCACGACCGCTTCCAGTCCCGAGCCACCAGCAGCAGCCACCGCCGGCGGTGCCGAGCCACTGGTGCGCGTTCGCGGCTTGCACTTCAGCCGCGGCGACACCGTGGTGTTCGACGGCGTGGACATGGACATTCCGCGAGGCGCCGTCACCGCCATCATGGGCCCCTCCGGCACCGGCAAGACGACGCTGCTGAAGCTGATCAGCGGCCAGCTCCGGCCACAGGCGGGCAGCATCGAGGTGGACGGCCTGGATGTGCATCGGCTCGGTCTGCAAGACCTGTATCGGCTGCGCACGCGCATGGGTATGCTGTTTCAGAGCGGTGCGCTGCTCGATGATCTGACGGTGTTCGAGAACGTCGCTTTTCCGTTGCGCGAGCACGGGCGGCTGCCGCCATCGCTGCTGCGGCGGCTGGTGCTCATGAAGCTCCAGGCCGTCGGCCTGCGCGGCGCCGCGGACTTGCTGCCGGCGCAGCTCTCCGGCGGCATGGCCCGGCGTGCGGCGCTGGCCCGCGCCATCGCCTTGGATCCGATGATGGTCATGTATGACGAGCCCTTCACCGGCCAGGATCCCATCTCCATGGGGGTGTTGGTCAGCCTGGTCCACCAGCTCAATGACGCCGGCGGCTTGAGCAGCATCATCGTGTCCCACGACGTCCCGGAGACTTTGGGCATCGCCGACCATGTCTACGTGATCGCCAGCGGCCGCATCCTGTGCAGCGGCCCGCCCGCGGCAGTATCGACGCACGCAGATCCCCGGGTTCGCCAGTTCCTCGACGGCGCCCCGGACGGCCCGGTGCACTTCCATTACCCGGCGGCGCCCCTCGCCGAAGAACTGCTCGCCGTCGGGAGACGGCGCCGATGGTGATGGAGGCACTCGCACGACTCGGGCGCTCCGGGCTGGCGGCACTCGCCGGCGTCGGCCGGGCGCACATGCTGCTCGCCGCCGCCATCGCCGGACTGCCCGAGCTGCTACCGCGCCCGCGGCTGCTGTTGGCACAGATCTACAACATCGGCGTGCTGTCGGTGTTGATCATCGCCGTCTCGGGCCTGTTCGTTGGCATGGTGCTCGGCCTGCAGGGCTACTACGTGCTGAATCAGTTCGGTGCGGCCGAAAGCCTGGGGGTCATGGTGGCCGCTTCCCTGGTGCGCGAGCTCGGGCCCGTGGTCACGGCGCTGCTGGTGGCGGGCCGCGCCGGCTCGGCACTGACCGCCGAGATCGGTCTGATGAAAGCGACGGAGCAGCTCTCGGCGCTGGAGATGATGGCCGTGAACCCGGTGCGTCGGGTGCTCACACCCCGCTTTTTCGGCGGCTGTCTTGCGATGCCCCTGCTGGCGGCCATGTTCAGCGCACTCGGCGTGCTCGGCGGCTGGTTCGTTGGGGTCGGTCTGCTCGGCGTCGATGACGGCGCCTTCTGGAGTCAGATGCAGGCCAAGCTCGACTTCCGCGGGGACGTGGTCAACGGCGTCATCAAGAGCCTGGTATTCGGTGTCGTCGTCACCTGGATCGCGCTCTTTCAGGGCTATGACGCCACGCCGACCGCCGCCGGCGTCAGTCGGGCCACGACACGCTCGGTGGTGCACGCGGCGCTGGCGGTGCTGGGGCTGGATTTTATCCTGACGGCTTTGATGTTCGGAGACTGAGGCATGGGCACGACGCGCACGATGGAGATTCTGGTGGGGGCGTTCATGGCGCTGGGCTTCGTCGCCCTGTTCTTCCTGGCCATGCGTGTCAGCAACCTCAGCGCCGCCGGCGCCGGCGACGGCTACGCGCTGATCGCACGCTTCGACAATGTCGGCAGCCTCAAGGTACGCGCGCCGGTGAGCATGGCCGGTGTGCGCCTGGGGCGGGTGGAGTCCATCGGCTTCGACGCACAGACCTATCAGGCGGTGGTGACGCTGCGTATCGAGCCCGCCTACGACCAGATTCCCACCGATACCTTCGCCAATATCTATACGGCGGGGCTGCTGGGCGAGCAATACGTGGCTCTCGACCCGGGTGGCAGTCCGGACTATCTCACCAACGGCGATCAGATCGAGCACACGCAGTCGGCACTCGTGCTGGAACGCATGATCGGCCAGTTCCTCTTCAACCAAGCCCAGGAGGGCGCCCAATGACACTCGCGCAACGACCGACAGGCCGCGTCACGCCCAAGCCCGTGTGCTGCGCTGCGACGGGCGGCGGGGATGGCGGCCCCGTGCGCAGACGACACGGCATCATACCGACCATGCTGGCGGCGTGGCTGACGGCAGCCTTCACGATGCTCGCGATGGGGCTGCCGGCTCCGGCCGCCGCAGACACCGACGCCGAGCAACTGGTGCGGCGCACGGCCGAGGAGACACTGCGCACCCTCGAGAACCGCCGCGACCAGCTCGACGGTAACCCCGCGGCCATTTACGACCTGGTCGGCGACAAGCTGGCGCCGCACTTCGATTTCGAGCTCATCACCCGCTCCGCCGTCGGTCGCGACTGGGCGCGAGCGAGCCCCGCACAGCGTCGCCAGCTGGTATCGGCATTTCGGGCGCTGCTCATCAGCACCTATGCCAGGTCCCTGGCCAGGTACTCCGGCGAAGACGTCATCTATCAGCCCGCGCGTGCCGGTACCCGCGATGGCACCGTGGTCGTGCCCACGGAGGTGACCGGCGGCGGCGGTCCGCCCATCCCCATCGACTATCGCATGCACGACGCGCACGGCAGCTGGAAAGTGTACGATCTGGTCATCGAGAACGTCAGCATGATCTCCAGTTACCGCGGCCAGTTCCGAGCCATCATCGGGCGCTCCGGCGTCGATGGTCTGATCCAAGAGCTGGAGGCCAAGGCCGCAGGCACTTAGCATGGGCCGCAGACAGCACGCGCACGCGGCGCAGCTCATGGCACTGGGTGATGGTCGGTGGCGGCTGGCGGGCGATCTGACCCTCAGCGCCGTCAGTGCACTCGCCACCAAGCGCCTCGAGCCAGGTGAGCAGCAACAAGTCATGCTCGACCTCGCCGGCGTAGGCAAGCCCAGCAGCGCCGGTGTCGCGCTGCTGTTGGAGTGGCAAGCGCAGTTGCGAGCCGATGGTGCGACGCTGGTGCTGCACAACGTGCCACTGGCCATGCAGCGACTGGCAGCGCTCGCCAACGTCGATGCCTTGCTCGGTCTCGGCGAGCAGCCCGACCCCGCCGCGGGGGCGGCGGACGTCGGCGTCCGGGCGTGAAGCGGGTCACGCGCAACCGACGCCGTCTCCAGTGCGCCGGGATCGCGATGGTCGACCCACCCGCCGACGCGAAGCGACAGCACACGTTCAGGCGCCAGACCGGCAGTTCGGGTGACCACAGCACGCATCCGAACGTTGCGCCAGAGTTCACCCCCGCACGCCGGCCGGCCGCCACCGCAACGCCGCCATCACCCTGACCCGACAGGCTCAACGCCACATGGACAAGCTCCTGATCACCGGCGGTAACCGTCTTGATGGCGAGGTGCGCGCATCTGGCGCCAAGAATGCGGCACTCCCCATTTTGGCCGCGACCCTGCTCGCCGCCGAGGGCGAGTGCCTGCTGAGCAACGTGCCGCACCTGCGCGACATCACCACCACCATGGAGCTGCTCGGACGCATGGGTGCGCATCTGACCGTGGGTGAAGGGATGCGCATCCACGTCGATGCCAGGGATGTCACGCGTCTCGAGGCGCCCTATGACCTGGTGAAGACCATGCGGGCGTCCATCCTGGTGCTGGGGCCGCTGCTTGCCCGCTTCGGCGAGGCACAAGTGTCACTGCCCGGCGGCTGCGCCATTGGCGCCAGGCCCGTGAACCTGCATATCGACGGCATGCGGGCCATGGGTGCGGACATCGCCGTCGAGAACGGCTACGTGCGGGCCCGCGCCGAGCGGCTCCGGGGCGCGCGTTATTGCATGGACATCGTCACGGTCACGGGTACCGAGAACCTGATGATGGCGGCGGTGCTGGCCGAGGGACGCACGGTCCTCGAAAACGCCGCCCGCGAGCCCGAGGTCGAGGACCTGGCGCGGTTTCTCAATACAATGGGTGCGCGCATCCAGGGTGCGGGCACCGACACCATTGTCATCGACGGCGTCGACGGGCTGACGGGCTGCGCGTACAGCGTGCTGCCGGATCGCATCGAAACCGGCACCTACCTGGTGGCGGCGGCCATGACCGGTGGCCGGGTCCGCGTGCGCGAGACCCGCGCTGACCTGCTCGAGGCGGTGCTCGGCAAGCTGCGTGAGTGCGGGGCGAGCGTCACCACCGGTGAGCACTGGATCGAAGTGGACATGGCCGGGCGCCGACCGCGGGCGGTGGACATCCACACGGCGCCCCACCCGGCCTTCCCGACGGATATGCAGGCCCAGTTCTGCGCATTGAACAGTATCGCCGAGGGCACGGGCATCGTGACGGAAACCGTATTCGAGAATCGTTTCATGCACGTGCTGGAGCTGCAGCGCCTGGGCGCAGACATCCGCATCGAGGGCAATACGGCCATCTGCCGCGGCGTGGAGCAACTCACGGCGGCCCCGGTGATGGCCACCGACTTGCGTGCATCGGCGAGCCTGGTACTGTCTGGTCTGGTGGCGGCGGGCGACACCCTCGTGGACCGCATTTACCACATCGACCGCGGCTATGATCACATCGAAGAGAAGCTCTCCGCCCTCGGCGCCGTCATCCGACGCGTGCATGCCTGACGAGCAGGCCGAGTTTCGAGGCGCGAGGCTCGGGGCAGCATCGCAACATCACTCGACACCCGTCCTTCGACACGCGTGACTTCGCAAGACACCATGGCTGACACCCTCACCATCGCCCTCTCGAAGGGTCGGATTTTCGAGCAGGCCATGCCGCTGCTGGCGGCGGGCGGCATCCGCGCCATCGAAGACCCGGAGACGAGCCGCAAGCTGATCCTGGACACCAACGACCCGCGGGTAAAGCTGGTCATCATCCGTGCCAGCGACGTCCCCACGTATGTGGAATACGGCGCCGCGGACCTCGGCATCGCCGGCAAGGACGTGCTGCTGGAGCACGGCGGCGGGGGGCTCTACGAGCCGCTGGATCTGGGCATTGCGCGCTGCCGCCTGATGGTCGCAGGTAAGCCGGATGCGCGCCTCGACGGCCGCACGGACTGCCGACGCCAACGCATCGCCACCAAATACGTGCGCTGCGCAGAGCGGCATTTCGCCGCCAAGGGCCAACAGGTGGAAATCATCAAGCTGTACGGCTCCATGGAACTGGCACCCCTGGTGGGCCTGGCGGATCTCATCGTGGACCTGGTGGAGAGCGGCAATACGCTCAAGGCCAATGGGCTGGTGCCCCTGGAGCATATCTGCGACATCAGCTCGCGGCTGGTGGTGAACAAGGCATCGTGGAAAATGAAGCACGCGCGGGTCATGGCCCTGCTGGAAGCGCTGCGCGGCGCGGTGACCCAACAGGCCGCCTGATCACCCCGAGACACCATCACCGCCGAGCCCACACACACTGCCGTCGGAGGGTGCCAGGGATCGGCAACAGACCAAGCGCCCCGCCGTCATCGCACAGACACCGGAGCATCGCCATGCCCAACATCGCCCGTCTCAGCACCGCCGACGCCGATTTCGCCGCACGGCTCGACGCCCTGCTGGCCTGGGAGTCGGTCTCCGACCGCAGTGTGCAGCGCACCGTCGACGACATCATCGACGCCGTGCGCAGCCGCGGCGATGCCGCACTCATCGAGCTCACCGCCCGCTTCGACCGCTGGCAGCCCGCGAGCGCGGCGGCACTGGCCATCCCCGGCGCCCGTTTGGCACAGGCCGCAGAGACCATTCCCCTGGCGCAGCGCGACGCGCTGGCGGCCGCCGCCGAGCGCATCCGCGCCTATGCCGCGCACCAGAAACTGCAGGATTGGAGCTATCACGAGCCGGACGGCACCCTGCTCGGGCAAAAGGTGACACCGCTGGACCGCGTCGGGCTCTATGTGCCCGGTGGCAAGGCAGCCTACCCGTCCTCGGTGCTGATGAACGCCATACCGGCCAAGGTCGCCGGCGTGCCGGAGTTGGTGATGGTGGTGCCCACACCCGACGGCGAGCTCAACGAGCTGGTCCTCGCCGCCGCCCATATCGCCGGTGTCGACAAAACCTTCGCCATCGGCGGCGCCCAGGCCGTCGCCGCACTGGCCTACGGTACCGAGCACGTGCCCGCCTGCGACAAGATCGTCGGCCCGGGCAACATTTACGTGGCTACCGCCAAACGTGCCGTGTTCGGACAGGTGGGTATCGACATGGTGGCAGGCCCCTCAGAGATTCTTATCCTCTGCGACGGCGACACCGACCCGGATTGGATCGCCATGGATCTCTTCAGCCAGGCCGAGCACGACGAAGATGCCCAGTCCATTCTGGTGGCCTGGGATGCGGATTATCTGGACCGCGTCGCCGCGAGCATCGACAAGCTGCTGCCGACGCTGGAGCGCCGGGACATCATCGCTACCGCGTTGCAGGACCGCGGCGCCCTGGTGCTGGCCCGTGATATGGACGACGCCGCCGACGTTGCCAACCGCATCGCCCCCGAGCACCTGGAGCTGTCGGTCGCCGACCCGCAAGCGCTGGCCGGCAAGATCCGCAACGCCGGCGCCATCTTCATGGGGCGTCACACCGCCGAGGCCCTGGGCGACTACTGCGCCGGGCCCAACCATGTGCTGCCGACCTCGGGCACCGCACGCTTCAGCTCGCCGCTGGGCGTCTACGACTTTCAGAAGCGCTCCAGCCTGATCATGGCCTCCCCCGCCGGCGCCGCGGCACTGGCCAGGACCGCATCGGTACTGGCCCGCGGCGAGGGACTGACGGCGCATGCGCGCTCGGCGGAATATCGCGGAGAGTGACGGCGGGCCGGGGCGAGCATCGAGATCGGCGCGATCCATCGGGCAGCCACGGCGCAGCGACCCGAATCCATCCCGCAACCTCCATCCGCCGCCAGGGGCCCGGGCCGGGTCTCCCCCGGCGCCCTGCCATTCGCACCGCGCACTGCACCATGACCCCAGCCGATCTGATCCGCCCCGAGATCCAGGCCCTGAGTGCCTATCACGTCCCCGACAGCGCCGGGCTCATCAAGCTCGACGCCATGGAGAGCCCCTATCCATGGCCCGAGGCGCTGCGCGAGGACTGGCTGACCACCCTGCGCGAGGCGGCGCTCAACCGTTATCCTGATCCCCGGGGCCGCGGGCTGCAAGCCGCCCTGCGCGCGGCCATGGACATCCCGCCGGACATGGCGCTGCTGCTCGGCAACGGCTCCGACGAGCTGATCCAGATGCTCGCACTCGCCGTCGCCCGGCCCGGCCGCAAGGTGCTCTCACTGGACCCGGGCTTCGTCATGTACCGGATGATCGCCCTGTTCGCCGGCATGGATTACGTTGGGGTGGCGTTGCGCACGGCGGACTTCGGGCTCGATCTGGACGCCACCCTCGCGGCCATCGCCCGCGAAGCGCCGGCGCTGACCTATATCGCCTACCCCAACAACCCCACCGGCAACCTGTTCGACGTCGCCGCCATCGAGCAGATCATTCAGGCGAGCCCTGGACTCGTGATCGTCGACGAGGCCTACGCGCCCTTCACCGACCGGAGCTTCATCCCGCGTGTGGGCGAGTGGCCGAACCTGCTGGTGATGCGCACGGTCTCCAAGATGGGCCTCGCCGGGCTGCGTCTGGGTTACCTGGCCGGCCCGCCCGACTGGCTCACCGAGATCGACAAGGTGCGCCTGCCCTACAACATCAATGTGCTCACCCAGGCCAGCGCCACCTTTGCGCTGCGCCACCGTGACGCCTGGCACGCACAGACCGCCGCCATCCGCGAAGCGCGCGCAGCGCTCTTCGACGCCCTCGCCGCCCTCGACGGCATCACGCCCTATCCGAGCGAAGCCAATTTTATCCTGGCGCGCACCGCGCCGGGCCGGGCCGGCGCCGTCTTCCAGGGCCTGCTGGCGCGTGGCGTGCTCATCAAGAAGCTCGACGGCGGCCACCCGCTGCTCGCCGACTGCCTGCGCATCACCGTCGGCACCCCGCGGGAGAATGCCGCACTGCTGCAGGCCCTCGAAGCGGCGATTGGTGCGGCTTGAGCGCGCGGCGCGCGCCGATGCCGGGCCGCCGATCCAACACTGGCGTGTGGATTCCAGAGTCGACGGACAGCGCCGCGCCAGACACCTGCCCCAACCCGTCTGACACGGGGCTAGTCATGACTGCGCGGCGGTCGCGGCAACAGCACCGGCGTGCGCGCCTTGTACGCCTGATACGCCGGCTCGTCCCCCCAACGCGCATCCGCGCGCGACTCCAGCATCGGAATGCCGCTGACCCGGGACAGCAGGAAATACACGAACACCGGCGAGATCAACGTCACGTACTGCCAGCCGGCGAGCGCCGGCAGCGCAATCAACGCAACGCCGCTCCACAGTGTGATCTCACCGAAGTAATTCGGATGCCGCGACCAGGCCCAGAGCCCGGAGTGGATGAACCGGCCCTTGTTGGCCGGGTCGTTGCGAAACGCCTGCTTCTGCGCATCGGCGACGGCCTCGATGCCGAAACCGAGCAGCCACACGGCCAGCCCCACCCAGCCCATCACGCCGAAGGCCGGCGCTGACGCCGTCGTCATCGCCGCCAGCGCAGCACTCAGCGTCAGAGACACCCACAGCCCCTGCAGCGTCCAGGCCATCAGGAAGCGCACGAACGACGGCTTGATGTCATCGAAGCGGGTATCGGCGCCGGCTTTTTGAATCCGCCGGAACAAAAAGGTCCCGAGCCGCGCCGCCCAGAGACACACCAGCAGCGTCAGCAGCAGAGACCGCGCATCGAATCGCCCCGCCAGCAGCAACGTGCCGATCACCACCGTCAGATAGGTCGCACTGCCGGTGATGTCGTAGAACTGCTCCGTCTGCGCCCGATAGGACGGCACGAACACCAGCCACTGGATCGCGAAGGCCACCACGGTGGCCAGCGCGAACAGCGACACCCCGCCGACGCTCAGCCCATGCTGGCTGCCCGCCCAGGCCACACCAGCGGCCACCAGCAGGGCCGCGATGATGGCGATCAAGGCTTCGACGGTGGGATTCTTCATCATGCGCTGAGTCTCGTAAGTTTGCGTGCTTGACACGAAGTCGACCCCAGCGGGGCGCGATGGCCCGACGCGCTCGCCGCTGATGGCAACGTCAGCGATATCCTATCGCGTGACCCATCGGCAGCGACACTCACATTGCCCCCATGACACCCGAGGCACCCGGGCTCGCAGCCAGTCGGCACAGGCCCATCGTGCACCTGCGAGGGCTGGATACCCGTCCATCGGGCCCCATCATATGGGCCGCAGGCGGGCGGCGGTCGCACCGCGATAGGTTGATGGTCAGGAGCCTGATTGTGGTGGAACCGCCCTTGGGAGATCAGACAGGGGGGGCCGACGGCGCGCAGACGGCCGGCCAGTCGTCAAGACGACTGTCGCAGTTGCTCGGAGGATTGGGGCGCTTTGCGCTATTCTTTGGGATTTGGTGGCTGCTGACGGACGCTCGCGCCGATGGCCTGGTGCTCGGCGCACTCTTCGCTGCGATAGCGGCTGCGCTGCCACTGTTGATTCCCGAGCCGCGGGACGCGGGTATGCCGCGTGCCCTGCTGCCGACGGTGCTGCGGGGCCTGTTGCTGTTGCCATTTTTTCTATGGCAGTCGTTGTACGGTGGCATCGATGTCGCGGCGCGGGCCTTCAAGCCGCGGATGCCGCTGGCGCCGGCGATGTTCGACTACCGACTGCGGCTGCCGCCCGGACCGGCGCCGGTGATGCTGGCGAGCCTGGTGAGCCTGATGCCCGGCACCCTGGCCATCGTCAGCGGCGCGCGGCTGCGGGTGCATGTGCTCGATGCCACCCAGGATTGTACCGACGAGCTGGCGTTGCTGGAGGCCCAGGTCGCCTGGATGTTCGGCGTCGCGCTGCGGGCGCCGACGGCCCCGGCGCCGCCCGCCCGGCGGTCCGGCCCGGGATCCGACGCATGACCCTGCTCTATCTCGGACTCGCCGTGTTTCTGCTGCTGACCCTGGCCGCCGGCTTCTGGCGGGTGCGCCATGGGCCGACGGCGGCCGATCGCATGCTGGCCGCGCAGCTCTTCGGCACCACGGCGGCGGCCATCCTGTTGCTGCTGGCGGAGGCGCTGGCACTGCCCGCGCTGCGCGACGTGGCCCTGGTGCTGGCGCTGCTGGCGGTCATCGCCGTGATCGCCTTCACCGCCAGCGTCAAGACACCCACCCCCGATCGGGACAGCGGCCGTGATCCATAGCCTGTCCATCGGCTTGCTGCTCGCCGGCGCCGGCTTCTTCCTCGCCGGCACCGTCGGACTGTTGCGCTTCCCCGATGTCTACACCCGCCTGCATGCCCTCACCAAGGCCGACAACCTGGGCCTCGGGCTCATCGTGCTCGGACTCATGCTACGGGCGGAGTCGGCCGCCGCCGCCGGCAAGCTGCTGGTGATCTGGCTGCTGGTGCTCACGGCCTCGGGCGCCGCGAGCCAGCTGGTGGCAAGCTGGGCCCGGGCACGCCGGATCAAGCCATGGCAGGGCTGAGCCTCCTCGACTGGGCGCTGGATGGCGTGCTGGCACTGCTTTTGCTGTGGCTCGCCTGGCGCACCCTATCCACGCCGGCGCTGTTTCGGGCGGTGGTGCTGTTCATCGCCTTCGGGCTGGTGCTGGCGTTGGTGTGGGCACGGCTGTATGCCGTTGACGTCGCCCTCGCGGAGATGGCCATCGGCGCCGGTGTCACCGGTGCCCTGCTGTTGGCGGCGCTGGCGCGTCTGGAGCCGCCCATCGGCCGTGGCCGGGCCGCCGACGATGGCGAGGGGGACGGGACATGAGCGCGCAACGGGCAACGCCACGGCATGGCGGCGGCGGGGTGCAGGCGCCGGCAGGCGCCGCTCGCCCCGTGCCCGCAGACACGGCGCTGCCGCGCGCCGCGCGGGTGCTGCTGGCGCTGGTGCTGCTCGCCGTCTTCGGCGGCCTGGCGCTGGCGGTGCTGGCGTTGGCGCAGCCGGCACCGGGGCTGGCGGCCGCCGTCGCCGGGCGCATCGACGACAGCGGCGTCTCCCACCCGGTGACCGCCGTGCTGCTGAACTTCCGCGGCTATGACACCCTGTTGGAGCTGGTGGTCCTGGTGCTCGCGCTGGTGGGCACCTGGTCCGTCGGCCGGGCGCGCGGCTGCGCCGGCAATGCGCCCGGGCCGCTGCTGCGCCAGCTGCCACGGCTGCTGGCGCCGCTGATGGTGCTGGTGGCCGGTTACCTGCTTTGGGCCGGCGCCCATGCCCCGGGAGGCGCCTTTCAGGCGGGCTCGCTCCTGGGGGGTGTCGGCATTCTGCTGTGCCTGAGCGGACAACCCCTGCCCGGATGGGCGCAGGCGCTGGTGCTGCGGCTGGCGGTGGTGCTCGGCGTCGCCGTGTTCGCCGCGCTCGGGGCCGCCGCCGCCCTGCTGCCGGGCGGCGCCCCGCTGGACTGGCCGCCGGCGCAGGCGAAGACACTGATCCTCACCATCGAGCTCGCGGCCATGCTCTCCATCGGTGTCGTGCTCGCCGCGCTGTTCGCCGGGGGGCGCCCGTGACCCAGGCCGTATTCTGGGCCCTCATCGGCATGGCGCTGGTGGTGCTCGGGCTCTATGCGCTCATCGTGCACGCCCATCTGCTGCGCAAGGTTCTGGCGCTCAACATCATGAGCAGCGGTGTCTTTCTGGTGTTCATCGGCCTCGCCCGACGCACCCCCGACGCCGACGCGCCCATGGCGGCGGATCCGGTGCCGCAGGCTATGGTGCTGACCGGTATCGTCGTCGCCGTCGCCGCCACCGGCCTGGCGCTGGCGCTGATCGTGCGGCTGCGGGCGCTGACCGGCCGCACCACCCTCGGCGACGACATGGGCGACTGAATGATGCTCCCAGTCTTGGCCGCGCCGGCCTGGATGCTGGCCGTCGTCTTCGTGCCGCTGGCGGCTGCGCTGTTGTGCTTCCTGCTACCGCGGCGTGCGGTCATTCTTGGTCTGGTCGCCGCGGTGCTCACCGCCGCGGTGACGTTCGCGCTGACCCTCGAGGTGGCCGCCGCGGGCACCGCGCACACCCTGCTCGGCGGTTGGGCCGCACCCCTCGGTATTCTCTGGCGCGCCGACGGCCTGAGCGCCGCACTGCTGGCGATGACGGCGCTGGTGGGCGTGACGGTGAGCCTGTATGCGGCGGCCTATTTCCGCGACGACGCGCATGCGCGCGTGTTTTTCTGGCCCCTCTGGCTGCTGTTGTGGACGGCCCTGAACGCGCTCTATCTATCCGCCGACCTGTTCAATCTCTATGTCACGCTGGAGCTGCTCGGCTTCGCGGCGGTGAGCCTGACGGCGCTGGGCGGCGGCGCCGCGGCGCTGACGGGCGCCATCCGCTACCTGCTGGTGAGCGTGCTCGGCTCCTTGTCCTACCTGCTCGGCGTGGCCCTGCTCTACCACAGCTGTGGCAGCGTGGACATCGGCCTGGTGGCGGCCTGCATCCCGGATGCGCCGCGCCCCGCGTCGCAGGTGGCAGCGGCGGCGATGATGGCGGGCTTGATTCTGAAGACGGCGCTGTTCCCGTTCCACTTCTGGCTGCCGCCGGCGCACGGCAGTGCGCCGGCACCGGTGAGCGCGGTGCTCTCGGCGCTGGTGGTCAAGGCATCGTTCTACCTGCTGCTGCGACTGTGGCTGGATGTGCTCGGCGGCGGCGGCCGCTGGGCCGCCGAGCTGCTGGGTCTGCTGGGTGTGGCGGCGGTGCTTTGGGGCTCGGTGCTGGCCCTGCGCCAGGAGCGCCTGAAGCTGCTCATCGCCTACTCCACGGTGGCGCAGATCGGTTATCTGTTCCTGGCCTTACCGCTGGCGGTGGCCGGCGGCGCCGCCGCCTGGACCGGCGCGCTCTACCTGGCCCTGGCGCATGGGCTCGCCAAGGCGGCCATGTTCCTCAGCGCCGGCAACCTGCTGCGCTTCGGCGGCCATGACCGCATCGCCGAGCTCGACAGCGCCGTGCATCGGCTGCCGCTGACGCTGACGGCGTTTGCGCTGGCGGGCGTCAGCATCATGGGGCTGCCGCCGAGCGGCGGCTTCATTGGCAAATGGCTGCTGCTGAAGGCGGCCTTCGCGCAGGGTCGCTTCGGGCTGGTCGTAGTCATCCTGCTGGGTGGGGTGCTGGCGGCGGCCTACGTCTTCAAGGTGGTGGGGCATGCCTTCACGCCCGCCGCGCGGGAGCGCCGCCTGCGCACGGTGCCGCCGGGCATGGAGTGGAGTGCGCTGTTGCTGGCGGCGGCGGCCATCGTGCTCGGGCTGACGCTGCCCCTCATCTCGCCCCTGTTACAGGTGGGCGCCGCGCCGGCGGCGATGGCCACGGCCTTCGCGGCGTGGAGCGCGGCATGAGCGCTCTGTTCGACCCCCGTCTGCCCGCCGATGCGCTGCTGCCCCTGCTGGTGCTGGCCAGCTCGCTGCTGCCGGGCCTGGTGGTCTTCTTTCTGGGCGAGGCGCGGGTCCGCACCCGCACGGCGCTCAACCTGGGTGGGGCCTTTCTCAAGCTGGCCATGGTGGGCTGGATGATCTGGGGCGTCTATCATGGCCAGCGCTACGAGCTGAGGCTGCCCCTGCTGGATGATCTGGACCTGGTGCTGCGGGTGGGCGCACTGTCGCTGCTGTTTCTGGTGCTCTCCGCCGGGCTCTGGCTGGTGACCACGGTCTACGCCGTGGGCTATCTGGAGCACTCGCCCCATCGCTCGCGCTTCTTCGGTTTCTTCAGCCTCTGTGTCACCGCCACCGTGGGCGTGGCCATGGCGGGTAACCTGCTGACCTTCCTGTTGTTCTTCGAGATGCTGACGCTCACCACCTACCCGCTGGTGGTGCACCGCGGCACCGAAGCGGCGCGCGAGGCCGGCGTCGTCTATCTCACCCATACGGTGCTCGCGGGCGCCTTGCTGCTCGCCGGCACCGTCTGGCTCTACACCCTCACCGGCACCCTCACCTTTGCGCCGCAGGGCTTCGTCGGCGACGTCGCCGACAGTCACCCGGCGGCGCTCACCGCGATCTTTGCGCTGCTGATCGGCGGCGTCGGCGTCAAGGCCGCGCTGGTGCCGCTGCACGGCTGGCTGCCCCGGGCCATGGTGGCGCCGGCACCGGTGAGTGCGCTGCTGCATGCGGTGGCGGTGGTGAAGGCGGGGGCCTTCGGCGTGGTGCTCATCGTCTACGACGTCTTCGGCATCGAGCAGGCCGCCGCGCTCGGTGTGACGGGGCCGCTGGCGCTGGTGGCGGCGGTGACCATCGTCTACGGCTCGCTGCGGGCCCTGTTCCAGGACGATCTCAAGCGCCGCCTCGCGTTCTCAACCGTCAGTCAGGTGTCCTACATCGTGCTCGGCGTGGCCATCGTCGGTCCGTTGGCGAGCGTCGGCGGCATTGTGCATCTGGTGCATCAGGGCGTGATGAAAATCACCCTGTTCTTTTGCGCCGGCAATCTGGCGGAGACCCTCGGCATCCATAAGGTCAGCGAGATGAACGGCGTCGGGCGGCGCATGCCCTGGACCATGGGCGCCTTCACCATCGCGGCGCTGGGCATGATCGGCGTCCCGCCCATGGCGGGCTTCATCAGCAAGTGGTATCTCAGCCTGGGTGCGCTGGAGGCCGGCGTCCACTGGCCGCTGTATGTGCTCATCGCCAGCAGCCTGCTCAATGCGGCCTATTTCCTGCCCATCCTGCATGCCGCCTGGATGCGCGAGCCCACCACGCCGTGGCCCGAGCCCGCCACGAGTGCCCAGTCCGGCAGCAGCGCCAGGCGCCTACAGCCGGAGACGGGCTGGCTGTTACTGCTGCCGCCGCTGGTCACCGCCGCACTTTCGCTCCTGATCGGGCTCTTCGCGTCCATGCCGGTCTCGCCGCTGGAATGGTCCCTGCTGATCGCGGAGCGGGAGTTCCACTACCCATGAACGGACCAGGGGCAGACATGGCCTGGCAGTTGCCGGTGCCCTGGCTCACGGTCCTCGCACCGCTGTGGCCCCTGGCCCTGCTCGCCGCGCTGGCGCTGCCGCCGCTGCGCGCACCGGCGCTGCGCCTGGCGCCCTGGGCGGCGCTGCCCGCCCTGCTGGTCGCCATCGCCGCACCGGCAGCGGTGCTGCCGCTGCCGGGGCTGCTGCTGGGCGGGTCACTGCTGCTCGATGCCACCGGACGCTGGCTGCTGGCGGCGGTGGGCCTGCTGTGGCTGGCGGCGGGATGGCTTGCGGCGGACTGGCTGCACACGCCACCCCGGGCAACCGCGTTTCTGCTGGCGATGGCCGGTGCGCTCTGGCTGCCGCTGGCGGCGGATCTGCCGTCCTTCCTGGCCGCTTCGGTCCTCGCCGCCTACCCCCTCTACGGTCTCCTCGGCGGCGGGCGCGGGGGCGGCGGACTGCTGGTGTCGGTGGTGATTGCGGATCTGCTCATCCTGGAGGCGCTGCTGCTGCTGGCGAAGGGCGGCGCGGGATTGGATTTCGGATCGCTGCGAACGGCGCTGGCCGCGGGCGACGACCACGTCATCGTGCTGGCATTGTTGTTGTTGGGCTGCGGCGCCAAGGCGGGCCTGATGGGCCTGCACTATTGGCTGGCGCCGGCCGCCCAAGCGGCGTCGTCGCCGCAACTGGCGCCGATGGTGGCATTCACCCTGGCCGCCGGACTGCTGCCCCTGTGGCGCCTGCTGCCCATCACGAGCGTCCACTGGCCGAGCGCGGCGGCACTGCTGGCCTGGCTGACACTCGGCGGTTGCCTCTGGGCCGTGGTGGCCGGGCTGTTGCAGTCGGCGTCGCGAGCGTTGATCGCCTACCTGCTGTCGGCCTTGGCCGCGCTTTGGCTCGGCCTGATGGGGATGGGGATGGGGCTCGGCCTGGACCCGTCCGCGGCGCCGGATGGCATCAGGGGCTTCCTGCCGGCGGCGTTCGCGCTGTCCGGTATCGGCGTTGCCGCCCTGCTGCTCGCCGACGGCGCTGCGGCTCGCCATGGGCGCCTGGTCGGCTGGGGACTTGCGCTGGCGTGCGCGCTGTTGATCGTCGGCGCCGTGCTGGGGGCCCTGCTGGTGAACGCCGCCGGCGGCGACGCCCCGGAGTTCCCGCTGCTCGGCTCGCTGGTCTGCGTGGGACTGCTGCTGGGCGCGTCGGTGGCCGCCGCCGGCGGGGCTCGGTCGCCGGAACGCGGCGGGGCGCACCGCGTCAGCGCAGCGCTCGTCGCCGTCGGCCTTGTACTGCTGGTGCTCGCGGTCGGGTCGCTGGCGGCCATGGCCGCCGCCGCCGATGCATGGTCCCCGCATCGGCTCGGCGCGCCGGTGGCGGCCCTGCTGGGCGCGCTCGCGGCGGGGCCAGGCGCCGCGGCGCTCCTGGCGCGGCTGCCGCGCATGCCGGCCGGCGACCTGGTGGTGGTGCTCGCCGCCTCGACGGCTCGGCTCGTCGCCGGCTGGGATCGGCTCGGGACCAGCGTCGCAGGCTGGCGCGAGGGGCTCGGCATGGCCGGCGAGCGGATGCGCCACCGCCTGACCCGGCTGCGCACCCTTGAGCAGGCCGAAGCGGGACTGCGGCGCTGGTCCACCGCGACGCTGTTGCTGCTGGTCACGGCAGCCGCCCTGGCACTGCTGGTGCGCTCGGGCTAGGAGGCTGTCCGACTTATCGGGCCGCAGGCCGGGTACAATAGGTCCGGGTTCACGCAGACGCGAGTGTGCAG
>NZ_CAJXWY010000034.1 GCF_913062725.1 uncultured Thiohalocapsa sp.
CGCCGCCTTGCCCGGCACGGGGCGATCCCAGCGCAGCTCGACTTGGGCGTAGGGGATCTGGGCTAGAGGATGCATGTCGGCGTGTCTCCTGGCATCGCGCGGAAGCCGGCGGCCCGATCATAGGTCTCGGCGCCGGCCTTGAGGTGGTGGACTTGGTCACGCTCGAGCCCTGCCGCAGCGTGGGGCTGGACCTGGATCACCCGCTCGTAGAACGCTCGTTTGAAGGCGCGAAAGGCGCGCTCCTGCTCTGCCGGGGATAGCTGCGGGTCGTCGCGAAGCCGTTGGTAGCGCTCCCAAAGGCGTTGATCGGCGGGGGTACGGACGATGAACAGGGCCACCTTGGGCGGCTCCTCGATCAACCGGAATGCGTGCTCCACGCCGCCCAGGTCGCCCTGGGTGAGCTGCAGGTCTACCCGCTGCTGATCCTGGCGTGCCCGGCAGCCGCAGAAATAGCGTTCGGTCAGCGCCAGGAACGCACGTTCGTCCCAGCATTCGGCATCGCTGAGCGTCTCTTGGGTCACCTCGATCAAGGCCGGGTCATAGACACGCCGCCAGAGTGCTTCGCCGGGCTGACCGTCGGGCTGACTGTCCTGGATCTGCCACAGATGCACCACACCAGGCGCGGAGCCGTTCTCGCCATGGCGATTGCAGCGGCCGGCGGCCTGGATGATGGCGTCCAGCGGTGCCAGGTCGCGGTGCACGACGGGGAAGCTGAAATCCACCCCGGCCTCGACCAGTTGGGTGCTCACGGCAATCACCGGCCGGCCCTGGCGCAGCAGGCGCCGGATGAGACGGATGCGCGCGCGCCGGTCGAGCGGCGTCAGATCGCTTGATAAGGCGATCAGCGGGCGTGCGGGCAGGGCTGCCCGCAGCGCCTCGAAGAGTTGGCGCACGGCCCGGCGCCGGTTGAGGATGATGAGTGTTGGCTGGTGGTGCTGGCGCATTTCGGTGATCAGCCGCTCGCCGAAACAGCGCAGCGTAAGTGGCTCGCGATGGTGCGCCTGCAGCCGGGTGCGGGTCAGGGCGTGGAAGTGTGCCGCATGATCCGGCAACAGCTCGATGGCGTCGCCGGGCTGGAAAATCAGCGGTCGGGTGGCGGTGAGCAGCACGAAGCGGGTGGCAAAGGTACGCGCGGCTGCCATGAGCAGTTGGCGCAGGGCTTCCCAGTAGCGCAATGGCAGCGCCTGCACTTCGTCGAGCAGCACGATGGCACCGGTGAGCTGTCCGGCGCGTTTCAGGTTGGCATTGCGCGCGCTGAGCAGGGAATGCAGCAACTGATGAAAGGTGGTCACCACCAGTTCGCTCTGCCAGGTTTCGGTGAGCAACTGGCCGGCGCCGTCGGCCTGGTGCTCGGCCTGCTCGGTGCGGAACAGGCTGTCGGTGAGGTGGTGATGCTTGAGCAGGCGATCCTCCTGATCGGCCAGCGCATTGGCGCGCAGCACGGCGCGGAAGACGGCATGGTTCTGATCGATGACCGAGGTGAAGGGCAGACAATAGATGAGACGCGGCGGCGTGCCGGTCAGGGTTGCGAGGGCGGCGCGGGCTTGCAGCGCCGCGTGCAGCACGGTCAGGGTCTTGCCGGCGCCGGTGGGTGCGGTCAGCGTCAGCAGCCGCTGATTCAGATTGGCCTGCCAGGTGTCGGTGACGGTGACGGCGATCTGCTCGCGGCGCCGATGCAGGGCGGTGGCCCGCGGTCCTGGGGCCAGATGATTGGCTTTGTAGTGGGCGACGGCATGGGCCGGCAGCTGTTGACGGGTGATCTGCCCGCCCTGGAGGGCGGCATCGGTCTTGTCGGTCGCCAGCAGGGCACCGAACCCCGCCAGCATCGCCAATGCCTCATCGAGCCCGCCGAAGGCGCGGCGCAGTCTCGAGCCGCTCGCCTGGCGCTCACGCAGGCGTTGCTCGATGTGTGCCGGGGTGAGTGGCTCGGGCGTCTCGGCCAAGCCCATCTGTGGATTGCGGGCCGCCACCGCGCTGAGCCAGGCGTGGATGCCGCCAAGGTCCAGCGCCGCGACTTGCCGCCGCAGCGGGTGCTCGGGCTCGCGCCATGCGGCGCGGGTCTGCTCCAGCAGCGCCGGCCACTCCTGGAATGTCAGTGGTCCGTGGTGGCGGCGCACCGCGATGAACACCGCCAGGCGCTGCCACAGGGGCCAGTCCAGTCCGGCGCTGTACCACCAGGCCAGTAGCGCACCGAGCTCGGCATGATGGGTCAGGGCCGAGCGCCGGCCGGCGTGCAGCAGATAGGCCTGGAACCAGGGCGTGGCCTTGCCGAGGTCGTGGAACAGCCCGGCGCCGAAGGCGATGATACGGATCGCGGGGTGTGCCGTGCCGGCGATGCTCGCGGCGGCGCGCTGTGCGACCCGCTCCAGATGCACCGGCAGGGGATCGCCCGGATGCGCAAAGGTCTCAGAGAAAGGCGATGATGGCGTCGTCGAGGGCATATAAGACTCCGGTGCCGCCTTGGCCGTGCAGGGGTTGTCCGTCCTCGGCCAGCACGATCTCCTGGTAGCGGTGTACGGTGCGCGTAGCGTCCATGCGGGTCGGGAGCCGCAGCCGCTGGTAGCGGCGTGCGTCCTCGTAATGGATCTGTACGCCGTCGGTGAGCGGCACCGCCGTGCTCGCCGCCCAGGCGTCCGCGGCGATGGGCTCGGCCTCGGCTTCGCCGATCCAGTGCACATCCGCTAGGCAGTTCGCCAGTCCGAGGGTGACCGTGTAGGCGCTGCGCCCGGCGCGCAGTTGCACGGCCAGCGCATCGGCCAGCGCTGTGGGCAGGCCGGCCACGTGGAGGCGAAAATGCGGCTCGCGCAGCAGCTCGCAGGGCACCTGGGTGTGCGTGCTCTGGCCCGCACGCGGGCGGAAGTAGGCATCGGTCCCGTCTTTGGTCTGCAGCAGGTTGAGGGCGGCGCGGAACACCCGCACCGGCGCGCGCAGCCCGATGCCAATGCGCACCTGCTCCCAGCCAAGCGCCTGGTGATAGGCGCCCTTGTCCAGCCCCAGGATGGCGCCGAGCATGCCCAGCACCGACGGCGGCGGCGGCAGTGGATAGCTCACCGGGCTCATCGGCGAATAGGGCTTTTTAAATAGCCCGTAGTCGCCGGCGATCTCGAGGGTGAGGGTGCGCATGCTCAGTGCTCCAGCACGAGATCCTTGACCGGCAGCCCGGCCTGCCCGGCCAACTCTGCGAACGGCCCCGCTGCGCCATGCGCCTGGCAGCGCAGACGCGGATCGTGCATGACCCGCAGCTCGGTGAGGGCGGGAAACCCGCACCAGGCATCGAGCAGTTCGCCGACGTCGAGCCGGAAGTCGCGGGTGGAGCGCAGCGCGGTGTCCTCCGTGCGCTGGTCGCTGAGGCCGATCCGCCGCGGCAGCGCGCCGAGGCGATGACCGGGCTGGTACTGGGCCACCACCAACAGCAATGGATCATGGCCGATCTTGGAATGGCTGTTGAGCGCAGCGGTGCCGTGCCACAGTCCGGCGAGCAGCAGTTGCAGGTCGGTGTCGCTGAGCCCGGTGGTGCGCGCCGCGGTCTCGTTGACCACGCCATAGGCGGCAATCAGTGCGTAGGGCAACAGCCAGCGCTCGGCGAAGGATTTTTGATTGGCCGCGGCGCTGCCGGCGTAGGCGGCGGTCTGCTGGACCAGGGTGGGGCTGACGCGGTGCAGCGAGCGATTGAAGGCGGCGAATTGCACCGGACCGGTCAGTTGCAGCGACGGTGCGTTCTTGCCGAGCGGCAGTGTGGCGCCGAACAGGCGCGCATCGACGCAGCCTGCGAGCACCGCGTCCTGCAGCGCCTGCCGCTTGGCCTCGCCCTTCTTGTCCTTGGCGGTGGCCGCGAGGAATTGTTCGGCGCGGTCTTTGCCTTCGGCCAGATGACCGTCGCCCTTGAGGGTATCGCGGATCAGCACCTCGCGGCCGGCGCCGAGGCGCGCCTCGACATCGGGCTCCTGGCTCAGGAAGTAGTCACGCACGGTGCGCTTGATGCGCACGTCGCTGATGGTCGCTTCGCCGGTCTCGGGGTCGGTGCGCGGGCGGTTCTCGTCGAGCGGATCGCCGTTGGGGTTGCAGTCCTTGGCCTCGTAGAGGAACAGGATCTCGTAGCGGTGGGTAAGGGCTGTCATGCAGTCGGTCTCCTTGACGGGGGTGGACGGGCAGGGCGGGGGGCGGTTCAGGGCGCTGGTTGGGGTTCAGCATTGGGCGTTGCCGCCGGCGCGTCGGCGGCTGCGGCGTCATCGCTGGCGCTCGCAAGCCGCTCCAGCTCGCCGATGCGGTAGGCCAGGCTGTAGCCGAGGGTAAACGCGAAGGTGGCCTCCTCGTCGCTGACCGCCCAGGTATCGGCACAGGCGACCCAGGCTTGGGCCAGGTCCGGATCGAGCCCGGTGATCACGTAGCCGAGCTTGTCGTATTGGGCCAACTTGGCATGGCCTTCGCGGTAGAGTCGCCGCAGGTGCTGGCGGTTGAGCAGGCGGCCGATGAACTTCTTGGTAAAGGGGGCGGCATCGCGCTCCCGGCGCTGCACCGAGGCGACGGTCGCGGCATAGCAGCCGGTCAGGAACGCCACCACCAGCTCGGGGCGGCGGAAGAACTCGGCGTGCGCACGCACATAACGTCCATACGGACTCTCCGGGATGACATCGGACATCGGCGGGGGCTCCTCCGTGGGGTTGATAACGATGAGCTGGACACGGACACAATAGCGATACAAGCCCCAGGCTTGGCGCGTGGTCCAATGCAGCAGGCTCGGATTGGCGCGACCGGTGGCGACCAGCTTGGCCACCAGCGCATGCAGGAAATGCCGGCGGACGATCGGCTTGCCGGCGAATAGGGCGGTCAGCCAGTCGCGCAGGGTCTCGGCGCTGGGCTTGTCGCCGGCACCCGAGAAGGTCTGGAAGGTGCGGGCGCCGATGCGCACCGGCTGCGTTTCTCCCTTGCTGTTCTCGGCGATGAGGTCGTCGGCCCGTGCGATGGCCTGCGCCGCGGCATGCAGGGTCTGCAGGCGACTCGGCAGCAGCTGCTGGACCTCGGCCTGGACCCGCCAGGCGGCGTTCTGCTGCCTGAAGAAGATCAGCGCCAGGGCGAGCTGATCGCCGGCCTGGGCGAACTCGTCCACCAGCGCCCATTCGTCGGCGACCAAATCGCGCGCCTTGCCCAGGGCGTACCGCTGAGGCCGTTGGCCCAGCCGCCATCGCAGTTGCTCGCGCACCTCGGGGGCGTTGCTGTAGGGCAGCACCAGGTAGGTCTGCCCGGCCATGGTGCTGCTGAGGTGGTTCTCGGCGAAGGTGAAGGTGTCGGCAAGGGTCAGCGCGCAGTCCCCGCACACCGGGAAATTGCGGTGCGCTTGATCGGCACGGAAGCCGCCGGCGATGCTGCCGGGGTTGTTGAGGTTGTAGCAGGCGAGCACCGAAAAATTGCCGTAGACGCGCCGGTCATCGCCGCCGCAGACTCCGCATACGGCACCGTCACGTGCGCCGCCCTTGTCGGCGAAGCCCTCGCGCACCTGGCGCACCACGCGCTCGCGCAGCGCCGTCCAGCCATACACCGGCTGCATCTGGGCGTCGGCCCAGTAGACATAGCCGCAGTGCGTCTTGTCGTCGATGCCAGCGGCGGCGCGCGCCTGACGCACAGCCTCCAGGATTGCCTCACGCTCGCGCTCGAAGGTGGTGAGGGTCGCGGTGAGCCAGTCACGCTCCGACACGTCGAGTTCTGCGGCCGCGGCGAGCTGGGCGACGGCCCGCGACAGGCGCGCCAGGGTCTTGGCCGAATCCGGACCCGAGAACTTGCAGCACGGGGTGAAATCGGTGCCATTGGGCGGCCCCGAGCGGTAGAGCACGCCCTGGTTGCCCTGGTAAGTGCGCACGCCGCACCAGCCGCCATCGGCATCGAAGCACAAAGCCAGCCCCCGATCGTAATGTGCGGGCAGCCCTTCATTGAGCCGCTCCCAGGCGGCACGCGCCGGCAGGCATTGGCTGAGCTCATAGAGGCGTTGGAACATGTGTAGTCGACTCCCTGGCGGTTATGGCCGTGGCCGGCGGTGAAGCGTGCTGCCATGGTCTCCACAACGCGCGCCGCCGTCTGCTTTCGCAAGCTTGCGAGCACGCCAGGCGCCGCTGCGGCGACCCTTCGATCTGCAAGCCAGTATCGCTCGCAGTATCATGCCGGCATGACCAAAACGGATAAGACGCTCGCCCGGATGCGCGCGAATCCGCGGGATTGGCGCATCGGGTAATTGCAAGCCATGGCGACGCTCGCGGAGCAGCTGGGCAAGCGTGAGGCGGCTTGAGAGACGGCGGCTCAGGCGCGCAGCTTGGCGAGCCGTGCTTTGCGATCGCGCTTCCTGGCGCCGCTGCCCCAGCCCGCATGGGCAAAGATGGCCTCGATTAGTGTCGCGAGCTCAGCCCGCTCTTGTGCGGGCCAATCCAGGCCCTGATCGAGTAGATCGCGGACCTTGGCCATGAAGGCGCCGCCGGCATCGGGCTTGACGCCCTTGCGCTGATAGGTGTTCTCGAACTCGGTGCGCACGGTCAGCAGGACTTGTTGTTGTGGCGAAAGCCTTTCCAGCGCGGCCTGTTGCTGCGCTTTCACCAGTTCTATGTGAAGGGCTTCAGTCTGCTCGGCAGACGCCTGCATCAGCCCGTAACCAACCGCGGTCTTGGCGCCGGCGCCGAGCCATGCCAGGGCATCCTTCAGCGCGTTGAAGACCGCCGCGAGCTCATCAGCGGCTGCGGCCTGGCGCGGGGCGATGGCGAACAGCAGTTGCGGCTTGTTGGCGACCAGGAAGGGCACCGGCACCGGGGCATGCCAGTCGGCGGGCACTTTCTCCGGCTCGCGCCGCCAGTCCTCGATCGCGTCGCCTTGCTCGTACCATTTGCCCTGGTGTGGGGTCATCACATCGGCGCGCAGGCCGACCGGCTTGATCGGCAGGGCATCGAAGAAGTGGAAGGCGCCGGCCTGGCTCGCGTTGCGGGGCGGCGACCCGTCGTGCGCGTCGACCGGTTGATCGGCGAAGCCGAACCAGGTGTCCAGCCGGCGCTTGCGCTGATGCGCGTCCAGCGTCTCGTCCCAGATCTCGACCCAGGCGCGCACCAGCCCCTTGACCGCGCTGCCGGCCAGGTAGGGCACACCCAGCGTGGGGTGCCAGGCGAAGCCGTTCTCGACCGGATGCGGTAGCCCGAGCCCGGTGGCGAGGTGCCAGTCGGCCTTGAACACGGCGCCGCGGCCACCCAGGGCCGTGACCAGCGCGAGCTGACGTTGCGCGGCCTGATCGAGGGCGTTGGCATCACCCGCAGGCCTCGCGGCCGTCTGTTGAATCCATTGGAGCTTGCCTTCGTCCGGCACGGTCCAGTCCTGCGCCGGCGCGTAGCGATCGAAGAACCGCTCGTACCAGAGGCCGCGATGGCCGTGCTCGGGCAGCGTGCGGGGTGCCTGATGATCGAGATAGAGCGGTAACGTCATCCTGCCACCTCCGTGGTGTCGGCTGGTGGCGGCGCCTCTTCGCGCGCCAGGAAGGCGCTGGCCAGGGTCTTCACCCAGTGGAGGAACAGCAGGGCCTCGATCTGGGCGGCCAGGTAGATGTCCTGATTGCTGTGGGTGATGGCCTCGAGCAGATCATCCGGATGATCGGCGAAGGGACGCCCCGGCTGGGACAGCCAGTCGCCGAGCAGCGCATAGAGCCGGTAGTAGACGTGCTTGGTGCCCTTACGCCGATAGAAGGCGGCGGTCTGTCCCAGCCCATTGGCGCGGATCATGAACGGCATGGCGCTGGCATAGCTGTTGAATTCCTTTTGTGCTTTGGTCTCTTCGCGCCACTCCACGGCGAGCGCCTGGATGCGCTCCAGGGCAAAGCGGGCGCGCTGCTGCTCGGGCGTTGCCTCAAGAGACTCGCCCTCTGGCGCGTCGGTCGGCAAGCCGGCCGGGGATGGCGGCGTGGCTTGGCGAGGGCTGGATGCGGCAGGTGCTGCGGGGGCGTCAGCGGACGCAGCCGGTCTACGCCGCACACTGGTCGCCGCAGCGGTGGTCGGCACCGAGGCGGATGACTTCGCGCTGGGACTCTTGGGGTGCTTGCTCATGCTGACTCTCCTACGCGCTGCACACTGACCTTGCACCAGCCCATGCCGACGGTCTCGTTACCGCCGAGCTGCAGGTAGGGACGCTGACCGAACAGCTCATCGGTGACATGGGCGAGCACCTCGGCAGCGGTTTTGGTCTGCTCCTGCTGTCGCACCGCCTGGGCATGTAATGTCACCGTCAGCAGGGTCTCGGGCGGCAGGGTTTCCTCGTACCAAAGCGCGCCGGGCTCCACTGTTTTGGTGCGATTGTCGATGCGGACATGGGCATTGACCGGGGTGGCGAACTGGGCCAGATGGCTGAAGCGGTCGTCGGCCACCAATACGAGCTGCCTGCGCAGCGCATCTTCGGCATCCGGGCGGCCCATCAGTTGCGCCAGCACCGGGATAATGGCGGTGAAATCGGCGGCCTCGCTGCGCAGCCGGAACTCCTCCAGATACAGCGCTTCTCTGGTCTGCTCGGGCAGCAGTGCCCGGTCCCGCTCCTCGATCGTGGGAATCGCCGTCGGCGCCAGGTCCTCCAGACTCAGCCGGGCGCAGTCGGCGGCGAAGCGCTTGAGCAGCGCCGGGCAGGTGACCCACTTGAAGTGGCTGGTGAGCGAGCGCACCGGCAACAGCAGCAGGCGCGCATCGCCCACCAACAGGGCGCCGGCGTGCTCGGAGGCGTTGGCGGTCTCGGGACCGAAGACTTGGGTCAGCCAGGGCACGCCGGCCTCTTCGGCACCGGCGCGCAGCGCCCCCTTGACCGCCGAGCCATAGATCACCGGCCAGGCGGTGTGCGCCTCGCGCTGGATGGGCAGGTCGATGACGCCGCCACTCTGTCCGGTGCCGGCATGGATTGAGGTCTCGGCCAGCAGGCCGAGCAGGGCTGTTTTGCTCATCGGTCTTCCTTCATTGCGTGCGGCCAAAGTCCCACCGCCAGCTCGCCGCGGCCGAGGGCGGTGTCGCGGCCGATCTGGCGGCCGTGCAGGGTGTCGATGGCGGCGCCGGCATCGGTGGCGTCGTCCAGGGTGCAGAAATAGAGGCTGCCCGCGGGGATGAGGCTGCGCACCGGCCGCGGGCGCCGCTGCGCGAGATCCCAGCCGCCCTCGCGCACGGCCTTGCCGATGACGGCGCATTCCAGGGTCAGGCGGATGCCCTCGATGGCGCCCTGCCAGACCCGAATGCCGTCCCGCTCGCTGGGCACGAAGCCGGGGGGCAGCCACCCCTCGCCGTCGGTGCGGTCGCCGAAGTCGGCGTGGGTCACGAGCATCAGCAGCAGGTGCCGGTCCGGTGGCGCGGGCGGTAATGGCAGCGCGGAGCCCTTGGGGGCGACGGGCATCAGGCTGACGGCGCTCGGGCGGCCCTCGCCGCCGAAGCGGATGGTGCCGGACGCGGGGACCAGCTCGGCGGGCAGGCCGCGCGTCTCGGCACCGATGGCCAGGCCAGCGCGCGGGCGCAAGTGACGGGTCTGGTACAGCAGTCCGTCGTGAGCGGTGCGGCGCCGGTTGTCGCGGGCGATGCCGAGCCGTGGCTCCTCGTCGTAGAGCGCACTGGCCTGGATGACTTGCGTGGGTGGCTCGCCGGCGAGCACCCGTCGCAGCTGATCGCACTTGAGCCAGTGCCCTTCCAGCGGCTTGGCGCCGGGCAGTGGTCCGGCGTCGCCGTCGGCGATCTCCGGCAGGCGTACCCGGCCCAGGTCGCACTGCACCGGCTTGTCTTCGGCGCCCGGTCGCAGAAAGCGGTAGGCGCCGTCTTTGCTGAGCACATGCAGTGGCATGGGATAGAGGCGCTCGCCGTCCAGCAGCGGGTAGGGACCGCGCAGCCACAGTTGACCAAGTTGATCGCCCGCGCCGATCAGGCTGCGCAGCTCGGCGTACTCCTCCGCCGTGGGGAAGCGTGTCCAGTCCACGCCCCGCTGCTCGCCGATCAGGGTGCGCAGGGCGCCGGCGACGGTGCGCGCCGGCGGCGGAAACAGGCTGCTCAGCTCGTTGTGGCCGCTGGTCTCGAAGCCGCGCGCCTCGCGGAAGAACCAGGTATCGAGCGGATCGAAGCGCCATTGCAGGGTTTCGTTCATGCGTCGTCGGCTCCTTTCTGCGCGAGGAAACGCACCAGCAGCGCACCGTCGGCTTCCAGGCACGGCTGCTGGTGATAGGTGACGCCGGCTTGGGGGTCGCCACAGGACAGGGGCGTGCTACCGGTTGGCGGCGCCTGATCGGCCGGCACGCGGCGCACCGGATAGCACTGTTCCAGCAGCGGGCGGATCAGGTGCTGGGCTTGGGGTAAGGTCAGCTTGCGCGTGCGATTGGCCCCCGAGGCGAGGTAATCCACCGCCAGCAGCGCGGTCGCCTCTTTCTGACTGAAGACCGCCGTGTCGTGCGGCGACTGCTTCGGCGGATTGAGGAACTGAAAGCGCTCGCGCACGCGATAGAAGAACTGATTGCTGAACGCGCCGGCCTCGCTCCCCAGGGCATCGGTGGTTTGGGCCGCGAACTCCTCGGCAATCTGCTCGATCGCCAGTCGCTGCTGCGGTGCCCGCTCGCTCCAGGCGCAGGCCCAGGGCCGCGCCCATTGCAGCGTCTCGCCGCTCTGCTTCACCACCCGCACCGCCAGGGCATCGCGCCCGGTTGCATCTTTGGCGATGTCGTCGAGCAGGTGATGGCTGTCGTGCAGCAGGCGGGTCAGCGGGATCTTGACATGGGCAAAAGTGACGGCTCCCGAGAGGGTCGAGGGAGGCTCGTTGGTCGCGAAAGCCCAGTTGAAGGCATCCAGATAGGCCGTGCGAATGGCGGCGGCGCAGCCGAGGGCGCTCTCCAGCGGCAGGAGCGCGAGCACATCGTCGCCGCCGGCGTAGATCAGAAATCCACTGTGCGCGTCGACCAAGTTCGGCACCTCGCCGGTGAAGCGGTTGAGCGCTGCGGAAATCATCTCCGGCGTCTTCGCATTGCCCTCCTGTAGCAATTGCCCCAGGCTGTCGCCGTCCATGAGCAGGATGGCGTAGAAGGGTGCTGGCGCACGCTGGCACGCGAGGTCTTTCAGCGCGCGCCGTACCGCCTGCACCCGCCTGCGATCCGGGCAAAGCTTGGGGTTGTCCAGCACGTGGGGGAACAGGGCGCTCGTATGCAGCCCGGCCAGCTGTGGGTTGTCGGTCTCACGGACGCAGCGCGGCAGAGCGAGTCCCCGGTCGGAGGGCTCATCGAGCAGGGCATTGGTCGCCGTGTGCAGCCGTTGCAGTGCCGCGCCGTCGGCCCCGGCCAGCCGCGCCACCCAGTGCGCGGCGGCCAGATCAAGGGTCGAGGGCATCTGGCCATCGAGCCGCCAGCCGTGCAGGGTCCAGTCATCCGACTGCGGCCTCGGCATCGGCGCCCGCACGTCGGCGAATACGGCGACGAAGCGCCGCTTGACGAAGGCGATGGCGCAGAGGCGCTCCGCCTCGTCGAAGTCGCGCGGCGACCGCCGCCGCAGCGGCCCCCAAAATGCCTCCAGCGTGTCGTCACCAGGCCGCACGGCGCCCGAGAGCTCCTGCCAGCCGGCCATGACCGAACACTTCACGCCACCTTCTTCGGGCGGTCGATGGCTGCGCCAGTTCTTGCGTCGGTCGAGCAGGTTGCTGGCCTCGCCCAGCACCCAGCTGATCTCCCAGAAGCCGTTGATCTGCCGGTCCCAGATCGCGCGGGTGGTGCTGTTCGCGGGCAAGTGGCTCAGGTCGTGCCGCCAGACCGCCTCGGCCAGTGCCTGCCAAGCCTGGTGCACGGTCTCGGTGACGCGCCCGGGCTCGAAGGTGTCCGGCACCCTGCATTGGATCGCCTTGAAGCGGTTGGGAATGCTGCCCTGGCGGGGTGGCTTGCCCCGGCCGGCGCCCGTCAGCCAGGCGATGGCTTCGTCGTCGGGCTTCGGGAACGCGATGGTGCCACCTTGCTGCTTGACCGCCTGCATCGCGGCACCGGCCAGCCAGGAGAGCAGGAAGGAGCCGGCCCAGAAATCGCGCGTGCGCCGCGCCTGGGCGACGAAGCCCTGCACCGGGCCGAGGGTGAAGTGGAAGGTTTGCTCACTCATGAGCGCGCCTCCAGCAGCGTGTTGCGCCCGGCGAAACGGTCCATGAAGCGATGGATGACGCGCCAGTCGGGCTTGACATCGACCCGGCGCATCGGAGCGCGTTTGTCTTTCAAGCCGATCCGCCAGTCGTCGGGTAGGAACTGCGCGGGCAACAGCGCGATGACCGCTGCCATCGAGCCATCCGGAAACTGATGCGGATGCAGGAATAACGGCGACGCGCGCCGATAGGTACCAAGGTCGCTCCAGCCACCCTCGCGCTTCGGCGCCACGGCGTTGATTTCCAGCTTGTCTTTGGTCGAGCTGAAATAGTAGTTGTGGGGCAAGCCGAAGAGGGCGCGCCGAGGGTGCGTTGCGACGGTTTCACCAGCCGCGGCCCGCTGGGCCAGGTCGTGGTCGTCAGGGAAGTTGCGCTCTGCCGGCGCGCCCGCAACCTGGCCGTTCTGGCCCCAACTGCGATAGCGCTGCATCTCGGCGCCGAGCTCGCCGAGCAACGTCCAGGGATCGGACGTGTGGGCTGTAATCAGGTCGATACGTGTTTGGGCACTGAAAGCGGTCAAGGGGGGCAAGGCGTCGAGTCGCTCGGTGATCAGCGTCTCGAAGCAGGCACGTGTTTGGTCGGCGTTTGTGGGTACTGTGAGGGGACAACCTTCGAGTGATTGAATCGCGAGCGCGCCAAATCCCTTGCGGGCGCGGCTGCCCAGGCCGCCCAACAATCCGAGGGCCAGCATCGCCTTGGCGATCGAAGTGCGATCGTCCGTCGCCGTGCCGGGACGGAAACGCAGCGTCACCCGCATTTCGCCAGTACCCATGGCTTCGCGGAGATACTGCTCCTTGAAGTGATACAAGCCCTGGCCCAACAGGTATTGATGCCCTGCGATCGCCGTCGGCAGGTTCGCTTTGACGCACTGGTGTGTCTCGGTTTTGATCTGGAGCAGAAAGCATCCTTGCCCGCTGCCCGCGCCGTCGGCGGCGAGACCGAACAGCCGCGCCTCGCGCTGATGCAAGCCCTGCAATGCGGCGGCCTCGGTCTGCGCCTCGCGTAAACACTCCCCCCAATGCAACGCCCGCCACCAGAACCGCAGCGCGCCTTTCAGCGTGGGTGGACGGATGCCGTCGTCGGGTGTTTGGTCCGCACCGCCGATGAACATCGGCGTGACGATCTGGTAGGTGGCTTCAAGGTGGTCGGGCACGGGGAAGACTCCTTGCACAGGGTTCGCCCAAGCGGGCTGGAAAGTGCTCTCAGCCCAGGACGCGCTGCAGTGCATCGTTCAGCGCTCCGGGCAGGCGCTGCGGATTGACGACGATTTGTCGCACATGAATCAATGACGCCGGATTGCCATGGGCGAGGGCATTGCGCAGGTTTTTCAGCATCCAATAGCCCTCGGCGACGGCGCGCGGATGCTCGCCCGCGCGGATTTCTGCTTCGAAGGCGTCCTCGGCGGGCTTACGGTCTTGCTGATGGTCGTGCTGACCAAATTTGCGGCGGTCGCACTCGCGCGTGATCACCGCCTCGAAACCGAGGATGGCGGCGCGCACATAGTCGCCCTGGCGCAGATAGAACCGGGCCAGGCGGTGCTGATAGGCCATCAAGCCCGCTGCGCGGACCCAATCCAGCTGCTCGGCCAGCGCCGGGCGGAACAGCGCCGAGACGCCGTTCAGCGGGGTGTCGAGCACGGGCAGAAAGGTCAGGATACGGCGCCGGGCGTCGGCGAGGTTCAGCGTCCGCTCGAAGAAGGCGGCCTCCACCAGACAGCGCACTTTGTCGGCGGGGACGCCGTCGCGTTCCAGCAAGGGCGCGAACAGGCCATAATCGCCGTTCTGGTCGAATCGGCTCAGGGCATCCAGCCAGTGCTCGATGGTCATCAGGCCATCGAGGCGTACCACGGGGGTCACCCCCTGCTCGCGCATGTCGAGGGCGCCGTAATAGAGCCCCTCGACCCGCAGGCCGCGCACGCGCTCGAGGAAGAAGGCCGACAAGGCGCCGATGGCCGCGAGGTGGCGGAAGCCATGCGTGAGGTCGATGACAACCCGCCCCCGGGGTACGGCTTCGGCGATGGTCTCGAGGATGCGCGCCTGCCCCTGCTCGTCGCGCCCATAGTCGATCAGGCGCAGCAGGCAGCGCACGCCGAGCGCCCGCTCCACCAGCGGCTCGACGGCCGCGAGCAAAGATGCGTCGACCCGCTGCTCGCTGGCGGCCTCGATCAGCCGCAGACGCAGTTCCTCTTCCTCCCCGTCGACCGCGCACTGCTCGATCAGCACGTCCCACGTGCTGCCGGAGGTGCCCAGCACGACCAGTCGATCGGGCTGGGCCACTTCGAGCAAGTCCAGGCCAAAGAACGGGGTTTCCTTGGTCGTGCCGTCGGCGAAGCGATAATGCGCGACCTGATAACCGGTCTTGGGATCGAGGCGCGCCCGGCCGAGAAAGCTGACCAGGGTGGTCGGGGAGGCTTGGGACATGGGTCGATGACTCCTTGGGCAAATGGCGATCGCGTTGGGTAACAGGGGCGTCGCGCAGCCGCGCGGCGACCGATTGCAGAACGCAATGCTCGCTCAGGTCGTCGACGCCGCACCGCGCTCGCAAGCTTGCGAACCGTCCGCTGGCAGCGCCGCGTAGTGGATCGCAGTCGGCGGTAACGCCAGCGAGTACCCCGCTCCTGCGTCCTCCTGCAGCACTTGGTAGGGGCGTGCCGCCAGGGCGCCGAGGCGTTGAGTCAGTGTCTTGTTGAGCTTGGCGTTCTTGGCGTTGAAGTACTCAGGCGTCATGCCATGACGCAGGCCGTTGGCGCGCAGCGTCTTACCGTCCTCATCGAGCAGCGGATCGATGCGGCGCAGCTCGGCGACGTAGGCGTCACGGTAGGGCTCGGCGCGCTGCTCGATGTCTTTGAAGGTGATGCCGGGCAAGGGCGGCTGGTCGGCCTTGGCGCGGCGGGCAAACCAGGACAGGAAGGCCAGCTCGGTCTGTGGCAGCCGGATGATCTGGCCGCCAGCACGAATCCGCTTGCCGCGCAGATCCATGACCAGCTCGTGTTCGGCAAGGGCTTCCTGGACTGTGCTGACGCAGGCCGAGAAGGGCGTGTTCCCCGTCAGCATCGGCTCATGCTGGGCCGAGCGCAGGCGCACGAAGGGAATCCAGGCGAGGTCGACCTTGGCATGACGACAGTCGTAGGTGACCTCCTTGTCTCCCTGTCGGACATGGATCGGACACTCGTTGGGCGTCGGGTAGTAGAACTCGCGGTGGCTCTCGAATGGTGCCGAGACCAGCACATGCGACAAGCGATCTTGCGCACGCCCGAACAACGACAGGGCATAACCGACGAAGTAGCCCATGCTCTTGCGCCCGCCAGCGATCGAGACGTGTAGCGTGCTGTGCTCATCGGCGGTGAGCTGTCGGACCAGCCCGGTAATGAAGTCGGCCGCCCGAACGTTGTCATCGGGGCTGCGGATATCGTCCAGACCACCGCCGTCGGCGCCGGGGATGACATGGATACGCGCGGGGCTGAAGTCGATCGCCGGCAGCCGGTAGTCGCGTTGCAGCCGGCCCATCCAGTCGATCCGCGGCGAGAGCAGATTGAGCCGGGCGTGCTCGGCGCCCAGTGCTGTGGTGATCAGGTGGACTTCGGTTGGGACCAGTGTCGGATCATGCTTCCAGAGCGCGTAGATGGTCTCGGTGACCACCTGCGGTGTCAGGCCGGTGACGACCAACAGAATCTGCCGCTGAGGGGCTGCGGCATCGGCGGCATCGACGGCGTTGGTCGTCATCGAACTATCCTCTTTGTTACCTCAAGCTGGCCATGACCGTGCCGTCGGCGGTGCCGGTGCTACTCCAGCCTGCCCACCAGCGAACACTGCCCAGAGTCTATGCCGGTGCCCGACGATCACTGAGGTTCGCAAGCTTGCGACCCACCACAAAATGCCGCCGGATCCAGGCGAGCATCCTCATTATGCCAGCATCCTATTTTTCTTGGCCACCGAATGTGGCGCCCGACTCAAGCGCTGGATGATCCGTAGACTGGGCGAGCGGTAGCTCAGGTCAGATGCCGGATCGTGATCCCGCCCCACTGCGCCGCCAGGTACTCGGCGACCAGCCGGCGGTGGCAGCGCTCGGGCGTGTGCTCGCTGCACAACAGGCAAGCGTCCTTGAACAGCCCTGGATCAAGCGTCTGCGCCACCTGTCGCTGTGCGAGCAGCGCCAGGAACTGCTGCTCATAGGCCGCCCAGTCGCCGCCGTTTTTCTTGTAAGCGTCGAGGATCGCCGGTGTCGGCGCGAGACTCGGGATCTCCTGGTAGTCGATCCCACACAGGGCCCGCAGGAAGTAGCGCAGATCGTCGCGCTTGGCGAAACCGGCGAGCTGCGAGCGATTATTCAGCCGTATGTCGAGCACGCGCCGCACGCCGGCCTCGCTCAGGCTCGAGAAGAACCGCTCGGCGCCCTTCTGCGTGAATCCGATGGTAGAGAGCATCATCGGCGGGGCTCCGCAATCGTTGTCTGGCCGTCGGTGGCAGACGGTAGGGTGTAGGCGATGCGCGCGCCCTGCTGGCGGTAGGCGAGCGCCTCCAAGTCGGCCTCGTCGCAGAACAAGTCCGGCTGCTGCAGACCCAGCTGCGCGCGCAGGCGCTCGATTGCCTGCGCCTGCGTTTCCAGGTTGCCATCGGCCAGGATGTGCTGGACCTCCAGCCCTTGCGCGACGAGCGCGCGGGCGACGAGGATCGTGCGATGGCAGCTGAGTGGATCGCGCTCGGCGCACAGCAGCGCCAGGCGGTAACGCTCCGCGCCGGCGCAGATCCGCTCCACGCCGGAACGGAATCGCTCGGTGCACGCCAGGCGCTCGTACTGAACCTTGCCCTGCTCATAGCAGGCGGGGTCCTCGCTGCGCGCGCCGCACTCCCGCCCCAGGAACACGTACTGCAAGCCCGCCTTGCGCAGCGCCGCCTGCAGGGGTTCGCGATTGAATTGCGGATGGCGAGGACTGACCGGCTGCGAGCGCACATCGGCGATCGCGCCGATCGCATGCCGTTGCAGCAATTCCAGGAAGGCCTCGAGCGTGTGAGCGGAATGGCCGATGGTGTAGAGCATCGAAGACATGGCGTTTAGCCCGCGTTGACAGGAATGATGGCCGCAGCCAGCTTGTAGGCGAAGCCGTTAAAGACCGGGGCCAGGCTCAGGCACAGGAAGGCTTCACCAAAACCGTACCAGCCATCCAGGCGCCCGGTATAGGCGGCCTTGACCCAGGGGTCGGTGACGCTGAGGTTGTAGATCCGGCCGGCATGTTCGAAACGCGCTCGCACGCGCCCACCGACCACCTGCAGATGCAGTGGCAGCGGTCCGATCAGCCGCAGCGAGCCGTCGGCCTCGCCCAGGCGCTGTTCCGGCACCCGGTCGTTGTCGCCGCCGCCGCTGGAGTAGCCGTCGAGCCAGAGTGCGCCCGCCGGGTCCACGGCGCGGTTCAGCGCCGCCGTGCTCAGCCGGCCGCGCTTGACCCAGAGCTTCCCGGGCGCAATGCGATAATTTTCCGCCTGGAAGCCGGCCGGCGCCTGGTGTGACAGCGGTACCTCGACCACATCCAGCGGCGCGAGCGGGCCGCCGAGCACGGGCAGATCATCGGCATAGAGCGCGCCGCTGCGATGGGCGCTGGTGGGTCGAATCCAGCGACCGAAGCGCCGGTTCGTGATTGCCTTGCCGGCGACGCAGCGGCCGTTGTGCTTGCACGAGTTGGCCAGCACCACCAGGGTTGTCGAATAAGCGGCCATGCGCATCTCTTGTCCTCCTGAAGCCTGTGATCACGGCGTTCAGGATGGACCGGGCATGCGCCGGTCGCCGGTTTGGCAAGCTTGCGGACGCCGACAGGTGGCACAGGGGGCTTAAGCTCATCCCCCATCGAGCCCTACAGCGATTGCAGGAGAAGTTGCATCGATGACGACGTATTTCGTATCGCGCCATCCCGGCGCCCACGACTGGGCGGCCGAGGAAGGCCTGGTGGTCGATGCGGTGGTGGCGCATCTGGACCCCGAGACCGTCACGTCCGGCGACCGGGTCATCGGCTCGCTACCGGTGAATCTCGCCGCGGACGTCTGCGCGCGTGGCGCGCGCTATCTGCATCTTTCACTCACGCTGCCCGCCGCTTTGCGCGGTCGGGAGCTGGACGCCGATCAGATGCGCGCCTGCGGTGCCCGCATCGAGGAGTACCGGATCGAGCGCGTGCGCTGAGGGGGGGGCGGGCGGCTGCCCGCGACGGGCACCTCAAGTCAGCAGCCGCCGCAGCATTTCCGCGTAGATCGCCGCGAGCTGATCCAGCTCCTTCACCGCCACGCACTCGTTGACCTTGTGGATGGTGGCGTTCACCGGGCCGACTTCCAGCACCTCGGCGCCGGTGGGTGCGATGAAGCGCCCGTCGGAGGTGCCGCCGCTGGTGCTGGGCTCCGCGATCACACCGGTGACCGCCGCGATGGCGTCGAGGCCGGCGTTGAGCAGGGCACCGGCGGGGGTCAGGAACGGAAGGCCGGAGAGGCGCCAGTCGAGCTGGTAGTCGAGGCCGTGGGCGTCGAGGATGGCGTGGACGCGCTCCTGGATGGCTTCCGGGGTCTGTTCGGTGGAGAAGCGCAGGTTGAACACGGCGGCGAGGGCATCGGGGATGACATTGTCGGCGCCGGTGCCCGCATGGACGTTGGAGATTTGAAAGCTGGTGGGCGGGAAATGCGCGTTGCCCTGGTCCCACTGCTCGGCCGCCAGGGCCGCGAGCGCCGGAGCCGCGCGGTGGATGGGGTTGTCCGCGAACTGGGGGTAGGCCACGTGGCCCTGCCTGCCCTGGATGTACAGCTTGCCGGTGAGGCTGCCACGGCGGCCGTGCTTGACGATATCGCCCAGGCGCGCCTTGCTGGAAGGCTCGCCGACGAGGGCGTAGTCGATCTTTTCGCCCCTCGCCTCCAGCGCCTCCACCACCTTGCGCGTGCCATCGATGGACGGGCCTTCCTCATCGCTGGTGATCAGGAAGGCGATGGAGCCCGCGTGGTCCGGATGGACGGCGAGGAAGCCCTCGGTGGCCGTGATCATGGCCGCCAGCGCCCCTTTCATGTCGCAGGCGCCGCGGCCATGGAGCATGCCGTCGCGGATGGTGGGCTCGAAGGGGTTGGTGTCCCAGCGCTCCAGCGGACCGGGCGGTACCACGTCGGTATGGCCGGCGAAGCAAAACACCGGGGCCTCGTCGCCGCGTCTGGCCCAGAAGTTGTCCACCTCACCGAAGCGCATGGGCTCGAGCTGGAACCCGAGTCGCTCCAGGCGCGCCATCATCAACGCCTGGCAGCCGGCGTCCTCGGGGGTGACGGACGGGCGGCTGATCAGCTCGCAGGCGAGCCGCACGGTGGCGGAGGGCTGTTTGGTCATGATGCGAAGAGCGCTTGGTATTGGTCCTCGGTGAAGCCGACGTGGCGGCTGCCACCGATGTCGAGCACGGGACGACGGATGATGGTGGGTGTCTGCAGCATCACCTGAAAGGCGCTTGCCTCATCCAGATGGTCTCGCACCGCCGGCGGCAGTTTGCGCCACATCTGACCGCGCTTGTTGAGTAGGTGCTCCCAGCCCAGCTCGGCCACCCAGCTGCGCAGCGTGGCTTCATCCAGGCCGGCGCGCTTGTAGTCGTGGAAGACGTAGTCGATGCCGCGCTCGTCGAGCCAGGCGCGTGCCTTCTTGACCGTGCCGCAGTTGGCGATGCCATAGAGTGTCATGGGACCATCAAATATCGCGCAGCAGCTCGTTGAGCCCCACTTTGCCGCGGGTTTTTTCGTCCACCTGCTTGATGATGACGGCGCAGTAGAGGCTGTGGCTGCCGTCTTTGGCGGGCAGATTGCCGGGGACCACCACCGCGCCCGGCGGCACATGGCCGTAGATGACTTCGCCGGTCTCGCGGTTGTAGATCTTGGTGCTCTGGCCGATGTAGACACCCATGGAGATGACGGCACCCTGGCCGACGATCACGCCCTCGACGATCTCGGAGCGGGCGCCGATGAAACAGTCGTCTTCGATGATGGTGGGTGCGGCCTGCACCGGCTCCAGCACGCCGCCGATGCCCACACCGCCGGAGAGGTGCACGTTCTTGCCGATCTGCGCGCAGGAGCCGACGGTGGCCCAGGTGTCGACCATGGTGCCGGAGTCCACGTAGGCGCCGATGTTGACATAGCTTGGCATGAGCACGCAGCTGGGGGCGATGTACGCGCCACGGCGGGCCGTCGCCGGCGGTACCACGCGCACACCGCCGTCGCGGAACTCCCGCGAGTTGGTGTCCGCGTACTTGGACGGGACTTTGTCGTAGTAGTTGGTGAAGCCGCCCTTGATGAACTGGTTGTCCTCGATGCGGAAAGACAGCAGCACGGCCTTTTTCACCCAGTCGTTCACCACCCAGCTGCCGCTGGTCTTCTCGGCGACCCGCAGCTCGCCGCGGTCGAGGCGGTCGATGGTTTCGAGCACGGCATCGCGCACGTGTGTCTCGACATGTCGGGGAGTGATGTCGGCGCGGCGCTCGAAGGCCTTGTCGATGATGGCTTGGCTGTCGGACATGATGGGTTCCTCGGTGCTGCGGTGTGAGCGGTGCCGGGGGCGCGCCGCCGTCGCCGACGCGGGCCCCGCCCTGGGGGGCTGATCTCAGAGTTGGCGGCAGAAGTGGGCGATGCGCTCGGCGGCCTCGACGCATTCGGCGAGGGGGGCCACCAGCGCCATGCGCACGCGGCCCCGGCCGGGATCGCCGTCGTCCGTGGGGCGCGAGAGAAAGCGCCCGGGCAGCACGGTGACATGCTGCTCGGCATACAGGCGCCGGGCGAACTCGGTATCGTCCAGCGGCGTCTGCGGCCACAGGTAAAAGCCGCCCGCCGGCCGGTCGACGTCCAGCACGCCCCGGAGCACCGCCAGCACGGCGTCGAACTTCTCGCGGTACAGGCGCCGATTGTCCACCACATGCTGCTCGTCCCGCCAGGCGGCGGCGCTGGCGTGCTGCTGCGGCAGCGCCATGGCGCAGCCGTGATAGGTGCGATAGGCCAGGAAGCGCCGGATGATGTCGGCGTCGCCGGCGACGAAGCCCGAGCGCAGCCCCGGTGCGTTGGAGCGCTTCGACAGGCTATGGAAGACGACGCAGCGCTGAAAGCCCGTATTGCCCGCGGCGGCCGCCGCCTGCAGCAGTCCCACCGGCGGCTCGGTCTCCTGCGGGTAGAGCTCGCTGTAGCACTCGTCGGCGGCGATGATAAAGTCGTGGCGCTCGGCGAGCTCGATGAGCCGCACCAGCGTCGCTTGGCTCAGCACGGCGCCGCTGGGGTTCCCCGGCGAGCAGATGTAGAGCAGCTGGCAGCGGTCCCAGCTGGCCGCATCCACGGTCTCGAAGTCCGGCTGATGGCCGCTGGCGGCGGTGCAGGGGAGAAACCGGGGTTGCGCGCCCGCCAGCAGCGCCGCGCCTTCGTAGATCTGGTAGAACGGGTTCGGCAGCAGCACCAGCGCATCTGCCTCCGCGTCCACCACCGCCTGGGCAAAGGCGAACAGCGCCTCGCGCGTGCCGTTCACCGGCAGCACATGGCGCTGCGCGTCCAGGGCGTCCGGCGGCAGCTGGAACCGGCGGGTCAGCCACTCGGCGATGGCTTGCCGCAGCATTGGCATGCCGCGTGTGGCAGGATACGTGGCCACGCCGTTCAGGTTGGCCGCCAGGGCCGCGGTGATCAGGGTTGGTGTCGGATGCCTGGGCTCGCCGATGGACAGCCGGATGGGCGCGAGCCCGGATGGTGGCGTCGCCGTCGCCAGTAGCGCGGCGAGCTTCTCGAACGGATAGGGTTGCAGGCGGTCCAGTCGGGGATTCATGCTGGGGGCGGAGGCTGTGTCGACCGAGCGCCGGCATGGGGCTCGAGGCGGGATCTATCGAACGCGTAATCTGTCAGTATAGGCGATGGGCTCGTCGCCGCGAAACCGCGAGGACGCGAAACCCATGGCAATGGTCAACGCTCTGCACCACGTCAGCCTGCTGGTGACTGACACCGAGCGGGCCCTCGGCTTCTACCGCGATCTGTTGGACTTGCCGGTGTCCGCCGAGCGCCCGAGCCTGGGTTTCGCCGGCGCCTGGCTGGACATTGGCCCGCAGCAAATCCACCTGCTCGAGCTGCCCAACCCCGATCCTGTCACCGACCGCCCCGCCCACGGCGGACGCGATCGCCATGTCGCGCTGCTCGTCCACGACCTCGACACGATAGCCGCCCGTCTACGAGCCGCCGACATTCCCTTCACCGTCAGTCGCTCGGGTCGGCGCGCATTGTTCTGCCGCGATCCGGATGCCAATGCCGTGGAGCTCATCGAGGCGCCTGCCGCACCTTGAGCCGGTGCCCAGCTCCCCACCCAGCCCCGGGCCGCGCGCCCATCGGTGGCGTAAACGCCTGTACGATCGGGCGTTATGCTAACATCCCGCAAGTGGCATAGGGCTGATGCATCGCCATGGGCAATCGCCGTCGGCATCCGCCCATCCGTGCAATCCAGACGGAGCATTCGGTCTTGACAGTCATGCGCACCCTGACCTTGTTGTTGTTGTTGCTTGCCCTGGCCGGCTGCGCGGGCCTGGAGCGCTCCGGGCGGGGTGACGGGCAGGTCGACGCGGGTGATCTGGCCGATCTGCCGCGGGTGAGTCTTCCCGGGGCCCGGCTGCAGGAAGCGCGCTCCGTGGCCATGGCGGCGGCACGTACCAAGGGTTGGACAATCCTCACCGCCGACGCCAATCGCTTGGTGCTGGAGCGCCAGCTGCCGCCCGACGCCCCGCAGGCGCAGGCCCTCGGCAGCGTCCTCGCCCCGCCACGCATTCAGGTCGTGACAGACATCGCCGAGCGCAGCGACGGCACCGTCGTGGCGCTGCGTGCCTTCGTGCTCAGCAATCCGGGGACGCCCGAGGAACGGCGTATCGACTACACCGCCGACTACGAGAGCCAGCTGCTGATCTCGCTGAGTGCTCTCACCTCGTCCTGGATCGCCGCGCGGGACAAGCTGCGCTCGCAGGTCCCGGTGCTGGCCACCACCGAAGCCGACGCCACCGATACGGATGCGGTCGGTGACCTCGGTGATGCGGCGACCACCGTGAGTGCAGGGGCGGCGCAAGCCGCGGTGGCTGCGCGCCCGGCGCCCACGTCAGCGCCTGAAGCCGCCGATGCCAGGGCGCGCACGGGACGCGCATCGCCGGAGACGGGGCAGACGACGCCGCCGGCCATTGACGACTGGCGCGGCGGCGATGCGCGGGGCGCCATGGCGCAGCGCGCGGTCACCGGCGTCGACGGCGCTGTGACGGGACCGTCGCCCATTGCGCCCACAGCCCCCGCCGACAGCGGCGCACCCAACGAGATGCTGGTGCTCAATCGACAAGGACGCACAGGCCTCTGGGCCTACTACGCCGAAGACTTCGCGCGCTTGCGGGGCTGCGCGCTCGGTGGACGCGGTGCGGTGCTGCTACAGGAGACCGACGGCTTCGAGGTGCACGAGGTGGAGTGTGTCGGTCGCAACAACCTGCTCGTGAAATGCCGCGGAGGCGTTTGCGAGCCCATGCGCTGACACTCGCCGGCGCATGCCGCGGCCAGTGCGCCCCGGCGGAGACCATTACCGGCGGCGATGGACCGACCCCCATGCGCACACCCTAAGGTGGCGCTGGGCTCAGTCGTCGTGCCGGCGCGGGTCATCGGCGTTGGCGTTGCGGCTGGAGCGGCCCATCAGCAGCGCACCGGCGATGCCGAGGGCCGCGAGCAGCAGTAACGAGATGGCGATCAGACTTCCGACGAGACTCACGCGATGCTCCTTCTGTTGGATGGATGCAAGCGACCGGCGGCACGCGCCGCCGGCGGCACGCCGTTGCATGCTGTCATTAGTGTAGAGTTCAGGCCACGCGCCCCGGGCGCTGCGCCGACGACATCATCTTGAAGTCATTGATCGAGCTGTTATTGCTTGCGGATTCGCATTGGCACGGGCGCGCCGAGCGCGCATCATGCAGGCATTCCCATGCAAACGCATCCCATTGCCATTTGACCCATGTCGAAGATTGTCTGGCTATTGCCCTTGCTGCTGGCGCTGCCGCCATTGCTGCTGGTGGGCGGTGACGACGACGCGCCCGAGCGGCCGCCGGCGTCGAGCCTGTTGCAGATCGCCGAGCGGGGCGACATCTCCGCGCTGGACGCCCTGCTCGAGCGCCGCGCCGATGCCAACGTGCGCGACAGCTGCGACTGGACGCCGCTGATGAAGGCCGCCGTCAACGGTCACCGGCAAGTCGCCGAGCGGCTCCTGGATGCCGGTGCCGTGGTCGATGCCACCGACCAGGGCGGCTATACGGCCCTGTTGCTGGCCGCCTCCAACAACCATGTTGCGGTGGTGGAACTGCTGCTGGCACATGGCGCGATGATCGACATCCAGGAGCAGACCGAAGGCTACACGCCGCTCATCTGGTCGGCCCACCGCGGCCATGCCGAGACGGTGCAGGTCCTGCTGGCGCATGGCGCCGATGCGACATTACCGGACCTGCAAGGGCATGGCGCCGCCTGGCACGCGGCCAGTCAGGGGCATCCGCGGGTCGGGGCCCTGCTGCAAGGTGCAGGCGACGGGGCCCATGCCAATGCCGCCGGCGGGCGTGACCGAAATCCCCACGCTGGTTGATCCGTCCCCCGGCGCGCGAGATCTGGCGGCGCAACGCCACCCGATCCAGGCTGTCGATAGCCTGAGCCCAGGGGATGGCGGGCACCGGCGATGCGCCATCGGGCTACGGCGGGGCCTGCGCTGCGGCGGCGCCGGCGGCTGCGAGCAGGCCGGCGAGGAGCAGCGGCCAGAGGCACTGGCCTGAGCGCCCGGAGCGCTGCGCCATGGCGGCGTGCGTCAGCCGGCCTGTTGCGCGGGTGCCGTTGCGCCGAAGCGGCCCTCCAGGTAGCGGATGATCTCGTCGGATTCGAACAGCCACTGGGTGCCCTCGGCCGAATCGATGCGCAGGCAGGGCACCTGGATGCGCCCGCCTTCGCGCTCGAGCGTGCTGCGATGCACCGGGTCGTGCTGGGCGTCTCGCAACTCCACCGGCAGGTTGAGCCGGTGCAGGACGCGTCGGGTCTTGATGCAGAAGGGGCAGGCGAAGTATTGATACAGCGCCAGGCCGTGCAGGGCCTGCTCAACCTCTTGCTGCGCCTCGGGCGTGCGCTGCATGGGCTTGGGACGGGTGATGTGGTCGATAAAGGCGATGGTGCGTCCGAGCCCTTCGCGAACGAGCTTGAGTAGCATAACGGGTCCTCAGTGCAATGATTGCGGTCGCAGGGTGACGATGGAGGGTGTTCGGTCGGTGCGCCGGCAGTCGCCCGGGCGCGCCGCGGGTGCAGACCGGTCGCGGCTCATCTGTCTGCAGACATGCGTGGCATTGGGCGATTGTAACCGCGCCGGCCATCGGCCCGACCGCGCAGTTGGAGCGGAAAGCTTCGCGGCCCCCCGCACCGCCCCTTGATGCCGGGGCGCAAGCGCGCACATACGCCGCCACCGCCGTTCCCCGTGGCGCGCGTCCGCGGGCCTCGAGACGGCGCAAGTGGCGGGGCCGGGCGTCGCTTCCTCGCGCTGTCATTTCAGGAATGCGATGCTGAGCGGATAGCGCCAAAGCTCGCCGGCGTTGGCCTTGATGGCGCCGATGATCGGAAACACCACCGCCACCACCACGAGGGCCAGCAGCAGCGGAATGCCAACGAAGACCAGCACCAGCAGGGACGCTCCCAAGAGGTAGATCAACGCTGACAGGATCCAGTTCATGACGACCTTGCCGTGGGCATCGATCGCCGGTAGCTCCGCTTTTTTGAGTTGCCAGATCAGCAGCGGCGCGAGGAAGCCCGCCAGCGGCAGCACGAGGCCCAGCAGCTGCGAGAGGTGTAGCAGCAGGGCCCATTCGCGGGTTCGCGCCTCGACGCTCCCCGCAAGCAGTGAGCCGGTGGATGCCGACGGCGATTCGCCGGCCAGAGCCCGCTGTTTGGCTTGCTGGAACTCGTCGTCGCTGAGGACGCCGGTTTCTTTGAGCCGCTGCAGGCGTTCGAGGTCGTCGCTGATGGTCATAGGCTTGGGCGGTCGTTCGCGAGGGATGACGACTATGGCATGTGTCGCCTGCGTGGATTGCCGGCCGCATGGACGCCGCGACGCCCGGCTGCCCCGGTCCAACGGCGCGCTATTGTCGACTCGCGAGATCCGTCATGTCGAGCCGACGCTGGCACGCGGCATGCTGGAATCGCTGACGAGGCTGTATGCATCTCTGTGCGCTGTTGCTCGCCGCCGGCGCTGGCCGGCGCTTCGGCACCGATAAGCTGTCTGCGCCGCTCGCCGACGGTACGCCGGTGGCCGTCGCCACCGCACGCAATCTATTGGCGGCGGGCTGTGAGGTCAACGCCGTGGTGCGCGCCGCCGAGACCGGTGTTGCGCCGGCGCTGGCACGGCTCGGTATCGCGCTGGTGCCCTGTGCGGATGCCCACCTCGGCATGGGCCATAGCCTGGCCTGCGGGGTGCGCGCCAGCACCGATGCCGACGGCTGGCTTATCGCGCTGGCGGACATGCCGTTCGTGCAGCCGGCGAGCATCAGCGCCGTCGCCGACGCACTGGCGGCGGGCTGTGCCATCGCGGCGCCCAGCTTCGGCGGCCGCCGCGGGCATCCCGTGGGCTTCGCGGCGGGCTTTCGCGAGGCGCTCCTCGACTTGCGCGGTGATCAGGGCGCCCGCGGATTGCTACGGGCGCAGGCAGACCGCATCGTCACCATACCAGTCGCCGATGCGGGCATATTACGCGACATCGACCGCCCCGGGGATCTGCGCTGATGCGCCGGCGGCGATCCGACATCGCGGCACCTGCGATCATCAACGGGGTCCAATCGTGTCGACGTGCCCACGCTTGATGGCCCCGGCGCCGACTGATCCGCCGCCATTGCAACGCTCAACCCGCAGCACTCATGACAAGATCCCGTAAAGACCTCGAACGTCCGTCCTCCGACGGCGAGATCGACGCCTTTCTGCAACAGGTAGCCCGGACTCCGCCGCGGGCTAGGGCGGGCCCGCGCGGGCGGCTCATCTTCGCCATGGATGCCACCGCGAGCCGCGAGCCCACCTGGGACCGGGCGGCGGACATCCAGGTGGCCATGTTCCACGAGACCCGCGACCTGGGCGGCCTGGAAGTCCAGTTGTGCCACTACGGCGGCTTCCGGGAATTCCACGCCTCGCCCTGGTGCGCCAGCGCCGATGCGCTGTTGCCGCGCATGACGCGCGTGCGCTGCAATGCCGGACTGACGCAGATCGCCCGCGTGCTGGCGCATGCCAAAGCCGAGGCCGGCCGCAAGTCCGTCAATGCGTTGGTGTTCGTCGGCGACTGTGTGGAAGAAGATCATGACCGCCTCGCCGGTGCCGCCGGCGAGCTGGGGCTGCTCGGCGTGCCGGTGTTCGTCTTCCAGGAGGGGCGCGAGCCCCAGGCCGAGCGGGTGCTCAAGGACATCGCCCGGCTCTCGGGCGGCGCCTGGTGCCCCTTCGACCACCGCAGCCCGCAGGCGCTGAAAGACCTGCTGAGTGCGGTTGCCGTGTTCGCCGCCGGCGGGCGCAAGGCGCTCACGGACTTCGGCCGGCGCCGCGGCGGCGCCGTGCTGCAACTCACCCACCAATTGGAGAAGCGATGACCGCCATGCCGCTCGCACGCGCTCACGGGGGGCGAGAATGGGTCGCCTGATCGTCCTGTTGGCCATCGGCGTGGCGCTATGGTGGTTCTTGCATTGGTTTCGCCGCACGCCGCCGCAGCAGGTGGCCGCTGTCCTGCGCAAGTCACTCATCTGGGTGGCCGTCGGCCTGCTGCTGCTGGCGGTGCTGAGCGGGCGGCTGAATCCCCTGTTCGCCGCCCTGGCGGCGGCGGTGCCGGTGGTGTTTCGGGCGCTGCACCTGTTGCAGGCGCTGCCGGCACTCCACCGCATGCTGCAGTCTTTGGGCCTGGTGGGGCCCGGGCCCGTGGGCGGCGGCCTGGGTGGCGGCGGCCAGGCCGGTGGCGATCCGTCCGGTGGCGGTGGGCAGTCGTCCATCCGCACCCGCTATCTCGACGTCTCCCTGGCGCACGCCAGCGGCGCCATGGACGGCGAAGTGCTGGAGGGCCCCTTCGCCGGCCAGCAGCTCTCGGCGCTCACATTGGCGCAGCTGCTGCGCATGCTGGAGCTCTATCAGGAGCGCGATGCCCGCTCGGCGGCGGTGCTGACCGCCTACCTGGACCGGGAGCACCCGGACTGGCGCGAGGACGCCGCCGCCGGCGCCGCGGGGCAGGGGGGCGGCACGACGGGCCAGGCCGCAGCCCGCGGCATGACCAAAGACGACGCCTGGTCCATTCTCGGCTTGGAGCCCGGGGCCAGCACCGACGCCGTCCGCGCCGCCCACCGCCGGCTCATGCAGCGCCTGCATCCGGATCGCGGTGGCAGCGACTATCTGGCGGCACAGATCAACGCGGCGAAGGATTTGCTGCTGGGCGAATAACCCGCTGTGAAACCACTCGTCCGACACGGCGCCCGATGCAGTTGCGGGCCACGGTAGTCGGTGAACTGCTCGGCGACTTGCGCCGGTGACCTGGTCTTCACCTCAACCCCGCGTAGTTCCAGGTCCGCCACAAACAGTTCCGTCTGCCCGCCGACCAAGGCCTCGATGCGCTGCGCCAACGCCGGCCATTGCGCCTGCGGCACCTCGAAATGGCGCCCGAGGTTGAGCACCGTGCGCTGGCTTCGACCCATGACTTACCGAAAATCCGCGCCGGAAAATGTCAAAGATGGGCTAGGCGGTTTCGGTGGCCCAGAGTGCTCGGAACCCCGCGGCGGGCGCAGCCGCGAGATGTGGGGCTGTGCGAGTCCACGACCGCGACGGCGAGTCTTCTTAGCAAGGGGCGCCCGCTGTTCGCGAGCCGATGATTTTAAGATTAAACTGTACGCGTCACGCTACACTGATCGACGAGACGCGAATGACCCAGAACCCAGCACCGATGCATCCAGCCGACCGTGCGCAACGCGCGGCGAGCGGCCTGCGTCCCGTCGTTCTCTGGGTGCCTGACACCCGGCAGCCGGGATTCTGCGATGAGCTCAGGCGACAGCTTGCACGGGTCGAAGCAGACGCCGATGACCGCGAGACCCTCGATTTCATCGAGGCCGCGGCCGACTGGCGCGATTGATGCGCCGCGGAGATATTGTCACCGTCGCGGCGCCGGTCGATTACGGCAAACCCCGGCCGGCCGTCGTCATCCAGGCAGACCTCCTCAATGAGGTTGCGCAGTCGACGATCGTGGCGCTCGTCACCGGCCATCTGGTGGATGCACCGCTCCTACGCTTGACGCTGAAGCCCGACCCCGAAAACGGGTTGCAGAAACCATCCCAAGTTCAGCCCAATCGGTTGCTCACCCTTCCGAGCGCAAAAATCGGTGCGAAGATTGGCCGGCTATCTCCAGAGCAAATGATCGAGTTGGACCGTCTCCTGGCCGTGGTCGTCGGACTCGCATGACTGGGCCCGGCAGGCAGCGATGCCGGAGCACGGAACGCGGGCGGGCTGAATCTGCTCCTAAGCGGCGCACGACTGGGGCGCTGAGTTGCTCTACGGATGCTGGCCCATTCAGCAACGGAGTCGAGCAATGATCCCCTTTGTCGAGGGGGTGCGCCCGCGTTGCAGACAGGGGCGGACGGAGGAGTCTTGGCGTATGGTCAGGGGCGTTTGCAGTCGCGATCGATAGGGCGGTCATCGTTGGCAGTGCGCGGTTATCGAGGGTTATCGCAGGCGCATAGGCAATCAGCCGCGACGCGAAGAGCCCGGCGCTCAAGGCCAGCCGGGGGCGCGATGGGCAAAAGACTGCTTGAGCGGATGAATGGATGTCAGTCAGCCGGGGGTCTGGTGGCCAACGCAGTCGAGGTCGTAAACCTTGATGGGCCTCTTGCGCCGCACGCGCACCGCGGTCAGGCTGCCGCCCCAGACGCAGCCGGTGTCGAGGGCCCAGACATTGTGCTCGGCGATATAGCCCAGGGTGGACCAGTGGCCGAACAGGATACGGGTCTCGCGGCTCGCACGCCCCGGCACCTTGTACCAGGGCAGGGCGGCGTCCGGCTGGTTGCCGGGCAGGGCCTTCTCGTGCAGCAGCAGACGACCGTCGGCGGTGCAGTAACGCAGGCGTGTCAGGCCGTTGGTGATGAAGCGCAGGCGCTCCATGCCACGCAGGTCGTTCGACCACTGATCGGGCTGGTCGCCGTACATGGCCTGCAGGAAGTCGACATGGCCGGGGCCGCGCAGCGCGACTTCCAACTCCTGCGCACAGGCCCGCGCCTGCGCCAGATCCCACTGCGGCGGCAGGCCGGCGTGGACCATGGCGAAGCGTTTGTGATCGCTGTGGTGCAGCAGCGGCCGGTGGCGCAGCCAATGCAGTAGCTCGTCGCGGTCCGGCGCCGTCAGCACATCGTCCATGGTGTGCTTGTTGATCAGGCGCCGATTGCCGGCGGCGAGTGCCAGCAGGTGCAGATCGTGGTTGCCGAGCACCACCACGGCGCGATCGCCCAGCGCCTTGAACCAGCGCAGCACGGCCAGCGAGCCGGGGCCACGGTTCACCAGGTCGCCGACGGACCAGAGCTTGTCGTGGGCGGGGTCGAATTCGATGTGGTCCAGTAGCCGCCGGAATTCGTCGTAGCAGCCCTGGATGTCGCCGACGGCGTAGGTGGCCATGGTGTCGCTGCGAGCGGGTGTCTGGGGCGAGGCGAAGACAGGCTACGGATCAATGCAGGCGCCCGCGGTCTCCCAGGGAGAAGGCGGGGATCTGTGCATCGAAGCGGGTGCCATCGTCGGCGAGCATGTCGTAAGTGCCATGCATGCTCCCCACCGGGGTGGCGATCTGCGTGCCGCTGGTATAACGGAAGGCCTCACCGGGTTGCAGAAGCGGCTGTTCTCCGACGACGCCGGCGCCACGCACTTCCTGCTGCTTGCCGTCGGCATCGGTGACGATCCAATGCCGGTTCAGCAGCTTGGCGGGGATACTGCCGGTGTTACGGATGGTGATGGTGTAGGCGAAGACGAAGCGGTTGTCGGCGGGGTCCGATTGCTCGGCGATATAGTTGCTGACTGCGCTCACTTCGATGCGATAGGGCTCGTCTGCTGCCATCTGCGGTTCCTGTCTGCGATGTCGGTTCGTGTTGCTCGGGGTTATGGTGCCGTTGGCTCAGGCGAAGCCCATGATGCCGCGCTCGGAGGTACGGCAGAAGGCGACGATGGCGTCGGTGTCGGGCCCGGGCAACTCCTGTTCGGCGCGCGTCAGGGCTTGGGCCAGCGGCGCGCCCGAGCGCAGCACCCGTTTGTAGACCGCCTTGATGTGGGCGCGGCGGGCCTGATCGAAGCCGTTGCGCTTGAGTCCCACCGCGTTCAGACCGATGAGGCGTGCGCGCTGGCCATTGGCGATGAGATAAGGCGGTACATCCTGTGACACGCCGCTGACACCCCCGAGCATGGCATAGGCGCCGATGCGGCAGAACTGATGCACCGCCACCTGCCCGGAGACGAAGACATGATGCGCAAGCTCCACGTGGCCGGCGAGGGTGGCGGTGTTGGCGAAGATATTGTCGTCGCCGACGCTGCAATCGTGTCCCACATGGCTGTAGGCCATGAACAGATTACGGCTGCCGATGCGGGTGCCAGCGGCGTGCTTGATGCCGTGGCTGACGTTGACGCCCTCGCGGAACTGGTTGTCGTCACCGATGGTGAGCGGCTTGGCCCGGTCCGGCGAATAGCCCAGATCCTGTGGCTGTGTGCCCAGGGTGACGCCATGACAAATGCGGTTGTTGCCCCCGAGCCGGGCCTGGCCGTAGATACGGGCGCAACTCTCCACCACGCAGCCTGCGCCCAACACCGCGCCCGACTCGATGATCGAGTACGGGCCCACCGACACGCTGGCATGCACGTCGGCGCCGGGCTCGATGATGGCGGTCGGGTGGATGGGCATAGCCGTCCCTTGCTCAGTGGCGAAAATGCCGCATACCGGTGAAGACCATGGCCATGTCGTGCGCGTCGGCGGCGGCGATGACCTCTTCGTCGCGCATGGAGCCGCCCGGCTGGATGACGGCGGCGATGCCGTTGGCGGCGGCTTGGTCGATGCCATCGCGGAATGGGAAGAAGGCGTCGGAGGCCATCACCGCGTCCTGCACGGCAAGCCCCGCCTGCTCCGCCTTGATGCTGGCGATGCGCGCGGAGTTGACGCGGCTCATCTGGCCGGCGCCGACGCCGATGGTCTGCTGCCCGCGGGCGTAGACGATGGCGTTGGACTTGACGAATTTGGCCACACGCCAGCCGAACAGCAGGTCGCGCATTTCCTGCTCGGACGGGGCGCGGCGGGAGACCACCCGCAGCTCGCCGGTGAGCGCCAGATCGGCGTCCTGCACCAAGAGCCCGCCGAGGACGCGCTTGTAGTCCAGGTGGGGGGCCGGGGCGCCATCCCAGGCGCCGCAGGCGAGCAGGCGTACGTTCTTCTTCGCGGCCACCAAGGCCGCCGCCTCGGCCGAGACCGTGGGCGCGATGATGACCTCGACGAACTGGCGCTCGACGATGGCTTGCGCCGTCGCCGCGTCCAGCTCGGCATTGACGGCGATGATGCCGCCGAAGGCGGATTCCGGATCGGTGGCGAAGGCGCGCTCGTAGGCGTGCTGCAGGGTCTCGCCATAGGCGACGCCGCAGGGATTGGCGTGCTTGACGATGACGCAGGCGGGCGCGTCGGCGAACTGCTTCACACACTCCAGCGCCGCATCGGTGTCGGCGATGTTGTTGTAGCTGAGCGCCTTGCCTTGCAACTGCTGCGCACCGGCGACGGACGCCGGTGGCACATCCCGGGCCACATAGAAGGCCGCGCGCTGGTGTGGGTTCTCGCCGTAGCGCATGGCCTGGCGCTTGCTGAACTGCAGGTGGAAGGTGCGCGGCAGGGCGGTCTGCGCCGTTGGCGGTTGTGCCTGCGGATGCTCGATGACGGCGCCCAGGTAATTGGCGATGGCGGCGTCATAGGCGGCGGTGTGCTCGAAGGCCTTCACGGCGAGGTCGAAGCGGGTCGCATCGCTGACGGCGCCGCCGTGGTCTGCCATCTCGGCGAGCACCCGGCCGTAGTCGGCGGCGTCCACCACCACCGCGACGGCGGCGTGGTTCTTGGCCGCCGCCCGCAGCATGGCCGGGCCACCGATGTCGATGTGCTCGATGGCGGTGGCGAGGTCGCAGCCGGGCCTGGCCACGGTGGCCTCGAAGGGGTAGAGGTTCACCACCACCAGGTCGATGGGCTTGATCTCGTTCTCGTGCATGACGCCGTCATCGAGACCGCGCCGGCCGAGGATGCCGCCGTGGATGCGCGGATGCAGCGTCTTCACCCGCCCGCCCATGATCTCTGGAAAGCCCGTGTGATCCGAGACCTCCATCACCGGTACGTCCGCGTCGGTGAGCAGTTTCGAGGTGCCCCCCGTGGAGAGGATCTCCACGCCCCGCTCGGCGAGGGCGCGGGCAAAGTCGGCCAGACCGGTCTTGTCGGAGACGCTGATGAGGGCGCGGCGGATAGCTTGCATGGAAGGTCTCGCGAAGGCTGAGCGCACAGCAGGGGGCGGCGTGCAAGGGACGCAATGCAACGCGCAGCGCACGGGCCGGCGCGCATGCCAAGCGGCGCGACGACCTGCTCGGCGCGGCGCTCCGCTGGCGATTATGCCATCGCCGGCCGGGTCGCGCAGGGCGCCGCGGCGTGCCACGCCCCGGGCGCTGCCACCGCGGCGATGCTCACCCGGGCACCGGCGGTGGTGTCAGGGCTCTGCGCCGGTGTCCGCCGTCGCATAGGCGGCGAGCTTTTTGCGCAAAGTACTGCGGCTGATGCTCAGCATGCGTGCGGCCACGGACTGGTTGTTGCCCGCCGCCTCCAGCACGGTTTCGATCAGGGGACGCTCCACCTCGTCCATGACCAGGCGATGCAGGCCTGCCACGTCCTGTCCGTCCATGTTGTGCAGGTAGGTGCGCACGGCGGTGCGCACGCATGCACGCAGCGGCTCGTCGTGGCGGGTGGCGATTACGGTCGGGTCCGACCAATCAGTGTCTTGTGCTTGCAAGGGAGTAACCTTGGCTGCCGTCGCGCTCGTCATGCTGCGTCCTCCAGATCCGCGGCCTCTTCGAACAGGGCACGGACCAAGCGAGTCTGTTGTTCTGGTGTCTCGACCCGGTTGATGCGGTCGAGATGGATTTGGCGTGTGTGCAGTGCATCCGGCGGTGCTGGATGCTCGTCGGCAGCTTGTGCTGCATTCCCGCCGCTGGCCCGTGGGCTGTTATGCACTGGTCGTCTCCCCTGATCGGGTGTTGCTGTCGCGCGCAGATACCAGCCGATGTGCTTGCGCGCGATCCGTACACCGCGAGCGGTGCCGTAGAAGCGATACAGTTCCTCCAGGTGGCTGATCAACGTGGTGCAGATCCAGTGGCTGCTCGGTGGTGGCAAATGCTCGCCGGTGGCCAGGTAATGATCGATTGCCCGAAACAGCCAGGGGCGGCCCTGGGCGGCGCGGCCGATCATCAGCCCATCGGCGCCGGTATAGGCCAGCACCTGCGCCGCGCGCTCGGGGCTGTCGATGTCGCCGTTGGCCACCAGCGGGAACTCCGCCGGCAGGCCGGCCTCGGCGCGCAGGGCCCGCAGGCTGTCGAATTCGGCGCTGCCACCGTAGCCGCAGGCGCGGGTGCGGCCGTGGACGGCGAGCATGGCGATGCCGGCTTCCCGGGCGATGCGGGCGATGCGCGGCAGGTTGCGCGTGTGTGGCGACCAGCCGGTTCGGGTCTTGAGTGTCACCGGCACCGGCACCGCCGCCACCACGGCCTCGAGGATGCGTGCGACCAACGGCTCGTCGCGTAACAGGGCCGAGCCGGCGGCGGCCCTGCAGACCTTCTTCGCCGGGCAGCCCAGGTTGATGTCGATGAGCTCGGCCCCCTGATCGACGTTCGCGCGGGCGGCGTCGGCCAGCCATTGCGGGTTGGCGCCGGCGATCTGCACCGCGATGGGGCCGGGCTCGTCGCGGTGATCGGCGCGCTCGCGGCTCTTGCGCGAGCCGCTGAGTGCGGGATTCGCCGAGAGCATCTCGGACACCGCCATGCCGGCGCCGAGGCGCCGGCAGAGGCTGCGAAACGGCCGGTCGGTGACCCCCGCCATCGGCGCCAGCAGCAGGCGATTGGACAGTCTGATGCCGCCGATGTCGAGTCCCGTCACGGGCGCGCGAGCGCCGGCGCTCGCGCGCCCGTCGGACGGACGTGCGGGGTCGGCGGCGCGGTCACTGGCGCGGATCGATGGACTCGTCGACATGCGTGGCATGAATCATCGGCGCAGAGGGATCAGCGCGAAATTTTAGCCAAACTCGGCGCTGCCAGCAGGATTCGCGGTGGTGGGCAGTGACCGTCTTCGGCCGACAAAACGGTGCATCGGGCGCTGCGGGCAGCATGGCGCCGGGCCGCACCCGGCAGCGCCGGGTACTTGCCGGCGCAGCAACTATTGGGCGGTGCCGCGCCGCGCTGCGATGCTAGCGCCGTCGTCCGGTGAGCAGTGCCCAGTCGTCTCGTGTCGCCGCGGGCTCCATCGTGAAGTAGGGCGCATAGCCATCGGCGACCCGCGTCGCCTGATGTGCGAGCAGCCCGGAGAGACCGAGCGCGGCCGCCGGTGCCGCCAGCTGTGCCAGCGTCGGTGCCAGTTGCATGAGCGGTCCGGCGAGGATGTTGGCCACCACCACGTCGGCGGTGGTCGCCGGCACCTGCTCCGGGCGTGCGACGGTGAGGCGATCGAGCACGCCGTTGCCGATGGCGTTGTCGACGGTGGCATCCAGCGCCTGGGGGTCGTGGTCCACCGCCAGCGCCGCTGCGGCGCCGAGCTTGAGCGCCGCGATGGCGAGGATACCCGAGCCGCAGCCGTAGTCCAGCACCCGTTTTCCGGTCAGGCGCAGGCTGTCCAGCCAGGTCAGGCAGAGCGCCGTGGTGGGGTGATGGCCGGTGCCGAACGCGAGCCCCGGATCCAGATCCAGCACGACGCCCTGCCAATCCGCCCCCTGCGCCTGCGGCGGTCGTTCTCCGCGCGGGCAGACCCACAAACGTTGGCCGAAGCGGGTGGGCGCGAATGTATCCATCCACACCCGCTCCCAGGGGCGATCTTCGAGATTGGCAACGGTGGGTGGTGACAATGCGACCTCGGCGAGCGTCGCCGCGGCCGCCTCAGCCGCCGCCGCACCGGCATCGTCGTCTGCGAACAGTGCGGTGATGCGCAGTCGCCGCCACAGCGGTTGGGTCGCGGGCGCCGGCTCCCAGATGCCGCCGGCGATGGGCTCGGCACGGCGATCGTCGGGCTCGTCGGCGGCATCGTCCAGGGTGACTGACAAGGCGCCGGCCTCTTCCAGTGTCGACTCTGTCTGCTCGGCGTGGTCGCGGGCGATGATGATGGTGAGTTGGAGCCAGGACATGGCAGCGCAGCGAAGCTTTGGGGATGAGACTTGGGGTGGCGGTGCTCTGGGGGCGGCGAATGCGGGGCTGCTGGGGCCCCGCGTCGCCTACAAGCCGAGCTTCTTCTCCAGGTAATGAATATTCGCGCCGCCCTGCTGGAAGGCCGAATCCTTCATGATTTGCCGGTGCAGCGGGATGTTGGTGTCGATGCCCTCGATGACGGTCTCGCGCAGGGCGTTACACATGCGCGCTAGCGCAACCTCACGGTCCTCGCCGTGGGTGATGAGCTTACCGATCATGGAATCGTAATAGGGCGGCACGACATAGCCCGCATAGATGTGGGTGTCGATGCGCACGCCCGGGCCGCCCGGGCCGTGGAACTCCTTGATCCGGCCGGGGCTGGGGCGGAATGTCTCCGGGTGCTCCGCATTCAGCCGGCATTCGATGGCATGACCGCGCCAGTCGATGTCGCCCTGGCGATAACGCAACCGCTGGCCGGAGGCCACCAGGATCTGCTCTTTGACCAGATCGACCCCGGTGATCATCTCGGTGACCGGGTGCTCCACCTGCACGCGGGTGTTCATCTCGATGAAGTAGAACTCGCCATCCTGATACAGGAACTCGAAGGTGCCGAGGCCACGGTAGCCAATCTGCTCACAGGCCTTTGCGCAGCGCTCGCCGATGAAGGCGCGCTGCTCTTGGGTAATGCCGGGAGCCGGCGCCTCTTCGACCACTTTTTGGTGGCGGCGCTGCATGGAGCAGTCGCGCTCGCCGAGATGGATGGCGTTGCCGTATTGGTCCGCCAGTACCTGAAACTCCACGTGACGCGGGTTCTCCAGATACTTTTCCATGTAGACGGTATCGTTGCCGAAGGCGGCGCTCGCTTCCGCCTGCGTCAGCGAAATGGCGTTCAGCAGCGTGGCGTCGGAATGCACCACGCGCATGCCGCGACCGCCGCCGCCGCCGGCGGCCTTGATGATGACCGGATAGCCGATCTCCCGCGCCAGTTCCAGGGTGTGCTTGTTACTGCCGTCGATGGGCCCATCGGAACCCGGCACACAGGGCACGCCGGTGTGCTTCATGGCCTTGATGGCAGAGACTTTGTCGCCCATCAGGCGGATGGTCTCGGGCTTGGGGCCGATGAACACGAAGCCCGAGCGCTCCACGCGCTCGGCGAAGTCCGCGTTCTCCGACAGGAAGCCGTAGCCCGGATGGATGGCGACGGTGTCCGTCACCTCCGCGGCGCTGATGATGGAGGGGATATGCAGGTAGCTGTCCCGCGACGGCGCCGGACCGATGCAGACGGACTCGTCGGCGAGCAGCACGTGCTTGAGGTCGCGGTCGGCCTCGGAATGCACGGCGACGGTCTTGATGCCGAGCTCGCGGCAGGCGCGCTGGATGCGCAGCGCGATCTCGCCGCGATTGGCGATGAGGATCTTCTCGATCATTCGATGACGAAGAGCGGCTGGTTGTACTCCACGGGCTGACCGTTTTCCACCAGGATACGACGCACGACACCGGCCTTCTCGCACTCGATCTGGTTCAGGATCTTCATGGCCTCGATGATGCAGAGTGTGTCACCGAGCTTGACGTCCTGACCTTCTTCGACGAACGCCTTGCTGCCCGGTGACGGCGCCCGATAGAAGGTGCCCACCATCGGCGAGCGCACCATGGCGCCCTCGTCCGCTTCCGGCTCTGTTTCGGACTCCGCGGCGCCGGCGGTGGGCGCCGCCGCCGGTGCCGTGGCCGCGCCCGCGCCGGGCGTCTGCATCATGGCGTGCATGGGGGCGCTGCCGTGGCGGCTGATGCGCACGGACTCTTCACCCTCGTGGATTTCGATCTCGGCGATGTTGGATTCTTCGAGGAGCTCGATGAGCTTCTTGACCTTGCGGATGTCCATGATGTGGTTGTGCCGGCCCTCAGGGCTTAGGTGTGGTGTTGGGCGCGGGGGTGCCGGGCGCCGGTGCCTGTGGTGCGAGCGTCGCGCTCAGCAGGGGTGGGGACCGAGTCGCCGCAGTGCCGCGCTGAGCGCCAGCTCGTAGCCGACGGCGCCGAGCCCGGTGATGGTGCCTGCGGCGATGTCCGAGAAATACGAGTGCCGCCGAAAGGGCTCGCGCGCGTGGATGTTCGAGAGGTGCACCTCGATAAAGGGCAGCTGGACGGCGAGCAGGGCATCGCGCAGCGCGACGCTGGTGTGCGTGAAGCCCGCCGGATTGACCAGCGCAAAGGCGACACCGTCGGCGCCCCCCTGGTGCACCGCGTCGATGAGCACATGCTCGGCGTTGCTCTGCACCAGCCGCAAGCTATGCCCGGCGGCCTCGGCCTGTTGCGACAAGCGAGCGCCGATATCCGCCAGGGTGTCGCGACCATACTGGGCGGGCTCGCGAGTGCCGAGCAGATTCAGGTTCGGACCGTTGAGACAAAGGATTTGGGCCATGGGCTGTGTGGACGACTGCTGGGCGCACGGTGCCCCACACGGAAGCGCAGCGCATAAAATTCGGCGATACGTCGCTAACTGCGGCGATCGAACGCACAAGTGGTGCGCAGATTATTGCCTACAATTTACGGCAAACTGCGCGGGATTACAAAGCCCAAATGCATTGGACTTCGATGCAGATGCCTACGGAATCGTGCTGATTCAGCCGGTTTCTCGGTTCAGCAGGGGTAAAATGCGGGTGTGCACCAGCTCTGCGGTGATCTCGCCGGTCTGGCTGAAGACGCGCCGGCCGAGGGGATCGAAGACGACCGTAAAGGGCAGGCCCCCGGTGCGATTGCCGAGCCGACGGGCGAGCGCCACCGTCGCCGTGTCACCGAGCAAAATCTGGTAGCTCACCTGGTGCTCGGTCAGGAAGCGCTCCACCGCTTGCCGGGCGTCGATGGCGATCCCCACCACCTGCAGCTCGCCGGGATCGACGCCACGCTGCAGCTGATCGAGCATCGGCATCTCCCGCAGGCAGGGTTGGCACCAGCTGGCCCAGAAGTTGAGCACCACCACCTTCCCGGCCCAGGTATCGCTGGCCACCGGTTGCCCCGAGAGGTCGGGCAGGCGCAGTTCGGGCAGCGCGGCGATGCGGCCGTCGTCGCCACGGCGGCCGAGGTCGAGGTCCTGCTGCGCGAGCCAGCGCTCGCCGAACAGGGCGGCGCCGATGCTGAGCGTTCCGGCCAGCACCGTCACCACCAGCACCTTGGCCGGATTCATTGGGCGATCTCGTTGAGGTGGGCCGCGAACTCGTCCGCGGGCACGAAGCCCACCAGGCGGTAGCCGCGAAGCTCTTCGCCGCTTTCATCGAAGAACAGCATCGCCGGCGGCCCCGGGATGCCGAAGCGCTCCTGCATCAAGGCCTTGTCCGCGGCGTCGTTGGCGGTGACGTCCGCCTGCAGCACGACGAACTGATCGAGCGCGGCGATGACGTCCGGATCGGGGAAGGTATAGCGCTCCATCTCCTTGCAGGACACACACCAGTCGGCGTAGAAGTCCAGCATCACGGGCTTGCCGGCGGCGCTGGCGGCGGCGATCTCCCGATCCAGATCGGCGCTGGTCTTGATGGGCGTGAAGGCCTTGTGCGCCGCCGCCTGGCCGCCGCCGGCGGCGACGATGCCGCGCAGCGGCTGGATGGTGTCGCGCCCACCGGCGGCGGCGCCGACGATCATCAGTACGCCGTAGACCAGCAGCGCCAGGCCCAGCGCCTTCCACAGCTTGGTCCAGCCGCCGGCCGCCTGGGTGATGGTGGTGAGCGCGCCCAGGTAGACGCCGGAGGCGATCAGCAACAGACCCCAAAGCAGCATGGCGACCGCCGGCGGCAGCACCCGCTCCAGCAGCAGAACCGCAACCGCGAGCAGCAGCACGCCGAAGACGGCCTTGACCGCGTCCATCCACATGCCGGCGCGCGGCAGGAGCTTGCCGGCGGAGGTGCCGATGGCCAGCAGCGGCGCGCCCATGCCGAGGCCCAGACCCAGCAGGGCAAAGAAGCCGAGCACGGCATCGCCGGTCTTGCCGATGAAAATGAGCGCGCCCATCAGCGGCGGCGCCACGCAGGGGCCGACGATGAGCGCCGACAGCGCCCCCATGATGGCGGCGCCGGCGAGGGTGCCGCCCTCCTGCTTGTTGCTCATCTCCGTGAGCTTGCTCTGCCAGCTGCTCGGCAGTTGCAGCTCGTAGAAGCCGAACATGGACAACGCCAGCAGCACGAACACCGCGGCGAAGGCCGCCAGCACCCACACGTTTTGGAAGGTGGCCTGGAGATTGGCGCCGAAGAGTCCGGCGATGACGCCCACCACCGCATAGGTCAGCGCCATGGCCAGCACATAGGCCAACGACAGGAAGAAGGCCTTGCGGGTGGTGATGCTGTCGCCCTGGCCGGCGATGATGCCGGACAGGATCGGGATCATCGGGAACACGCAGGGCGTGAAGGCCAGCAGCAAGCCCAGGCCGAAGAAGATGGCCATGGCGCCGACGATGCCGGCATCGGCGAGACGGGCGGCGATCTGATCCTGCTCCGACACGCGCGCGGGCGCCGCGCCCGCGCCGGCGCCGGCCACCGCCGCCGGCTCCATGTCGGCCAGCGCCACGGTCTGCGCGGCCGCCGGCAGCGCCAGTGCGATGCGCTCGGTCACCGGCGGGTAGCAGATGCCCCGCTCGGCGCAGCCCTGATACTTGGCCACCAGCGTCACCTCGGTGGGCTCGGCGGCGCCGCGCCTGAGCGGCACCGCCAGGTCGACGGTGCCTTGATAGATGGCCACATCGCCGATGCTGCCGTCCGGCCGCACCGTGTCCGGCTTCACCTCCGCCGGCGGCAGCTCGTAGGCACCGATCTGCACGCCCTCGGCGTCCTCGAGGGCCAGCGCGATTTTCTCCTCGTACAGATAGGTTCCGGGGGCAATATCCCAGGTGAGTGCGAGGCGGTCCGCCGCCGCCACGTCGGCCGTGAAGCGGAAAGCCTCTTCCACCGGCAGGATGTCGTCGCCGATGCCGAGCCCCATCGACTGTGCGCCGCCGCCGTCCGTGAGCGCCTGGGCCAGACTTGGCGCCGGCGCCGGCGTGGATGCCGCGCGGGGGGGCGCCGGCGCCGCCACGGCTGCCGTGTCCGCCGCCGCCAGCGTCGGCAGCTCCAGCAGAATGCGCTGCTTCTGCGGCGGGTAGCACAGACCGGCATCGGCGCAGCCTTGGGACTTGGCTTCGATGGCCACCAGGTCGCCGGCCGCCGCGGTCCGTGCCACGGGCAGTCTGGCCTCGAGACGATCCCGGTAGATCTGCACCTCACCGAAGAACTCGTCCTGCTTGACCTTGGCCGCCGGCAGCGCCGGGCGGCCGAGGGTGATGCCGGGACTGTCGCTGTCGAAGCGGAACTTGCTGCGGTACATGTAATAGCCGGGCTCGATGTCCCAGCGGACGATGACGGCATCCGGCCCCGCCGCCTCCCCGGAAATGCGGAAGGCCTGATCCGGCTGCAGGAACTCGTCGGCGGCACCCAGGGCCAGCGATGGGACGAGCGCCAGCACTTGGCAGAACGCCACCAAGGCAAGCATCGGGCCGCTGCGGCCCGACCCGCGGCGGCGCAGCGGACGCGTTGATTGGTTGCGGCGCCCGCGGGCGCGTGCGATCAGGCGTTGGTAGTTGTGCATTGACGAACCCAATCGAGATAACTGTCGTGGCCGGCGGTGATGGGATGGGCGATCACCTCCGGCACGTCGTAGGGATGGAGCTCACACAGGCGCGCGGTGAGCGCCGGCAGTCGTGCCGCCGTGGTCTTGATCATCAGCAATGCCTCGCTGTCGCGCTCGACCCGGCCCTGCCAGCGGTAGATGGACACGGCGCCGGGCAGCAGGGTGGCGCAGGCGGCGAGCCCCGCCTGGACCACTGCGCCGGCCAGGGATTCGGCGACGGCGGCATCCGGGCAGGTGCAAAAGACCACATGGACATCGGCGGGGTTGTTGTTCGACATGCGGGCGGCCTCCGCGATGGGACAGCTGGAGATGGATGAGCGCATGGCCGCGCCAGCGCCCGCCGTCGGTGCCACAACTGCCAGCGACGGCGGGCGCATAGCCTAACGGAATTCGCGGGCTCGAGCCCCGGGGTTTGAATCGGCTTTTCCGGACAGACGTTACGGGTTTGACGCTGTCGCCGCACTGCGTGCTCGCCCACCGCATGGCTCGGCGGCGCCCACCGCAGTTCTGATCCCGAGACCGATTCCATGTGGCTTTTCCTGCTCATTTTCGTTGGCGCTCCGCTGGTGGAGCTGTATTTCCTGATCCAGGTCGGCTCTTTCATCGGCGCCCTGCCCACCATCGCCTTGTCGGTGCTGACCGCCGTCATCGGCGGGGCCCTGGTGCGCATGCAGGGCCTCGGTGTGCTGCTTCGCGTGCGCCAGGCCATGGACCGGGGAGAGGCGCCGGCCCTGGAGCTGTTGGACGGCGCCGTACTGCTGGTGACCGGCTTCCTGTTGTTACTGCCGGGCTTCCTCACCGACATCTTAGGCTTCCTGCTGCTGATTCCACCGTTGCGTCGCGCCCTGATCCTGCGCTACGTGCGTGTCGACACCCTCGGCCCCCGCCGCGATGACGATGACCTCGGCGGCGGCCACCGACCCCGCATCATCGACGCCGACTGGCGCCGCGAGGATTGAGCCTCGTCGCGCCTCCGCCAAGCCCCTCCAACGGCGATCGCCGTGCGCGTTGCACACATGCGCATCGCCGATGGCGCATCGCCAAGAGCCTCGCCCGTGGCGCGCCGCACGCTGGCCATGCGTCTGGCGCATGCCGGGGCGAGGTGAGGGCGCACTACCGCTGCTACCCGCTCGTCTTGTGGCAAACCGCACTTGACACCCAAAGCGCGCGCCCTATTATTAGCAGCCGCTACCGCTGAGTGCTAACACAGCCGGGATGCCTGCTCCAGTGCCCGCCGACGGGCCCATGCGGGCCACCGGCATCCGGCATCTCAACATCCTTAACCCACCCAGAAGCTGAGGGGAAAGCAAGCATGAACATCCGTCCGCTGCACGATCGCGTCGTCGTCCGTCGTATGGAGGAAGAGCGTACCTCCGCCGGCGGCATCGTCATTCCGGACTCCGCCACCGAGAAGCCCATCCAGGGCGAAATCATCGCCGTCGGCAACGGCAAGCTCATGGACAGCGGCGACACCCGCGCGCTGGACGTCAAGGTCGGCGACCGCGTGCTGTTCGGCAAGTACTCCGGCACCGAGGTGAAGCTCGACGGCGACGAGTTCCTCGTCATGCGCGAAGACGACATCATGGGCGTGATCGAGTCCTGATCCCGGCCGTCAGCAGCTGAAGCATCCATTCTCTGAACAACGAGGTAAGCAACCCATGAGCGCGAAAGAAGTCCGCTTTTCCACCGACGCCCGTAACCGCATGATGGACGGCGTTAACGTCCTGGCCAACGCAGTAAAGGTCACCCTCGGTCCCAAGGGCCGCAACGTCGTGCTCGAGAAGTCTTTCGGCGCCCCGACCGTGACCAAAGACGGCGTCTCCGTGGCCAAAGAGATCGAGCTGTCCGACAAGTTCGAGAACATGGGCGCGCAGATGGTCAAGGAGGTCGCCTCCCAGACCTCCGATGTCGCCGGCGACGGCACCACCACCGCCACCGTGCTGGCCCAGGCCATGGTGCGCGAAGGCCTCAAGGCCGTCGCCGCCGGCATGAACCCCATGGACCTCAAGCGCGGCATGGACAAGGCCGTCGAAGCCGCCGTCAGCGAGCTGGCCAGCCTGTCCAAGCCCTGCTCCGACAACAAAGAAATCGCCCAGGTGGGCACCATCTCCGCCAACAGCGACGAGTCCATCGGCGAGATCATCGCCGAGGCCATGGAGAAGGTGGGCAAGGAAGGCGTCATCACCGTCGAAGAAGGCAAGAGCCTGCACAACGAGCTGGACGTCGTCGAAGGCATGCAGTTCGACCGCGGCTACCTCTCGCCCTACTTCATCAACAACCAGCAGAGCCAGACCGCCGAGCTGGAGGACCCCTTCATCCTCCTGCACGACAAGAAGATCTC
>NZ_CAJXWY010000035.1 GCF_913062725.1 uncultured Thiohalocapsa sp.
CTCAAGCGGTTCGGTCCTGAGGACCGGCTCCGGGGGCTTGATCCGGAGGACCGGCTCCGGGGGCTTGATCCGGAGGACCGGCTCCGGGGGCTTGATCCCGCCATCATCGAAGCCTGGCTCGCCAAGCGGAAACCAAACAACTAACCCGAGCTGGCCGACCTGATCGACCACGGCCAGTTGCAGCGCCAGCTCCGCGAGGTCAAACAATGCACCCGCGGGCGCGATGCCGGGCTGGGCTTCTTCATGGGCCGCCCATGACAGGCACATAGAAGGCCCAGGCAGACGCCGATTGGCTGGACGCGGCGCTGTTGGCACGCATAAGCGACGACGGCGACCTGCTCGCCGTCAGCTTGATCAGCGCGTCTCCTGGTAATCGCCATCCTCTACCCCAGGGGGCGCCGCCGACCTTGGTGTACCGGTCCGTAGCCGGCGTTTCCGGTGCGCGTCAGACTTCTTTGTAGATCTGCGCCCCCTCGCGCACGAACTCCTCCGCCTTCTCCCGCATTCCCACCTCGAGGGCCTGCCCGGCGTCCTGCAGCTGCCGCGCCCGGGCATAGTCGCGCACGTCTTGCGTGATCTTCATGGAGCAGAAGTGCGGGCCGCACATGGAGCAGAAGTGGGCGACTTTGTGCGACTGATGCGGCAAGGTCTGGTCGTGGTACTCGCGGGCGCGCTCCGGGTCCAGGGACAGGTTGAACTGGTCTTCCCAGCGGAACTCGAAGCGCGCCTTGGACAGCGCGTTATCGCGCACTTGGGCGCCGGGCAGACCCTTGGCAAGATCCGCGCCGTGGGCGGCGATCTTGTAGGTGACGATGCCGTCGCGGACGTCTTGTTTATTGGGCAGGCCCAGGTGCTCCTTGGGCGTGACGTAGCAGAGCATGGCCGTGCCGTACCAGCCGATGTTGGCGGCGCCGATGCCGGAGGTGATGTGGTCGTACGCCGGGGCGATGTCCGTGATCAGCGGACCCAGGGTGTAGAAGGGGGCTTCGAAGCAGTCCTTGAGCTCCTTGGTGACGTTTTCCTCGATCATCTGCAGCGGCACATGACCCGGACCCTCGATCATCACCTGTACGTCCTGCTCCCAGGCGAACTGGGTGAGCTCGCCCAGGGTTTCCAGCTCGGCGAACTGGGCGCGGTCGTTGGCGTCGGCGATGGAGCCCGGGCGCAGGCCATCGCCCAATGAGAAGGACACGTCGTAGGCCCGCATGATCTCGCAGATCTCGGCGAAGTGGGTGTAGAGAAAATTCTCCTGGTGATGGGCCAGGCACCATTTGGCCATGATGGAGCCGCCGCGGGAGACGATGCCCGTCACCCGGTCCGCGGTCAGCGGGATATGGCGCAGCAGCACGCCCGCGTGGATGGTGAAGTAGTCCACGCCCTGCTCGGCCTGCTCGATGAGGGTGTCGCGGAACATCTCCCAGGTGAGCGCTTCGGCCTCGCCGTCGACCTTTTCCAGTGCCTGGTAGATGGGCACGGTGCCAATGGGCATGGGCGCGTTGCGCAGGATCCACTCGCGGGTCTCGTGGATGTTCTTGCCGGTGGAGAGGTCCATCAGGGTGTCGCCGCCCCAGCGCGCCGACCAGACCATCTTCTCGACTTCTTCCTCGATGCTGGACGTGGTGGCCGAGTTGCCGATGTTGGTGTTGATCTTGACCCGGAAATTGCGGCCGATGATCATCGGCTCCAGCTCCGGATGGTTGATGTTGGCGGGGATGATGGCGCGGCCGCGGGCCACTTCCTCGCGGACGAACTCGGGCGTGATGGTGTCAGGCAGATTGGCGCCGAAGGACCGCCCGCGCTGCTGGCGCAGGAGCTTCTCGTAGCGCGGGTCGGCACGCAGCTCGTCGAGGCGCATGTTCTCGCGGATGGCGACGTATTCCATCTCCGGCGTGATCTCGCCGCGGCGGGCATAGTGCATCTGGCTGACGTTGTGTCCGGGCTTGGCGCGGCGCGGCGTGCGCAGGTGCTCGAAGCGCAGATGCGCCAGCGCCGGGTCGTGCTGGCGACGACCGCCGAACTCGGAGCTGGGACCCGTGAGCGGCTCGGTGTCGCCGCGCGCCTCGATCCAGGCGCTGCGCACATCCGGCAGCCCCTTGAGCAGGTCGATGGACACGGCGGGATCGGTGTAGGGGCCGGACGTGTCGTAGACAAAGATCGGCGGGTTCGCCTCGTCGCCGTCGGCGGTGTGTGTGGGTGTCTGTGCGATCTCGCGCATGGGTACCCGGATATCCGGGCGCGAACCGGTCACGTAGCGCTTGGCGGCGGCGGGGAAGGGGCGGGTGACCGCGTCGGATAGCCGCGCGGTGGTGGTGACGAAGGCTTCGGGAATGGCGCTCATGACGGCTCCTCGCAGCGAGTCGTGCCCGTGTCAGGGCAGGTCAGACCGGTTGCGGCGGGGAGCAGGGCGCAGGGGCGGGCCGATGCGGCCGCGTTGCATCCTCGCTTCCCTCCGCCGGTATCAACCGGATCAGGTTCTAAGGGACTGTCTCAGCCCGCCTACGGCGGGCACCCCCAGCAGGACTAAGCTTCACGCTAGCCAAAGGGTGCAGGGATTGCAACCATGGCTCGCAGGCGCCCGCTGCGGGCTCGCGCCCACGTCGCGACGGACTGGGGCGAACTTTCGGCGACTGTTGCGAGCAGAGGGCCGGCTGTCTGGTGCCAACGGCATCGACTCGGCTCCGGGCGGTCGTGTGTGCCGCGTCGAACTAGGTTAGCCTGACTCATGGGTGCAGCGCGGCCGGTCCCGGCGGGGCGGCGAGAGTGATTGCGTGACCGACACCCATGCCGGAGGAGGCACGCTGTCGCACTCCCTGCCCCAGAGCGCCAGCCGCGCGCCATATCGCGGACGAAGACACCGTTCACCGGAGGATACCTCATGAGAATCACGCCACTGATGATGCTGGCCGCGCCCTCCATGCTGGCGCTGACGTTGACCCTGGGTGGCTGTGATCAGGGAGAACAGACCGAGCAGATCGAGGAAACCGCGCAGAGCGGGGAGCAGCAGGGCGCCGAACCCGTCGCTATCCCGGAGGATCAGCTCGAGCGGGCGAAAGCTGAAGCCGCCGCCGCCATGGCGAGGCTGCAAGAGGCCGGCGAGCAGGCCGGCGCCGCCGCCCGCAATGCCGCCGGCAGCGCCATGGAACAGGTCCAGGTCAAAGCGGACGAGGCATCGGCGAGCCTGAGGGAAGCCAGCGCCCAGGCGAGTGCCGCGGCTGCGGCGGCTGCCGAGGCGGCGTCGGAGCAGACCGCGGCGCTGACCCAAAGCGCCCAGGCGCAGGCCGATTCCATGATCACCGAGGTGCGGGATTATCTGCGCGAGAACGACCTCGATTCGGCCCAGGGCGTGCTCGACAAGCTGAAGGCGTTGCGCGACCAAGTCTCGGCTGAGGTGCGCACCGAGATCGACGCGCTGCAAAAGCGCCTGTCTGAGGACGAATCTGAGGACGAAGCCCAAAACCAGCCTGCGGGCTGAAGGCGGCCGCCACCGGATGGCGCTCCCGGGAGCTGGCATCGCTCGGGGGCGCTACAACCCGGGGTACCGCCCGACGCCGCTGTGCTTGCTGCCCGGAGAGGACACCCGGTGCGCGTGCGCCGCGTCCGGTCACTGACGCGCGCCGCGGAGACGACGGCACAAGTATTGCCCAGTCTTATGGCTTGGCTTGATATAATTTATCTCATCGATATTGCGTCTGGCCCTGGTTCTGGCGAATCCTAGCGGAATGCTCGGCGAATCTGTCCGCCGAGTCACCGCTGGCTGGAGCAATATCACCATGACTGAGCGCATCACCGTCGGTGGCCTGCAGGTCGCTGCGCCGCTGCACGCCCTGATTCGCGACGAGATGGCCCCGGGGACCGGCATCGAGCCCGATGCCTTCTGGGCCTCCCTGGCCACCATCGTTGCCGATCTGGCGCCGCGCAATCGGCGCCTGCTCGAGCGCCGCGACGCGCTGCAGGCGCAGATCGATGCGTGGCATCGGGCGCGCCGCGGGCAGCCCCTGGATGCTGCGGCGTACAAGACGTTCCTGCAGGAGATCGGCTACCTGGAGCCGGAAGGGCCGGATTTTCAGGTGACCACGGCGAATCTCGACCCTGAAATCGCCACCCTCGCCGGTCCGCAGCTGGTGGTACCCGTCAACAATGCCCGCTACGCCCTGAACGCCGCCAACGCCCGCTGGGGCAGCCTGTACGACGCCCTCTACGGCACCGATGCCATCGCCGAGGACGGTGGCGCTGAGCGGCGCAGTGACTTCAACCCGGTGCGCGGCGAGCGGGTGGTGGCCGCCGCGGTGGAGTTTCTCGACCGCCACTTCCCGCTTACCGACGGCGCCTCCCACGGCACAGTGCCCGGCTACCGGGTGGAGAACGGCCAGCTCGTCGCCGGCGAGACAGGGCTGGCGGAGCCGATGCAGTTCGCGGGCTACCAGGGGTCAGCGCAGGCACCGACGGTGGTGCTGCTCACCCATCACGGCCTGCACGTGGAACTGGTCATCGACCGTGAGCATCCCATCGGCGCCAAGAGCCCCGCGGGGGTCAGGGATGTGGTGCTGGAGTCCGCGGTGACCGCCATCCAGGACTGCGAAGACTCCGTGGCCGCCGTGGACGCCGAGGACAAGGTCGGCGTCTACCGCAACTGGCTCGGGCTGATGCGCGGTGACCTCAGCGCGCGCTTCAGCAAGGGCGGCGAGATGACGGAGCGCCGCCTGAGCCCGGATCGCGTCTACACCACCCCCGACGGTGGCGAGCTGGTGCTGCCCGGCCGCTCGCTGATGCTGGTGCGCAACGTGGGCCATCTGATGACCACCGACGCCGTCCTGACGGCGGACGGTGCGGAGATTCCAGAGGGCTTCCTGGATGCGATGGTAACGGCGCTCGCGGCCCTGCACGATCTCAAGGGACTGGGGGCCCTGCGCAACAGCCGCGCCGGCAGCATCTATATCGTCAAGCCCAAGATGCATGGGCCAGACGAGGTGCAATTCGCCGTGGATCTGTTCGCACGGGTCGAGGAGGCGCTGGGCCTTGAGCGCAACACGCTCAAGATCGGCATCATGGACGAGGAGCGGCGCACCACCGTGAACCTGAAGGCATGCATCCGCCGGGCCGCCGAGCGGGTCATTTTCATCAACACGGGCTTTCTGGACCGCACCGGGGACGAAATCCACACCAGCATGGACGCCGGGCCCATGCTGCGTAAAGGCGCCATGAAGGCCGCCCCCTGGCTCCTGGCCTATGAGGATTGGAACGTCGATGTCGGGCTTGCCTGCGGTCTGCGTGGCCATGCGCAGATCGGCAAGGGCATGTGGACCATGCCGGATGAGATGCGCGCCATGCTGGACACCAAGATCGGCCATCCCCAGGCCGGTGCGAACTGTGCCTGGGTACCGTCACCGACGGGCGCGACCCTGCACGCGTTGCACTACCACGCGGTCGACGTCGCCGCCCGCCAGGCGGCGCTCGCCGCCGGCGGCCGGCGCGCGGATCTGGAGACACTGCTCAGGATTCCCCTCGCAGATCCCGCCGCGTGGAGCGCCGACGACATACAGCAGGAACTGGACAACAACTGTCAGGGCATCCTGGGCTATGTGGTGCGCTGGATCGACCAGGGCATCGGCTGCTCCAAGGTACCGGATATCACCGACACCGGTCTGATGGAGGACCGCGCCACCCTGCGTATCGCCAGCCAGCTGCTCGCCAACTGGCTGCACCACGGCGTGGTGGACAGGGAGAGCATCATGGCCGCGCTCAGACGCATGGCCGCGGTGGTCGACCGCCAGAACCAGGGTGATCCGATGTACCGGCCCATGGCCCCGGGCTTCGACGGCATCGCCTTCCAGGCCGCCTGTGATCTGATCTTCAACGGCCGCACCGAGCCCAACGGTTACACCGAGCCCGCGCTGCACCGCCGTCGCCGCGAGCGCAAGGCGCAGGGCTGAGACGGCCAGGCACGGCATCGCCGCGCATCGGCGCACTGGCCACACCCGTCGGTGCTTTCGGTCTGCCGATCGTCCGTGCAGCGCGGGTGCCGCCGTCGCCTTGTAAGGTCAAGTCATGACTTCAGGCGACGCGAGGGGCTTGCATGCGACACATCTTTGTGGTCGGGCTCGATGACGTCCATCTGCGGCAACTGCGCACCCTGCCGGGGACCGACGAGATCTGCTTCCACCCGCTCTTCACTCACGCCGAGCTGAAGCAGCAGGATGTCTTCCCGGTGGCGCGGCTCTTGCGCGAGGGCCGCCGGAGACTGCAGGCTTTCCCCGATCGCGTCGATGCGGTGATCGGTTACTGGGATTTTCCCGTCAGCACTGTGCTGCCCATGCTGCGGGCCGCGGTGGGCTTGCCCGGACCCAGCCTGGAGTCGGTGCTGCAATGCGAGCACAAATACTGGAGCCGCCTCAAGCAGGCGGAGGTGGTGCCGGCGCAGGTGCCGGCCTTCTGTGCCGTCGACCCCTTCGCCGATGATCCGCTGGCCAACTGCCCCCTGGATTTTCCCTTCTGGCTGAAACCCGTGAAGTCGGTGCTCTCGCACCTGGGCTTTCGCATTGCGTGCGACGCGGACCTGCGCGAGGCCCTGTCCATCATCCGGGCCAGGATCGGCCGCTATGCCGAGCCCTTCAATCTGATCCTGGACTACGCCGACCTGCCGCCCGAGGTCGCCGCGGTGGATGGTTGGCACTGCATCGCCGAGGCCATCATCTCCCGGGGGCACCAGGTCACCCAGGAGGGCTATGTCTACGGTGGTGAAGTGCACGTCTACGGCACGGTGGACTCCCGGCGCAGCGGCCCGGCGGGCTCGTCGTTCGATCGCTATCAGTACCCGTCGCAGTTACCGGCGTCGGTGCAGGCGCGCATGACGGCGGTGACGCGGCGGGTCATGCGTCACATCGGCTATGACATGGCGCCCTTCAATATCGAGCATTTCTGGGATCCCGAGACGGACCGTCTCGCGCTGCTGGAAATCAATAGCCGTCTGTCCAAATCCCACGCGCCGCTGTTTCGGTTGGTGGACGGGCAGTATCACCACCAGGTGATGCTGGACTTGGGACTCGCGCGCGAGCCCAGGCTCCGGCAGGGCCGCGGTGCGTATAAGCTGGCGGCCAAGTTCATGCTGCGCCACTTCGAGGATGCGCGTGTGTTGCGCGTGCCGACGGCGGCTGAGATCGCTGCGGTTGAGCAGGCCATGCCCGGCACGCGCGTCCAGATCGAGGTGGCGGCGGGCGACAGGCTATCGTCGCTGCGCGACCAGGACAGCTACAGCTACCAGTTGGCGACGCTATACATCGGTGCGGATTCTGAGGCGGAGCTCGAGACGCGATACCGACGATGCCTGGCGCGGTTGCCGCTGACACTCGCGCCCGTTGCAGAACAGACAGCCCCCGGCAGTTGCGTCACACCGGCCGTGTCGTCAGTCGAGGTTGACGATAATCCCCGGGCCATTTCGATCACGGGTTAGCGGATAGACCCGTCGCATCCGAGTTTTCAGTGCTCGCCGGTTGGTGGGCGCCTGGCGTGGGATGCGGTGACGCCATTCCCATGGGCTTCACGACGGCGCCCCTGCCGTATCGCCGCTATCGAGACCCCGCCAGCCGTCATCCAGCCCGCTGCAGCTTGCGCGGGACATTGGCTGACGCCGGTGATCAAGAGGAGACAACACATGAACATTGGTCCATGCCTCGGGGTGTTGCTCGCGCTGCTGCTCGGCGGCTGCGCGAATATGAACAGCGCCGAGCAACGCATGGTGTCCGGCGCCGCCATCGGCGGTGTTGTCGCGGGCCCCATTGGGGCTGGTGTCGGCGCCGGCATCGGCTACGTGGTGAATCGCAACGAGGATCGGGGACGCTAGACGGCCGCCGCGGCTTGGTGTCTGTCGCCGCTGGCGCAGCGGCATGGGCCTTGATGGCCGCTCGGTGCCGGGCGGGCGCCGGTGGGTGCGGGGTCTGCTATAGTCGAACGTCATCGAGGATCGCCGATCCCGTGCCGCAGCAGCCCTGTCATGACCGTCGAGCCTCCGCTCATGCCCCGGCTCCAACCCGGAAGCCGCCGCCAGCGCATCGTCGAGATCCTGCGCGCGGCGCGTCTTTTGGGGCCCCTGCTCGGGGTTGCCGTGACGCTGGTGGCAGCCCTGGTACTGCTGCTGGTGAACACGGCGATACCGGAGCAGGCCTGGCCCAAGTATGTCTGCCTGGGATTCCTTATCATGGGCTTCGCCGCGGCGGCGCTGACGGCGCACCGGCTCCGGACCCAGCTATTGCAGCCGTTGGTGAACCTGGAAGACTCCGTCTCCCGCGTCTGTCAGGGCGAGCCCGGTGCCAGCCGTGCGCTCGCGAACGTCGGCGTGCTCGAGACCATGGCCCGCGGCATCGGCAGCCTGAATGCCGAGCTGACCGATCTCTACGAAGACATGGACAGCCGCGTCGCCCGCCAGACCCAGCGCCTGGCGCAGAAGACCGCCTCGCTCAAGATTCTCTACGATGTCGCCGCCGAGATCACCCGGGCCGATACCCTGGAGGATCTGCTGCTGCACTTCCTGCGGGTGCTCAAGGAAATGGTCAACGGCCGCGCCGCCACCGTCCGGGTGGTGGCGGCGGACGGCGAGATGCGCCTGGTGGGCTCCATCGGACTCGACGACGACCTGGTGCGCCAGCAGGACATGCAGCCGGTGGAGCTGTGTCTCTGCGGCACCGTGCTCGGTCCCGGAGAGATCGTCTGCGATAACGATTTTCGTTATTGTTCCCGGGTCTATGGCCGGCGCATGTTCGCAAGCGATGCCTTGGAGATCGTCACGGTACCGTTGAAGCACCACGCCGAGCTGCTTGGCGCCTATAGCATCTTCGTCGACCGCCCGGGGCTCAGGGAACGGGAGGATATCCTGGAGCTGCTGAGCACCATCGGCCAGCACATCGGCGTCGCGGTGGCCAAGCACCGCTCCGACGTCGAGGCCCGGCGTCTGTCCATCGTCGAGGAGCGGGCTTCCCTGGCGCATGAGCTCCACGATTCTCTGGCGCAAACGCTGGCGAGCCTGCGGCTGCAGGTGCGTATGCTCGGCGATGCCCTGCACGACGCCGAGGTTGCCACCGAGGCGCGGGCCGACCTGACGCGTATCAGAAATGGCATCGACGAGGCGCATGCGGAGCTGCGCGAGCTGCTCTCGAGCTTCCGTGCCCCCATGGACCGGCGCGGATTGATTCCCACCTTGGAGGACCTCATCCGGCGTTTCGGCCAGCAGACCGGCATCCACGCCGTGCTGCAGCTGAACTGTCGACCTTTTGAGGTCACCCCGACGGAGGAGATGCAGCTGGTGCGCATCGTCCAGGAAACCCTGACCAACGTCCGCAAGCATGCCGGGGCCCAGACCGTGCGTGTCCTGCTGACCCGTGAGCCCAACGGCGACCATGTGCTGCTCATCGAGGACGACGGTGTTGGCTTCAGCGCCCGGCGCGAGGCGGCGGGCCGGCCCGGTGAGCACATCGGCCTGTCCATTCTCGAGGAGCGCGCCCGGCGCATCGGCGCGCGGCTGGAGATCGAGAGCGAGCCGGGGGAAGGCACCCGGGTGGAGGTGGCCTTCACGGCCGGGCGCGCGGCGGGGCGGGGGGTGACCACGGAGCAGGCCGCCTGATGCGCGTGCTGCTCATCGACGATCATGCCCTGTTTCGGGTCGGCCTCCTGGAGCTCCTGGAGCGCCGTGGCATCGAAGTGGTGGATGCCGTGGGCGATTGCGACGTGGGCTTGCGGCTCACCCGCGACTGTGCGCCCGACGTGGTGCTGCTGGACCTGCGCATGCCGGGTCCGGGCGGCCTCGAGATCCTGAAGCAGATCCGCGCCGAGGGGCTGGATCGGCGCGTTGCCATGCTCACCACCAGCACCGAGGAGGCAGACCTCATCGCCTCCTTACAGGCGGGCGCCAACGGCTATCTGCTCAAGGACATGGAGCCCGATGAGCTGGTTGCGGCGCTGACCGACATCGTCGCCGGCGAGACCGTCGTCGCACCGGAGCTGACGGGCATTCTGGCCCGGGCGCTGCGCCCTGAGCCGGCGCCGGAGGTGCCAGCGCCGCCGGCATTTTCGGAGCTGACGCCGCGCGAGCAAGAGATCCTGTGCCATCTGGCGGCGGGGCAGAGCAACAAGGCCATCGCCCGCGAGCTCGGCATTTCCGATGGCACGGTGAAGCTGCACGTGAAGGCCATTTTACGCAAGCTCGCGGTGCGCTCGCGGGTGGAAGCAGCGGTGATGGCGGTGGAGCAGGGCCTCTGCGCCCGAGACTGATGCCGGCGCTTTGACAATCTTGGCTGCAACCGACGGGGTTGCTTGGTTATAACGCCCGCGAGCCAAACACAGCATCGGGAGAACGTCGTGAAAAACTTTCTGGAGCTCATCCGCAACTGTCTGACAGACGTGCGCGAGATCATGCCCTGGGATCTGGAGGAACGCCTGGCCGAGAATCCGGATCTGCTGGTTGTGGACGTACGCGAGCCGGACGAGTTCGCTGCCATGCACATCGACGGGTCCATCAATGTCCCGCGCGGTATCCTGGAGTCCGCCTGCGAATGGGACTATGAAGAAACCGTACCGGCGCTGGTGCGTGCCCGCGACCGCGAGATCGTCGTCGTCTGCCGCTCGGGCTATCGCAGTGTGCTGGCGACCAATGCCATGCAGGTGCTGGGCTATCGGAAAGTCGCGTCGCTGAAGACCGGGCTGCGCGGCTGGAAGGACTACGAGCAGCCGCTGGTGGACGGCGCCGGCCGCGACGTGGACCTCGACGACGCCGACGTCTATTTCACGCCCAAGCTCCGTCCCGAGCAGATGCGCCCGCGGGAGGCCGACGCCACTTCCTGAAAACCCGCCGGAGCCGTGGCTGCCTGCAGCGCATCGGCTATCCTGCCACCCCTCGGAGCCGGTGTCGTCGGTCCGGCGCCACGTGACTGCCCGGGCGTCGCCTAAGGCCCGGGGAACTCGGCGGCGTTTCAGGCCTCAGTCGACGGCGCCGCCAGGTATGCCAGGCTGTCCGGATCGAACGGCCTGGGCACAATCCCCAGGGGCGCGAAACCGTCTGCGATGCAGGTGTTGCCGCCGAGTAGCATGGTGAGCTGATCGCGCGTCACCGGGAACCAGTCGAACCGGCCCATCACCGCGGCCACCGGACCGATGAACATCACCGGGGCCGGCAGCATGAGCTTCTTTTTGCCCACTGCGGCGGCGATGCCCGAGAGGATCTGCTTCCAGCTCCAGGCGTCTGGTCCGCACAGTTCCAGGGTTTCGCCGATGCTCTCGGGCACCTCCAGCGCTTTGGCGAAGGCCGCCGCCACGTCCTCGACGTGGACCGGCCCGAGCTCGAAGGCGCCGGCGTTGGTGGGCAGCCAGCCTTCGTAGAACAGCGGTGCCGGCGCGGGGCTGTCGATGAGCTCGCGTTTCAGCTGGGTGCAGAACTCCATGCGCCCGCGCGGCGGTCCAAAGATCACCGAAGGCCGGAAGATGGTCCAGTCCAGTGTCGACGCCTTGAGTGCCTCCTCGGCGGCGAGCTTGGTGGTCTGATAGGGCGTTGCCGCGGCGTCGATGCCGTTGGCGCTCATGAGCAGGAAGCGTTTGACCCCCTGCGCTTCGGCCATGGCGATGGCGCGCTCGGCGCCGCGGCGCTGCATTGCGTCGAAGGTGATACCGCGGCTCGGCTGCTCGCGCAGGATACCGATGAGATAGATGGCCACGTCACAGCCTTCGAAACAAGCGCGCACCGCGGTTTCGTCGCTGATGTCGCCGGGCACCGCCTCCAGGTCTGCACGGGCCGGCAGCTTATGCTCGTTGCCGGGTCGGACCAGCACCCGCATGCGATGGCCGTAAACGGTGAGCGCGTCGAGGAGGTAGCTGCCGACGAAACCAGTGCCGCCGATGATGCCGATTTTCATGTGGGCTCCGTTGGGTCGCAGGGGGGTGTGGACTTGTGCGCCGCCGGCGCAGGGCTGCGCCGGCGGTGGTGGCCGTGACTCGGCGTCGCTCTCGCCCGCGATGTGCGGCACCCGGAGACGAATTCCAGCCCTTACGGGCGGATTGTTGCTCCGGGAGTGTTCAGGGCTGCGGTGGTGCGTAGCGTCACTGTCTCGATTGCGAAGAGGTTTTCGATGGGCTGGATTGGTGCTTGTTTATGCTTTGTCCGGCTTCATGTGCTCGCACTACCCAAGCATATAGAGAGCACCGAGTTGATGTCCAAGCATTTCCTCATCGTCGGCGCCAGCGCTGGCATCGGCGCCGCCTTGCTACAACGGCTTGTGGGTGCAGGTCACAGGGTCACGCACCTGTCCCGCGAGCCTGAGCGCGCTCCCGAGCTGCCCGGCGCCACTGGCGTGCGCTGGGATCTGCAGCACGAGCCCCTGCCGTCCGCCGCGCTGGCGGAGCGCCTCGACGGCGTCGCCTACTGTCCCGGCGGGATCCGGCTCAAGCCTTTCCCACGTCTGAAGGAGCAGGATTTCAACGAGGAGTGGGAACTGAATCTTCTGGGGGCCGTACGCACGCTGCAGGCTGTGCTGCCGGCGCTCAAGCAAAGCGAGATGGCCTCCGTGCTGCTGTTCAGCACCGTCGCGGTGCAGACCGGCATGCCCTTCCACGCGGCGGTAGCCGCAGCCAAGGGCGCCGTGGAGGGGCTGACGCGCTCGCTGGCGGCGGAGCTGGCGCCGAAGATCCGCGTCAACGCCATAGCGCCGACGCTGACCGACACGCCGCTGGCGCAGCGGCTGCTGGGGTCTGACGACAAGCGTCGGGCGGCGGCGGAGCGTCATCCGCTCAAGCGGATCAACGACGCCGACGACGTCGCACGAACGGGCGCCTGGCTGCTCGCCGACGCGCCGTCTGTCACCGGTCAGATCATCACCCTGGACGGCGGCTTGTCTTCGTGCCGGCTATTCTGAGCAACGGTTAAAGACGGCTTGGCACGGAGCGGGCAGCATGATCTGTCCCGGTCGGCTGCCAGCGTAAACCGCGCTTGCGGCACGGGCACCGGCTGACGGCGCGACGCCCGGACTGTCCCGGCATACGCACCCGCGGCCGGGCCGGAGAACGCCGCCCGAGGGCGCGTGCCGACCGCCGCCGGCATCAGGTTCCGGTGGCTCGCAGATCGTCTGCCGCCCCGGCTTTGCTGAGACTGCGGATGCGTAATCGGCGAAGCTTGGTTCTTAGCCCACCGAAGGCCGCGTCGATCGCGTCTTCGGCCTTTTTTTGTGCCTCACGCACGATGATCTGACGTTTGCCGGGCAGGGTGGCCACCAGCTCGCAGCGCACCCGGTGGCCTCTGAGCTGGTCGAACTCCTCGGCGATGCGGGCTTGCAGGTCGAGCGGCTGATCCGGTGCCGATTGGCCGAGATCGGCCGCAAGGCGGTTGATCCGGCGGTTAAGCTTGCGATCCAGGGCAAGCGTATCTCCCGTGATGCGTACGCTCATTCACTACCTCGTTGTGATATTTCGAGCGGTCCCGGACGCCGGGACGGGGCTGACGGGCCAAATGGCCCGTGTTGCAGTCAATGGATGTTGCGTCGTGTCCGTGCCTGGTCAGGCCCGGCGGTTGCGGCGAAATGCCGCCGACGGGCAGCGCCTGCGTGTGGCTGCTGACGGTGTGGGCGCCCCGGCTGCGAGCGGTTCGGCCCTCGCCTGTGCGCCTCGGCCCTGGGTATTCGGGTCTGCATCGATGCAGCAGACTCGGTCGCGAGCTCCGCGACCTGTGGTGGGGTATCTGCAACGGCGATCGGCTCCAACTAGGACTGCCCGGGGGCCTTGGACTCAATGCGATGAAGTCGCTTCCGACGCGCGTCAGATCCGCAGCGATGTCAGCCACCATGGCCGTCGAGCACGACAGTCGCAGGCGGGCAGCGGCGCGGCCTGTGCGTTGAGGGGATGCTACCCCGTACCCTTCCGGCGACTGCCAGCCCGGCGACTGCCACCTCGGCTGGCGGCCAGTCTGGCGTCCGGGCTGCCGGGGCGCGTTGGCCACCTGCTTTTCGGTGCGAATCCGCCGCGGCCGCCCTTGTGGGATTGCCGACGGTGGCGGGTGTGGCGCGTCGAAGTGGTTCGGGCGGCGAGCTGGCGGACGCCGGGCGGCGTGACGACCCGAACTTTCTTCGAACGATAGCACACCTTTGCTATCGCGTCGCTATAGCTGTCGTATTTTCGACGACGGTCGGCTCGATCCCGGCGGCGGCATTGCCACAACAAATTCGCAGTTTTCGCGCCCTCGGGGCGGCGAACTTTCCACCCGCGGGACGCTCCAATTCCGCGAGCTTCGTTGAAGCTCTCTGACTCCTTGTCGTGTTCCCCCGCCCTCGGGCGGGGTTTTTTCGTAAGGGGACACCGCCGGGCGGAGTAACACATCCGTCGTAGCGGGAGACCGGGCTGCGGGGACAGCTCCCGCCGCGCATGGTGCCCACCCATGCGCACAACGCGATCTTGAGCCTGGATGGGAGCCCGCAGTCGAAGATGCCCGAGGGAGATACCATCCACAAGGTCGCCGCCTACTTGGACGACGCCCTGCGTGGACAACGTGTGGAGATGGTGCGGGTGCACCCGGCGTTCGGGCCGTCGATGGGGGCGCGTGTGGTCCGGCGGGTGGTCAGTGAAGGCAAGCACCTTTTCGTTCATTTCGTCGACGGCATGGCGCTGCGCAGCCATCTCGGCATGTATGGTGCCTGGCACGCCTATCCCGCGGGCGCCGCCTGGCACAAGCCGCGCCGACAGGCCTCCATCGTCATCGGCGGCGGCCGCCGCGACTTCGTGTGCTTCAACGCCAAGGAGGTGCAGTGGCTGCGTTCGCATGGTTTTCGTCGCACCGATCAGGGGGCGCGTCTCGGTGCTGACTTGATCCGCGATGGCGTCGGCGACGAGGAACTGCTGCGGCGAATCGGGACCTTCTGTGAGCCGCGCACGCCACTGGTGGATCTGCTGCTGGATCAGCGCGTCGCCGCTGGCGTCGGTAACGTGTACAAATCGGAGGTGCTGTTCCTGGAGCGCCGGGCACCCTTGCGCCGCGTGCAGGACCTCACGGCGGATGCCCTGCTGGCACTCTATCGGCGCGCGGCGACACTGCTGGCTGAGAATCTCGGCGGCGGGCCGCGGACCACGCGCTTCAGCGCTGACGGGCGCGGCAGGCTCTGGGTCTACGGCCGGGCCGATCTGCCCTGCCGGCGCTGCGGGGCGGCGGTGCGTCGCGACCCGCTGGGCATGCGCCCGCGCTCGACCTACTGGTGTGAGCGCTGTCAGGTCTGAGTCGAGCGCTGCGGCCATCCAAGACCTCTCAGGCGCTGGGCGTACCCCCATCACAGTGGCCTGCATGTCGCCCGACGCTCATCCCCCGGCGTCAGCCAACGGCCAGCCTTTGGAGCTGAATCATGAACCTGTTCCTCGCATCCCATGTGATCGCCGGCTTCGCACTGGCGCTCGCCTTCGGCGGCATGACCTTCTTTTCGGCGGTGATGGCGCCACTGGTGTTCACGAAGCTGCCCTTCGAGACCGCCAGCGGTTTCATCCGGCAGGTGTTCCCGTGGTACTACCTGAGTATCGGCGCCGTTTCGGTGGCGGCAGCCCTGGCCTTGCTGCTCGCCGGGGAGTGGCCGGGTGCGGCGCTGGTGGCAGTGGTGGCGGTGGGCTTTTGGTTTGCGCGGCAGGTGCTGATGCCGCGCATCAACGCCGCCCGCGATGCCGGCGCGCAGGTGCGCTTCAATCGCCTGCATCGCTACAGTGTGGTGATCAACGCTGCCCAGTGGCTGCTGTTGGCAGCGGCCCTGGCGCTGGTGCTGGTGTGAGCGGTACCGCCGTATCCGTTCGCGCTGACACCGTCTGCTGCGGTGTGCGATGGGCGCCGGGCACAGGCGCGTCGCGGCGATGAGCGGGGACACCTGTGCACCGCATCGCCATGCTCTGAGTGAATGGCTCAGCCTGCTGGCGCTGACGGCCATGTGGGGCACCTCGTTCCTGTTCACCAAGGTTGCGGTGACGGCGCTGCCCGTGGCCTGGGTGGTGATGGCGAGGCTCGGTATCGGCGCCCTGGTGTTGGTCGCACTGGCCTGGCTGCTCGGACGCGGTGTGCCGCGCGGCGGTCGGCTCTGGCTCTTCTTTGGACTCATCGCCGTGGTGGGCAACCTGCTGCCGTTCTCGCTCATCACCTGGGGGCAGCAGGCCATCGAGAGTGGCCTGGCGGGTATTCTGATGGCGGTCATGCCGCTGGCCACCCTCGGGCTGGCGCACCTGTTCGTGCCCGGCGAGCGGCTCACGGGGCATCGGGTGGTCGGCTTCTTCATGGGGTTCGTCGGCGTGGTGGTGCTGATCGGCCCGGAAGCCCTGCTCGCCGTCGGCGGCGAACAGGGGCCGCTGTTGCCCATGTTGGCGGTGCTCGCCGGCGCGCTTTGCTACGGCATCTCGGCGATCTTGGCGCGACTGCGCCCGCCGAGCGATGCCCTGTCCACCGCCGCGGCCACCATCGGGCTCGCGTCGATATTCTCGGTGCCCATGGGCTTGAATGGCTGGCTCGGTGGCAGTGTCGGCATGCCCACCGGGGAGGTGACCGTGGCCGTGCTGGGGGCGATTCTCTTCCTGGGTCTCTTCTCGACGGCCACGGCCATGGTCGTTTATTTCCGCCTCATTCGCAGCGCCGGGCCGTCGTTCACGTCGCAGCTGAACTATCTGATTCCGCTCTGGGCCGTGGCGGTGGGCGTGGTCTTCTTGGGCGAGGAGCCCACGCTTGGCCACCTGTTGGGCTTGCTGCTGATCCTCGCGGGCATTCTGTGGTCCCGCAGGCCGCCGCGGCGGGCGCCGGCGGATGGCGGCGCCGCACTGCGCACTACTCGAACAGGTCTCTGAACGCTTTGGCGAAGCGCTTGTAGGCATCCCAGCCGTCTTTGTCCATGACCTGGTCGATGACCCAGCGGTTCTCCTCCTGCTCGCCCATGAGCTGCTGGATCTCGAAGCCGAGGTGGCGCAGGAAGCTGTACGAGGGCCCTTCGTCGTCCATCTGGAGCTCGGCGTACTCGCTCGAGCGCTCGTTGAGCCGGCGGATGAAGGGCGTCCCATAGTCCTCCGGCCCCATGAGGTCCTGACTGTTGTCCTGCACATGCTCGACGGCCTTTCTGGCCACCGCGGTGATGAGCTCGCGGCGCCGCTCGTCGTCGAGCATGCCATGGGCGAGTCGGTCGGCGATCTGGATCAGGAAGATGACGTACTCCTGGATGACGCGCATGCGCTGGGCGTCGTCGCGGTAGACGAAGCGCTCGCAGTGCAGCGTAATGGCCTTGTCGGTGGCGATGCGAAAGGCGATGAAGGCGAGGGCGCCGCCGACCTCGCTCAAGGAACGCTCGATGTCTTCGTTCTGCCAGTGGCTCTTGATGCGAAGCGCCATGTGGTGTGTGTCTCCTGCTCGTCGTGTTGTCGGGCAGGTGGGGGCGGGCAGCGGGGGCACAAAGCATCGCCGTCCATGCCGCTGATCCGCACGCGCGCAGTCGTCGCCGCGACGGGGCTTGAACTGCCGGGCGTTTTACCCGACTATTTTTCTCAGGATTTGCGGCTGACGGGGCTTCGTGTCCCGTCGCCGTTCGTTCGGCACTCGCCGCCGAAAGCCATCGAGGTCGTCGTGATGCAGTCGAGCCAGCTCGAAGCCCTCACCGATACGGTCCAGTACAACTGCCATGTCTCCGACGCCCGGCACGGCGGGGACTACTCCCTGTGCGTGTATCTGATGAAGATGCGCGAATACTACCGCTGGGAGCACAAGCTGCCCTACGGCGCGCCGCTCGGCAAGGATGCCGTCGGCAACTGGCTGGCGGCGCGTGAGCAGCTGTGGGAGGGACTCGAGGATGCGGATCTGCGCCCCCTCAGCATCCAGGGTTGCGACTATGACCCCTTCGATGCCGACGCCATCAATGCGCACCTCGCCGGCGAAGGCTTGGTCTATAGCAGCGGCCTCGGCAATCATGCCAAGCCGCATTTCTTCCTCGGCCGGCTGGAGCAGCGGTTGAGCCGCGGCGGTTATACCGTCTACGTCGCCGCCGGCGAGTACGCCCGCGATCTCACCGCACCGCCCGCCATGACGCGGGGCAACACCATCTTCCTGCGCCGGGAGTCGATGCGCCGCATGCTCTGGGAGAAGCTCGAGAGCTGGCGCTGGAACCGTCCGGACAATGCCCTCGGCCGCGCCTTCGCCTGCTACGACTTCGACGCCGACCTGGAGGGCTCGCTGGACGCCATGACGGACCGCGAGATCGACAATGCGCTATTGCACGAGCAGGGTGAGCACGAGGCCGGCCGGCTGCTGGACGACGTCGCCTGGAACGCCATGGTCGCCGACGTCGCCGGTACCGCGGCGGAGCTTATGGCGCGTGCCGTGCGTGACCACCTCGCCGACACGCTGGTCACCCTGCCCAAGCTCGCCGAGCAGGCAGACGCGCCGGCGCTGCACTTCTACGTCGGCAACCTCAACAACATGCGCAAGCACCTGTTCCCGGCGCTGACGGGCGCCTACGACGCCTGGCGCACGGGCGGCGACACCGAGACCTTGGCTGCCGTGGCCGCGCAGGGCCGCGAGCATTGGCTGGCGCTCGGGCGCGAGATGGTGGCGCGGCACCAGGCGAGCGATGGCGAGGCCGATAGCCTGGTCGACGGCCTGCGGGCGCTCGCGGAGGGCCGCGCGCTTTAGAACGGGCACCTGCGCCGGCGGACGGCCTCTGGCGCCGGCGGCGGCGTCGCGCAGGCTGGCGCGCCATCGGGCTGCGTCCACTGCACCCGCGCCGACACGCTCCGTCCGGGCATCCCGCCCCGGACAGCGCGTGCGCATGGATCGGCGTTCCAATCAGTCCGGATCATAGCCCAGCACCGGCGACAGCCAGCGCTCGGCCTGCTCCACCGTCATGTCCTTGCGTGCGGCATAATCCTCCACCTGGTCCTTCTGGATGCGGCCGATGCCGAAATAGCGCGCGTCGGGGTGGGAGAAGTACCAGCCGGAGACCGCCGCCGTCGGCATCATCGCGAAGCTCTCGGTGAGCGTGAGCCCGATGCGCTCATCGGGCTTGAGGATCTCCCAGAGCGTCGCCTTTTCGGTGTGGTCCGGGCAGGCGGGATAGCCGGGCGCCGGACGGATGCCCGTGTATTGCTCGGCGATGAGCGCGTCGTTGTCCAACTGCTCGTTTGGCACATAGCGCCAGAGGTTGGTGCGCACCAGTTGGTGCAGGCGCTCGGCGAAGGCTTCGGCGAGGCGATCCGCCAGTGCCTTCAGCATGATACTGCTGTAGTCGTCGTGGTCCGCCTCGAAGCGCGCCACGTGCGCGTCGATGCCGATGCCGGCGGTGACCGCAAAGGCACCGATCCAGTCACGCTTACCGCTATCGGCGGGCGCGACGTAGTCGGCGAGGGAGATGTTCGGCTGGCCCTTGCCCGCCGCCCGGAACATCTGCTGGCGCAGCATATGCAGATCGAAGGCCTTCTCGCTGCGGGTCTCGTCGGAGTAGATGGCGATGTCGTCGTCGCCGATGCGATTGGCCGGAAAGAAGCCGCAGACACAGCTGGCCTTGACCCACCGCTCTTTTACCATCGTCTCCAGGAAGGGCAGGGCATCGGCGAACAGCTTGCGCGCCTCCTCGCCGACGATCTCATCATCCAGGATGGCCGGGTATTTACCGGCGAGCTCCCAGGCATTGAAGAACGGCGACCAATCGATGAAGTGTTTCAGGTCTTCGAGGGGATAGTCATCGATGGTGGCGATGACGCCGTCGCCGACACGCTCGAGCTTGATATCCAGCGCCAGGCCGTCGGGCAATGCCATGTCGTCGCCGAGGATGGCCGGGCGCTGCGGGGTGTAGGCGGACCAGTCGATGGCCACCCGATTGGCGCGGGCGTCGTTGAGGGCCATGAACTTCCGCGTCGTGCCCCGGCCCTCGCGCTCGACGCGCATGCGCTCATACTCGGCGGCGATTTCTGTCACGTAGCCGTCGCGGTGGGTCTTGCTCAGCAGGTTGCTCACCACGCCGACGGCACGGGAGGCATCCACGACGTAGACGGTCGGCGCCTTGCGCTGTGGCGCGATCTTCACCGCGGTGTGCAGCTTGGACGTGGTCGCACCGCCGATGAGCAGCGGCATGTCCATGCCCTGGCGTTCCATTTCTTTGGCCACGTGCACCATCTCGTCCAGGGACGGCGTAATGAGCCCCGAGAGGCCGATCATGTCGACCTGCTCTTCGCGGGCGCGCTGCAGGATGGTCTCCGCCGGCACCATGACGCCCAGATCCACCACCTCGTAGCCGTTACACTGCAGCACCACGGCGACGATGTTCTTGCCGATGTCGTGGACGTCGCCCTTGACCGTGGCGATCAGGAACTTGCCGTTGCTGGAGCCCGCCTGGCCGGATGCCTCCTTTTCGGCTTCCAGATAGGGGAACAGGTAGGCCACGGCCTTCTTCATGACGCGGGCGGATTTCACCACCTGCGGCAGGAACATTTTGCCCTCGCCGAAGAGGTCGCCGACCACGTTCATGCCGTCCATCAGCGGTCCCTCGATGACCTCCAGCGGTTTGTCGGCGTTCTGCCGGGCCGCCTCGGTGTCCTCTTCGATGAAGTCGGTGATGCCCTTGACCAGCGAGTGCTCCAGGCGCTTTTCCACCGGCCAGCTGCGCCACTCCTGGTCCTCAGCCTTGTCCGCGCTGCTGCCGTCGCCCTTGTATTTGGGCGCGATGTCCAGCAGGCGCTCGGTGGCGTCGTCGCGGCGGTTTTGGATGACGTCCTCGACGGCCTCGCGCAGTTCCTCGTCCAGGTCGTCGTAGATGGCGAGCTGACCCGCGTTGACGATCCCCATATCCATACCGGCCTTGATGGCGTGGTACAGAAACACGGCGTGGATTGCCTCGCGCACCGGGTTGTTGCCGCGAAACGAGAAAGACACGTTGGAGACGCCACCGGAGATGAGCGCATTCGGCAGCGTCTGTTTGATGCTGCGTGTGGCCTCGATGAAGTCCATGGCATAGTTGTTATGCTCTTCGATGCCCGTGGCCACCGCGAAGATGTTGGGGTCGAAGATGACGTCCTCGGCCGGGAAGCCCACCTGCTCGGTGAGGATCTTGTAGGCCCGGGTGCAGATCTCGACCTTGCGCGCGTGGGTGTCGGCCTGGCCCACCTCGTCGAAGGCCATGACCACCACCGCCGCGCCGTAGCGCCGGCACAGATGGGCCTGCTCGATGAACTTCTCTTCGCCCTCCTTCAGCGAGATGGAGTTGACGATGGACTTGCCCTGGGCGCACTTGAGCCCGGTCTCGATGACCTCCCACTTGGAGGAGTCGATCATCACCGGCACCCGGGAGATATCCGGCTCTGCGGCGGCGAGATTCAGAAACCGCCGCATGGCCTCGACGGCATCGAGCAGGCCCTCATCCATGTTCACGTCGATGACCTGGGCGCCGTTTTCCACCTGCTCCACGGCCACGGACAGGGCCGTGTCGTAGTCGCCCTCTTTGATGAGGCGCTTGAAGCGCGCGGAGCCCGTGACGTTGGTGCGCTCGCCGACGTTGACGAAGAAGCTGTCCTTGGTGATGTTGCAGGGCTCCAGCCCCGACAGGCGGCAGGCGGGCTCCAACACGAGCGGTTGGCGCGGGGCCATGCCGGCGACGGCCTGGGCGATGGCCTCGATGTGCTCGGGGCCGGTGCCGCAGCAGCCGCCGATGATGTTGAGCCAGCCCTCGCGGGCCCAGTCGGCGACTTCCTTGGCCATTTCCTCGGGCCCCAGGTCGTAGCCGCCCAGCTCATTGGGCAGGCCGGCGTTGGGGTGCGTGGATACCCGGCACTCGGCGATGCGGTTCAGCTCTTCGACGTACGGGCGCAGCTCATGGGGCCCCAGGGCGCAGTTGAGGCCGATGCTCAAGGGCTGCGCGTGGCGCAGGCTGTTGTAGAAGGCTTCGGTGGTCTGGCCCGTGAGTGTGCGCCCGGACTGGTCGGTGATGGTGCCGGAGATCATGATGGGCAGCTCGACGCCGTCCTGATCGAACACCTGCCACACCGCGAACAGCGCCGCCTTGGCGTTCAGGGTGTCGAAGACCGTCTCCACCAGGATGATGTCCGAGCCGCCCTCGATGAGAGCGCGGGTGGCTTCGGCGTAGGCCGTCACCAGAGTGTCGAAGTCTGTGTTTCGAAAGCCCGGATCGTTGACGTCCGGCGAGATGGATGCAGTCCGGTTGGTGGGACCGAGCACACCGGCGACGAAGCGGGGCTTGTCCGGCGTGCTGTAGCCGTCGGCGGCCTCCCGGGCGAGCTTCGCGGCGGCCAGGTTGATCTCGTAGACCAGCTCCTCCATGCCGTAGTCGGCCATGGCGATGCGGGTGCCGTTGAAGGTGTTGGTCTCGATGATGTCTGCGCCGGCGGCGAGGTATTCGCCGTGGATGTCGGCGATCAGGTCCGGTCGGGTCAGCACCAGCAGGTCATTGTTGCCCTTGAGATCCGACGGCCAGTCCTTGAAGCGCTCGCCGCGGTAGTCGGCCTCTTCCAGTTGCCGGCGCTGGATCATGGTGCCCATGGCGCCGTCGAGGATCAGGATTTGGTTCGCGAGTCGTTCGTGGAGCAGGGCGGTGCGGTCTGTCATAGCGTTACTGCCGTGTTGCTGGGCGCGGGGCACTGGGGCCCGGGCTGCCGTTCGAAGGTGATTTTGGCTGCACGCGTTTATTGCGTGGGCGATGCGAGTGGGCGCGCGGTGCCGGCGTTACCGGTGCAGATTGTGGCGCAAATGCTGGCTCCGATGGTGATGCTGAGCTTGGATCTGCGCGTGACGCGGTGCCACGTGCGCACGGCACGGGCGGTGGCTGCTGCCGATCGACACGCCGCCCCCGGCGGTCTGCCGGGTAGCGCGTTTGCCCCCTTATCGATCGCGGCGTTCGATCAGCCGGATCGAGACACGTGGCACCGGTGCAGCGCCGATGCGCCTTGCGGGCGCTGGCCACCGGGGCGGTGCGACGTCGGCGGTGCCGATGGCCGCGCGGGGCGGTGCGGGTCCGTTGTCCGCGGCTTTGATCAATCCCCGTCGTCGTCGCGCGGGGGCCGTTCCTTGGGCAGGTAGCGCGGGCTCTGCGCGTGACCGTCCCAGATCACAGGCTTTGCGAGCCATTTTTGGATGAAGGCCCAGGAGGCTTGGTAGCCATCGTGGGGCAGGGTGCAGGCCGAGCAGTCCTTGCGGCGCACGCCATTGGCGTCGGTGAAGACCTGGTAAGGGCCCGGACACTCATACGCGATGAGGGGACAATAACAAAAAAGACAGTTGAATTCCCGCTTGACGCCTGGGTGACAGGGCAGGAACGGACATTCGTGGTTGGTGAAGCCCTTGAAGGCCTCGTTGGTCGTCGTGTCTTTGGGTTGCATGGCGGAGAGAAGGTCCAGGGGCCGGGGGCCGAAGGCTGGAGGCCGTGGTCTGGGTCTGTTGCGCTAGAGGCTCTAGCAGGTAAGGGCGCAGTCTCTCGCCCCAAGGGTAGCCCGGGTCCGCTGGCGTCCCGCCGGCCCACTCCGGGCTGGCATCGCACAGCACAAGCGTGCGCGTCTCCCCGCCCATGCCCGGACCGGGCTGCCGTGCGATCCGGCCCGCGTGAGCGCAGCGACAGCGGCTCACCTGCGAGGCCGCCATCGCGTCCCGACGCCGCCTGCGCTAGGCTAGTGCTGATCACGTCACCGCCTCCCGGGTGCGATCCACCGGTGATCGGCGGGGAGGACCATGCTCAGCAAGCCAAGTCCAATGGAAACCATCAAGCTCGCAACCGTCTCGGACCTGCTCGCCCACCCCGAGGAGCGGGTGGCGCTCATCGACGGCGAGATCGTGCGCCGGCCCATGGCGCGCGGTGAGCATGCGATGACGCGGGGCAACGTCCTCGGCGAGCTGCAAACCCTGCGTCGACCTGCGAGCCCGGGCGGCTGGTGGATCGCCACCGAGATCAGCGTTGCCCACGAAACCCACCAATGCCTGAGCCATGACCTCGCCGGCCGGCGCAGGTCGCGTATGCCCGAGCAACTCCGGGCGTCGTCGTCATTACCCGCGAACGCTGTCTCGCGCTGCTTCGGCGGGCGCAGGCCGGCGCGCAGCGCCTCGCCCGCGCGCTGATGGCGCCCGCCCGCGACCACCGTTCCCCGATGCCCCTGTCCGTTGGCCCGTCACCGCGAGAGCATCCCCATGAGCGCCCGTCCACGCCGCTGGTTCCAAGTCCTGTTCGCAACGGTTCTGATGGCGCTGCCCGGGCTATCCGCGGCGGCCGAGCCGGCGCCGCCGCACGGCGTGGCGCACGCCCTCGAGGCCACGGCCGCACGCACGAGCCACGACCTGGAAGCGGCTGTGCACAGGGTGCAGCCCATGGTGGAGCGATACGGCTACGCCGGAGTGGCCGGCGCCGTGTTCCTGGAGGGATTCGGTGTTCCGGCCCCCGGCCAGTCGTTACTGATGGCCGGCGCGCTGGAGGCGGCGAAGGGTCACCTGCGGCTGTTGCTGCTGCTGCTGGTCGCGGTGCTGGCGGCGGTGCTCGGCAACAGCCTGGGTTATCTGATCGGCCGGCTCAGTGGCCGGCCGCTGTTGCGCAGGCTCGGCATCAACGCGGCGCGCGAGGCTGAGCTGGCGGGCCTGTTCGACCGCTACGGCGGTGGCTTCATCCTGATGGCCCGGTTCTTCGACGGCCCGCGGCAGCTCAACGGCATCCTCGCCGGCACCCTGGCCATGCCCTGGTGGCGGTTCACACTGTTCAACGTGATGGGGGCGGTGCTGTGGGTCGGTCTCTGGGGCCTGGGCACCTTTTACCTGTCCGAGCACCTGCGCGACATCCACGCTCTGCTGCGGCAGCTCAACCCATGGGTCGCGGGCGCTGCCGTCGGCGCCGTGATCGCGCTCCTGATCTACCTGTTCCGGGGTAGGCGGCAGACGCCGCGACCACCGGCGGCTACGGTGGGACGCTAGGCGCCGGCACTGGGCGCAGACACTGGCCGCGGGCGGTGCCGGCGGTTTCGCGCGCAGGTCGGGCTCGCCGTCGCCGCATCCGGCGATGCCGTGCGGGTCATGGCGATGGGCCGCGTCGAGTGCCCGGGCGGGCGTGACACGATGCCGTGCGCCGCCGGCACGGACGCACTCACTAGCGCGCCAGCGTCAGCAGCGCATCCAGATCGAGATTGGCCTCGATGTGATCCGCCAGGTCGTTCAGCGCCTGCTCGATGCGGGCCTCGAAGTCGAGCCGCGCGGCCCTGGCACCCATCTGCTCGAGCCAGTGGGCACGAAACGCATCGTCCGCGAAGATGCCGTGCAGGTAGCCCCCCATGACGCGGCCGTGGTGGCTGGTGGCGCCCTCGGGCCTGGTGGTCCCGGTACCGTCGGCGCCCCGGAGCACCAGCCAGGGCTGCTCCAGGCCGGCGCCGGTGGTGCGGCCCATGTGCATCTCGTAGCCCGCCACCGGGCAGCCGCTGATGCCGTCCGTGGCCGCCAGCTCGATGAGGCGCTTGTCGCCGCCGATCTCGGTTTCGATGTCCAGGAGCCCGAGGCCTGGCGTGTCGCCGGGTGCACCCTCGATGCCCTGCGGGTCGCGGACCACGCGCCCGAGCATCTGGAAGCCGGCGCACAGTCCCACGACCCGTCCGCCGCGGCGCACATGGGCGAGGATGTCGATGTCCCAGCCCTCTTTGCGCAGGATATCCAGGTCCGCCCGCGTGGCCTTGGAGCCGGGCAGGATGACGACATCCGTGTCCGCCGGCAGGGCCTGCCCCGGCAGCAGCCAGCGCAGATTCACCGCTGGCTCGGCGGCGAGTGGGTCCATGTCGTCGAAGTTGGCGACGCGGGACAGGCGCGGCACGGCGATGTTGAGGGTGCCGGTGCTGGACCAGCTGTCCTCCGCCGGGCGCTCCAAGGCCAGCGAGTCCTCGGCGGGGAGCCTGGAGGCGCCCTCGAACCAGCGCACCACGCCGAGGAAGGGCCAGCCGGTATGATCGGTGATGGTCGCGCAGGCGGGCTCGAACAGGGAGAAGTCGCCGCGGAACTTGTTCACCATGTAGCCGACCACGCGCTCGCGGTCGGCCTGGCTCAGCAGCAGCCAGGTGCCCACCAGATGTGACATGGTGCCGCCCTTGTCGAGATCGCCGACGAAGACCACCGGCACGTCGGCGCGCTCAGCGAAATACATGTTGGTGATGTCGCTGTTGCGCAGATAGATCTCTGCGCCGCTGCCGGCGCCCTCCACCAGCACCAGGTCGGCCTCGGCGCAGAGGCGCTCGAAACTGTCGAGGATGGCGGGCATCATGCCCTGGCGCATCTGGTGGTAGACCCGCGCCGGGCAGTTGCCGAGCGCCCGGCCGCGCAGCACCACCTGGGAGCCCACGTTGGTCTGCGGCTTGAGCAGCACCGGATTCATGTGAATGGACGGCGGCGCACCGCAGGCCCGCGCCTGAAGTGCCTGAGCACGTCCGATTTCACCGCGGGGCGCCTCGCCGTCGGCGCCGGGCGGCGCGTCCGTGTCCTCGGTCACCGCCGCATTGTTGCTCATGTTCTGTGCCTTGAAGGGGCGTACCACCAGTCCCCGGCGGGCGTAGGCCCGGCAGAGCCCCGCCACCAGCAGGCTCTTGCCCACGTCGGAAGCAGTGCCCTGAATCATGAGCGTGCGGGCACGCCGCGGGCCATGATGGCCAAGGGGCGGGAGCTTCAGGTCGATGCTGGATGGGATACTGGGTGGGATGCTGGGCGGGGTATCGGGCATGGTGTCGGATCGCGTTTTGTGCTGATGGGCTCGGGTTGGGTAAGCTCCCGCTGCAGTCGCCCTCGGTGGTACCCGGCGCGACGGTCCGCGGTGTCGTCATTGCTCTCGGTGCCAGTAACCAATGGCCTCAGGAGGCCTCAACACATCATGCGCCAGATCGTGCTGGATACGGAAACCACGGGCCTGGAGCCGGCGGCGGGCCACCGCATCATCGAGATCGGCTGTGTCGAGCTCATCGAGCGCAGGCCCACCGGCAACAACTTCCATCGCTACCTGCAGCCGGACCGCGAGGTCGATGCCGGCGCCGCGGCCGTGCACGGCATCACCAACGACTTTCTTGCCGACCAGCCGCGTTTCGCCGACGTGGTGGACGAGCTCCTGGACTATTGCCGCGGCGCCGAGCTGGTCATCCACAATGCCCCCTTCGATATCGGCTTCCTGAACCACGAGCTAAAGCATTGGCAGAAGGACGCGCCGGCCATGGATGCGATTTGTTCGGTGACCGACAGCCTGGTGCTCGCGCGCCGCTTGCACCCGGGGCAGCGCAACAGCCTCGACGCACTCTGCAAACGCTACGGCATCGACAACACCCAGCGCGATCTCCACGGCGCGCTGCTGGACGCGCAGATCTTGGCCGAGGTCTACCTGGCCATGACCGGCGGCCAGGTGAGCCTGCATCTGGGCGGCGATGAGCACGTGGAGACGGGGCTGCGGCGGGAGGCGGTGCGTCGTGTGTCGGTGCCTCGCGGCCAGCTGCGCGTCATCCGCCCGAGCAGCGACGAGCTTGTAGCGCATAACGCCCGACTCGCCGCCATCCACCAGGCCAGTGGTGCCTGCGTTTGGCTGGCGCCGGACGATGCTGCCGTCGGGACAGCCACCGGCTGATGGGGCGTCCTGCCAGAGAAGACCGCTCGCCCGTGGCCGGGGATGGCGGCATGGCCGAGCCAAGACGCCAAGGTGCGGGCCGCATCACAGACCGTAACGAGCGCCATGCGCGCGCCCGTTCGCCCGCATGAGCCTGCGGAAGACGCAAGCATGCCGCACACCCGGGCGGGCACCCACCGCATGCCATGGGCAAGAGCCCGCTCCGGCTCGGCGCTCAGTTGGAGTGCTTGCGGCTGCCGGCGGCTTGTGCGGCGCCCGCGATCGTCTCGATGCTGTGCAGATCCAGAATCTCGACGTGCTTGCGGTCCACCTTCACCAGCCCTTCGTCCTGGAATCGGGTAAAGAGCCGGCTCACCGTCTCGACCGCGAGGCCCAGATAGTTGCCGATCTCGTGCCGTGACATGCTGAGGTAGAAGTCCGTCGGCGACAGACCGCGTTTGCTCAGCCGCTGCGACATACTCACCAGAAAGGCCGCGAGGCGTTCCTCGGCGTTCTTCTTGCCGAGCAGCAGCAGCATCTCGGCGTCGTGGCCGATCTCTTTGCTCAGCAGGCGGAACATGGAATGCTGCAAGCTGGGGATGGACGCGGCCAGCTCCTCGAAGCGCTGGAAGGGCACCTCGCAGATGGCTGAGGTCTCCAGCACCTTCGCCGAGCAGGCATGGGCGTCCTGGTCGATGGCGTCGAGACCGATGATCTCTCCGGGCAGATGGAAGCCCAACACCTGCTCGCCGCCTTCCTCGCTCGGCGTGTAAGTTTTGACTGAGCCGGTTTTGACGACATACAACGAGCGGAAGCGCTCGCCGCTGCGAAAGAGGTGATCCCCCCGGTGCAGTGGACGTGAGCGTTTGACGATGCTGTCCAGCCGGTCCACGTCCTCTGGCGACATGCCCATGGGGAGGCACAACTGAGACAGCGTGCAGTTCTTGCAGGCGACCCTGATGGTCTCGAAGGAGATAACTTTTCGTTGAGTCAAGGCAGTGTACCTGGCTAGTTGACGATTCCATTGTGCAACCCAGGTTGACATGCATCAAGGGTAAATATCGTCGTTTTCACGCGCCCATGTTGATGTTATTGCCTAAGGCGATGCGATAAACCCGTGGGGCTTGCACTGTCGGCTGTGGCTCGAGGCGCGGCATTCCAAAGGTCACCGCATCGCGGTGCCCGGCCGCTGGGCGCCGCGCCAGTCGGTCGGCTAGCGCGATTGGCTGACTTTTGGCGCCCCAAGCAAAAACCGCGCCTGCGGGCGCGGTTTTTGTCGCCGCCGCTGAGCAGCGGCGGTAGCTACGTTGAGCCTGAGCTTCCTGGGGCTTGAGCTTACTTGGCCTGTTCGCCAGCCGGTGCGGCGGGGGCAGCCGGAGCGCCGTAAGGGGCGCCGTAGGGCATGGGCGGTGCGCCGTAGCCGTAGCCCGGATAGCCGTAGCCCGGGTAGCCGTAGCCACCACCGTAGGGGTAGCCGTAGCCGCGGCCGTAGCCGTAGCCGCGGCCATAGCCACGGCCGTAGCCGCGACCGCCACCGGACATGCTCATGTTGAAGTCGCCGTAGCCGTCTCCGAACATGTCACCGAGCATGTCGCCCATGCCGTCACCGAAACCGGAGCCGTATCCCGGACCACCGTAGCCCGGACCACCGTAGCCAGGGCCGAACCACGCCTGCGCGGCGCTCATCGAGAAGGTGGCCGCACCGGCGATGGCGGCGATGCCGAGGACTTTGGCAAGCTTTTGCATGATCTGACGCTCCTGAGGAATTCTCTTGTGAGTGCAGCGTACCGGGGTGGCCCAAGCGGCGCGTCCGCCCGCCGATCCCCGTGGTCCGTAGGATACGAACGAGGCGGAGTATACGTGTCGGGTTTCGGCTTGTGAAGCGCGGTAGGGATCGGTTTCTTGAGGCAATTCGGCGCGAGTCTCAGGGAGACGCATGGGGAGACGCATGGTTTGCCGCGCCAATTGAGAGCGGGGGGTATATTTGTTACTTTTCACGCAGCCCTGTGCGCTCTCCCCGTGTGTCGGCAAAGCCGGCGTCGGGCCTTCAAGGAAGCCATGACCAAGCTCATTTTCGTCACCGGCGGCGTCGTGTCGTCCCTCGGTAAAGGCATCGCGTCCGCGTCCCTCGGCGCGCTGCTGGAGGCCCGCGGTCTGCGGGTCACCATGATCAAGCTCGACCCCTACATCAATGTGGACCCGGGCACCATGAGCCCGTTCCAGCACGGCGAGGTCTATGTCACCGACGACGGTGCCGAGACCGACCTGGACCTCGGCCACTACGAGCGCTTCCTGCGCACACGCATGGGCCGCAACAACAACTACACCACCGGCCAGATCTACGACAGCGTCATCCGCAAAGAGCGCCGGGGCGACTATCTCGGCCGCACCGTGCAGGTGATCCCGCACATCACCGACGAGATCAAGTCGAGCATCCTGCTGGGCGTCGACGACGCCGACGTGGCCCTGGTGGAGATCGGCGGCACCGTGGGCGACATCGAATCCCTGCCCTTCCTGGAGGCCATCCGCCAGATGCGGGTGGAGCTCGGCCCGAAGGCGGCGATGTTCATCCATCTCACGCTGGTGCCGTACATCCGCACCGCCGGCGAGATCAAGACCAAGCCCACCCAGCACTCGGTCAAGGAACTGCGCTCCATCGGCATCCAGCCGGACGTGCTGCTGTGCCGCGCCGAGCAGGATCTGCCGCCGGACGAGCGGCGCAAGATCGCGCTGTTCACCAACGTGCCCGAGGCGGCCGTCATCTCCGCCGTCGATGCGGACAACATCTACCGCATCCCGATGCTGTTGCACGCCCAAGGCCTCGACGCGCTGGTGGTGGAACAGTTCGGGCTCGACGTGCCGCAGGCGGATCTCAGCGAGTGGCAGCGGGTGCTCGAGGGCTTCGAGCATCCCCGGCAGACCGTGACCATCGGCATGGTCGGCAAGTACATGGACCTCACCGAGGCCTATAAATCCCTGTCGGAGGCCCTCGCGCACGCCGGCGTGCACACCAGGACCCGGGTGCAGATCCGCTACCTGGACTCCGAGGAGATCGAGCGCACCGGCACCGACTGCCTCGCGGGCATCGATGCCGTGCTGGTGCCCGGCGGCTTCGGCGAGCGCGGCATCGAGGGCAAGATCGCCGCCGCCCGCTTCGCCCGCGAGCGGCGCGTGCCCTACTTGGGCATCTGTCTCGGCATGCAGGTGGCCGTGATCGAATATGCGCGCAACGTCGCCGGGCTCGCCGGCGCCCACAGCACCGAGTTCGATCCCGACACCCCGCATCCGGTCATCGCCCTCATCACCGAGTGGCAGACCGAGAGCGGCCAGCGCGAAATCCGCGCGGCGGATGCCGACAAGGGCGGCACCATGCGCCTGGGCGGACAGAACTGCCGGCTCGAGCCCGGCAGCCTCGCGCGCCGCGTCTACGGCCGTCACCAGATCCGCGAGCGCCACCGCCATCGCTACGAGTTCAACAACCGGTACTGCGATGCCATGAAAGACGCGGGCCTGCGCTTTTCCGGCTGGTCGCTCGATTCCAGGCTGGTGGAGATCATCGAAATACCGGATCATCCCTGGTTCGTGGGCTGTCAGTTCCACCCGGAGTTCACGTCGACGCCGCGCGACGGCCATGCGCTGTTCCGCGGCTTCGTGGAGGCCGCGCTGGCGCAGCAGCGCCGCAGCGGCGCGATGCCGGCGGGCAAGGCGCCAGCACCGGAGCCGGTGGCCTGACGCCGACGCCCCAACGTACCCCACAGCCCGCCGGACACGTAACGCATCGATTCCACGTCCCGAACAGGCTTTCCGACAGGCTCCCCAATGGGCGATTCGCCCCGCAGTAACCGCGACCCAAGCTGGAGAACCGAACCATGTCCGAGATCGTCGATGTCCGCGCCCGTGAGGTGCTCGATTCCCGCGGCAACCCCACCGTCGAGGTGGATGTGATCACCGCCGATGGTGCCATCGGCCGCGCCGCCGTGCCCTCGGGTGCCTCCACCGGCTCCCGCGAGGCACTGGAATTGCGCGACGGCGACAAGGCCCGCTACGGCGGCAAGGGCGTGCTCAAGGCCTGCGCCCATGTCAACGGCGAGCTCAAGGAGGCTGTCAAGGGGATGGACGTGAGCGAGCAGGAGGCCGTCGACCGCAAGATGATCGACCTCGACGGCACCGACAATAAGGGGCGTCTCGGCGCCAATGCCATCCTCGGCGTGTCCATGGCGGCCGCTCACGCCGCCGCCCAGGAGGGCGCGCTGCCGCTCTATCAGTCTCTGGGCAAGGATGCGAGCACCCTCCCGGTGCCCATGATGAACATCATCAACGGCGGCGAGCACGCCGACAACAGCGTCGACTTCCAGGAATTCATGATCCTGCCCGTCGGCGCGTCCAGCATTCGCGAGGCGGTGCGCTACGGCGCCGAGGTCTTCCATGCGCTGAAGGCCGTGCTCAACGGCCGCGGACTCGCCACCGGCGTCGGCGACGAGGGCGGCTTCGCACCTGACCTGCCGAGCAACGAGGCCGCCATCGAGGTTATCCTGGAGGCCATCGACAAGGCCGGCTTCAAGGCCGGCTCGGAAATCTACCTGGGCATGGATGTGGCCGCCTCCGAGTTCTACGAGGACGGCGTCTACAATCTCAAGGGCGAGGGCCGCAAGCTCGACGCCGCCGGCATGACGGACCTGCTGCTGCAGTGGTGCGAGCAATATCCCATCATCAGCATCGAGGACGGCCTGGCGGAGGGCGACTGGGACGGCTGGCGGGACCACACCGTCCGCCTCGGCGGCAAGGTGCAGCTGGTGGGCGATGACCTGTTCGTCACCAACACCAAGATCCTGCAGGAAGGCATCGACAAGGGCATCGCCAACTCCATCCTCATCAAGGTGAATCAGATCGGCACCCTGACCGAAACACTGGCGGCCATCCGGATGGCGACGGACGCGGGCTACACCGCCGTGGTCTCGCATCGATCCGGCGAGACCGAAGACACCACCATCGCCGATCTGGTGGTCGCCGCCGGCACCGGCCAGATCAAGACGGGCTCACTCTCGCGCTCCGACCGTGTAGCGAAGTACAACCAGCTCATGCGCATCGAAGATCAGCTCGGCGACGCGGCCGTCTATCCCGGTCGCGCGGCGTTCAAGCATCTTTAAGAGCCGCAGACATACCCGGGTCATCATGCATAAGCAGCGCGGGCCGGTGTCGTGACACGCTGGGTCAGTCTCGGTTTGCTGCTGCTCTTAGGCCTGCTCCAGTACCGCCTGTGGGTGGGCGAGGGCAGTATCAAGGATCTGTATGCTCTGCGCGCACAGATCGACGAGCACCGTGCGGAGCTGCGGCGTTTGGAGGCGCGCAATCTGGCCCTGGCGGCGGAGGTGGAAGATCTGCGCACCGGCCTGGAGGCCATCGAGGACCGGGCCCGCAGCGAGCTCGGCATGATCCAGCGCGGCGAGGTGTTCCTCCAGGTCATCGAGAAGCCCAAGCGGGAGCGCGGCCAATGACCGCGCCGCAGGGCCGCAGCGCCGCCGGCGGGCGGCAGGGCATGCTGGCGTGAGCGGCGCCGTGCGCCATTGGGCGCTGATCCCGGCCGCCGGCGTCGGCCGCCGCTTCGGCGCCGAGGTGCCCAAGCAGTATCTCGCGCTCGCCGGCCGACCCGTCATCGACCACGCCATCGCCGCCTTCATCGGGCATCCGGCCATCGCCGGCTGTGCGGTGGTGCTGGGCAGCGCCGATGGCTGGTGGTCGGATGTCAGTGCCTACGCCAACCACCCGGATGTGCTGCGCGCGCCCGGCGGCGCGGAGCGCTGCCACTCGGTGCGCAACGGCCTCACGGCGCTGGCAGACCGGGCCGCCGAGGACGACTGGGTGCTGGTGCACGACGCCGCGCGCCCCTGCCTGCGGCGGTCTGATCTGGACCGGCTGCTGGCGGCGCTGCGCGAGGAGCCCGTGGGCGCCCTGTTGGCAGTGCCCATCGCCGACACCGTCAAGCGTGCCGACGCGGGCCAGGTGGCAGAAACCCTACCGCGCAGTGCGCTCTGGCGGGCCTACACGCCTCAGGCGTTTCGCCTCGGCCTGCTGCGCCGGGCCCTGGCGCAGGCGCAAGCCCGGGATGTGGTGGTCACCGACGATGCCAGCGCCGTGGAGCTGCTGGGCTTGCGGCCGGCACTCATCGAGTGTCAGGCCGACAACATCAAGATCACGCGGCCGGAGGATCTGCCATTGGCCGCCTTCTATCTTCAGCAGCAGCAGTTGGACGTGCAGGGGCGAAGCGGATAGCCCCCGGGGGGCGCGCTGGGAGCAACGCGGGGGGGCTTCGTGCCTGCCGGATCAGGCTCGGGCCTCGCGGTGGCGTTGCGGCCGGTATCGCCGGATTCATCACATCGTCCTGCAGTTTCGGGCACTTAATATTAGAATTTGGTTGTACGCTGCTTGATAGCTGAGGCTTGACCCGGCAGCGACAGCACCGCGGACAGCAATCCGAAGCCGATCAATAGCGAGGCGCGAGTATGCCCCCAACGACCGCATCCACCGGCGTGCTGAGCGCGCAGTCCGGCACCGGCAGACAGCGGCGGTGCCAACTCCGCCGCGGAGCCACGCCGCGGAGGTTCCGGCCCGTTGCAGCCGGACGTCCAGGGTCACGCGAGGTTCCCCCATGCTGATCGGCCAAGGCATCGATGCCCATCGCTTCGAGTCCGGGCGGCCCCTGGTGCTGGGCGGTGTGGTGATCCCGCACGACCAGGGTCTGGCTGCGCATTCCGACGGCGACGTCGTCATCCACGCCCTCTGCGACGCGCTGCTCGGCGCCGCCGGCCTGGGCGACATCGGTCATCACTTCCCGGACACCGATGCCGCCTACGCCGGCGTCGACAGCCGCATCCTGCTGGCGCGGGTCATGGATGCCTTGCGCGAGCGCGGCCTCGCCGTGCACAACGCCGACCTGACCATCGCCGCCCAGCGTCCGAAGCTCGCCGCGCACATCGCCGCCATGTGCGAGACCCTGGCGGCGGACCTCGAGTGTCCGCGCGCCCGGGTCAACGTCAAGGCCACCACCACCGAGCGCATGGGCTTCACCGGTCGCGGCGAGGGCATCGCCGCCTTCGCCGTGGTGCTGCTGGACGAAGCATGACGATCCCCGTTGCACGCATCGATGCGGATGCCACGGGGGCCGCACAAGCCCCGGCGGCGACGCCACGCTGGCGCGACTTCCACGCGTTGCCCCGGGCCCATGGCGCGCCGCTGATGCATTTTCGCATCCGCGCCCAGGCGGCGGATTTCGTGGTCGACGAGATCCTGGCCTTCGGTCCGGACGGCGACGGCGAGCATCGCTTGCTCAAGGTCCGCAAAACCGACGCCAACACCGACTGGGTGGCACGGCGCCTGGCGAGCCTCGCCGGCATTCCGCACAAGGCCGTGGGCTACGCCGGCCTCAAGGACCGCCATGCGGTGACCACGCAATGGTTCTCGGTGCACCTCGGCCAACGGCCCGAGCCGGATTGGGCGCTGCTCGCCGCCGACAACATCGAGGTGCTGGAAGTCCATGCCCACCAGCGCAAGCTCCGCCGCGGTGTCCTGGCGGGCAATGCCTTCCAGCTGGTGCTGCGCGATGTGAGCGGCGATCTGGAGGGCTTGGCCGCGCGTGTGGATGCCATCGCGCAGCAGGGCGTGCCCAATTATTTCGGCCCCCAGCGCTTCGGTCGCAACGCCGGCAATCTGGCACGGGCCGAGGCCATGTTCATGGCCACGGCGGCGGATGCGCGGGGGCAGCGTCCCGACCGCCACCGGCGCGGGCTCTATCTCTCCGCCGCCCGCTCGCAACTGTTCAATGAGCTGCTCGCCGCCCGCGTCGAGCGCGGCGATTGGCACCGGGCCCTGCCGGGTGAGCGCCTGCAACTGCGCGGCAGCCATTCCCACTTCCTGGCCGAGCGCGTGGACGAGCACATCCGCGCGCGCGTGGCCAGCGGTGACGCGCAGCCCACCGGGCCGCTGTTCGGCGCCGGCGAGCCGCTGACGACCGGCACCGTTGCGGCGCTGGAGGCCGCCGTCGCCGCGCCCTTTGGGCAGTGGCTGCGGGGCCTCGCCGCCGCCGGGCTCAAGCAGGAGCGCCGTCCGCTGGTGCTGTATCCCGAGGCGCTGCGTCTATACAGGAGCGCTCCGGATGTATTGGGCCTCGCCTTTACCCTGCCCGCCGGCAGCTATGCGACGGCACTGCTGCGGGAGCTCGGCGACTGGCAGGACTGACACGCCCCCGGGCCCTGCGCCCGCCGGCCGAGTCCCGCCCGCGGGTCGACACACCGCGGTTACGGGGTGATGCTTGCGGGCCGCGCCAACCCCAGGCTGCCGCTTCGGCGGCATCCGCGACTCGGGCTATGGTCGCGAGCTCTCCCGCCTGGGTATCCGGGAATTCGTCAATCAGCAGACACTTTGGCTCGCCTGAGCAACTGCGCGCCGGTTGCCGATTCGCGTTGGACCATGACTCCTTAGTGCGCGCTCCCGACCGGATACTGTCGCCTGCTGCGCCGCTGACCCGCGCCGTGGCGTTTGCTGAACACGGTGTCGGCCCGCTAGTGCCCGCCCGACGGCGCCTTCGTTGGCTTCGCGGCTTCAGGCCGCTGATGGCCGCTGACCGAGGGCCCAGAGGCCCAACACCGGGCCGGGGAGCAGCCACAACAGCACCCAGGGACCCTGGCTGGCCCAGAGATGGCCGGTGAGCCAGATGGCGGGTATGCTCAGGCCGAAGCCAATGGCATTCATGATGGCCAGCGAGGCACCAACGCGATGCGAGGGTGCGCTGGCCGATGCCAGCGCCGAGAACTGCGGCGAGTCGGCAATGACCGCAAGCCCCCAGAGAAACAACAGGGCGATCAGCACCAGCGGCGATGTGCCCAGTGCGGCCAGCACGGGATAGGCCAGGCAGAGCGTGCCGGAGATGGCCAGTGCGCGTGCGGCCACCCACGCGCTTCCGCGACTTCGACTGAGCTGTCCACCCATGACACAGCCCACCACCCCGATGCCAATGATGAGATAGGACAGCATCGGCACGAGGCCCGCGGCCGCGTTCAGGCGGCTGATCTCGCGCGCCACCAGCAGTGGCACCAGCATCCAGACGGCGTAGAGCTCCCACATGTGGCCGAAGTAGCCGCCGGCGGCGGCTCGGAAATGGGGCAGGCGCAGGGCTTCGAGGCCACCGCGCCAGGCGATTGGCGCCGCGGTGGGCGGCAGATGCGGCCCGTCGCCCAGGCGCAGCACCAGCGCACCGCCGACCAGCGTCAGCCCCGAGGCGCTCAGCAACACCCACTCCCAGGGCAGCCCCAGCGTGAGGCTGCGCATCAGATGCGGTGTGGCCGTGCCCAGGGTCAGCATGCCCACCAGCCAAGCGAGCGCGGCACCCGCATGGGCAGGCGTCCAGGCGATCACCATTTTCATGCCGAGCGGATAGATCCCGGCCAGACACAGGCCGGTCAGCAATCGCAGCACGCCGGCCACCGACGCATCGGGGGCTGCCAGGACGAGGCCGGCATTCACCAGTGCCCCGAGCAGGCTCGCCGCCGCAAAGACGCGACTGGCGGAGAACCGGTCCGCCAGACCCGTCGTCGCGAGGGTCAGCGTACCGAGAATGAACCCAACCTGAACCATGAGCGTCAGACGCCCGAGGTCGCCCTCATCGAGGCCCAGCTCGGCGGCCAGCGCAAGCCACACACCGTTCACGCTGAACCACAACGAGGTCCCGAACAGCTGCGCAATGACGATGACGACCAGTGGCCGGCGCTGGAGCAGGGACATAGCCGCGTCTCTGGTGGGATCTTTTGCCGCGCGTGTGTGCGCCAACCGCATGATAACGCTTCAACGGCCAGTGCGATGTCATGGCGTTCGGGGTGGTGGAGCTGACCCCCGAGGGTGCGGCGCGGGCGCAGATCCCGGTCGGCGTCGGCCCAGGCCAGAAACCGAGCGGCTGCGGCTCGATCCGGTGTCCCGGGCTTTGCGGGTGGAGCATGCCGGTGCATCAGGCACCGGCTCGTCTGACAAAGGACGTGCGGCTTATACCCGGCGGATGTCAATGTCCGGCGCAGGCGTCTGCGGGCTAGGTTGCAGCTGGCGGAGGACACCGTGAATACGTCCCTGTAGGCTTCACGACAGCATCCCTGCTGTCGAGACCCCCGCCAGCCGCAACCCAGCCCACAGAAAGCGAAAACCGAGATGCGACGGGTATACACCGCCAATTGGGTACTGCTCCCCCGGCGGTGCCGGCGGCATACCGGGCCGCCGGCGAGCGGCCCGGTGGGGGCGGCCCCGACCGATTTGGCTCAGGCGGCCTTGCCGTGATGATGGGCCGCGTCGACCTCGGCATCGCGGTAGTGCGGGTCGGTCCAGCAGCGCGGCAGCGGCTCGCCGGAGGCGAAGTGCAGCTTGGTCTTGTCGAAGTAGGCCGGGTCCTGGGCCTCCTCGCCATAATGCAGGCGCCCGGCGACCCGCTCGTGTCGTGGGCTGTAGAGATCGCCCAAGGCGAGCACCTCGACGATCTTGCCGGTGTCTTGGTCTTTGAGCAGCATAATGACCTCCGTTCAGTGAATGCCCGCGATGCGACGGCGCCGCCGGCATCGCGGCGGTGCAGGTGGTGTCGCGGGCCGCTACACCTCGGCGCCGGCGCGAAGCCCGCGACACTGCCGCATGCCTCTTTTTCAGAGTAGCTTATTTTCAGATGAGCGAGTTGTGCCCGGTACACACTCATTGGGCATCGGCGGCCTCGCGGCGTCCGCCGAAGCATGTGCGTGCACGTGCCTTCGTCGCTGTGAGATGCACGGCCGGCCGTGCAGTTCGCGGGATATCTCCGCCTGGGTGCAGACGGTGGTGACACACCAGTGCGTCGCCCCGTTATCTGGTCGGTTCGGGAGGCCATGGTGTCTGCCGCTCCGGGTCTGGTTGGCCGCGGGGGCCGCAGCCCCGCACCACGGGGTCTGGTCGGCGTGCGCCGTGCCCGCATCCGGTGAAGCACGCACGCGATCATCGGCGCGGGCTATGCTGCGCGCGCTCGAGGCATGATGCCCGTTGGCTGTCATCATGCTTGAGCCAGCGCCCAACAGGGCAAACGTGTTCGCCGCGGTGCACACCGACAGAGGTTCCCCGTATGTCCGACGCATTGCTGATCATCGAGGACGAGCCCGTGCTCGCCGCCGAGCTGGGGCGCCATTTCTCCGCCAAGGGCTGGGATGTGGAGCGCGCCGGAACCCTGAAAGCGGCGCGTGAGGCGGTGCTGGGCCGGCGCCTGGAGCCGCTGGTGGTTCTCGCCGACATGAGCCTGCCGGATGGCAACGCGCTGGACCTGTTGGAGGAGGCGCGCAAGCAAAAGAGGCCCGGGGAATGGATCCTGCTCACGGGCTATGGCGGCGTGCCGGATTCGGTGCGCGCGCTGCGCCTCGGTGCATACGATTTTCTGGAGAAGCCTTGTCCCCTGTCGCGGCTGGAAATCGTCGTCACCGGCGCACGCCGCAGCGCGCTGGCCCAGCGCCGGCTGGATACCCAGAGCCGCGACGGCCGCAGGCGCTATTCGCCCGCGTCCTACATCGGCGCCAGCGCCACCACGGAGGCGACGCGCCGTATGATCGCGCGGCTGGCGGAGGTGCCGTTCAGCGCGCTGATCATCGGCGGTGAGACCGGCACCGGCAAAGGCCTGGTGGCGCGCATCCTTCACCATGGCGGTCCGCGCGCCGGCGGTCCGATGATCGAGGTGAACTGTGCCGCACTGCCGCGGGATCTATTGGAGTCGGAGCTGTTCGGCCACGAGGCCGGCGCCTTCACCGGCGCCAAGGGCCGCCATCGCGGCTACCTGGAGCAGGCCCACGAGGGCACGCTGTTTCTGGACGAAATCGTCGAGATGGATCCGGACCTGCAGACCAAGCTGCTGACGGTGCTGGAAGACCGCAGTCTGCGGCGTCTCGGCGGCGAGAAATCCATCGACGTCGACGTCCAGATCATCGCCGCCAGCAATCGCAACATCGAAGAGCGCGTGCGCGCGGGCGATTTCCGCAGCGACCTCTACCACCGCTTGAGCGTGTTCCGCCTGGACCTGCCGCCGCTGCGTGAGCGCCTGGACGATCTGGAGCAGCTGGTGCCCGCGTTGGTGGACGAGTACAACGCCCGCTCCGGGCATCAGGTGCATGATATCCCCGATGCCGTCTATCGCCAGATGCGCGCCTACACCTGGCCGGGCAACGTGCGCGAGCTGCGCAATGTCATCGAGCGCGCGGTGTTGCTCGCCAGGGACGAGGTGTTTCCCATCGAGTGGCTGCAGCTCGGTCATGGCGTCGCCGCGCCGACGGATGCTCAGCCCAATGCCGGCCCCTTCGTCGACGGCAATCGCATCAGCATTCCGCTGGACGGCAGCATGGCGCTGGATGACATGGATCGTTACATCATCAAAACGGCGCTCGAGCGCAGCCAGCACAACGTGACCGCCGCCGCCCGTGCCCTTGGCACCACCCGTGAGACGCTGCGTTACCGCATCCAGAAATACCATCTCAACGCCGAGCGCGGGCACGCGCCGGAGCCCGCGGACAGCGCCCACGGCGGGGTGGGCCCGGGCGCCGCCGGTGCCTGATCTCCAGATGCCCGGCGACGCACGCAGAGGGCACTCGGAGCGCGGCGGGCTGCATCGGCGCACAATCTGACACGGCCGTGCTGGTCGGCCGCCATTGCCGGGGCCAGAGGCGCGGTGTGGCGTCTTGCGGGGCGCCGTCCTCTGCGCAGGCGATGGCAGGACGGTAGCGGGCGAGCGTCTTCACCGGCCTGCGTCGGCGCGGCGGCGGAGCTCAGTTATGCGCCTCGGTCGACTCGCCCCAGCGGCGGTGCAGCGCATCGAGACGCTCGCGGGCGCAGATGAGGATGATCTCGTCGCCGGCCTTGATACGACGGGTGCGCTCGGGCAGGTGGAAGCGCTCCCGGCGGTAGAGGCAGACGATGCGGGTGCGCTCGGGCAGGTCCAGAGCCTCCAGCGGACCGGCCTCGTCGTCGCCGGCGACGAAGCTGAACACCGCCGCATCGTCCCGGATCACAGACGACAGCTCCAGGGATTTCTCGCCGCCCAGCAGGTCGCGCAGGTGGCTGGCGACGGCCTGGTTCGGTAGCACCGTGTCATCCAGCCCCAATTCGTCTGTGATGTGCTGGAACTGACGGTCGTTGATGCGCGGCACCACGCGCTCGAAGCCCAGGGAGCGGCCGATGAGCGCCGCCAGGATGTTGCTCTGATCGGACTCCAGCAGACAAAACAGCACACCCGTATTCTCGGGCTCTACGTCCCTGAGCACATCGGGCGAGGTGCCGTCGCCGTGGACGAAGCCGGCGTCCAGGCGCTCGCTCAGCGCGTCGATGCGGTTGCGGTCGCGCTCGACGATGATCACCTCGTGGCCATCGGCCAGCAGCAGCTCGGCGGTGGTGATGGTCAGCGAGTTGCTGCCGATGAATGCGGTTCGCATCAGGTCTTGCGCCTCCGGCCGATCCAGGTGGGTGGGTACAACAGCACGAGCATGGCGATGATCTCGACGCGGCCGAAGAGCATGTCGGCGATGAGCACGGTCTTGAGTGCCGGTGCCAGCGCTGGACCCGTCAGCCCGGCGCTGAGGCCGGCATTGGCGGTGGCGGAGACCACCTCGAACAGGCCCGGCAGCGGCGGCGCGCCATGCAACAGGAACACCAGCCAGGACAGCAGCAGCACCGCGAGCCACAGCGTGAGCAGCTGCAGGGCGCTGGTGATCATGTCCTGCTCCACCCGCTCGTCGTCGATGCGGGCATTGAGCACCGCCCGCTCGGCCACCGCCGTGCGCCGCAGGGCCAGCTGCACCAGCCGCAGCACCACCAGCAGCCGCACGATCTTGAGCCCGCCGGCGGTGGAGCCGGTGCAGCCGCCGATGGTCATGGACAGCATCAGCACCAGCAGCGCTGCGGCCGGCAGCGCCGCGATCGTCGTCGTGCTGAAGCCCGTGTCCGTCTGCGCCGAGACGCCGAGCGCCAACCCATGACCGAGGGCCTCGGGCCAGTCGAGACCCTGCTGCCACAGACCGATGAGCGTCAGCGCCAGGGCCGCCAGCAGTACCACGGCCACCAGCATGCGGACTTCTTCATCTCGCCACAGTATCGCCAGCCCGCGTGTGGGCACCTGCGCGTACAATGGCAGGCTCACCGCCGCGAGTGCACAGACGGCCGTCAGCACGCCGACGGCCGCCAGAGGCAGGCCTGCCAGGCTGGCGTCCGCCGGGGCGAAGCCGCCGGTGGCCGCCGCCGACAGGGCGTAGAGCAGCGCGTCGAAGGGCGCCACCCCCGCAGCCCAGACGGCGGCCACCGCGAGCAGCGTCAAGGCCGCGTAGACGGCGAACACCGTACGCGCATGCTGGCGGGCCCCGGCGCTGGTCAGGTGCTCGCCGGTGCACTCCAGCAGGCGCCGGGCGCTGGTGTGATGGCGCATGATCAGCGCCGCCGTCAGCACGGCGATGCCGAGCCCGCCGTACCATTGCATCCAGGCGCGCAGGAAGAGCACGGCCGGGTCAGTGGTCTCGAGACCTCGCAGCACCGTGAGGCCGGTGGTGGTCACTGCAGAGACACTCTCCAGCAGCGCGTCCAGGGGCTCGATGCCCGCCGCCATCAAGGGCCACACCATCGCGGCCGCGGCGAGCAGGAAGGCCAGCGCTGTGACCGCCAGCGCCTCGTTCCATTGCAGGTCGATCCGCCGCAGGTCGAGCCCCGGCAGCCGCAGCAGCAGGACACCAGCCACACAGAGCAGCGTTGTCATCACGCCAAGGCGTTGCGCCAGAGCAATGCTGCCGAGGCCCAGCGCCACCATCGTCGGCACCGCAGAGAGCAGTGCCAGCATCACCAGCAGCTGGGCCAGCGTCCCCGCCACGACGCGCACGCGCGCCGCGTGCAGCAGGGCTTGGACAGCGGGCTCGGACATGGGGGTGTCTCCGGCCATGTGTTTTCGCGCCGCGACAAGCGTTCATATGCGCGAGCCCATACGCCATTGGCGCAAACGATTGTGGTTACAACGAAGCGCTCGACTGACGGTATCGGAGGAGCGCCGTCGGGTACGGGGCAGCCGGCTGCGGGTCCGTGCCGGCGCGAGCGGCGCCGAATGCGGCGTTGGGGCTTAGCGACCGGGCACTGGCGCAAATCACCCGATGGCATCGCGACGGCGGCGACGGCCGCAGGCGCTGCGTCGCGCGTCACGGCGGCGGCAGGACGCTCACGCTCGAATCTGGTACAGCTGATGCAACATGGCGCGAGCCAATCCATCCAGTGATGACTGACCGATTGACAGCACGCATGGCACCAAGATGGTAAGGAGTAGGCTGCGCCGCGGTGGATCCGGCCCCACCGCGACCGATGCGCCCACGGCTGGTAACGACCTCGATCCCGTGCTGGAGCGTCTCACGGATCTGGAGCGGCGCTCCCTGCTCGCCGAGCAGGCGCGTCAGCAGGCACACCGGCTGCGCACACCACTGAGTGTCATTGACCTCATCGCCGAGACCTTGCAGTCGGAAAGCCGCAACGACACCCGGCTCGCCGAGCGTCTGGCGCGCATTCAGACGGCGGCGGGCAGTCTGGCCACTGAGCTCTCTGAGACGGTGAATGCCACGCGTTTCGGTGATGGTCCGCGCCAACGGCTGGATGTAGGCGCCCTGGCCGCTACCGTGGTGCGCAGCTTCGGCGGCGATGCGGCGGCGGATGCCGCCGCCGGCATCGTCATGCCCGCCGAGCGCTGTAGTCTGGAGGCGGCCTTCGTCCATGCATTGCGTCTGTTGGGTGTCGGCACCGATGGCAACGGTGTCTGCGCGCAACGGCCGCTCCTGCATACCGGGCAACGCGACGGCGAGGCCTGGCTCGTCATCGGGGTCACCGGTGCTCAACCACCGGATCCGCCGCGCGAGCGCGCCGATCTGCGCCTGATGGCCAAGGCCGCCGAGCGCGTCGCCCAGGACCACGGCGGCGGCCTGGCACTCGGGCCGGACAGCGTCACCTTCCGCTTACCGTTGGCGGGACAGTAGGCCCGGCGCAGCCGACCACCGCAACCGCTCGGCCAGCCTGCGCTTGCCTGAGGTCGCCGCGTCGGCCATGACCGTCGCGGTCATCATGTCAACGTGAAGAAAGGCCAGAGCATCAGGTACACCACGCCAGCGGCACCGGCGATGTAGAGCAGGGACTGCAACGGGCGGCGGGCGATGCGTTGCAGCGTGCCCTCGCTGAGGCCGGCTCGCCGCTGCGCCGC
>NZ_CAJXWY010000036.1 GCF_913062725.1 uncultured Thiohalocapsa sp.
ATGATGTGCTCCTCTCGCCCTCAAAGATTCTTAAGAATCGTAACAGGGGCAGACGACACTTATCCTGGCACTGAGGGCTCCCAGATCGAGACCGGGCTCAGGAACACGGCGTTCGCCGGGTCCTGAATCGCCGCTCGGAGGTCAGCCGGCAGCGCCTTCGAGCCGTTGAGATGCCACAGGAAGACGTGGGTGTCGAGCAATAGCCTCATTGCTCGAAGGTGCGCAGCACGTCGTCGGGCAGCGGGGCATCGAAATCCTCCGGAACCTCGAAATCGCCGGCGCAAAGGCCAAACGGGCGCGGCTCATCCGCCCGCGCCGGAGCACGCTGCTTGATAAAGGCCGCGAAATCCAATACCTCGCGTTGCCGCGCCGCCGGCAGCGTGCGCAAGGTCGCGAGAAGCTCATCTTCCAGGGGTGTGGCTGGGACGGACATCGCCGTGACCTCCAACTCGTTGTTCGCGCTCATCTTGATCTCCTCGTCGGTCTAACTGGCTGTTACTACAGGATATTTTACCCTACTGAGATCCCGAAGAGCCATTTATGTGCAAAGAGATGGGGCAAATGGATCGCCGCTTTATGATGACTACTCATTCGAACCTTGGCCAAAGCGCCGCTAAAGTATTAGTGACAGCGGTAAATACCAAAACAGGATTAGCCATAAAACCGAAACCACCCTGCAAGCGAAATTAACCAACGTTTTTCCGAAGACTTTCCGCAAATTGGTTACCACACCGTGGGTTACGCTGTGAAGCGGAAGAACGTCAAAGAGCGGAAGCTCTCCCAAAACGTTGCCAAGATTTCGATAATGAAGATGATCCACATGCTCGGCGCGCAGAAGTGGAAATAGCGCATCCCGTCCAAACCAAATAAAAAGCGCCAATCGACGCCGCCCCCGCCACCGCAAGGACCTGCGAAGTACCAGACGCCTGTACTTCGGCGAAAAATGCGGAGCCACTAACAGATCTCAAAACAGCGCCCGACTACTGGCTGAGAAACGACGATACATCCGAATTCGAAACACCCTCACTTTGTTCAGCCGCCGCGTTTATTTCCGACGCTGTACGCACCGGCGACGAAAAGGCAGATGATGTTTTGTCCACAAAAACCATCACTCGATCAGCGTTCTTAATAATATCATCAATCGCGCGCGTACCCTTTGTTGCCCTAGCTATCGCCAAATTCGCTCGCATCTCAGCAAGCTTCGCCTTGTAATCGGCCTTTGCAACTTTAAGTTCTGATAAACGGTTATGCATCTGGCCGACCTCTTGATTCAGCCTCTTCGCAATATCTTCGTGCGTCTCTCTTTCATTTAACAGGACCTGAATCTGTTGTTTAAACTGCCCCTCGGTGTACGCCGCATCACGGAACTGAACCGGCCAATCAGTTTCCCCGTTTTCAACCGTTTTATAAAGCGCCTTCATCTCATCAAGCAGCTGATTATCATGATTGACAATAATCCGGCTATCATCACGCTGAGCCCTTAGCGCTGTGATCGCGTGATTATAATTCAGCGCATATTCGTCGATGCTGCCATATTCGCGCTCTGCGTTCTTGATTACATACTCTAGATACGCAATCGGACGGTCTTTTTTCGCCTGCTCTGTCCACCCTGCATTTTCACGGTAGATTTCATTTAACTTTGCCCATAGCCCTGGGGCAAAGTAATATGTGCCCCCGGCAAGCAAAGCTAGCACGACGATGAAATTCAGTACGCTCTTCATTTCGTAACTTCCGTCACTTCAGGGGCAACACTCGTCTCGCTTAAAATTCGCTACCGCTGCGGATCGGTGATCCAGTCGGCATAGTAGCCTCAGCATTCACTTGTTCCTCTGGGACCTTAGGCTGGGATGAGGACTCGCTTTGTTTGCTATCAGGACTGCCGCTGGTTAAGGAGTCATAGTAATGATTCACGTGCCGCTGGATTATGCCATTAAGTTCACCACTTTGCTTCATCTTCTCTAGCTCTTGATTAAACTTGTATTGCAGCACGCGACCGTTCGCCGTTGATTTCGGAAAAATGACATATAAGCCTTCGACACTCATTATTTTATCGGAAGGCTCCACTCTATCCCTCAATCCTTTTTCGACAACCTGCTGATTTCCCGTCATCTCATTGACGCTAACGAAGTCCACTTTCCCCTCGACCAAGAAATCGAAGCACTCATCAATATCCTCGGGCCGCACTAATTCAATCACATCAGCCTTTACGAAGCGCTCCAGATCGTGGGTATAATACCCCTCTGGTCTGCAAACCTTACGTCCTTTAAGATCTTCCTCGTGGCTATACTGAAATGGCGAATTAACATCACGATACGCGAATATCATGGTTTCGAAAATTGGCTCTGAATAGTAAAACTGCCGCAACCGTTCATTGTTTTTTAGGTACGGGAAGGTCGCCGAGAAAACTCCCCTTTTATACGTCATGTCAAATCCATCCTGCCAATCCATAAACTGAATGGTTGGGTTATAACCCATACGTTTGAATATAATATCAACGATTTCGGTAAACATCCCCTTCTGCGGCAAGTCTTCGCCGCTAAACGGAGCATAGTTATCACCTGTAACGAGAAAAACCTCTTCAGCTTTGTCCTGGACTGCTTCAGTACGAGCGACCTGATTCGCTATATCCTCATCTGCCATCTCAGGTATTTTAAGTTTAGCTCCCACCTTAACAAAGTTTCCATCGTCCTTAATGCGATTTCGATTTGCTTGGTAGATTGTAATCCACGCCTCTGGCTTACCATAAATTTGCTCTGCTATTTTAGACAGGGAGTCGCCCTCTTTTACTATATATTGACTCTCCGCGGAAACAGGTGTGAATGAAAAAGAAAGCAGCGATATCAGAATTAAACCCACGAAATAAAATAAACGATTTTTTACAGTCATAGTAGTCTCCTATGAGTTTAGGATTGAGTGCTTACGGTGTAACAGGCATGCGGAAGTGCTGATGGCGTAAAGCATGACGCCCTGAATATGGTGGTCACGGAGCGATGACAAGTTGGGCCTTTCACCACACTGAAGAACATCAGCGAGCCCAGGGTGTCGATCGATGTTGGTATGCGAAACCGTAAGTGTACGAAAACAGTGACATGACGCCACTCGCACCGCTTTGAGAACGGGTGGGGACGAACACGAGAGATGGCGTTGAAGGAGCGGTGGGCGAGAAAGCCCTGACGGCGTGAAGTCACGCACGGACGTCAGTACGGCAACATGAGATGGATCAGAGGAAGCGGACGGTGCGAAGCCTTGGTTGACGATGCCGGAAGACGAGACTAATGACCGAGGCCAACCGATTGGTCGGTTCCGGTTCCGTCGTTGGCCTGTGACGTTGGTCGTCTGCTCCATCTGCAGTAACCCCTGCTTTGACGCGACTGTACCTTAGCCTTGCGCATCTTGAGTCGTCAGTGTAAGAGATGCTACATCTTGACACAACCGAGGGAATTTGATCTGAGGCAGTTTCTTGAGCCCTTAGGTGATTTGTCGATTTGGAATATGCCGATATGGAAGATACTTCGCGTAGTTTCTCAGATATCGATCTAAAGCCCATAATCTCGGATTCCAGCAGCCCCCCGGTCAGCAACCTGAGTGCCGAGCACATCGAAGATGTCAAGCTTGCGGTCTCGAAGATGGGGCGCGTGAACCGCCGCCCGCGCCAGGCGTGCGCTCAAGGACCCGGGGTTTGCCGACACCGTGGTGCTGGCCGCGCGCACCATGGCCGACATCCTCAACCGCAACGGCTACCGGCTGCGCCCGGTGCTCAAGGCCAAGCCCCAAAAAAAATTCCGCTAACCGACGCCATCTTCGCCAACCTCCGCTGCAAGGACGACGCCGGCAACGACCCGAGCGTCACGCGTGTGAGCATCGACTGCCAGGCCACCGTCAACATGGGTCGGTACTCGCGCGGCGGCATGACGCGGGGCGGGCACAAGGCGGCCGACCACGACATGGGCTGCCGGGAGAAGTACACGCTCTTCGGCGCCGTCAACGAAGACAGCCGCGAGCTGTATCTGCACGTCGGCAGCTCCGCCAAGACCAGCGACTTCATCGTCGACGGCTTGCAGGCATGGTGGGAGCACTCGCCCACCGAGGCGCGTGAACGCTGCTCCCTCCTGCTGATCAAAGTCGAGACCTCGATCACCGGTTGGTCCAAAACAGCGTATTTCGCTAGGTGGTTGCCTGGCTTGGAAAAAACGCCACTGTGGCGAAATTTCCCAAGCCCCGGTGCCCGCCGCACCGCACCACGTCGGCACTGCCCTGGAGCCGCCCGCGCAGTGGGGTTCTGGTGCCCGTGGGCCGTCACCGCTGACCCGTGGCATATCCGTGGCACAGGCTTTTTGGCGGGCAAAGAAAAAGGGCCACGGAATCCCATAAGCCCTTGATTTTATTTGGTGCGCCCTGATGGACTCGAACCATCGACCACCTGATTAAAAGTCAGATGCTCTACCAACTGAGCTAAGGGCGCGTTGTGGGGTGGCTCTGCGCGATCTCGCTGGGTTGGGTGGAGACACGCCGCAGAATTTCCAAGTATAGCGTAGCGTTCGCCCACTGGGAACCCGCTTGAGCTTTGCGGCATGGTGGTTGCGGGAGGCGCCGAAACGGTGGATGAAGGGCACCGCCCCGAAGCGGGCCTGCGCGCTGGTGTCGCTGCCCTGGCGCAGATGGGCCTCGATGACGCGCAGCAGGAGGTGCAGCACGGCGCTGAGCGCCCGCGGCTCGCGCTCCGCCTGATCTCAACTAGGCCAGCGCAGCCGTTTGGGCACCGAGAGGATCCACTGGCGCACCGGCAGCGGCGGGATGACGTGATCGACCAGGTGCGCCGCAGTCTCCGCTATCCGCCGGGCGTTGCACGAAGGCGATGAACACTTTTCCTTGGCGGAGGCCAATAAGGCCGCCTCGATCCCAGTCACGAATGTCGCTGGCCCGTTTGTACGAGGTCTTCGATCGTCATTCTCAGCGCTGTGGCATCAATCGGCTTGTATCGTGGTGGACCGGTCCGCCGGCGCTCTGACCGGCTCTGATGTGGATGCAGCCTGAGGTTGGGAACGCGCGCGCATGGATGGCAAGTTAAACGGACTGGTTCAAAAATCGTATCATCACATCGACACCGGCAAACAGCCTGCCCGATGCCGTGCCGGCAACAGCCACAAAAGGTTTCAGGTGGAAGTGTTGCGGATTGTGGCGATACTCTGGCCGGAATTCAGTGGTGTTGTCTTGGTCGGAATTCACGTCATAGGTACCGACAGTCTGGCTGGCGCTTGGCGCTGCAGGTCAGGGCATTCTCTGACCGTAGCGGCCCCATGCGCTGTAAGGCGATTAGAAATGGTGGGCCTGTCCCAGGCCGATACCAACCCGGACTGCAGCAGTAATCAAGAAGCCAGCGAGGAAAAGCAAAAAGCCTGGTAAGCCCGCGCAGACGGTTACCAAGGGTGCATGCCGCATCTCGTGGAGCGTACTCAGGTATAAAAACAGGCCAGCGGCGATAGACAGGGTACCGGCCTTGACCACCGCGAGTGCGTGGTCGCTCAGTAGCAGGGCCAGATCACCCCCAACCAGGATTCCGGCAGGGGTTGCGAAGGCGAAGACGCTGAGCAACATCCAGGCGCTGCCATTCGGCAGTGTGCTGCGTGCCATTTGCAAGGCCAGGGCGAAGCCCGCCGTGCCCTTGTGCGCCAAGACGGCCAGCAGAATCATGAGGATGGCGAAAAGATCGGTGGAGATGCCGAGCGCGACACCCAGAAAGAAAGACGGAATGCCAATGAGCAGCGTCATGAGCATAGGCAGGATCGCTGGCGACGGCGGCGGGCCGATTGAAGGGTCTGTGCGCGTTGGATCTGATCCATCCATGGCGTGGCGCGCGTGCGCAGACAAGTGCTCGAGTTCCAAGAGCGCCAAAAATGCGAATATTGCCAAGAGGCTTGCGATGGGAAAATCCAGCCGACCGAAGGCCACGCCCATCCAGTGTGTTCCAGCGGGCAACATGATGAGCAGCGCAAGCGCCAAAAACACACCCGCAGCAAACGCCCGGCCCAGTGGGAACCCTCCGGCAGTGCGAGCCCGCTCACCGCGTAACAATGGAATCGATCCGCCGATGAAAGCGGCTGCCAGAATCGCGACGGCAGAGAATATTTTTAGTTCTGTGTATGCGCCAAGGCTGATCATCGGTTGTCCTTGAAATCGGGTTATCGTCTAATCAGCCCGGATGTTACCTGATTGATGAGCTAAGCCATTTTTTGATCTTCGCTGGCAATGGCTGCAGGAATGGCCTTGACCGCTTCGATGGTCGCCGAAACAACATAGTCTTCGACGCCTCGACCCGGTGCCCAGTCGCGAATAAACGCGCGGGACTCATCCTTGGGTGCGATGCGCACTCCGGAAAAGCCGGCGGCTGTGATCATCTGCTCAAGTTCCTCGATCAGCGAGGCGTTGCCCATGCAACCGGCGATGAGTTGTTCGTCCTGCCGCATTGCCTCGGGTAACTCCACCGTGGCGACCACATCGGAGATGGCCAGGCGTCCGCCGGGTTTCAGCACCCGAAAGGCCTCGCGGAAGACCTGTGGCTTGTCCGGCGAGAGGTTGATGACGCAGTTGGAAAGGATGACATCCGCGCTGGCATCGGCCAGCGGCAGGTATTCGATTTCACCGAGTCGGAACTCAACATTGGTGTACTGGCCACGGGCGGCGTTCTGGCGGGCCTTGCTCAGCATATCCGGGGTCATGTCGATGCCGATGACGCGACCGTGCTCGCCGACCTCCTGGGCTGCGAGGAAGCAGTCGAAACCGCCGCCGGCGCCCAGATCGACAACCACCTCCCCAGGTTTGAGTGAGGCGATGGCACCGGGATTGCCGCAGCCCAATCCCATATCGGCACCACCGGGGACGCTGGTCAGTTGCGCTGTGCTGTAGCCCAGCCGGGTCGAGATCAGGGTGTTGATGGCCTGATCATCGGAGACCCCGCAGCAGCTCGATTCGACACCACAACAATCGCCGGCACTCTCGGCGTGGGCCACTTTGGCATAGGCGCTACGGACTTTCTGGCGGTGGTCGTCTTGCTCGTGATGGTTGGTCATGGTGGAGCCCGGTCGTCGTGTAGGATGAAGGGAGCGGCCCGGTTGGCATTGTTGCGCTGGTCCGATCTGCGATCGTTCATTGTAGCCGTTTGAGTGCCGTTTGCCGTGCTGTTCAGTCGTTCAGACCTGGGCGAAGATCGCATCACCCGGCCGCCCGACGACCTGGTCGCGGGAACTGCCAGCATGCTCGTTAGGCTGAGTCTCACCGGCGCAGAAACCCTATCATCACAGCGGCGTGCGCTTCGATCAGATCTACCGAATCATGATCGGCCCCTTGAACCTCATAGAGACTAACGCTTGAGCTGTCCCCAGCGGCAGCAACGCGTCGGGCATCGCTGATGGGTACAGCGCGATCGGCGGTGCCGTGAATCAGTAGGACAGGGCAATGCACGCGCCGAATGGTGCTGATGGGCGCGATCTCGGCGAATCGGTGGCCGATGACCCATTCAACATACCGCTTGGTCAGAATGACGACAAAGCGCGGCAGGTGCAAAGGTTTCAGCGAGCGTTCGGTCAGCTCATCAGGATCTGCGAAGGTACCGATGGCGATGACCGCACCGATCCGAGGATTGCGGGTCGCCTCGAACAAGGCCGCGCCACCACCCACTGAATGGCCGAGCACAGCGATTTGCTTGGCGCTGTTCGGGTGCTGTGATTGTAGCCAGTTGATGGCGCAGCCCAGATCTTCGGCGAAGCGCGGCAACGATGAAAAGCTGTCACCATCACTATTGCCGTGGTTGCGTGCGTTGAACAGCAAGAGATTCCAGTCTGTGCCGTGCAAGGGTTTCGCCAGCGGCAGCATCTGCTCCGCATTGCTGCCCCAGCCATGCAGGATCAGTAGGGTTTTTGAGGCGCCTGGCGATGGTAGGAACCAGCCCGAGAGGTTCCTGCCGCGGACCGTTGGAATCTGGATGGATGTGAAGTCCAGCCCATGCTTGGCTGGCGAGTCCGTGATAGGCATCCGTGGCGCGCGATACCCTAGATGGACGCCAAGTGGGATGAGGCTGGAGAGCACCAGAATGAGAAGCAGCGCCCAAGGCCAGAGAGCAATCACAGTCATCCTGTTTGCTGATTCATTGAGTGGACGAACGGTCGACCGCCTAGAAGACTAGTGACACTAGGCAAGGACCGACCAATAGACCTAAATCTGACTAGGCGCACCTGCCCATTCCGCTGATACAGTCGCGTGACGGTGAGCTCGCCATCTCTCTGAGGACGGTATGCAAAATTGCCCTCAGGCAAAATGCTCAAGGATGCTGGCAGACACGAGAAACTCCCAGGACAGTTTCTCGAAGGATGCCTCAGATACATGTTTCGGCGCTCGTTTATAGGCGCTCACCCTGGGCCTTGCGGTCTTGCAGGCGCGGGCGACTCAGACGCCCGTCGATGGGCTCGGCTGTTGCGCTCGTGCGCTGGATCATGCGTTGGGTCATGCGCTGGGTCGTGAGGGGGGAGCGGTACGCGCCGGCTCGGCTCAGACGTAGCGCGTGGGATCTGGCAGCCCGGCGGCGCGGAAGCCTTCGGCGCGCAGTCGGCACGAGTCACAGCGCCCGCAGGCGCGTCCCTGCGTGTCCGCCTGGTAGCACGAAACCGTGATGCTGTAGTCGACGCCGAGCGCGCTGCCGCGTCGGATGATCTCGGCTTTGCTGAGGTTGATGAGGGGGGCGTCGATGCGGGGGGCGTGGCCTTCGATGCCGGCCTTGGTGGCGACCCGGGCGAGCTGCTGGAAGGCGTCGATGAAGGCGGGGCGGCAGTCGGGGTAACCGGAGTAGTCCAGCGCGTTGACGCCGACGACGATGCGGCTGGCGCTGGTGACCTCGGCGAGCCCCAGGGCGAGGGCCAGCAGCAGGGTGTTGCGCGCCGGCACATAGGTGACGGGGATGCCGTCTGTGGGTGTCTCCGGCACGGCGATGCCGGCGTCGGTGAGCGCTGAGCCGCCGATGGGCCGCAGGTCGAGGGGGACGGTGGTGTGGGCGGCGGCACCGAGCTGGCGCGCCACGGCCTGCGCCGCGTCCAGCTCCGCCCGGTGGCGCTGGCCGTAGTCGATGCTGAGGGCATGACAGCGCAACCCTTCGGCACGCGCCATCGCCAGTGCCGTCGCCGAGTCGAGGCCGCCGGAGAGCAGCACGACGGCGGTCTGTGCATTGGTGTTGGACATGATGGCTGCGTGTGTCGCGAAAGGAGAACCATGCGTGCTGCGTGCGGCCTACGAGCCGCGGTTGCCGCGGGGCGCTGCGGATCCGGCGCAGGCCCCGAGCGCCCGGCGCGCCGCCGGCGCGGCGGCGTCAGTCCTCGGTATGGTAGCCCTGGATGCGCTCCACCTCGTTGCGCGAGCCCAGGATGACGGGCACGCGCTGGTGCAGTTCCTGCGGCTGCATGTCCATGATGCGCTCACGGCCGGTGATGGAGCCGCCACCCGCCTGCTCGACGACGAAGCTCATGGGGTTGGCCTCGTAGAGCAGGCGCAGCTTGCCGCCCTGGCCCTTGGCGGCCATCTTCGAATCCATGGGGTACATGAACACGCCGCCGCGGGTGAGGATGCGGTGCACCTCGGCGACCATGGACGCGATCCAGCGCATGTTGAAGTCCTTGTCGCGGGGGCCGTCCTTGCCGGCCAGGCACTCGTCCACATAGCGCTTGATGGGTGGTTCCCAAAAGCGGCCGTTGGAGGCGTTGATGGCGAACTCCGCCGTGTCCGCGGGGATGGTCATGTCCGGGTGGGTGAGGATGAACTCGCCGATGTTCTGGTCCAGCGTGAAGCCGTTCACGCCCTTGCCGGTGGTGAGCACCATCATGGTCGAGGGGCCGTAGAGCGCGTAGCCCGCGGCCACCTGCTGGGTACCGGCCTGGAGGAAGTCGCGCACCGTGGGCTTGTCCACACCGCCCGGGCAGCGCAGGATGCTGAAGATGGTGCCCACGGAGACGTTGACGTCGATGTTGGAGGAGCCGTCGAGGGGGTCGAAGGTGATCAGGTACTTGCCGCGCGGATACTGCGCCGGGATCTGGTAGACATCGTCCATTTCCTCGGACGCCATGGCGGCGAGGTGGCCCGCCCACTCGTTGCACTGGATGAACATCTCGTTGGAGAGCACGTCCAGCTTTTTCTGCGTCTCGCCCTGCACGTTCTCGCTGCCGGCGCTGCCGAGTGCGCCCACCAGCGCGCCGTGGTTCACCTGGTTGCTGATCATCTTGCAGGCGGTGACGATGTCGTTCAGCAGCGCCGTGAACTCGCCGGTGGCGCCGGGCGCCTTGTGCTGCTCCTCGCTGATGAATTGTGTAATGGTAGTGCCGTGATCCATGGGATCGAACCTCGTTGTTTGGGAAATGACTCAAACGCACATGCGGGGCGTGACCGGCTGCGCGCGGCGGCGCCGGCGGCTACGCATTCGCCGCCGCGGACGGCGTGGGCTGCATAACGCACCAGTATAACGGCGCACTCCCGTGCATTCGACGCGGATTTGCAATGGGTGCAACCGCCGCCGTCGGCAAGGGCGCCCTGCGGTATCCTCATCCCCTCGGTTGCGCCGCAAGTTTCCCAGGTCGTAGGGTCTGGGTCCTGGGCTCCCGGTCCTGACCACCCCGCTGGCGCAGAGCTTCGTACAGGCACACACCGGCGGCGACGGAGACGTTGAGGCTCTCCACCCGTCCGCGCATGGGAATATGCAGCAGCACGTCGCAGTGCGCGCGTGTGAGCCGCCGCATGCCACTGCCCTCGCCGCCCAGGACGAGCCCCAGCGGGCCGGTGAGATCCGTCTGGTACAGGCTCGCCGGCGCATCTTCGGCGGTGCCCATGAGCCAGACGCCGGCGGCCTTGAGCTGCTCCAGCACGCGGGCCAGGTTGGTCACCTGGATGAAGGGCACGGACTCCGCCGCACCGCTCGCAACCTTGACCGCCGCCGGCGTCAGGCCCGCCGCCTTGTCCCTGGGCGCAATGACGGCGTCGGCGCCGGCGGCGTCGGCGCTGCGCAGGCAGGCGCCGAGGTTGTGGGGGTCGGTGACGCCGTCCAGGATCAGCAGCAGCGGCGGATGCTCGAGCCCGGCCAGCAGTGCATCCAGGTCCTGCGCGGGGCGTGCGGCGGGTCCGGTCACCCAGGCGATGACACCCTGGTGGTTGCCTCCCCCGGCGGCGGCGTCCAGGGCCTGCCGATCCAGCTGGCGCACGCGGACGCCGGCGTCGCGCGCCAAGCCCGCCAGCTCGGCGAGGCGCTGGTCGCGGCGGCGGCGGTCCAGCCAGAGCTCGGCCACCTGCTCGGCGCCGAATTTGAGCGCGCTGCGGGCACTATTGATGCCGATGGTGGGGCTGGCGCCGCTGGGCTGGCTGGAACTCACGGCTGGGACTCACGAGTGGACTCGGGCCTTCGGGCTGGCGGCGGGCGTGCTGCGCCCGCCGCGCCGCGGATCAGGAGGCGGCCGTCTTGCGGTTGCGCCGCGGCGGGCGCGAGCGCTTCTTGCCGGGTCCCTTGGCGGCCTGCCTACCTGACTTCTGCGCAGACTGTTGCACGGATTTGGCCAGCACGAAGTCGATTTTGCGCTCGTCCAGGTTGACGGCGGCCACCTGCACCCGCAGGCGGTCGCCCAGGCGGTAGACCTGACCGGTGCGCTCGCCGGTTAGGCGGTGGCCGACGGGGTCGAAGTGGTAGTAGTCGTTGTCCAGCGCGGTGATGTGCACCAGGCCGTCGATGAAGACCTCGTCCAGCTCCACGAAGATGCCAAAGCCCTGCACACTGGTGATGGTGCCGTCGAATTCCTCGCCGAGCTTGTCGCGCATGTATTCGCACTTGAGCCAGCTTTCGGCGTCGCGGGTGGCATCGTCGGCGCGGCGCTCGGTGCCGGAGCAGACGTCGGCCACCTGCTGTAGCTCGGGCTTGGAGTACTCCAGATCCGCCGCCGTGCCGCCGGCGAGGATGTGCTTGATGATGCGGTGGACGATCAGATCCGGGTAGCGCCGGATGGGCGAGGTGAAATGGGTGTAGGCCTCGTAGGCGAGGCCAAAGTGGCCGACGTTGTCGGAGCTGTACATGGCCTGCTGCATGGACCGCAGCAGCACGGTCTGGATGAGATGCGCATCCGCGCGGCCCTTCACCGACGCCAGCAGCGTCGCATAATCCTGCGCGGTGGGCTTGTCGCCGCCGGGCAGATTCAAGCCCAGCTCGCCGAGGAATTCGCGAAGATCGGAGAGCTTGTCCTGGCTCGGCGTCTCGTGGATGCGATACAGCGCCGGCATCTTCTTGCGCTCGAACAGCCGGGCCGCGGCCACATTGGCGGCGAGCATGCACTCTTCGATGATGCGGTGGGCGTCGTTGCGCTGCACCGGCTCGATGCGGGCGATGCGCCGCGACTCATTGAAGACGAACTTGGTCTCGGTGGTGTCGAAGTCGATGGCGCCGCGAACGGCACGTGCGCCATGCAGGGCCTCGAACAACGCGTACAGCTCCTGCAGATGGGGCAGGACCGCATCGTGCCGTTCGGCCAGGACGGGATCGGGCTCCGCATCGTCCAGCAGGGCCGCCACCTCATCGTAGGTGAGGCGCGCATGAGAGCGCATTACCGCCTCGAAGAACCGCGAGCGGGTCACCCGACCCTCGCGATTCACATAGAGCTCGCAGGCCATGCACAGCCGATCGACGCTCGGGTTGATGGAGCACAGACCATTGGACAGCACCTCCGGCAGCATGGGGATGACCCGATCCGGGAAGTACACCGAGTTGCCACGCTTGACGGCCTCCTGATCCAACGGGCTGTCGGGGGACACATAGGCGGAGACGTCGGCGATACAGACCAAGAGCTTCCAGCCCTTGGGCTTGCGCTCGCAGTAGACGGCATCGTCGAAGTCGCGGGCGTCGGCGCCGTCGATGGTGACCAGGGGCAGCTCGCGCAGGTCGGTGCGCCCGGCCTTGGCCGCCTCCGGCACCTCCTCGCCGAGGGTGGCGATCGCCTCGGTGACGGCTTGCGGCCACTCCACCGGCAGGTCGTGGGCGCGGATGGCGATGTCCGTCTCCATGCCCGGGCCCATGTGGTCGCCCACCACCTCGACGATGCGGCCGATGGGGGGGGTGCGCTTGGTGGGCTGGTCGGTGATCTCCGCGACGACGATCTGTCCCTGCTGCGCCTGCAACAGGCGATCGCTGGGGATGATGATGTCGTGGGTCATGCGCTTGTTGTCGGGCACCACCAGGCCGACGCCGCTCTCGGAATACAGGCGTCCGACGACGCTGCGGGTGCTGCGCTCCAGGATCTCGACGACGGCGCCCTCGAGGCGTCCGCGGCGGTCGCGGCCGGTGACCCGGGCGACCACGCGGTCACCGTGGAAGACGGTGCGCATCTCTTTGGGGTACAGATACAGGTCGTCGCCGCCCTCATCGGGCTTGACGAAGCCGAAGCCGTCGGGGTGGGCGATGATGCGCCCGGCGACCAGATCGCGCTTGTTGACCAGGCAGTAGGCGTCGCGGCGGTTGCGCACCAGTTGGCCGTCCCTGACCATGGCGCCGAGGCGGCGGTCTAAGGCCGTCAGGTCCTGTTCCGCGTGCAAGCCGAGGGCGTCGGCCACCTCCTGGAAGCCCATGGGCGCGGCATGTGCGGTGAGCGTCTCGAGGATGAACTCGCGACTGGGGATGGGATTGTCGTACTTCTTGGCCTCGCGCTGGCGATGTGGGTCCTGCCCCTTCACCGACTGGGCCGATTTGCGTCGTGCCACGTGATCTCCGCCGCTCTCCTTAAAGCGACCTAGTGTAGCGTTGACAGGGGGTGCCTGTCTCACTATCATTCGGAGGCTTGACGGCTGGCACGTACTGTCTGGCCGTTCGCCGCTCGCCGAGGTGGCGGAATTGGTAGACGCGCATGGTTCAGGTCCATGTCTGGGAAACCAGGTGGAGGTTCAAGTCCTCTCCTCGGCACCATTTTGGTCTGGCGATCGACCACTCGACGCCGGCGACGCACAAAACCGCTGCCCACCACCGTTGCCTACAGGCACACCCCAACGGCGCTAGCAGGCAGCGGTCTTTTACCCCGCCTCGGTGCTCAGTCGCAGCCAGCCCACCGCCGACGGACAGCAGCGGCGGGGTACAGACAGGCCTCAGCGCTGATCGCCGGGTCGCACGTGGGCGCTACGGCGCACGCCCGGCGCTTGCTTCACCGTCACCCGCTGCCGGCGCAGGCGCCGCACCGCGCGCAACTGCCAAATACAAAACGCGATCGCCGAGCCCCAGAACAACAGAATCTGCAGGCTCTTGAAGGTGCTGTAATCCATCGGTCGTGCCTCGCTGTTGGCGCCGGCGGCGCCGGCTTCGGTACCATGATTTAGGCAAAACGTGCGGCTGCAAACCCGTAAAGCGTAAGGAATCAGTCCGTCTGGGCTGCGTCTGCGGGTGGTGGCGGACGGCGCGACCACAGCGCCGCCAGTGCCGAGCCCGACAGGTTATGCCAAACGGAGAACAGCGCTCCCGGGATGGCGGCGGCCGCAGAGAAATACTGCACGGCCAGCGCCACCGCCAGACCCGAGTTCTGCATGCCCACCTCGATGGCTAGGGTGCGTGCACTGCGCAGGTCCCGTGTCACAAGCCAACCCAGGCCATAGCCGGCCGCAAGACCCACCGCGTTGTGCAGGACCACCGCAAAGCCGATGACCCAGCCGGCGGCGGCGATGTTGTCCACGTTCAAGGCCACGATGATCGCAATGATCAGCACAATGGCCGCCATGGAGAGGAGCGGGAAGATGTCTTTCACCGGCGCGATGCGCGCGCCCAGCCAGTGATTGACGGCCACGCCGAGCGTCACCGGCAGCAGGACGATCTTGGCCACCGACAGCAGCATATCCCACACCGGCACCGGCACCTGCGCGCCCACATAGAGCCAGGTCAGCAGCGGCGTGGCGACGACGGCGAACAGCGTGGAGGCGGTGGTCAGCGAGATGGACAGGGCGACATCACCGCGCGCGAGATAGCACACCACGTTCGAGGCCGTGCCGCCGGGGCTCGCCCCCACCAGCACCAGCCCGGCGATCAGGGCCGGCGACAACCCCAGACCGGTGCCGATGACCCAGGCCCCCAGGGGCATGACGCCAAACTGCAGCGCCATGCCGAGCCCCACCTGCTGTGGCCGCCGCCACACCGCCGCGAACTGACGCCAGCTCAGGGTGACGCCCATGCCAAACATGACGAGACCCAGCAGCGCCACGATGGCAGGCGCCAGCGGCGTCAGCCAATCGGGCCGCAGATAGGCGAGCACCGACGCCAGCAGGGCCCACAGTGGGAAAAGGCTCGTGATGGCGGCTGCGAAGGGACCGGGCATGCGGCGGCACTGATCTGATGCGGCTCAGGGGAGGCACCATTATGCGGCCGTCGTCAGCCGCCGGCGACCCGTCGGCGGCGCCCGGCGGAGGGACTGATGGCGCCGGGCCGACGCCGGGGGCGGTGGAAGCGCCGGCGCACCCGGTGCGCCGTTCGCGGCCGCACCCGCCTCGGGCGGCGCAGGAACATGGGGATGGACTCAAGGACGACGCTCAGCGCCGCAAGCACGGCATACAGCAGGCTCAGCCCGAGCATCAGCAGGAACAGATCGGTTGCGGGCAGCATGGTGTTCTCCAACGACAGGGATGACGGTGGCAACAGCATGCGCCGCTTGGTGACTCATTCCGCGCGCCCGTCGGGGTGCACCCGACGGGTCGTGCTGCGGCGCACCACGCGGTCGATCGCGTCTAAGCCCCCCAGGCCGGGATCTTCAGTGTCTGCGCGGTGCGAGGGGGGGTAGTGGATGGTAGGTGCGCCCGGGGCTGTCGGTGCACCGCGGGCGCTCGCGCAGCGGGTGCGAAGGCGGTGGCCGCTCAGGCATTGCTGAGCAGTTGCACCCGGCCTTCTTCGTCCACGGCTTCGAGGCGCACGTCAAAGCCCCACAACCGGCGGACGTGCAGCATCATCTCGTCCAGTGAGTCGCCGAGCGGGCGGCGATTGTGGCGGAAGTGCCGCAGGGTCATGGAGCGGTCGCCGCGCAGGTCGACATCGTACACCTGGATGTTCGGCTCGCGGTTACCAAGGTTGTATTGCTCCGCGAGGGACTGACGCAATTGGCGATAACCGGCTTCTTCGTGGATCGCGGTAATCTCGAGGGTGTCCTCGCGGTCATCGTCGCACACCTGAAACAGATGGAAGTCGCGCATCAGCTTGGGCGACAAATACTGTGCGATGAAGCTTTCGTCCTTGAAGTTCCGCATGGCGAAGTCGAGCACCTTCAGCCAATCGCCGCCGGCGATGTCCGGGAACCAATAGCGGTCTTCGTCGGTGGGCGCCTCGCAAATGCGCCGGATGTCGCGCATCATGGCGAAGCCCAGCGCATAGGGGTTGATGCCGGAGTAGTAGGGTGAGTCGAAATCCGGCTGGTAGACGACATTGGTGTGGGACTGCAGCACTTCCATCATGAAGCCGTCCGTCACCATGCCCTGATCGTAGAGCCGGTTCAGCAGGGTGTAGTGCCAGAACGTGGCCCAGCCCTCGTTCATGACCTGGGTCTGGCGCTGGGGATAGAAGTACTGGCCGATCTTGCGCACGATGCGCACCACCTCGCGCTGCCAGGGCTCCAGCAACGGCGCGTTCTTCTCGATGAAATAGAGCAGATTTTCCTGGGGCTCATCGGGGAAGCGTTGCTCGCGGCGGGCACGGCCATCCCTGGCGTGCTCCACGGGGAGTGTCCGCCAGAGGTCGTTCACCTGGGACTGCAGGTAGGCCTCGCGCTCCGCCTGCCGACGCTTTTCTTCGGCCATGGACAAGGGCGACGGGCGCTTGTAGCGGTCGACGCCGTAGTTCATCAGCGCATGACAGGAGTCCAGCAGCAGCTCGACCTCCTCCTGGCCGTAGCGTTCTTCGCACTCGGCGATGTAATTGCGCGCGAACACCAGGTAGTCGATGATAGCGTCGGCACTGGTCCAGGCCCGGAAGAGATAGTTGCCCTTGAAAAAGCTGTTATGGCCATAGCTCGCATGGGCAATCACCAACGCCTGCATCGGCAGTGTATTCTCTTCCATGAGATAGGCGATACAGGGATCGGAATTGATGACGATCTCGTACGCCAGCCCCATTTGGCCGCGGCGATAGGTCTGCTCGGTGGAGACGAACTGTTTGCCAAAGGACCAGTGATTGTAGTTGATGGGCAGGCCGACGCTGGAATAGGCATCGATCATCTGCTCGGAGGAGATGACCTCCACCTGGTTGGCGTAGGTATCCAGGCCGAACTCGTCGTGGGCGATGCGCGCGATCTCTTTGTCGAAGCGCTTGAGGAGCGGAAAGCTCCACTCGGACGAGTCGGAAATGAGTTTGTCTGCCATGGCGTGGATGATGGTTGCCGTTGACGTGTCAGAGGCGAAAGCCCGCTCAGACCTCGCACAGCAGCGCGTGATGCGCGCTGGCGAGCACGGTGCAAAGCCGTTCAGGTCTCCATCCCGTGCTCCGGCATTAGGCACGGGGCGCTCGGCGCCTGACGATCATGCGTCCTGGCGCTTGAAGAGCTCACGGAATACTGGGTAGATGTCGTCGGCGCCACCGATTTCTTCCATCGCAAAGTGCGGATGCGCAGCCTTGACGTCCTGATAAGCGTACCAAAGGCTTTGATGCTGACGCGGCGTAATCTCGACATAGGCATAGTAGCGCATCAGCGGCATGAGCCGGTTGATGAGCAGATCGCGACAGATGGAGGAGTCCGAGTCCCAATTGTCGCCGTCGGAGGCCTGCGCCGCGTAGATATTCCAGCTACCGGAATCGTAGCGCTCGGAAATCACGTCGTGGGCCAGATTCAAGGCGCTCGAGACGACGGTGCCGCCGGTCTCGCGGGAGTAGAAGAACTCCTGCTCGTCCACCTCCTGGGCGATGGTATGGTGGCGAATGAACACGACATCGATTTTGTCGTAGTTCCGCTGCAGGAACAGGTACAGCAGGATGAAGAAGCGTTTGGCCAGATTCTTGCGCACCTGGTCCATGGAACCGGACACATCCATGATGCAGAGCATGACCGCCTTGCTGGTGGGCTCTGGCTGCTTGGTGAAGGACTGGTAGCGAAGATCGAAGGTGTCGATGAAGGGCAGCGCCGCGAGCCGGGTCTTGAGGCGGTCGATCTGCGCACGCAGCTCAACCACTCGGCTGTCGTCTTCCGCGACACCATCGTCGAGGAGTTGCTCCACCTCCGCTTCCAGCTCGCGGATGCGCCCGCGGTGTGGCGCCCCGAGCGCCGTGCGCCGGGCGATGGCGCCCTTCAGCGAGCGTACGACATCGATGTTGCTCGGTGCGCCCTCGGTGGTATAGCCGGCGCGGACGGTTTTGAACTCCGTCGTGCCCATGAGCTGGTTGCGGACCAGGTTGGGCAGTTCCAGGTCGTCGAACAGCAGGTCCAGAAACTCCTCCCGGGAGAGCTCGAAGACGAAGTCGTCCTCGCCCTTGCCGCCTTTACCGGCGCGCCCCTGCCCGGAGCCCGAGCCGGAGCCGCCCTCGGGCCGCTGCACCCGGTCGCCGGCCTCGAACTCTTTGTTGCCCGGATGCACCATGTCGCGGGTGCCGCCCTGGCCATGGTGAAAAATGGGCTCGGAGATATCCTTGGATGGGATGCCCACCTGCTCACCGCCATCGATGTCGGTGATGCTGCGGCGGTTGACCGCATCCGACACAGCCCGCTTGAGCTGACTCTTGTAACGCTTCAGGAACCGCTGCCGATTGACGGTGCTCTTGTTCTTGGCGTTGAGGCGTCGGTCGATGAAGTGGGACATAGATTCAGGTGAAATCGCTCGGGGAATGCCTGCAACGAACTGATGCTACGACGTGAGCGCAGCGGCTGTGGTTGGCCGGGGCGGGCGGGCCGTTGCCTGGCCCGCGTCACTCGTCACTCGCGCCGATCGTGTTACTGCGACTTCCTGACCCGTAGATACCACTCGGACAGCAAGCGCACCTGCTTGGGCGTGTAGCCCTTCTCCACCATGCGGTCGACGAACTGCTCGTGCTTTTTCTTGTCGTCGGCGGAGGCCTTGGCGTTGAAGGAAATCACCGGCAGCAGCTCTTCGGTGTTGGAGAACATCTTCTTCTCGATGACCACGCGCAGCTTCTCGTAGCTGGTCCAGCGCGGATTGGCGCCGTTGTTGTTGGCGCGGGCGCGGAGCACGAAGTTGACGATCTCGTTGCGGAAGTCCTTGGGGTTGGAGATGCCCGCGGGCTTCTCGATCTTCTCCAGTTCTTCGTTGAGCGCACCGCGGTTCATCATCTCGCCCGTATCCGGATCGCGGTACTCCTGATCCTGAATCCAGTAGTCGGCGTAGGTGACGTAGCGATCGAAGATGTTCTGACCGTACTCGGCATAGGATTCCAGATACGCCGTCTGTAGCTCCTTGCCGATGAACTCGGCGTAGCGCGGGGCCAGGTACTGTTTGAGGAAGGCCAGGTAGCGATCCTGCACTTCCGGCGGCAGATGCTCGCGCACGATCTGACGCTCGAGCACGTACAGCAGGTGAACGGGGTTCGCGGCGACCTCGGTGTGATCGAAGTTGAACACCTGGGAGAGGATCTTGAACGCAAACCGCGTCGAGATGCCGGACATGCCCTCGTCGACGCCAGCGTAGTCGCGGTATTCCTGGACCGATTTGGCCTTGGGATCGGTGTCCTTGAGGTTCTCGCCGTCATAGACACGCATCTTCGAGAAGATGCTGGAGTTCTCGGGCTCTTTCAGGCGCGTCAGCACCGAGAATTGCGACATCATCTCGAGGGTGCCCGGCGCACAGGGGGCCTGGCTCAGGGTGCTGTGGCGCAGCAGCTTGTCGTAGATCTGCTTTTCTTCGGTGACCCGCAGGCAGTAGGGCACCTTGACGATGAAGACGCGGTCGAGGAAGGCTTCGTTGTTCTTGTTGTTGCGGAAGGACTGCCATTCCGACTCGTTGCTGTGGGCCAGAATGATGCCCTGGAAGGGCAGCGCGGACAGGCCCTCGGTGGCGTTGTAGTTGCCTTCCTGGGTGGCTGTCAGCAGGGGGTGCAGCACCTTGATGGGCGCCTTGAACATCTCGACGAATTCCATCAGCCCCTGGTTGGCGCGGCACAGGGCGCCGGAGTAGCTGTAGGCGTCGGCGTCGTTCTGGGCGTAGTGCTCCAGCTGGCGGATATCCACCTTGCCGACCAGAGCGGAGATGTCCTGGTTGTTTTCGTCACCGGGCTCGGTCTTGGCGACGGCGACTTGCTCCAGGATACTGGGGTAGAGCTTGACGACCCGGAACTTGGTGATGTCGCCGTTGTATTCCTGCAGGCGTTTCACCGCCCAGGGCGACATGATGGTGCGCAGGCAGCGCGAGGGGATGCCGTAATCCTCCTCCAGGATCGGGCCGTCTTCCTCGGGCGAGAACAGGCTGAGCGGGGACTCGAAGACCGGAGAGTCCTTGATGGCGTAGAAGGGAATCTTCTCCATCAGCTCCTTCAGCTTTTCCGCCAGAGAGGATTTACCGCCGCCGACGGGGCCGAGCAGGTAGAGGATCTGCTTGCGCTCTTCGAGTCCCTGGGCGGCATGCTTCAGGTACGACACGAGCTGGTCGATGGACTCCTCCATGCCGAAGAAGTCTGCGAAGGCGGGGTAGCGCTTGATGACCTTGTTCTGAAAGATCCGGCTCAAGCGCGGATCGTTGTGGGTATCTATCAGCTCAGGCTCGCCGATCGCCGCAAGCAAACGCTCCGCCGCACCGGCATAGGCCATCGGATCACTTTTACACAGATCCAAATATTCCTGCAGGCTCATATCCTCTTCGCGAGAGGATTCGTAGCGGGCCTGGTAGCGCTCGAAGATCGACATTCAGCACACCTCTGGTTAGGTTGTCTGTCCGGACGCGGGCGGCGGGCGATCCGCAGCGGCACCTTTGGTTAGATTGCAACGCCAAGGTTGGACTGCAAGGTCTGCGCCAAGCAGTGGCCGTATCCGCGACCCGCGACTGCGGGCATCGTACCGGCGAGCATGTCACTTTTTGGTGCTGCGCGCACCGCGCAGCGCACCCAAACAGTGCAGTGCGGCCGGGAGTGACGCGGCCTGCGCCACATCACAGGGAACTTTGCGCTTAGACAGGCCCCCTCGCAAGGGTTCAATTCCATGCTCGGACTGGCCTTGTAGGCCGCCGGTCGGTAGCTGTGACCGCTCGTCACCCGGGTCGACGCTCGAGCCACCACCACCAGGCACCCAGCGCACTCAGTCCCAGCACAACCGGCAGCGGGCTGCTCCAGGCAACCACCAGCAGTGCCGCCGTCGTCAGGCAAAGATAGATCAGCGGCGGCCAAGGATACCAGGGGATACGGAACGGCCGCGGCAGCATCGGCTCGGTTCGCCGCAGCCGCAGGGCGCCGAGCACGGTCAGCAGCGAGGAGAGCATCAGCGTGAATCCCGCAAACGCCAGCACTGCGGCGAAGGTACCGGTGACGATGAGTCCCAGCGCCAGGGCCAGGGAGAACAGCACCGCCCGTGTTGGTGCACCGCGGCGGTTGCGCGCACCGAAAAGACCCATCGCCGGACAATCGACTGCCATCGCTTCGAACACCCGCGGCCCCGCCAGGAGCATGGCGCTCATGGTGGAGAGCAGGAGCAGCGCCAGCATGGCGCTCATAAGCCGTCCGCCACCCTCGCCGAACAGCCAGCGTGCGGAAAGTGCGCCCACCTCCACGGTGCCCGCCAATGCCTCCAGCGGCACGCTGCGCAGAAACACCCAGTTCAGCAGCAGATACATCAGCGTCACCAGGGCCGTGCCGAGCAGCAGGGCACGTGGCACCAGGCGCTGGGGTGAGCGCACCTCCGCGGCCACATAGGTGGCTGCATTCCAGCCCGAGTACGCGTAGGAGACATAAACCAATGACAGCGCAAAGGCCGGCGATAAAACGGCGGCGGCGGTATCGGCATTCGGCAGCGGCACCAATGCATCGGGCGCCGCGGGCAGCAGCAGGCCAGCGGCGCAGAAAAACAGTACGGCCACCACTTTCAGCAGCGTCATCAGCACCTGAAAGCGTGTGCCGAGCCTGACATCGAAGGCGTGGAGGGCAGCGATGGCAATGACGGCGACAACGGCTGTCGGCGTCGGCGCCACCGGCAGCACGGTGGCTGCGTACTGCGCGAACGCCATGGCCGCCAGCGCCACGGGGGCAGCGAAGCCCACCGTGGCAGAGACCCAGCCGGCGATGAGACCGAGGCTGAGGCCAAAGCTGCGACTGAGATAGATGTACTCGCCGCCGGAGCGCGGCAGCGCGGCCGCCAGCTCGGCGTACACCAGGGCGCCACAGGCCGCCACCAGCCCGCCCAGCAGCCAGAGCAGCAGCAGAGCGGCGCCATCCTGCACGCCTTCGGCCTGGAGGCCGAGGGTCGTGAACACGCCGGTGCCGATCATGTTGGCCACCACCAAAAGTGTCGCGGCGCGCAGGCCGAAGCTCTGGGGGGCTTGGCCCAGGGACGCGGACGTCATGGCGCCGGACTCGTTACGCCGGGATGAGCACCGGCATGATCCCCTCGGCCCCGCGCGGAGACCGGCGGCGGTGTCGGCGGTGCGGTCATTCCGGGTCGAGCATACTGAAGCACAGCAATGTTGCCACGAGTCCGAAGGTCAGCAGACAGCCCGTGGCGCCGCAAAGTAGGAGCAGCCCGGCGGCGATGAGCCAGATGATCAGACACGTGCTCTGGTTGGCCTTGTAGACGCGGGTCGCCTTCCGTGCCTGGAACTCACGGTAGTCGGCGCGCCCCGCGCACAGCCAGTCCAGCAAGCGGCGCGGCCAGTACAGGGGTGAGTAGCGCTGCGGAGCCATTGGCGGTCTCGTGCTCCTGCGTGATTGGGTGACGGGCTCGGCCGTGGGCCCCTGGCATTGGGCATTGCGGTTGGCGCGCATTCATCGCCGCACCGTTTGGCGGCGCCCGCCGGCGGAATGCCAAGGTGGATCGGCCCCGTCGTGGCGCTGCTGCCCAATGACATTGGCGCCCGACCGCATCGACGTATCAGGCGCCCGGGAGGCATGTCGCCGCGCCCTGCGTCGAAGCGTCGCACAATGGGCCGAGCCTGGGCCATGTTGCTTGGCGGAGCATGGCGGCGACGCCGCCGACGAACAAGTGTCGGCGGCAGCGTCGCTGGTTGACACTGCGCCACGACGGACGCCGCTATTGGCAGGGCCGGGCGCTGCGCGCCATCCGCGACGCTCGACGCTTGCAGCGCCAAGCTCGAGCCCACACCGTTAACAGATAGCAGTTCCAGGCCCAACCGCAACGCTCCTGCCATCGCAGATCACACATGAACGCCATCGATATCCGCGTCGTCTCCGAGCCCTTCGATCCCTGGGCGCTGCAGGCCGACCTCGTCGGCGACGCGGCCGCCGGCGCGCTGGCCGCATTCGTTGGGCTCATGCGCGACTTCAATGTCGAGCGCAGGGTGACGGCCATGACGCTGGAGCACTATCCGGGCATGACGGAATCGGCGCTGAGGGAAATCGCCGAGGCGGCGGCCGAGCGCTTCGGCCTCCAGATGGTGCGTGTCGTCCATCGGGTCGGACGTATTCTGCCGACGCAGCCCATCGTGCTCGTGGCCGTGACCGCCGCCCACCGCGGCGAGGCCTTTCGCGGCTGTGAATACCTGATGGATTACCTCAAGACCCGGGCCCCCTTCTGGAAAAAGGAAGCAACGGACCAGGGCGAGCACTGGGTCGAGGCCCGCCACAGCGACGCCGCCGCCGCCGCGCGCTGGGACTGAGCTGCGCGCGCAGCGACTCCTCGCCGATGGGGCTGCACCTGTAACCGGCTGGGTGGCGGTCGCTCGGTGTGCGCCGCCGGCCCGCCCGACACGCCTCAGCGCACCGCCGACACGTCCTGCCGCCCGGCACCCACCAAGCGTCGCCGACAGCACCGTCGCCACCAGTCGCCGCAGGGCATTCGCGCGGCGAGCAGAGCCGCCAGCACGCCGGCGTAGATGGCAGGCTCGAGCAGGTCCGCCTTCACCAGCCATAGGTAGTGCAGCACCGCCAGCACGCCGATGGCGTAGACGAGCCGGTGCAACTGTTTCCAGCGCGCGCCCAGACGACGCTGCCAGCCCTTGGTGGAGGTCACCGCCAGCGGCAGCATCAGCAACAGCGCCGCGAAGCCCACGGTGATGTAGGGCCGCTTGGCGATATCGGCGAGGATCGCCTGCCAGTCGAAGAACTGATCCAGCCACAGATAGGTGGTGAAATGGAGCATGGCGTAGCAGAAGGCGAACAGCCCGAGCATGCGCCGCAGCCGCACCAGCCAGCGCCAGCCCGTCAGCCTGCGCAGCGGCGTCACGGCGAGTGTCGCCAGCAGCAGCCGCAGCGCCCAGTCGCCGGTGTCATGGGTGATGACCTCGACCGGATTCGGGCCGATGGTGCCGTCCACCAGCCGCCATACCAGCAGCAACAGGGGCAGCAGGCAAGCGGCGAAGAGCACGGGCTTGAGGGTCGGGACGAGCCAGTCGACCCGCGGGCGCGTGGCGGCCATGGTCAGTAGAACTTCGCCAAATCCATGCCCGCATACAACGCTGCCACCTGCTCGCCATAGCCGTTGAACTTGAGCGTGGGACGCTTACGGGCGAATAGCCCCTCGCCGATCATGCGGTGGCTCTTCTGGCTCCAGCGCGGGTGGTCCACGTCCGGATTGACGTTGGCGTAGAAGCCATATTCGTTGGGCTGCATCCTGTTCCAGGTGGCGGGCGGCTCGTCCTCGGTGAAGGTTATGCGCACGATGGATTTGATGCTCTTGAAACCGTACTTCCAGGGGACGACCAACCGCAACGGCGCACCGTTCTGGCTCGGCAGGAGCTCGCCGTAGAGACCTGTGGCCAGCATGGTGAGCGGGTGCATGGCTTCGTCCATCCGCAGCCCCTCGCGGTAGGGCCAGTCCAGCACCCTGCGCCGCTGACCCGGCAACATCTTGGGGTCGTAGAGGGTCTCGAAGGCGACATACTTCGCCTGCGATGTGGGCTTGAAGCGCTTGAGCAGCGCCGCCAGCGGGAAGCCGACCCAGGGCACTACCATGGCCCAGGCCTCCACACAGCGCAGCCGGTAGATGCGCTCCTCCTGTGGGAAGTCGCGCAGGATGTCCTCGATGCCGATGACGCCGGGCGCCTCGCAGGCGCCTTCCACGACGACTTGCCAGGGCCGGGTCTGGAGCTGCGCGGCATTGCGTTTGGGGTCGCCCTTATCGGTGCCGAGCTCGTAGAAATTGTTGTAGCTGGTGATGAGCTCGCGCTCGGTGGGTGTCTCGTCGGTGGAAAAACGGCTCGGGCGAACATCGGCGATGGGTGCGCCGGCGCGAGCTGCGGGTGCCGAGAGCAGCGCCGCACCGCCGACTGCGGCACCGACGCCCGCCATCGCCGCCCGCAGGAGCTCCCGCCTGCGCAGATACACCGATTGCGGCGTGATCTCGGACGCCGGTATGTCATTTGGTCGCTTGATCAGCATGGGGTCACCTTGTCATGGCTCAGCCCACGCTGAGACCGGTCGACCCGGGCGTTGGTTTCACCACCGTCGGGAATCGGTGGGGTCAGCAGGTTGAGACCGCGATGGCGCCGGCGCCACCGTCAGGACGAAAGGCGCACGCCAGGGCCTAACGGACGACGAGCGTGTCGGCCCGTGGCAGCGGACTCGGGCGGACGCTATGACAGGCGGGCGTTGCCGCTGTGCTGTCGTCCGTCATGCCCGTCGCATCCGGGGTTTCGGTGCTCGCCGGCCGGGTGGCGGCGGGGTGGTCGCCCTCAGGCGTAGCCGTCGGGGTTCTCGCGCTGCCAACGCCAATGGTCCGCCACCATGGCCTCGAGCCCCAGCTCGGCTCGCCAGCCCAGCTCAGCAGCGGCCAGCGCAGGGTCGGCGTAACAGGCGGCGATGTCGCCGGGGCGGCGCCCGACCAGGCGATAGGGAATCTCGCGCTGGGCCGCATCGGCGAAGGCGCGCACCGCCTCCAGCACGCTGTAGCCGCGTCCGGTGCCGAGGTTGTAGGTCACCACGCCCGGCCCCGCCATCAGCCGCTTCAGGGCCGCGAGATGGCCGCGGGCGAGGTCCACCACGTGGATGTAGTCGCGTACGCCGGTGCCGTCGGGGGTCGGATAGTCGTCGCCGAAGACCTTCAGCTGCGGCAACTTCCCCGCGGCCACCTGGGCGATGAAGGGCATGAGATTGTTAGGCAGACCATTGGGATTCTCGCCGATGCGCCCGCTGGGATGTGCGCCGACGGGGTTGAAATAACGCAGCAGGGCGATGTCCCAGGCGGCATCGGCGCCGTGCAGGTCACGCAGAATCTCCTCGATCATCAGCTTGGTGCGGCCATAGGGGTTGGTGGCCGCAAGCGCGAAGTCCTCGCGGATGGGCACCGATGCCGGATCGCCATAGACCGTCGCCGAGGAGCTGAATACCAAGCGCTTCACGCCGGCGGCGGCCATGGCCTGGCACAGGCAGAGCGTGCCATGGATGTTGTTGTCGTAGTACGCGAGGGGGATCTGCGTGGATTCGCCGACGGCCTTGAGGCCGGCGAAATGGATCACGGCATCGAACGCGAAGTCGCTGAACAGTGTCGCCAGCGCCGGCGCATCCCGCAGATCCGCTTGCACGGCCGCCAGCGAGCGCCCGGTCAGCGCCTGCACCCGCTCCAGCGCCGCCGGCTTGCTGTTGCAGAAATTGTCGACGACGACGACATCGTGTCCGGCGGCGAGCAGCTCGACGCAGGTGTGGCTGCCGATGTAGCCGGCACCACCGGTAACAAGGACACGCATGGGGAGCTCCTATCCAGGCAAGTGCCGACTTCTCATGGTCATCCGTGACCGAAAGCGGCGATTGGTCGGGAAACGTTGTTCGGCGGACGGTTTCATGATACCCGGTACCTGTCAATTACCGCCGCCCGCCGTGGACGCCGATCCGTTGCGGCCATGCGCGCCATCAACCCCATCGCGTCGATGCCGGTCGGCGCACATCGCTATTCCACCGTCGACCTTTTGGCGTGCCAATCAGGTAAGCACCGGCGGCGGTCACGCTACAAACCCCCACCCGGAGGATCGGCCAGATGCAACCAGCCCGGATCGCGCTCACCGTCAACGGCCAGCGCCACAGCCTGCCACTGGAGCCGGACATGCCGCTGCTCTGGGTGCTGCGCGATGAGCTCGGCCTCACCGGCACCAAGTATGGCTGCGGTATTGGTCAATGCGGCGCCTGCACCGTGCGCATGGCGGGCGCCCCGGTGCGCAGCTGCACCCTGCCGGTGAGTGCCGTGACAGGCGCCGTCACCACCATCGAGGGGCTCGGCACCGCAGCCGCGCCACACCCGGTGCAGCAGGCCTGGATCGACACCCAGGTCGCCCAGTGCGGCTACTGCCAGTCGGGGCAGATCATCGCCGCCGTTTGCCTGCTGGCAGAGCATCCTGCGCCCACACCGGCGCAGATCGACGCCGCCATGACCAATCTCTGCCGCTGCGGCACCTATGCACGGGTGCGCATCGCCATCGCCCGCGCCGCCGCGGCCCTGGGCGCCGCAACGGGTGACCGGACATGAGCGGTCCGCGCACAGGTCAGGCGGGCACACTCACGCGCCGGGCCTTCATGATCGGCTCGGTGGCCATCGCCGGCGGTGTCGCCTTTGGGGTCTATCAGGTGCGCAAGCCGCATCCGAATCCACTCCGCGATGCGGTTGCCCAGGGCGACGCCGGGCCCGCGGTGACCTTGAACCCCTACCTGGTCATCGACGCCGACGGTGTCGCCATCGTCACGCCGCGGGCGGAGATGGGCCAGGGCGTGCAGACCACCCTCGCCGCGCTGGTGGCGGAAGAGCTGGAACTGCCCTGGGAGGCCGTGCGCACGCTGCATGGCCCGGCGGCGGCCGCCTATTTCAACGCCGCCGTGCTGGCGGCGGCGGTGCCCTACCCCAGCTGGGACCACGGCTGGCTCGCCGCAGGCCTGCGCGGCGTCGCCGGCACCGCCGGCAAGCTGCTCGGCCTCCAGATCACCGGCGGCTCCACCAGCACCGCGGACGCCTTCGTGAAAATGCGCAAAGCGGGCGCGGCGGCGCGGCTGGTGCTCATCGCGGCCGCGGCGGCGCGCTGGGGACGGGATGCCGCCGCGCTGCAGGCCCACCAGGGCGCCGTCCTCGACCCGGCCAGCGGCGAACGCCTGCCCTACACCGCCCTCGCCGTCGACGCCGCCGCCCTCGAGCCACCCGCCGATCCGCCGCTCAAGCCACGCGCACAGTGGCGGCTGCTCGGGCACAGCCTGCCGCGGGTGGACATGGCGGCCAAGTGCACCGGCAGCGCCCGCTTCGGCATCGATGTACAACTGCCGGGCATGCGTTATGCCACGGTCGTCGCCAACCCCTACCTCGGCGGGCACCGCGCCGGCTTCGACGCCCGCCGGGCCGAGCGCATGCGCGGCGTGGTGCGGGTGGTGGATCTCGGGCCGGCGCACGGGGATGCGCTGGCCGTGGTGGCCGACAACAGCTGGCGGGCCTTCCGGGCCGCCGCGGCGCTGGACATCGATTGGCGGCCGGCGCCGGACGTCCTCGGCGACAGCGCGGCGATGCTGGACGCCATGGCAGATGCCATCGACACCCTGGCGGCGGATGCCACACCCCGGGACGATGGCGATGTGGAGCGCGCACTGCGCATCGCCCGCGCCGAGGCCAGAACGGTGATCGAAGCCGAATACCGCGCCCCCTTCCTGGCCCACACCACACTCGAGCCGCCGGCGGCGGTGGCGCTGCGGGAGACGGATCGGCTCACGCTCTGGTGCGGCCACCAGGCGCCGACCCTGCTGCGGGACCTCGCCGCCGAACAGGCGGGCCTGGCGCCGGCGCAGGTGGACGTGCGGGTGCAATACCTCGGCGGCGGCTTCGGCCGGCGGGCGGAGGTGGACTTCGCCCTGCAGGCCGCGGCGGTGGCGGCGGCCCTGCCCGGCACGCCGGTGAAGCTCACCTGGACCCGCGAGGCGGACATCCGCCACGACGTCTACCGGCCCGCGGCGGTGGCCCGCTGCATCGGGGTGCCGGGCCGCGACGGCCTGCCGGAGACGGCGTTGTTGCAAATCGCCTCGCCGTCGGTGATCCGCTCCTTCTCGGCGCGGGCCGGCCTGCCGGCCATGGGGCCGGACAAGCTCATCACCGAGGGTGCGGCCATGCAGCCCTACCGCATCCCCAACTACCGCGTGGTGGGCTATGCGCCGGACTCGCCGGTGCCGCTTGGCTACTGGCGCAGCGTCGGCGCGTCCTACAACGGATTCTTCCACGAGTGCTTCCTCGATGAGCTCGCGGCCGCCGGCGGCGTGGACCCAATGGACATGCGGCTCGCGCTGACCCGGGACTATCCCTTTGCGCAGGCGGTGCTCGAGGCCCTGCGGGCGCTCTGCGGCTGGGACACGCCGCTGCCGACCGCCGACGGCCGCCGCCGCGGGCGCGGGCTCGCCATGACCCACGCCTTCGGCAGCACCGTGGCGCAGGTGGTGGAGGTCAGCGACGGCGACGACGGCATCCGCGTCGAGCGGGTGCACTGCGTCGCCGACGTGGGCCTGGCGCTGGACCCCGCCATCATCGAAGCGCAGCTGCAGTCGGGCATCGTCTACGGCCTGTCCGCCGCCATCATGGAGGCGATCACCTTCAAGGACGGCCGCGTCCAGCAGTCCAACTTCCACGACTACGACGCCCTGCGGCTGGCCCGGATGCCGGACATTCGGGTGCGCATCCTGCAAAGCGGCGACGCCCCCACCGGCGTCGGTGAGCCGGGCACGCCGCCGTCCAAGCCGGCGCTGGCCAACGCCATCTTCGCCGCCACCGGCGAGCGCATCCGCGAGTATCCGCTGAACCGGCACATCACCTTCGCCTGACGACCGACCGCCACCAGGGAGAGGCCGGTCGGCGGCGACGCCGGAAGTCCCGCCGGAAGACGCCAGCGGCTGCGCGGCATCGGCCGTCGTTGTTGGCGTTTGCGGGCGCTCAGTCGATGCTCGTGCGTCGGCCCCGACCTTGGGCCCCACCAGGCCGCCCGGCCATCTTCGCCAACACCCCCCGCAGGATATTGAGCTCGGTGCGGTCCGGGCGCGCGCGGTGGAAGAGCCGGCGCAGGCGTCGCGAGAGGGTGCGGCACTGATCCGCGTCGGCATAGCCGATGGCGATCAGGGTCTGCAGCAGGTGCTCGTGGAAGCCTTCCATCGCCTCCGCGGTGGCGAGATCCGGGCGCTCATCCGCCAGCATCGGCGTCGGCGTCGGCGTTGGTACCGGTGTTGCCGCGCATGCCGCGGCGTCGACGGACGCCGCCGCGAGCAGATGGCGGCGGATCTCATAGGCGAACACCTGCGCCGCGGCGGCGATATTCAGCGAGCTGAAGTCCGGGTTGGTGGGGATGCGCACCAAATAGTGACAGCACGCCAGCTCATCGTTGCTCAGGCCCGTGCTCTCGCGCCCGAGCACCAGCGCCACGTCGCCGTGGGCCGCCTCCGCCACCAACCGCGCGCCACAGCCGGCGGCATCCAGCTCCGGCCACGCCAGCGCCCGCGCCCGCGCGCTGGAGCCCAGCACCAGCCGGCAGCCGGCGAGGGCATCCGCCAGGTCGCTGTGCACGCTCGCCGCCGCCAGCAGATCATCGGCGCCGGAGGCGCGGGCCAGCGCATCGGCATCGGCGAAGCGGGCGCCGAGCTTTGGCCGCACCAGGGCCAGGCGCGCAAGGCCCATGTTCTTCATGGCCCGCGCCGTGGCGCCGATGTTGCCCGAAAGGCTGGTCTCCACCAGCACGAAGCGGATGCGGGCCAGACGTTGGGCGTGCCGGGCGGCCGCCGCCGCAGTGTCCGCTGATTCGTCGCTGACCAATCCCGTCTCCTTCGTCAACCATCAGAAAACCGACAGCTTAGGGCAAGGCGGTCCGCGCTGCGATCCGCTCATCGGTTGCAGCTACCACGGCAGCAGCGCTGCACCGGTTCCGGTTGCCTGACCCGGCGCAGGGGAAAGTGCATCAGCAGCTTCTAATCGAGCCGCCGCTTGCGCTATGGTGGCGGTATGTCACCCATGCTCAACATCGCCGTGCGCGCCGCACGCGCCGCCGCCCGCATCACCATGCGCTTCTACGAGCGCGCGGATGCCCTCAAGATCCAAAGCAAGGGCCGCAACGACTTCGTGTCCGACGTGGACCGCGCCGCGGAGGCGGCCATCATCGAGGTGCTGCGGGAGAAGTTCCCCGACCACGCCATCCTCGCCGAAGAGAGCGGCAGCCACGCCGCCGGCAAAGGACGCGCCACCGGCGAAGAATTCCAATGGGTCATCGACCCCCTGGACGGCACCACCAACTACCTCCACGGCTTCCCGCAGTGGGCCATCTCCATCGGGCTCAGGCAGCGCGGGCGCATGCAACTCGGTGTGGTGTACGACCCGCTGCACGAAGAGCTGTTCACCGCCGAGCGCGGCAGCGGCGCCCTGCTCAACGACCGCAAGATCCGCGTCTCCCAGCGCCGCAGCATGGAGGGGGCCCTCATCGGCACCGGCATCCCCTTCGGCGACCAGGCCTGGCTGCGCACCTATCTGCCCATGCTGGAGGCCATCATCGAGGACAGCGCCGGCGTGCGCCGGCCGGGCTCGGCGGCGCTGGATTTCGCCTACGTGGCCGCGGGCCGCCTCGACGGCTTCTGGGAGCTTGGCCTCAAGCCCTGGGACTTCGCCGCCGGCGCCCTGCTGGTGACCGAGGCCGGCGGCATGGTGACCGACCTCGCCGGCGGCGAGCGCCATTTCGAGACCTGCAACGTGGTCGCCGGCGGCCTCAAGGTGCACAAGGCCATGCTGCAGCGCCTGCGGCCCTTCCTCGGGCCCGACCTGCCCGCCTGAGCGCAGGCGCCATCTCTGGCCCCGCGTCCGGCTGGCCTCCCGCGCCCTGTCCGCCCCAACCCGCTCGACCCCACTCGGCGTCGCCATCACCGCCGGCCTGATCCGGCTGGAGGCGGTGGCTACCGCCGGCACGCGGCGGCCGGGCGACCGGGAGCGCTGCGAAGCCGCTTGACCCCACGGCGCCCGGGCGTATCCTCCCTGTCAGGCTTCGATGCGGGAGCGCACAGGTTCCATGCCCATCCAGCAACCAGCGCCAGCGCCGGTGTCATGAGCGTCATCGCCGTCGTCGGCAACAAGGGCGGCACCGGCAAGACCACACTGGCACTGAACCTGGCCGCCGGGCTTGCCCAGCGCGGCGAGACGGTGATCATGGTCGACGCCGACCCGCAGCAATCCGCCTATCAATGGCGGCTCACCGGTGCCGAGGACAATGGCCTCCCCGGCGTGGTGGCCGCCGCCATGGGGCTGGCGAAGACCGTGCAGGCACTGCGCGAAAGCAACGATTACGTCGTCATCGATTGCCCGCCGTCCATCAAGGCACCCCAGGCGGAGCAGGCCCTGCGCCTGGCCCGGCACGCGCTGGTGCCCGTGCAGCCCTCGCCCATGGATCTCTGGGCCACCACCCATATCGCAAAGGTCATCGAGCAGCTGCGCCCGGCAAACCCGGGGCTCAGGGCGCTGATCGTCATGAGCCAGCTCGAGCCCCGCACCATGCTCTCGCGGCTCATGCCGGACGCGGCCCGTGAGCTGGATCTGCCGGTGGCCGCCGTCGGCATCCGCCGGCGCTCCATTCACCGCCATTGCGCACTGGAGGGCCGCAGCGTCTTCCAGGCCGGCAAGCGCGGCCGCGAGGCCGCCGACGAAATACGACAACTGCTGACGGAGCTCCTCGACCATGGCTGACAGCAACCGCACGGGCCAGCGCCTGCTCGACTCCATCCGCAAGGCGAAGGCCGGCGACGAGACCACCGGGGATACGCCGGCGCCCGCCCCCGAGTCTCGCCCAAAGTCCGTCGGCGCGTCAGCCCGGCGGTCGCCGGCGCCTGTCCCAGCGCCCGCCGCGACGCCGACGGCGGCCGCTGCACCCGCTCGCAAGACCACGGCACCCAAGGCGACGGCCAAAACGGCACCGAAGCAACGCGCAGCAGCCGACAGGACGCCTGGGAGAAAGCCGCCGGCCCGGCGCAAAGTGACAGCGGCATCCGGTCGGGCAGGACGCGGTGCGACCACCGCCGCACCCCCTACCCCGTTCACCACCCGACGCCCGCAGCCCGCCGCCTATCCGGGCGAGCGAACGGACGCTGACCCCTACCGCAGCCCGGGACGGGTCTGGCCGGACTGAGCGCGCTGCGGTGGCGGCCCAGTCACCCCCGGACCCATGCACCGCACCGCCCGCCATGGCCAGGAGCCTAGCGTAGCCGCCCGCGCCGGGGCCCAACGCGGCGGCACGCCACTCGAGCGCCGCCGGGCTGGCCCGGCATCACGCCCAACGGGAGGCGAAGTCGGCGGGCAATAGCAGATTGTGCCGGCCGAGACCGGCGACGTCGCGCTCGCCGCAGAAGCCCATGGTGACGTCCAGCTCCTTGTGGATGATCTCGAGCGCCCGGGAGACACCGGCCTGCCCCAGGGCGCCCAGGCCGTAGATGTAGGCACGGCCGATGTAGGTGCCGGCGGCGCCCAGGGCGAGGGCCTTGAGCACATCCTGCCCGGAGCGTATGCCGCTATCGAGGTGCACCTCCAGCGTATCGCCCACGGCGTCGAGAATGGCCGGCAGCATGCGGATCGCACTCAGGGCGCCATCGAGCTGGCGACCGCCGTGGTTGGAGACGACGATGGCATCCGCCCCCGCATCGCGGGCGAGCCTGGCGTCTTCCGGAGCCATGATCCCCTTCAGGATCAACGGTCCTGACCAGAGCTCGCGGATGCGCCGGACTTTGGCCCAGTCCAGGGTGGGGTCGAATTGCTCGCCCACCCAGGCCATCAGGTTCGACACGTCGCTGACGCCCTCCACATGGCCGACGATGTTGCCGAAGCCCCGTCGCGGCGTGCGCAGCATGCCGAGGCCCCAACGCCAGCGCAGCGCCAGATCCGCCAGCACCGGCAGGGTGAGCTTCGGCGGCGCCGAGAGGCCATTTTTCAGGTCCTTATGGCGCTGGCCGATGACCTGCAGGTCCAGGGTCAGGACCAGGGCGGAGCAGCGGGCGGCGGCGGCGCGCGCGATGAGGCGCTCCATGAAGGCCTCGTCGCGCATGACGTAGAGCTGAAACCAGAAGGGCGCGCTCACCGCCGCCGCCACATCCTCGATGGAGCAGATGGACATGGTGGACAGGGTAAAGGGCACACCGAATTGCTCGGCGGCCCGCGCCGCCAGAATCTCGCCGTCGGCGTGCTGCATGCCCGTGAGCCCCACCGGCGCCAGCGCCACGGGCATGGCCACCGGCTGACCCACCATGTGCGTAGCCGTGCTGCGCTCGTCGATATCCACGGCGACGCGCTGGTGCAGGCGCATGTCGGCGAAATCGCTGGTGTTGTCGCGGAAGGTCTGCTCGGTCCAGCTACCGGACTCGGCGTAGTCATAGAACATCCGCGGCACGCGCCGGCGGTAGAGGCGCTTGAGATCAGCAATGTGGGTGATGACGGGCATGGCGATGGGGCCTCGGTATTGATGCCGGCACGGACACGGCGAATCGGTGGAGCGCCGTACGCTCGCTTCCGGGAGGCACCCAACCATAGCACCCGGAACACTGCGGGCGAAGCGCGCACGGACACAGCGGCCACCGATGCGCACAAACCGAAAACCCGGATGCGACGGGCATAGATCAAATACAGCGGCGGCCGGCGGCCGCACAATGCGCAGGCGTGGGCACTCGATGCCGGTTGCGGTTTGCCATGGCCGAGACCACCTCCAGCGGGCAGAGTCCGGGGCCATGTGCGGTTGCAACCGCCTCGCGCGGGACAATACTTTGCCTGCGACTGTGGCCGGCGCGAGCCCGCTGCCTCAGCCGACGCATCCCCAGTCCTGAGCTAACCTTACGGAGATTTGCACCATGACCAAGTCCCTGCTCGCCGGTTCCGCGCTGGCACTCGCCGCCGCCGGCGCCACGTCCATGTATGCCATGGCTACGACCCAGGACGATGCCGATCAGGCCCGAGGGATCATCAAGACGTTCGCCACCACCCTGCAGGGCGAGCTCAAGGGGGCGATCAAGTCCGGTGGCCCGGTCAATGCCGTGTGGGTGTGCGAAGAGAAGGCACCCGCCATCGCCGCCCAACTGTCGGAGCAGACGGGTTGGGACGTGGGCCGCACCAGCCTCAAAACCCGCAATGCAGCGTTGAATACACCGGATGCGTGGGAACAGACCGTGCTGGAGCAGTTCGAGTCCCGCAAGGCGAATGGCGAGTCCCCCAAAGGCATGAGCTACGCTTCGGTGGTCGAGACCGACGGGGGCAAAGTGTACCGCTACATGCAGGCCATTCCGACACAGCAGGTCTGCCTCGCCTGTCATGGCAAGGACCTGCCGCCGGACTTGGCCGCAGCGCTGGACAAGGCCTATCCCGAAGACCAGGCGCGCGGCTACTCGGTGGGTGATATCCGCGGCGCCTTCACGTTGTCGAAGCCGCTGTAAGCCGCACTGCCCGCCCGCCCCCGCGGTCCGGCGGGTGGGCAGCCTCCCAATCCGGGCCCCAATCCGGGGCCCCGGCCCCCATGATTCCCACGCCGTCTCGAATGCATCCATGAGCCAGCAACCCAGCCACATCGTCATCGGTGCCGGTATCAGCGGTCTCAGCGCCGCCCACTACGCCGCCCGCGGCGGCCAGACCGTGCATGTGCTCGAAGCCGATGCCCGCCCCGGCGGCTGCATGCACACGCACAGCTTCCCGGCGCTGGGTGGTTACTGGGTGGAGGCCGGCAGCCACAGCTGCTTCAACAGCTACGGCAATCTGCTCGGCATCATGGAGCAACTCGGCATCCTGGAGCGCGCCACCGCCAAGGCCAAGCAGAGCTACAAGCTCTGGCGGGGTGGTCGGCGCAAATCCATCGTCTCCGCCCTGCATCCCTTCGAGCTGCTGCGCTCGCTGCCGAAGCTGTTCGGTGCGGACAAGACCGGCGCCAGCGTGCGCGAGTACTACGGCACGGGGCTCGGCGCAAAGAACTATCGCGACCTCTTCGGCCCCGCCTTTCGCTCCGTCATCTGCCAGCCGCCGGACGACTTTCCGGCCGAGGCCCTGTTCCGCAAAAAGCCGCGGCGCAAAGACGTGCTGCGCAGCTTCACCATGCCCGAGGGGCTGGGCGAGATCCCACGGGCCATCGCCGAAACGCCGGGGGTACAGCTCACCACCAACGCCATTGCAACGGCCATCGAGCGCGATGCCGATGGCTATGCGGTGACCTGCGCCGATGGCACCCGCCATCGCGCGGATTGGCTGACGCTGGCGGTGGCGCCGGACGTGGCGGCCACCCTGCTGACCGATGCCGCGGCCGAAGCGGCGGCCATCGTCGCCGGCATCGGCATGGCGGAGATCGACAGCCAGCTGCTGGTGCTCGACAAGGCCGATCTCGGCGTGGATGCCCTCGCCGGCTTCATCAGCGTCGACGGCGAGTTCCTGTCAGCCGTGTCGCGTGACTTCCTGACGCACCCGCAGCTGCGCGGCTTCGCCTTCCACTTCCCCGGCGACCGGCTCGACGAGCAGGCCCGCATCGCCGCCGCCTGCCGGGCGCTGGACGCGCAGCCCGAGCGCGTGCGCGCAGCGGCCTGCGTGCGCAACCGGCTGCCGGCGCTGCGCAAGGGTCATGGCGACCAAGTAACGGCGCTGGATCGGGCGCTGGCGGGCGGGCGCCTTGGCCTGACCGGCAACTGGTTCCTGGGCGTCTCCATCGAGGATTGCGTCACCCGCAGCCGCAGCGAGCACGAGCGCCGCTTCGGCGCCCTGCCGGAGACCACGTCATACACGCCTGCGACAGCGGCGTCACCCGAGCCGCGATGACCCTTGACGAAACCGCCGCGCCGCCGGCGGGCGCGGCGCAGGCCGCCCGGCAGATCGCGCCCATCTCGGCGCACTGGTACGGGCATGCGCACGCCGTCAACGGCCCGCTGGCGGCGGCCTTCGAAACCCTGAGCGAGCAGGACTTCGCCCACCGTAGTCATTTCATCAACGGGCGCTTCGAGAACTTATACCTGGCGCGCACGCGACTGCCGGGACTGGACGCGGTGCTCGACTTCGCCACCGCCGCCGCCCGCACCCGGCTCGGCCCTGACTGCCCGCGGCTTCGCTGCGGCTTCTGGCTCAACGCCATGGGCCCCGGCAGCAGCACCAGCCGCCATGATCATGCCGAGAACGATGAGCACCTCTCCGGCGTCTACTATGTCGCGGCCCCCGCCGACAGCGGCGACATCTGTTTCGCCGACGGCCCCTTCCGGATCCGCGTGACACCCGCACCCGGGCTGCTGCTGCTCTTCCCGCCGAGCCTAGTGCACTGGGTGGAGCCGCACCGCGGCTGCGGGCTGCGCTTGTCAGTGGCCTGCAACCTGGGCCCGGCCGCGGACTGACGCAGCAGACCCGCCCGAAGACACGGGCGGCGCACAACGCAGCGCGGACCCATCAGAACGAGGCCCGAGCGATCGGCTCGCCTCCGGAGCCCACGACACAAGCCGCGCCCCGGTCGCGGCGCAACCGCGGGCACAACGCGCCGGCAACAGGCGCCGGCCGATGCCCTCAGCGGTCCTCGTGGATAATGATGCGCTCGACCTCTGAGACGCGGATGCGCCGACCATCGAGGGTGCGGATGCTCCGATCCCCCACATCCGAGCGTTTGGCCTCAAAGCGTTCCACCGCACCTGTGATGGGGTTCGACACCTCCACCGTCACCACGTCTCGGGCGCGCTCCCAGCCCTGCAGCAACGCCAGGGCACTGCCGGCGATCATGGTCACCACCACCACGCCGGCGGCCGTTTGGATCAGGTTCCGGCGCGAGAATAGGCCGGTCTGACCGCCGCTCACCGCCGCGCCTGCGGCATGGGCGTCATCGCGCCGCTGCGCCGTGGAGCCGGCGCGCTGACGGATGGCATAGAAGGCCAGCACGATGATGGCGGCGGTGAGGAGGAACTTCCCGAGCATGGAGGTGTGTCAGAGCCTGGGGGGTCGTCGACGTCGGCCGACGTCATTCGCGGGCACAGGGGCCGGTGGCTGGACGCATCGGCCGCAACACCCCACCGCTGGCCGCCGGCACCCGCCGGAGCGACTTGCCGGCGCCGACGCCGGGCGCTACGGTGCCAGCGACCACCGCGGTGACGCCTTGTGAGCACCCGCCGCGGCCGCCGACGCTGCAAATCTGTCAGGAGTGTTTCCGTCTGTCATGCAAAGCCTACTGCGTCTTGGCACCTTACTCGGCTGCCTGCTACTGCTGCAAGGCTGCGACGCACCACCAAAGCCGAGCGGCAACTTCCACCACGCCGTGCAGAGCGCCGACCTGGTGCAGGTGAAGCGCCACTTATACTGGGGCACCGACCCCAACCAGCGCGGCCCCGGCGGCCAGCCGCCGCTCAACATTGCTGTGCGCGACGGCAAGGTCGCCATCGCCAAAGAACTGCTCAAGCACGGCGCCGATCCCATGGCCACGGGGCCGGACGGCGACACCGCCCTGATGACGGCGCTCGCACACGGCCGGGTCCAGGCAGCCGAGCTGTTGTTGCAGCGCGGCGCCAAGGACGACCTCCAGCCCCTGCTGTACCCACTCGTCCAACGCGGGGCCCTGGACCGTGACACCCTGGACCTGCTGTTGGCGCGGGGCGTGGCGCTCGACGGCGTCGGCGCGGACGGACAGACGCCGTTGGCGCTGGCGGTGCAGAACGGCAACGTCAACATCGCCAAACTGTTATTGGAGCGTGGCGCGCCGCTGGGCCCCGCGGGTGCGCCCGATGAAGACGCCCCCAGGCCCCGGGTGCCCACCGCCGACGACATCGACGACCCCATCATGGCGCAGCTACTGCGCCGCTTCGGCGTCATCGAATAGGCATCCAGGTGACACCCCACGGAGATCCTTGCCCGAGCAGTGACGCGGGGCATCGGCGCGCACTGGGCCACCTGGCACTTTCACAGCCCGCGGCGCGTACTCCCGGCCCCCGGCGGGCCCGTCGTCCGGCCCTGGCTGCCCGGCCCGCGGCTCACATCCTGCGTTCCGGCGCCGCGCAAGGTGACGCTGCCAGCCGCTCCGCGGACTCGCCGTCGCCGCGATGATGCCCCAACGGTGGGCTGCCACTCAGGCCCGGCTTGTGGACCGGCGGCCCCTCGCCGCGGCGCCCGTCCAGGCCGTCGGCACAGCCCGGCGCCGCCAGAGACCGGTGATCCCCCAGAAGGCGAGCGCCAGTACGCCGATCCAGGCCGCCGCCAGCAGGCCGATGACGCCGTCGTAGTCGCCGGTGAGATAAGCGAAGGCGGCGGCCTCGTTACCGTCGCTGAGCCGGCGCGAGAGCTGGATCACGAACACCCAGCCCGCATGCAGACCGATCCCCCAGGCGATATGGCCGCTGCGCTCGCGCACCAGGGCAAGGAACACGCCGACCAGAAAAAGCGCCAGCATGGAGTCGAGGTGGCGCCAATCGGCGAGACCGGTGAATACACCTGCGAACATGGCCCAGCTGCCGGCCCAGTCGAAGGCGACCCCCGCGGGCAGATCGTGGGGCTTCATGAAATGCAGCAGCGCATAGAGCAGCGCTGACCACACCACCGCGGCGCGGATACCGCCGCGCCTGCGGATGGCGCCATACAGGGCGCCGCGGAAGAACAGCTCTTCCAGCAGCCCGATGAGCAGCCCGCCGATCAGCGCCGCGATGGCCTTCTCGATCATGTACCAGAGCAGGCCGTCGGCTGGCACATCCGGCACGCGCACCCGCAGGGCCAGCAGCGCCCACACCAGCAGCGCCAGGATCGCCACGCCCAGCATCCAGCCGAGCGCCACGTCCCGCAGGAAGCGCCGGCGCGGGATACCAAAACCCAGCGCCGCCCTGTTGTCCAGTCGCAGCAGCTTCAGAAACGGCCAGAGCCCCAGGAGGATGTACAGTTGGGCGAGGCGCCCCATCACCCGTCGCGGCGGCTCGTCGATGAGGCCCGTCTCCATCAGCGGCGGAGCCGTGGCCGCCGCCAGCACCAGGCAGCAGAATAGATAAGCGAAGAAAAGAGCGGTGGTGCGCATGGGCTGCAGTTTGCCGCCTGCGGCGTCAAGTTTGAAGGGCCGTGCCGAGGTCGGGGCGCCGGGCAGAATCGGCCCTGCGAAGACGCAAAGTGTTTCGCGGCGGACCCGGGCGGCGCCACGCCGATCCGGCATGCGGCCTGCATACCCCGGGGCAGCGTGGACTGCGTGATATCCGTCGCCCGATCATGCGCGCCTGACGGGTGACGGTGCGCGCAGTCGCCGTCTTCTTCGCAAGCCTCAGTTCGGAGCCCGCCATGTCAAACATCCGCCCGCTCATCCTCACCGCCGGCATCCTCGCCACCGGCGGCGTGGGCAGTGCCGCCGCCGGCGAGGCACAAATCGCCGTCGCCGCCAACTTCGCCGCCCCCATGAAGGCCATCATCGACCTGTTCGAAGCCGACACCGGGCATACCGTGAAGGCCTCTTACGGCTCCACCGGCAAGCTCTATGCCCAGATCACGAACGGCGCGCCCTTCGAGGCGCTGCTGGCCGCGGACCAGCGGCGACCCGAGCTGTTGGAGGAAGACGGCGCCGCCGTAGACGGCTCACGCTTCACCTACGCCATCGGCGCCCTGGTGCTCTGGTCGGCGCAGGCCGATACGGTGCAGGACGGCCCGGCGCTGCTCGCCTCCGGCACCTTCAACAAGCTCTCCATCGCCAACCCCAAGCTGGCGCCCTATGGCGAGGCATCGATGCAGACCCTCGAGGCACTCGATCTGACGGCCGCCATCACGCCCAAGCTCGTGATGGGTGAGAACATCGCACAAACCTATCAATTCGTAGACACCGGCAATGCCGACATCGGCTTCGTGGCCCTGTCGCAGGTCATGGCAGGCGGCGAGATCACCAAGGGCTCCGGCTGGATCGTGCCCGGCGAGCTGCACGAGCCCATCCGCCAGGACGCCGTGATCCTCACGCGCGGTAAGGACGATCCGGCGGTGACGGCGTTGTTCGACTATCTGAGAGGGGACCAGGCGCAGGGGGTGATCCGGAGCTTTGGCTATGCGACGGACTGAGGCCGACGTGCTCGGTGTGCAGCGTATCGTGGGACGCGCGCAGACAGCGCTTCGCGATCACGCACCCCCGCACCGAATATCCCGCACCGAACACCCCGCAAACACCCCGCATCAGGCGCCCGTGATCGAGGCGGGGATGCCACTCCCACAGCCAACCCTTGAGCGTGACACCGATCCATGCCCCTGCTCTCTCCCACCGATCTCGAGGCCATCGCCCTGACCCTACGCCTGGCGGCGGTGACGACGGTCATCCTGTTTCTCGTCGGCACGCCCATCGCGTGGTGGCTGGCGCGCACGCGCTCACGCTGGAAGGGACCGGTGCGCGCCGTGGTGGCGCTGCCGCTGGTGCTGCCGCCGTCGGTGCTGGGCTTCTATCTGCTGGTGACCATGGGCCCGAACGGCCCCGTGGGCTGGCTCACGCAGACGCTGGGCATCGGGCTCCTGCCCTTCACCTTCTGGGGGCTGGTGGTGGGCTCGGTGCTCTACTCCCTGCCGTTTATGGTGCAGCCGGTGCAAAACGCCTTCGAGGCCATCGGCGAGCGCCCGCTGGAAGCCGCCGCCACACTGCGCGCCTCGCCGCTGGACCGTTTCTTCACGGTGGCGCTGCCGCTGGCCCTGCCGGGCTTTGTCACCGCCGGTATCCTGAGCTTCGCGCACACCGTGGGGGAGTTCGGCGTGGTGCTGATGATCGGCGGCAACATCCCCGGCGAGACCCGCGTCGCCTCGGTGCAGATCTACGACTATGTGGAGGCGCTGGAGTACGCCGACGCCCACCGGCTGTCCGCGGTGCTGCTGGTGTTTTCCTTTGTGGTGCTGTTGGCGCTCTACGCCGGGCGGCCCGATGGCAAGAGGGGCTGAACCGGTGATTTGCGTCAGCTTGCGCCTCCAATGGCCGGGCTTTTCGCTGGACGTGGACGAGCAGATCCCCGCCCGCGGCGTCACGGCACTATTCGGCCATTCGGGCTCCGGCAAGACCACGCTGCTGCGCTGCATCGCCGGGCTGGAGCAGGCGGCCACCGGGCGGCTCAGCGTCAACGGCGATGTCTGGCAGGATGCGAGCCGCTGGGTGCCGACGCATCGTCGGCCCATCGGTTACGTCTTCCAGGAGCCGAGCCTGTTTGCGCATCTGACGGTGCTCGGCAACCTGCGCTACGGACAAAAACGCAGCCGCAACGCCGATCGCCGCGCCGTCCAGTTCGACCTGGAGCAGGCCATCGACCTGCTGGGCATCGGCCACCTGCTGAAGCGCCGCCCCGCGGCCCTCTCCGGCGGCGAGCGCCAGCGCGTCGGCATGGCCCGGGCGCTGGCGGTGAGCCCGAAGCTGCTGCTGATGGACGAGCCGCTGGCGGCGCTGGACCTGGCGCGCAAGCAGGAGATCCTGCCCTACCTGGAGCGCCTGCACAACGAACTGCAGATCCCGGTGCTCTACGTCAGCCATGCCCCGGACGAGGTGGCGCGCCTGGCGGACCATCTGGTGGTGATGGAGGCGGGCCGCGTGCTGGCGAGCGGTCCGCTCAACGACACCCTGGCGCGCCTCGATCTGCCCATCCGCCTGGGCGAGGACGCCGGCGTGGTGCTGGATGGCCACGTCGCCGAGCGTGACGCGCGCTGGCATCTGCTGCGGGTGGCCTGCGGCGACACCAGCCTCTGGGTGCGCGACACCGGTGCCAGCCTCGGCGACCATGCCCGCGTCCGCATCCTCGCCCGGGACGTGAGCATTGCCCACGAGCCGAAGGCGGGCACCAGCATTCTGAACACCCTGCCCGCCGAGGTGATCTCCCTCGGCGACGACGCCCACCCGGCCTTGTCCCTCGTGCAGCTCGCCGTGGACGGCAGCCCGGTGATTGCCCGTGTCACCCGCCGCTCAGCGGATCAGCTGGGCCTGGCGCCCGGGCAACAGGTCTGGATTCAGATCAAGGCCGTGGCGCTGCTGTGACGCGGCGGCAGCCGATTAAGAGGCGCAGGATATCCGTCTTTGCCGACAGGAACGTGCAGTATCACAGCATCATCACCGTGCGCTGAATGGCCCAGTAGGCGCCCAGCGTGCCGATCAGATACGCCGGTGCCAGTTCCGCCGGCCGCGGCCAGCGGAATTCCAGCGTGCGGGCGGCCCGGTGGCACAGCAGGATCAGCGCCACGAACGCCAGCTGCCCCAGTTCCACGCCAACATTGAACATCAGGAGCGCCAGGGGGATCTCGGCGCGGGGCATGCCCACCGTGGACAGTCCGCTGGCGAAGCCGAAGCCGTGCAGCAGACCGAAGCCGAAGGCCACCACCCAGGGATGGCG
>NZ_CAJXWY010000037.1 GCF_913062725.1 uncultured Thiohalocapsa sp.
CTGCACACTCGCGTCTGCGTGAACCCGGACCTATTGTACCCGGCCTGCGGCCCGATAAGTCGGACAGCCTCCTAGTGCCGCGCGGTGCCAATCCATCCATGGGGCGGCGCCGGGTGGCCTGCAACCTCGCATCGGGCGCGTGGCCGCGTCGGCGCCCGGTCGGCTCGCAGCAATGGCGGGCCGCATGCGTGTCCCGGGTGCCATGGGTTGGGCGGGGCAGGGTCGTTGTGCGATGAGTCGCGATCAGCTGCAAGCGGCCTATGTACTGCATCGCCGGGATTACGGCGACACCAGTCTGCTGTTGGAGGTTTTCACGGCGGGTCGCGGGCGCTTGCCCCTGGTGGCCAAAGGCGCACGCCGCGGGCGCCGGGCGGGTGGCAGCCAGGCGGCGCTGCTGCAGCCCTTCGCGCCCCTGCTCATCACCTGGAGCGGGCGTGGCGAGGTCGGCACGCTGACCCGCGCGGAGCCCGCCGGTCGCGCCGCGACCCTGCTGGGCGACGCCATCTATTGCGGCTTCTACGTCAACGAGCTGCTGCTGCGGCTGCTCGGCCGCGCCGAGCCCGATGAGGTGCTGTTCGGGGCCTACCAGCGTGTACTGACGGAGTTGGCCGCGGCGGATGGCGCCGGCGCCCCCCTGCGCCGCTTCGAGCTGACCCTGCTCGAGCAGCTCGGTTATCGCCCGCGGCTGGACCGTGATGCCGAGAGCGGCGCCGCGGTACAGCCGCACCTGCGTTATGTTTGCGACCCCGAGCGCGGGCCCGTGCAGGCGGTCGTGGCGGATGCGGCCGATGCCGTCAGCGGGGCGACGCTGTTGGCGCTGCACAACGGCACGACACTCGCCGGCGCCGCGGCGCGTGAGGCCCGTGATCTGTTGCGCCGGCTGCTGGCGCCCCACCTCGGGGAGAAGCCGCTGCTGAGCCGAGCCCTGTTCGCGGCCCGGCACCGGCGGCGCTGATGCGCTCGTCGCTACCCGAAACCATTGCACGGAGCCAATCCACCATGTCCGAATCCGCCGGTGCACCCATTCTCCTCGGCGTCAATATCGACCACGTGGCGACGCTGCGTGAGGCCCGCGGCACCCGCTATCCGGAGCCCATCCAAGCCGCCCTGGTGGCCGAGCAGGCGGGGGCCGACGCCATCACCCTGCACCTGCGCGAGGATCGCCGCCACATCCAGGAGCGGGATGTGGAGCTGCTGCGGGACATCCTGCACTCGCGCATGAACCTGGAGATGGCCGCAACCGCCGAAATGGGCCGCATCGCAAGCCGGCTGCAGCCGGCGGACTGCTGCCTGGTGCCCGAGCGCCGGGCCGAGCTGACCACCGAAGGCGGACTGGACGTGGCCGATCACCGCGCGGCGCTCAACGACTACTGCGCCATGCTGGCCGAAGCCGGCGTGCGGGTATCGCTGTTCATCGATCCGGACCCCGCGCAGCTCGATGCCGCGGCGGCGGTGGGCGCGCCGGTGGTCGAGCTCCATACCGGCCGCTACGCCGATGCGACATCGCCTGCGGCCCGGCGCGACGAGCTCGCGCGCATCGCCCGTGCGGTGGCGCACGGGCGCACCCTCGGGCTGCAGGTGAATGCCGGGCACGGGCTCGACTATCACAACACCGCGGCCGTCGCCGCCATCCCCGGCGTGCGCGAGCTCAACATCGGCCACGCCATCATCGCACGGGCCATCTTCTCGGGCCTCGCCGCCGCCGTGGCGGATATGAAGACCATCATGCTGCAGGCGGCGGCGACGCGCGCCTGAGGGACCGCCGGCACACGCGGGCGCGGCCACGGCGGTGCGCGCCGCCGCCGGGGCCTTTCGGCGTGACCCGAAGCGGCGATTTGCACCATATCCATGGCAGAAAGCCATAGGCTGCGTTTGCGCGCATTGTGGCTATCCTGTTGGCCACGGCAACGACCGCGACGCTAGCGCCGCCTGCCGTGCCAACGGTGGCTGACAGCTTCGCCGGCGCCTTCCGCCCAAGCAGCGCGCGCGATGCACCGAGAGGGTGCAACCTGGCGCCGGGCCGGCGGCCAGGCGACCGCAGGTCATGCCGCCATTGCCGGCGGCGGGGCGCGGGGGGTTTTAAGGCACGGATCTTGCGCGTCCGGGCCCAAGCACACCCGGCCACCGCAAACCTCAGCGGAGAAACCCATGAGTCAGTCCGATGCAGCGCCGAAGCCCGCGGGCACCGATCCGGCGAAACCCGTGGTGCTGGTGATCCTGGACGGCGTCGGCGTCAACCCCAGCAAGCTCAACAATGCCGTGGCCCAGGCGCACACCCCGCGTCTGGATGAATACTTCCACCGTTACTCCTTCACCATGCTCAATGCCTCCGGCGGTGGCGTGGGCCTGCCGGACGGGCAGATGGGCAATTCCGAGGTGGGCCACATGACGCTCGGCAGCGGCTGTACCGTGCGCCAGGATCTCGTGCTCATCGACGACGCCATCGCCGACGAGCGCTTCTACGACAATGCCGCGCTCATCGCCGCCGCCGACGCCGCCAGGGCCGCCCGGCGGCCGCTGCATCTGCTCGGGCTGGTGTCCGATGGCGGCGTCCATTCCCACAGCCGACACCTGATGGCACTCATCGAGCTGTGCCGGCGCCGCGGCGCCAAGCCGCTGCTGCACATGATCACCGATGGCCGCGACACCGCGCCGAAATCCGCCCTCAACGAGCTGAGTGAGCTGGAGCAGGCTCTACAGGACGCCGGCGGCGGCTTTGCCACGGTGAGCGGTCGCTACTACGCCATGGATCGCGATCGCCGATGGGAGCGCACCGAGCGCGCCTGGCGTGCAATCGTGCTCGGCAAGGGCCGTGGAGCAGCCGACGCCCGCGGCGCCATCAACGCCGCCTATGCCGCCGGCGAGGCCGATGAATTCATCCACCCCAGCGTCATCCATGGCTACCAGGGCATGGCGCCCGATGACCCGCTGGTGCTGTTCAACTTCCGCAAGGACCGGCCGCGGCAGATCGCCGCCGCCCTGGCGCTGGCCGAGTTCGACGGCTTCGATCGCGGCGGCGCGCCGAGGGCGGCCATCACCTGCATGATGGAGTATGACAAGGCGCTGGGCCTGCCCTTCGCCTTCACGCCGGAAGCGCCGGCGGTGGCGCTGAACCGCTACCTGAGCAGCCTGGGCCTGCGTCAGTTCCATTGCGCCGAAACAGAAAAGTACGCGCATGTGACCTTCTTCTTCAACGGCGGTATCGAGACACCGGCGGCGGGCGAGACCCACCGGCTGATCCCCTCACCATCGGTGCGCACCTACGACTTGAAGCCCGAGATGAGCGCGTCGCAGGTGGCGGACGCGGTGGTGGCGGCCATCGATAGCGGCGACTACGGCTTCGTCGTGGTCAATTTCGCCAATGGCGATATGGTGGGCCATACCGGCGACATGCTGGCCGCGGTGCGCGCCATGGAAGCGGTGGATACCCAGGTCGGACGGGTGCTGGATGCCGCCGTGGCCGCCGGCTACGCGGTGCTGCTCACCGCCGATCACGGCAACTGCGATCTGATGACGGACCCCGAAACGGACGAGCCGCACACCCAGCACACCACCCATCCTGTGCCCCTGCTGGTGGTGGATCAGCAACGCTGGCTGCTTGCGCCCAGTGGCACCCTGGCGGATGTGGCGCCATCGGTGCTGGCGCTGATGGGACTGCCGGTGCCGGCACAGATGACCGGACGCTCGCTGCTCCTGCAGCCGTTGTCGTCGCAGCCGACTGCACTCATGCAGGAGCGGCGGATGGCCAAGGCCGGGTGAGCGGCGGCTGATGTCCGGGCCGCTATCCACGCCACCGGCATCACGCCCAGGCAGGTCGCCCATGGCAACACCCGAGTATCTGCAGTCACCCCGGCGACGCGCCCAGCGGCGGCGCCGGTGGCGGCGGCATCGGCTTTCCACCCTGTTGCATCGCCTGGTGCTGCTGCTGGCATTGGCGGCGGGCACCGGCTCGCTGGTTTACAATGCGCTCAGTATCATCAACGGCGAGGGTGGCCTGGTGGGGCTGTCGATGGCAGTGGGGACGGACGTGCGCGCCGCCGCCGGCTGACGCATCCGCGTCGCACGGCACCGGTGAGCCGATGCCCATCGTCACCCACGGTGCCGGGCCCGAGCATTGTGCCCATCCTCGGGCCCTGCCGCCGACTCCACCCGGCGCACCGGCGCGCGCCCCGCACCAGCGAATATCATGCCCAGCGCGACTCTGACCTTCGTCTTCGCCATCGAGCGCGGTGCACCCGCACCGCTCACCCAACAGCGCACGAAAGCCGCGGTGCCCTTCGCGGGCAAGTACCGTGTCATCGACTTCACGCTGGCCAACTGCCTGCACTCCGGGCTGCGTCAGGTGTTGGTGCTGACGCAATACAAGTCGCATTCGCTGCACAAGCACCTGCGCGACGCCTGGTCGGTGTTCAATGCCGAGCTCGGCGAGTTCATCACGGCCGTGCCGCCGCAGATGCGCACCGGCCACGACTGGTACGGTGGTGTGCTCGATGCGCTGAGGCAAAACCGCTACCTGATCGAGCGCTCCGGCGCCGAGCACGTGCTCCTGCTCGACGGCGGTCTGGTCTACCGCATGGACTACGCGGAGCTCATCCGCGCCCACCGCGAGCGAGCGGCTGCGGTGACCTGTGCCGTGCGCCCGGCGGGTGCGGCGGTGGCCGGCGGCGCCGTGGCGCTGCATTGCGACGATGCCGATTGCATTCAGGGCCTGACGCCGTGCCCGGAGGTCGATCCGGACATCACCTTCGATGCCCCCATGGGCGCCTATCTGGTCGACAAGGCCCTGTTGCTCGCCGAGCTGGACGCCCTCGCCGATGCCGAAGCGGGCAGCACGTCCGCGGTCGACTCGGCTTCGCCGCCCGGCGCCGGCGCCGACCTCGCCATCCGCCTGCTACCGTCGTTGCTGGCACGCGAGCGGGTGTGTGCCTATCGCTTCGGCGGCGAGCGCGGGCGCGTGACGCCGGACCGCTACTGGAGCGATCTCGGCTCCACCGATGCCTATTTCCGCGCCAACATGGCCCTGCTGGAGGCGCAGCCGCAGCTCGATCTCTATCAGCCGGACTGGAATATTCTCACCTACCAGGGCCAGTACCCGCCCGCGCGCACGGTGCCCGGGGCCACATCGGGCAATGAGGGCATCTTCGTCAATTCCATGCTCGCCGCGGGCACGGTCATCCGCGGCGGCGGCGTGAGTCACTCTGTGCTCTTTCCGCTGGTGGAGGTGAACGACGGCGCCATCGTCGATGAGGCGATCCTGTTCGAAGGCGTCAAGGTGGGCGAGGGCGCACAACTGCGTCGCTGCATTTGCGACAAAGACGTGGTCATTCACCCCGGCGAGCGCATCGGCTTCGATCGCGCCGCCGACGAAGCGCGTTTCGAGGTCTCGCCGGACGGCATCGTGGTGGTGCCGAAGGGCGAGCAGGTCTGAGGCGTGGCCGGTCGCTGCGGCGATGACGACGCCACCGCTTCGCAGCGGGGCCCGGCTATGGCTGCGTGCATCGACCCCGCGCCGGCCGAGATGCTCACCGCGGCCCGGCGGACGCCGATGGACACCGTCGGCCTGCTGCGCTGGGTGTTCGCCAGCCTACTCGAGGCCCATGGCCGCCAGCGCTGGTGGCCGGCCGAAACGCGATTCGAGGTCATGGTTGGCGCCATCCTCACCCAAAACACCGCCTGGACGAATGTCGAGAAGGCCCTCGCACAACTCGCCGCGCGGACCACGCTGACCCCACAGGCGTTGTTATCCCTACCCGAGGTCGAGCTCGCCGCGCTGCTGCGGCCCGTGGGCTATTTCAATGTCAAGGCGGCGCGTTTGCGGGCCTTCTGCACGGCGCTGCTGGCGGCGGGCGGCGAAGCGGCCCTCGCCGCCGAGGCGACGGACGCGCTGCGAAGGCGACTGCTCGGCATGCACGGCGTCGGCCCGGAAACGGCGGACGACATCCTGCTGTATGCCTTCGCGCGGCCGGTCTTCGTGGTCGATGCCTATACCCGCCGGCTCTTCGGGCGTCTCGGCGTCCTCGGCGGCGGCGAGGATTATGAGGCTATCCGCGCGCGCTTCGAGCGGGCACTCGGCGCTGACGCGGCCTTGTTCAACGAGTATCACGCGCTCATCGTCCGCCACGCCAAGGATCTCTGCCGCGCGCGACGGCCGCTGTGCGCCGATTGCGTGCTCCGCAGCGGCTGCCCGAGCGCCGATTGAGGATAATGCACGCCGCCGCGGCATCGCCCGCACGCTGCGGCTGCGGCGCGGCTCACCACCGATCGCCGCCAATACCCTATTGCGCTCATGGGTCAGTATCGACGCCTGAGATGCTGACTATTGGGCACAGGTGCTTGCGGCACGGTGACGGCATCGATACGATGCTGCGGTGCACAAATGGCGTTGGGGGCTGCGTGCCTCTGTCGCCCGGCTCGGCACAAACCAAAGACGCCGGTCAGTCCGTGCCCGCAGGGACAAAGAAAACGAACCGCGCGCAGCGCGGTCAGACCACCTTGAGACGGTCGTCTCACTGGCCATCGCACTGCTGAGGAGATAATGACAACACATCGACCTGTCTTTCTGGAGCTCTGGCGCATCCATCTGCCGATTCCGGCGGTGGTGTCCATCCTGCACCGCGTCAGCGGCGTGCTGATGGTGCTGTCCATCCCCGTCTTCGCCTGGCTCTTTGCCCAGGCATTGGCCAGCCCGGCGGGCTTCGCTGCGTCGGCGGCCTTCCTCGGCCATCCGCTGGTGCAGCTCGGGCTGCTGGTGATGGCCTGGGCACTGCTGCATCACCTCATCGCCGGCATTCGCTACCTGATGATCGACTTAGGACTGGGTGTGGACCGCTCGACGGCGCGGGGCACCGCCTGGACGGCGCTGACCGCGGCGCTGGCGCTGACGATCCTGGTGGCCGGGGGGATGCTGCTGTGAGCCGGCGCGCGTCCGGTCTCAAGGCCTGGTTCGTGCAGCGGGCGAGCGCGGTCTATCTCGGGGTTTTCGGCGGCTATCTGGCGCTGTACTTCATGCTGGCGCCGCCATCGGGCCATGCGCAGCTGGCCGCCTGGGCAGCGAGCCCCTGGGTGGCGCTGGGGCTGCTGGTGTTCATTCCGCTGCTTCTGGCGCATGCCTGGGTGGGCATCCGGGACGTGTTCATGGACTACATGAAGCCCATCGCCCTGCGGGCGGTGGCGATGACCCTGGTGGGCTTCGTATTCCTCGCCTCCGGGCTGTGGGTGGCGCAGGCCATCATCGCCGCCCGCGCACTCCAATAACAACGCCGGGAGGTGACTATGTCCATTCCCCATCGCAGATTCGATGCCCTCATCATCGGCGCCGGCGGCGCCGGACTCAACGCGGCCCTGCGCCTGGCGAGCGCCGACCTGCGCGTGGCCGTGGTGTCCAAGGTCTTCCCGACGCGCTCGCACACCGTCGCCGCCCAGGGCGGGGTGAACGCGGCGCTCGCCAACGTGCTGCCGGACGACTGGCATTGGCACATGTTCGACACCGTCAAGGGCTCGGACTACCTCGGCGATCAGGATGCCATCGAGTACATGTGCCGGGAGGCCATCCCCACCGTCTATGAGCTGGAGCACGCCGGCGTGCCCTTCTCGCGCATCGACGACGGGCGCATCTATCAGCGCGCCTTCGGCGGGCAGAGCCAGAATTTCGGCGGCGACCAGGCGGCGCGCACCTGCGCGGCGGCGGACCGCACGGGCCATGCCATCCTGCACACGCTCTACCAGCAAAACGTGCGCGCACGCACGCACTTTTTCGATGAGTATTTCGCCATCGACCTGATCCGGGACGAGGAGGGCGCCATCCTGGGCGCCCTGGTGCTGGAAATCGAAACCGGCGAGCCCCTGGTCATCGAGGCCAAGGCGACCCTGCTCGCCACCGGCGGCCACGGGCAGGTGTTCCGCACCACCACCAACGCCTTCATCAACACCGGTGACGGCATGGCCATGGCGCTGCGCGCCGGCGTGCCGCTGATGGACATGGAGTTCTATCAGTTCCATCCCACCGGCGTCGCCGGCAAGGGCATGCTCATCACCGAGGGTGCCCGCGGCGAGGGCGGCTATCTCATCAACGGCGACGGCGAGCGGTTCATGGAGCGCTACGCACCGCGGGCGCTGGATCTGGCGAGTCGCGACGTCGTCGCCCGTTCCATGGTCACGGAGATCCGCGAAGGCCGTGGCTGCGGGCCGAACAAGGACCACGTCATGCTGCGCCTGGATCACCTGGGCGCCGACGTCGTCCACCGCCGTCTGCCCGGCATCACCGACATCTGCCGCGTATTCCTGGGCCTGGACCCGGCCGAGCAGGCCATCCCGGTGTTCCCGACGGCGCACTACGCTATGGGCGGCATCCCGACGGATCGCTTCGCGCGGGTGGTCGCGCCGGCGCGCCACGGACCCGAAGAAGTGGTTCCCGGCCTCTACGCCGCCGGTGAATGCGCCTGTGTCTCGGTGCACGGCGCCAACCGACTCGGTGGCAATTCGCTGTTGGACATCCTCGTGTTCGGTCGCGCCGCCGGCACGGATATCCTGGCGTACGTCGCCGAGCATCCACACCACCGCCCGATACGCGATACCGACATCGAGCCGGCGCTGACCCGCCTGGGACGCTGGGACCGCACCGGCGAGGGCGAGTCCGTCGCGGCGGTGAAGGCGGATTTGCGCAAGCTCATGGAAGACCATTGCGGCGTGTTCCGCGACGACGCCACCATGGCCGCGGGCGTCGACAAGCTGAAGGCCCTGCGCGAGCGTGTGGAGCATGTGCGTCTCAAGGACCAGAGCCGCACCTTCAACACCGCCCGCATCGAAGCACTGGAGCTCGACAACCTGGTGGACGTGGGCATGGCGACGCTGATGTCGGCATTCCATCGCCAAGAGAGCCGCGGTGCGCACTCCCGCGTCGACCACCCGGAGCGCGATGACGAGCAGTGGATGAAGCACAGCCTCTACGCCCGCGACGGCGACCGCATGGACTACAAGCCCGTTCGCACCAAACCGCTGACGGTGGAGAGCTTTCCGCCGAAGGCGCGGGTTTACTGATCAAGACCTATCGAGGGTCGAGGCGCGCGGGTCGCGGCGTAGCAGCCACCGCGTGACCCACCTCGATGCTCGAGATTCCCAACGCGATACTCGAACCATGCAAATCAGCGTATACCGTTACCACCCCGAGCAGGATCAGCAGCCCCGTATGCAGACCTACGAGGTCGAAGAGCAGCCGGGCATGATGCTGCGCGAGGCCCTGTTGGCCATCAAAGAGCAGGACGAGACCTTCGCCTTTCGGCACTCCTGCGGCGAGGGGGTGTGCGGCTCCGACGGCATGAACGTCAACGGCAGCAACAAGCTCGCCTGCATCACGCCGGTGTCGGCGCTGAAGCGGCCGATCCAGGTGCGCCCGCTGCCGGGCCGCCCGGTGATCCGCGATCTGGTCGTGGACATGACCCAGTTCTACGAGCAGTACCGCAGCGTGCAGCCCTACCTCATTCGCAAAGAGCCGCTGCCTGAGCAGGAAATCCGCCAGTCGCCCGAGGATCGCGACAAGCTCGACGGACTCTACGAGTGCATCATGTGCGGCGCCTGCTCCACCGCCTGTCCGTCGTTTTGGTGGAACCCCGAGAAATTCCACGGACCCCAGGCGCTGCTGGCATCCTGGCGTTTCCTCGCCGACAGCCGTGACCAGGCCACCGAAGAGCGTCTGGACGCGCTGGAGGGGCCTTACAAGCTCTTCCGCTGCCACACCATCATGAACTGTGTCGAGGTCTGCCCCAAGGGCTTGAACCCCACCCGCGCCATCGGCAAGATCAAAGACCTCATGCTCGAGAAGTCCATCTGACCCCCCGCACCATGAACCGCCGCATGGACCCGCCCGAGACCCAGGCCATGCCTACGCAGGAGGCCGGCCGAGAAGCGGCGCGGCTGCGCTGGCAGTGTCGCCGCGGCATGCTGGAGCTCGATCTGCTGCTGAATCGCTTCCTGGAGACGGGCTTCCCCGCACTGGATGCCGCCGGCCGCGCCGACTTCGTGCGTCTGCTGGGCTACCAGGACCAGATCATCCACGATTGGCTCATGGGTCAGGCGGTGCCGGCGGATGCGGCCATGCGGCGCTTGGTTGGCGAGATTAGGGCAGCGATGCGCAACGCCACGGCCGCCACGGGCGACGCCCCCTGAGGTGCCGCGCGCACGATCCGCGTCGATCCGCCGGCGGCGGCGGTCGGCCCCCCGCGTGTCGCAGCGGATACTCACGCCGGGCGGGACACCCGCCGGCGTCTCACCGGCCCGCTCCTGCACCGCCGGCTTGCCGCAGCCCACGGCGCCGGGCCGGTCGCTGGTGACCATGCGCTCGCCCGGAGGCGCCGGTTGCCCGCCTGTGCCGTCCGTTTCAGTGCCGCGCGCCATCCCTCGACCATGCACCTGATCGATACCCACTGCCACCTCGATGTCGCCGATTTCGATGTCGATCGCGACCGTGTGCTCGCGCAGTGCCGGGCGCAGGGCGTGCGCGACATCGTGGTGCCGGCCATCGACCGCGCCGGCTGGCCGAAGCTGCTCGCGCTCTGTGCCCGCGAGACCATGCTGCACCCCGCGCTTGGCATGCACCCGGTGTTCATGCTCCGCCATCGGCATGCGGATCTGGCGGCGCTGGAAGCCGCCCTCGCCGCGGCGCGACCACTGGCCGTCGGCGAGATCGGCCTCGATTTTGCGCAGGAGACGGACGCCGCGGCCCGCGAGCGCCAGCGCGACCACTGTGCCGCCCAACTCGCCATCGCCGCGCAGGCCGGGCTGCCGGTGCTGCTGCACGTGCGCAAGGCCCACGACACCATGCTCGGGCTGCTCCGGCGGGCCGGCGTGCCGGGGGGCATCGCGCACGCCTTCAACGGCAGCCCGGAGCAGGCGCGGGCCTATCTGGACCTGGGCTTCAAGCTCGGCTTCGGCGGCATGCTCACCTTTCGGCGCTCGTCCAAGCTGCGCAGGCTCGCGGCCGCGCTCCCCAGCGCGGCCCTGGTGCTGGAGACGGATGCGCCGGACCTGACCGTCGCCTCCCACCGCTACGAGCGCAACAGCCCCGCATACCTGCCGGAGGTGCTCATGGCCCTCGCCGACGTGCGTCAGGCCGACCCGGCCGCGGTGGCGGCGGTCACCACCGCCAACGCCCGGGCGGTGCTCGCTCTCCCGGCGCCCGCAACCGCATGAGCGCCGCCAGCCCCATCGGTGAGCGCACGGCGATCCTCATCGGCGCCGCCGGCTGTGAGCGCCTCGCGGCGGCCCATGTGCTGCTGGCCGGGCTCGGCGGCGTCGGCTCCTTCGCCGCAGAAGCCCTGGCGCGCGCGGGCATCGGCCGGCTCACCATCGCCGATTTCGACGTCGTGGCGCCGTCCAACCTCAATCGCCAGCTCTGCGCGCTGCACAGCACCCTGGGTGCACAGAAGGCAGCGGTGATCGCGGCGCGCATTGCGGACATCAACCCGCACTGCGCGGTGACCATCCGGGACGAATTTTTGTCCGTCGATGCCCTGCCCACGCTGGTGAGCGAAGGCGCCTTCGATCAGATCGCGGATGCCATCGACAGCCTCAGCAGCAAGGTCGCCCTGCTGGCCGCGGCACTCGATGCGGGGATTCCCGTGAGCGCCAGCATGGGCGCCGGCGGGCGCCTGGACCCCACCCGTATTCAGGTCACGGACCTGATGGAAACCCGCGAGTGCGCCCTGGCGCGGGAAGTGCGCAAGCGCCTGCGCCGTCTTGGCCACACGCGCGGTGTGCAGGCGGTCTGGTCCGATGAGCGCCCGCTGCCGCCGCTGCCGCCGCAGCCCACCGGCCGCGGCCGCGACCGGGCTGTGAACGGCACCATCAGCTACATGCCGGCGCTGTTCGGGCTGACACTGGCGGGCGTGGTGGTGCGGCGTTTGCTCGCCGACCCGGCGCGTCCACCCATCGCCTGATCGGGCGGGCGCCGCAGAACGCCTCGCGCGGGGCAGAGCATCGGCCCAGCACACCGGCGGACTTGCCGAGCAGAACCGGGCAGAATCGGGCGGGACATCGTGGCGGCAGTGTCGGCGGCTCGGGTGTTACCATCGGGGCGGTCCGCCGCGTTCCATCCTTGCGCTTCCCAACCAACATCGCCGCCACCGGCGGCGCCCCTTCCGAGGACTTGCAGCATGGCCTACCAACACATCCAGATTCCCACCGATGGCGAGCGCATCAGCGTCGACGCCGACCACCGCCTGCAGGTACCCAGTCGACCCATCATCCCGTACATCGAGGGCGACGGTATTGGTATCGACATCACGCCGGTGATGAAGGACGTGCTCGACGCCGCGGTCGCCAAGGCCTACGGCGGCGAGCGCAGCATCGCCTGGATGGAAATCTACGCCGGCGAGAAATCCACGCGCGTGTATGGTGAGGATGTCTGGCTGCCGGACGAGACGCTGGAGGCGGTGAAGGACTTCGTGGTGTCCATCAAGGGGCCGCTGACCACCCCCGTGGGCGGCGGTATTCGCTCACTGAATGTCACATTGCGCCAGCAACTGGATCTCTATGTCTGCCTGCGGCCGGTGCGCTATTTCGCCGGCACACCAAGCCCGCTGGTGCACCCGCAGGATACGGACATGGTGATCTTCCGCGAGAATTCCGAGGATATCTACGCCGGCATCGAGTGGCAAAGCGGCTCGCCGGAGGCCAAAAAGATCATCGAATTCCTGCAACAGGAGATGGGCGTCACCAAGATCCGTTTCCCGGAAACCTCAGGTATCGGCGTGAAGCCGGTCTCCAGCGAAGGCACCAAGCGCCTGGTGCGCAAGGCGATCCAGTACGCCATCGATAACGACCGGCCCTCGGTGACCCTGGTGCACAAGGGCAACATCATGAAATTCACCGAGGGCGCCTTCAAGGAATGGGGTTATCAGCTCGCCAAGGACGAATTCGGCGCCGAGGAGATCGGTGCCGGGCCCTGGTGCAGCTTCAAGAACCCGCGCACCGGCACCGAGATCACCGTCAAAGACGTCATCGCAGATGCTTTCCTGCAGCAGATCCTGTTACGCCCGAAGGAATACGACGTCATCGCCACCCTGAACCTGAACGGGGACTACATCTCTGATGCGCTGGCGGCGCAGGTGGGCGGCATCGGCATGGCGCCGGGCGCCAACCTGTCCGATACCGTCGCCATGTTCGAGGCCACCCATGGCACGGCACCCAAATATGCCGGCAAAGACCAGGTGAACCCGAGCTCGCTGCTGCTCTCGGGGGAGATGCTGCTGCGCCACCTGGGCTGGACCGAGGCGGCGGACTTGGTGATCAAGGGCATCGAGGGGTCGATCTCGGCTAAGACCGTCACCTACGACCTCGAGCGACTGATGGAGGGTGCCGTCAAGGTGAGCTGCTCGGGCTTCGGCGCGGCCGTCATCGACAACATGTAGGATCGGCGCGGGCGCCGACGGCGCGCGCGCCGGCCGGTCAGTACGCGCGCTGTACTTTGGCGGCGTGGAGCCCCTTCGGCCCCTGGCTCACCTCGAACGCGACTTTCTGGCCCTCTTTGAGCGTCTTGTATCCGTCCATTTCGATGGACGAGAAGTGCACGAAGACATCCTCCTCGCGGTTGTCAGGCTTGACGAATCCGTAGCCCTTGGCATTGTTAAACCACTTAACGACGCCTGTCATCATGGCGGGATCTCCTCCGGTGCTCGACCGCTGTCGCGCGGTTCGATTGGTGGGTGGTGGTCGCATCGTTGTTGTCGGCGAGTGCAAGTCTGGACCGATCGCACATCGCCGGGTGCCAGGGTGCGGCCTGCACCGCCCGCCGGTCACCGTATCCCCGAAGTATAGTCTGCTGATTCACATGGTCAATCGGCGTGATTGCCAACCCGGCGCTGACCCGTGGCTCAGGGTGCCGTGTGTCCAAGATGGGTGCCGATGCACGCATGTACGGGCGTAGACGGCGGCGTATGGGGGCTGTATTTTCTGTTGTCGAGCCCTCACAACTTGGAAGGGCGCGAGCCCACCCAACCACCACCCCACAGTCTGTCGCGCCAAACCGAAGTCATGAGCGAGTGGAATCCAAACGAAGACCAGGACTCGGGTCTCGTCGTCCAGGAGTCCAAGCCAGCGCTGAAGCGCCCACCCTTGTTTAAAGTCTTGCTGGTCAACGACGACTACACGCCGATGGAGTTTGTCGTCCACGTCTTGGAGACATTCTTTCGCATGAACCGCGAGAAAGCCACCCAGGTGATGCTGCATGTGCACACGCGGGGGGTGGGCGTCTGCGGCGTCTTCACCCGTGATATCGCCGAGACCAAAGTGAACCAAGTCAACGACTTCAGTCGCGAGAACCACCATCCGCTGCTGTGCACCATGGAGGAAGCGTGAGCCTCAGCTGTCCATCCATCCGCGCGGCCGCCACCAGCCCCGCGATCCGCCTTGGTGCCGAGGGCTCGCACGGGGGTCCGTATGGCGGGCGACGGCGCGCGCGCACTCATCGAAGCCCCATCGTCGCCACGTCCTGCTGTACCACCGGGCTTCCGGTATCCTTTTCTTGCTCCCAACGCTATCCAGGGTCCAGAACATGTTGAGTAAAGAGCTCGAATTCACTCTGAACCACGCTTTCAAGGAAGCGCGCGAGAAGCGGCACGAGTACATGACCGTCGAGCATCTGCTGCTCTGTCTGCTGGACAACCCCACGGCGGCCAAAGTCCTGCGCGCCTGCGGCGCCGATGCCGATAAGCTGCGCAAGGACATCGCCACCTTCATCGACGAGACCACACCCCTGATCGCGGAGGGCGACGCCCGCGAGACCCAGCCGACACTCGGCTTCCAGCGGGTCCTGCAGCGCGCCGTCTTCCATGTCCAGTCCGCTGGCAAGAAGGAAGTCACGGGCGCCAATGTGCTGGTGGCCCTCTTCAGCGAGCAGGACAGCCAGGCGGTCTACCTGCTGAATCAGCAGGACGTCTCCCGGCTCGACGTGGTCAACTACATCTCCCACGGCATCTCGAAGGTGCCGGGCGAGGAGCAGGACGACGACACCCAGGCCGAAGCCGAGGAGCCGCGCGCAGAGGAAAAGGAATCATCCAGTGCCCTTGACAACTTCGCCACCAACCTGAACGAGCTCGCCCGCCAGGGCCGTATCGACCCGCTCATCGGTCGCAGCGGCGAGGTGGAGCGCACCGCGCAGATCCTCTGTCGGCGACGCAAGAACAACCCGTTGCTGGTGGGCGAGGCCGGCGTCGGCAAGACCGCCATCGCCGAGGGGCTCGCAAAGAAGATCATCGACGGCGACGTGCCCGATGTGCTCGGCGATGCAGTCATCTACGCGCTGGACCTGGGCTCCCTGGTGGCCGGCACCAAGTACCGGGGCGATTTCGAAAAGCGCCTCAAGGCCGTGCTCGCCGAGCTGAGGCGCCGGCCCCATGCCATCCTCTTCATCGATGAGATCCATACCATCATCGGCGCCGGCGCCGCATCCGGCGGCGTCATGGACGCCTCCAACCTCATCAAGCCGGTGCTGGCCTCCGGTGAGCTGCGTTGTATCGGCTCCACCACTTATCAGGAGTTTCGCGGCATCTTCGAGAAGGACCGGGCCCTGACCCGGCGCTTCCAGAAGATCGACGTGCATGAGCCGACGGTGGAGGAGACCTTCGAGATCCTGAAGGGCCTGAAGAAGCGCTTCGAGGAGCATCACCAGGTCAGCTACACCAACCCGGCCCTGCGGGCGGCGGCGGAGCTCTCGGCCAAGTACATCAACGACCGTCACTTGCCCGACAAGGCCATCGACGTCATCGACGAGGCCGGCGCCAACGTTCAGCTGCGCCCGGCGGCCAAGCGCAAGAAGCGCATCGACGTGGGCGATGTGGAAGCGATCGTCGCCAAGATCGCCCGCATCCCCCCGAAAAAGGTGTCCACGTCCGACACCGAATCCCTGCGCAACCTCGATCGTGACCTGAAAATGGTCGTGTACGGCCAGAACGAGGCCATCGATGCGCTCACCGCCGCCATTCGCATGAACCGCTCCGGCCTCGGCAACGAGGAGAAGCCCATCGGCTCGTTCCTGTTCACCGGCCCCACCGGCGTCGGCAAGACCGAAGTCACCCGCCAGCTGGCGCGTATTCTCAGCATGGAGCTGATCCGCTTCGACATGTCCGAGTACATGGAGCGGCACACGGTCTCGCGCCTCATCGGTGCACCGCCCGGCTATGTCGGCTTCGATCAGGGCGGGCTGCTGACCGAAGAGATCACCAAGCACCCGCACTCGGTGCTGCTGCTCGATGAGATCGAGAAGGCGCACCCGGATGTGTTCAACCTACTGCTGCAGGTGATGGATCACGGCTCGCTCACGGATAACAACGGGCGCAAGGCGGATTTCCGCAACGTGGTGCTGGTGATGACCACCAACGCCGGCGCCGAGGAGACCAGCCGCCGCTCCATCGGCTTCACCGAGCAGGACCACTCCACCGACGCCCTGGAAGCACTCAAACAATACTTCACGCCGGAATTCCGCAACCGACTCGATGCCGTGGTGCAGTTCGACGCGCTGGATCAGACCACCATCGCCAGTGTCGTCGAGAAATTCATCTTCGAGCTGGAACAGCAGCTGGCCGAGAAGAAAGTCGCCCTGGTGGTGGACCCGGATGCCAAGGCCTGGCTGGCAGAGAAGGGTTATGACCCGAAGATGGGCGCACGCCCGATGGCGCGGGTCATCCAAAATCACATCAAGAAGCCGCTGGCCAATGAGCTGCTGTTTGGAGAGCTCGCCGACGGTGGTACCGTAACGGTCAAGCTGGGGCCGGATGACGACCTCATCTTCAGCTACGAAACCGAGAAAGCGACGGCCTAGCAGCCAAATCACGGGACGACGGAGCGTCCCTTTGTGCGCCTACTGCACGGTGGCCGGCGCGTTCCGGCCTCAGTGCCAGCGACGCTCAGCGTGCGCGGTACGTGATCCGCCCTTTGCTCAGATCGTAGGGGGTCAGCTCCACCGTCACCTTATCGCCGGTGAGGATGCGGATGTAGTGCTTGCGCATCTTGCCAGAGATATGAGCGGTTACGACGTGGCCATTCTCAAGCTCCACGCGGAACATGGTATTGGGCAGGGTCTCCATGACCACACCTTCCATCGTGATAACGTCTTCTTTTGCCATGGATTTGGATGGGTGCTTCGGTTCCGGCTCCGCGGCCGCGTCGCCGCCACTCGCGCTGTTTGGAAGTTGGGAGGGTGTTGCCAGTCGTCTTACGGGCCACACCACGTAAGCCCACCATCATATCACACTCGGCTTTTCCAGCTGCCCCCATGCCGACCATCCACGATGCAATATCACGTCGCCTTGGCAAAGCATCTGCCGGCACGCTAGCAGCGGATGATCTCCCCCTTGCCGTAGCGTCGCCACCCGCGTCCGTCCCAGGCCTCGATGGGCCGGAAGCCGTCCTTGTAGGCCATCTTGCGGCTCTCACCGATCCAGTAGCCCAGGTAGACATACTCCAGGCCCAGGCGACGGGCTTCGCGAATCTGGGCGAGCACCGCATAGGTGCCCGGCGCGCGTTGGGATTCTTCCGGGTCGAAGAATGTGTAGACCGCCGAGAGGCCATCGCTGAAGAAATCGGTGACGGCAACACCCACCAGTTGGGCGTCATCGCCTGAGCCGCGGCGGAGCTCCAGAAAACGGGTGTGGCCGCCCCATGGCGCCAGCAGGAAGCGCGCATAGGTCTCCACTGAGACGTCATCGGCCATATCGCCGTCGTGATGGCGATGCAGCAGGTAGCGCTCGTAGAGCTGGTAGTGCTCCGCCACGAGGCTGGCCGGGCGGGTGACGATGTGCAGCTCGGCATCGTTGCGCACGGCGTTGCGGCGCTGGGAGCGGTTCGGCGTAAAGGCGGTCACGGGCACCCGCACCGGTACGCAGCGTTGGCAGCCGCGGCAGGCGGGGCGGTAGAAATGCTGACCGCTGCGGCGGAAGCCGATCTGTTGTAGCCACTCGGCGCGGGCGGCGTCGATGTTGGCGAGGGGATCGACGAATAGGGTGCGCGCGCGCAGGCCGTCGATGTAGGAGCATTCGTGCTCGCCGGTCAGGTAGAGCTGCAGATCGCCGCGGGCGGGGCGGTCATCGCGCATGCCCCACCTCCGCCGCCACATCGGCGGCTCGCGGTCCCTCGGGGATGGCGATGCTGCCAGCGTCCCGGGAGGCCTGGAGTGTCGGCTGGTCACGGTACTGCCCCGGCAGATGCGCGAATTGGGCGCGCGGGATCTGCTCTGCACCCGGGCTCGGCAGCTGTCCGGTGAGGATCTGGCAGTCGATGGGCGCAAAGCCCCGGCTGTGGAGGAAGCGGCAGAGGTGCACAAGGGCCACCTTGAAAGCGTTGTCGATGCGGGTGAAGATGGATTCACCGAAGAAGATAGCGCCGATGGCGACGCCATACAGCCCGCCGGCGAGTGTGTCATCCTGCCAGACTTCGACGGAAGTGGCGATATGTCGCACATTAAGTGACCGGCTGGTAGCGATCATCTCCGGAACCAGCCAGGTGTCACCGCCATCGGCGCGGGGTGTGGTGCAGGCGTTGCTCACGGCGGGTCAGACCGGCGGCGCTAGCGGCTGGAAGTAGCGCATGGCGGTGATCACCAGGCCGACGCCGGTGACGATGAAGCCGATGAGCCACAAAAAGTGTTTATCTTGGCGCTTGAGCATTTCATCGAAGCGCCTGTCGACTTGCTCGAAGCGCTTGTCGACTTGTTCGAAGCGCTTGTCCATATCCGCCTTCATGAGATCCAGGCGCTTGTCGACTTGCTCGAAGCGCTTGTCGACTTGTTCGAAGCGCTTGTCGACTTGTTCGAAGCGCTTGTCCATATCCGCCTTCAGGAGGTCCAGGCGCTTGTCGACTTGCTCGAAGCGCTTGTTGACCTGCTCGAAGCCCTCGCGCATCAGTTCGCGTTGGTGCTTGAGCTCTTCCTCCACGCGCACCATGCGCTCGTGCAGTTCGATCTCGTATATCGCCGTCGGTTTGCCAAGGCTTTGCTCGGCGATCCAGTCGCTGATATGCGCTTTGACGTACTCGCCGATTTGTTGCAGGTCTTGTTGAGCCAGGGCCATCTGCGTGCTCCGTGTTGCCGAGGGGCGATGCCACCGCCGTCGAATGTACCAGCAGCCGCTAACAGGCAGATCGGTTGCCATTATCCCAGGAGACCTGGGGTGCCGGCTGGTCACGGTACTGCTCCAGCAGGCGCACGCATTGGGCGCGCGGGATCTGCTCGGCGCCCGGGCTCAGCAGGTGCCCGGTGAGGACCTGGCAGTCGATGAGCGCAAAGCCCCGGCTGTGGAGGAAGCGGCAGAGGTGCACAAGGGCCACCTTGGAAGCGTTGTCGACGCGGGTGAACATGGATTCACCGAAGAAGATAGCGCCGATGGCGACGCCATACAGCCCGCCGACGAGCGTGTCATCCTGCCAGACTTCGACGGAATGGGCGATTCCATGCACGTGCAGCGCCCGGTAGGCGCTGATCATCTCCGGGACCAGCCAGGTGTCACCGCCATCGGCGCGGGGCGCGGCGCAGGCGTTGATCACGGCGGGGAAGTCCCGGTCGAGGGTGACGCTGAAGGGTTGTCGCCTGAGCAGCTTGCGCAGGCTGCGCGAGACCCGTAGCCCCTGTGGACGCAAGACCGTGCGCGGGTCCGGCGACCACCAAAGGATGGGGTCGCCGGCGCTGAACCAGGGAAAGATGCCGTGGCGGTAGGCGTTGACCAAGCGCGCGACGCTGAGGTCGCCGCCCACCGCCAGCAGACCGTCCGGGTCCGTCAGCGCTTCGCTCACGTCCGGAAATGCGGCGCTCGGGTCGTTGGGCGCCAACAGATAGGGCAGATGACGACTCGTTCGGCTCAAGCCTGCGCCGGTCCCTTGCCGTTGGCGTGCGCCGCGCCGTCCTTGTAGGGGCTGTGGCTGCGCATCTCGTCGATATAGTCCTCTACGGCGTCGATCTCGTGCTCGAGGAAGGCGCCGATGGGCTGGCGAAAGCGCGGGTCGGCAATCCAGTGCGCGGACCAGGTGCGCGTGGGCAGAAAGCCGCGGGCCACCTTGTGCTCGCCCTGGGCGCCGGGCTCGAAGCGCGTGAGCCCGTGCGCGATACAGTGCTCCAGCCCCTGATAGTAGCAAGCCTCGAAGTGTAGGCTGTGATAGTCCTTGAAGCAGCCCCAGTGGCGGCCGTAGAGGCTGTCGGCCCCCATCAGGCAGAAGGCGGCGGCGACGATCCGCGTGCCCGCCGGGCCGGCCTCCTCGGCGAGCACCAGCAGCAGATGCTGGCCCATGGTCCGCCCGATCTCCTCGAAGAACCCCAGGCTCAGCGTCGGCAGGCCGCCGCGTTTATCGAAAGTGTCTTCGTAGAGCCGGTGGAAGACACGCCATTCATCGGGGGTCACCGCATCGCCGCGCACGCGGCGGATGCGGATGCCCGACTCGGCTACGCGGCGGCGCTCGCGCTTGACCTTCTTGCGTTTTTCCGCCGAGAAGGTGGCGATGAAGTCGTCGAAGCTCCCGTAGCCCGGATTGTGCCAGTGGAACTGGCAGCCGAGCCGGGTCATCAGGCCCTGCTCACGGGCCCAGGCCGCCTCGGCATCGCTGGTGAACAGCCAGTGCAGGCCGGACACCCCCAAGCGCTCGGCCACCTGCACCGAGCCCTGCAGCAGCGCCGTCGCCAATGCCGGGCGCGCCGGGTTGTCGCCGGTGAGGATGCGCAGACCCGTGGCCGGCGTGTAGGGAGAGGCCACCACCAGCTTGGGGTAGTAGCGCGCGCCGGCGCGCTGGTAGGCGTCCGCCCAGGCCCAGTCGAAGACGAACTCGCCGTAGGAATTGAACTTGAGATAGCAGGGCGCGGCGGCGAGTGCCCGGTCCTGCGCGTCACGCAGCACCAGGTGTCGCGGCAGCCAGCCGAAGCGCTCGCCGACACAGCCGTGGTGCTCCATGGCGGCCAGGAACTCGTGCCGCAGGTGCGGCAGATCGTCTCCCGCCAGCGCGTTCCAGTCGGCGGCTGAAATCTCGTCGATGGCGGCGAGTGTGGTGAGTCGATACATCCGATGCCGGTCTCAGCTGCCCGGCCAGGCGTAGCCCTAAAAGGACAACGGTATGGGCGATTGCCGACATCGGAAAGGTGTCATCCGCCCGGGGCCGTCTCAGCCCGGCCAGTAAGCGAGCAGGTTGGCGCCAAAATCCAGGGCCAGCACCAGGTTGGCCGCCAGCCGCAGCAATACGCCGCGCGGGCGCGGCTGTGTACGCAGCGCGGCGAGCCCGAAGTAGGCCCCCACCGCGTTGATGATCAGTCCGAGCTCGCTGGCCAGCAGCAGCGCCAGCAGCGGCACCCGGGTCTCGCCGGGCGCCGGGCCGCCGCCGAAGATGACGATCAGCAACAGCGGCACCGAGACTGCGATGGCAATGGTGGGGAAATTGTGGCGGTTCATGGGCTGGCCGGTGCTGGCTGCGGAGATTGGACGGGCGCAGGCGAGCACACTGCGCCGGGCGGCCTTATGTTTGCTGGGCCATCAGGTCGAGATATTTCTCGGCATCAAGCGCCGCCATGCAGCCCGTGCCCGCCGAGGTCACCGCCTGGCGGTAGACATGATCCATGACGTCGCCGGCGGCGAACACGCCGGGCACGGAGGTGGCGGTGGCATTGCCGTCGATGCCGCTCCTGACCTTGATGTAGCCGCCTTCCATGTCGAGCTGGCCCTCGAAGATCTTGGTGTTCGGCTGGTGGCCGATGGCGATGAAGACGCCATGCAGATCGAGCGCTTCGGTGGTGTCGTCGTTGACGTTCCTGATACGGATGCCGGTGACGCCGGACTGGTCGCCCAGCACCTCGTCCAGCACATGGTTCCAGGCCAGGCGCACATTGCCGTTCTCGGCCTTGTCGAATAACTTCTGCTGCAGGATCTTCTCGGCCCGCAGCGTGTCGCGGCGGTGCACCAGGGTCACCTCGGCGGCGATGTTGGAGAGATACAACGCCTCTTCCACCGCCGTATTGCCGCCGCCGATGACTGCCACTTTCTGGCCGCGGTAGAAGAAGCCGTCACAGGTGGCACAGGCGGACACACCGCGGCCCATGTAGGCCTTCTCCGATGCCAGCCCCAGGTACTTGGCGCTGGCGCCGGTGGCGATGATGAGCGCATCGCAGGTGTAGGTGGCGCTGTCTCCGGTAAGCTCGAAGGGGCGCTTGCCCAGGTCGACGGCACTGATCTGGTCCAAAATGAGCTCGGTCTCGAAGCGCTCCGCGTGCTTGCGCATGCGCTCCATCAGGTCCGGGCCGAGCACGCCGTCGGCGTCGCCGGGCCAGTTGTCCACGTCGGTGGTGGTCATCAGCTGGCCGCCCTGTTCGAGGCCGGTGACCAGCACCGGACTCAGGTTGGCGCGCGCCGCATACACGGCGGCGCTGTAGCCGGCGGGGCCGGAGCCGAGGATCAGCAGTCGGCAGTGTTTGGTCTCGCTCATGATGCATCTCCAGTCGGGGCTCGGCGGCGGCCAGGTATCGACGGCGCACGGCCCCACACGATTAAGGCGCCAAGTGCCATAGATGCTACGCGTCGCCAGGATGTCGGTAAAGCGACCGCCGCCGACCATCCCCGCCGCCCACCGCGCGCAACACCCGGGCGGCCCGGCCGGCCCGGCCGTCGGCTGACATGACGTGCCAGATACGGCGCTGAGTGCGCCGCGCGACATGGCTATACTGCGCGGCCATCGGCGGTGCATCGCACCTGCCGGGACGCCTCGCCGCTACGCATGCGATTCCCCACCGATACGATGCACAAGCACGCCTGGATCGGCAGCCTCGGCCTCACCCTCGCGGCGGCGGCGGCGGCACTGCTGTTGGCCGAAGGGCTGCTGCGCCTCGCCGGTCAGTCTTATTATTGGGCCATCGCCAAGCGCCCTGATCCGGTGCTCGGCTGGCGACCGCCGCCGCATGCGCAGGCCTGGCAGCGCTTCGAGGGGGAGGCGCTGGTGCGTACCAACGGGCTCGGCTTCCGCGACGAGGATCATGCCCGGCCGAAGGCATCGGACACTCTGCGGATCGCGGTGCTCGGAGATTCCTTCACCGAAGCGGTGCAGGTGCCCCTGGCGCAAGCGTGGTGGCGAGTCATGGCCGCCAGGCTCAACGGCGAGGCTTGTGCATTGCCTTTGCGGGTGGAAGCGCTGAGCTTCGCCGTCAGCGGCTACAGCACGGCGCAGTCGCTGTTGGCATGGCGTGCCCATGCCCGCACCTTTCATCCCGACATCGTCGTGCTCGCCTTTTTCATCGGTAACGATCTCACCGAGAACCAGCCGGTCCTCGATGCCGAGCCGATGCGTCCGTACTTGCGCCCGTCTGCGCAGACGGGCGGTGCGTTGGTGCAGGACGCGGATTTCCGGCGCCGGCCGGCCTATCTCGCGGCGACGGCCCTGCGCGGGCGTCTGCTGCAATGGCTGCTGGAGCATTCGCGCATCGCCCAGCTCGTGATCCAGGCGCGCGACGCCGGGCGTCTGCGCGCGCTGGCCGCGGCGCCCGCCGCCGCGCCCGCAGCCAGACAAGCCACGGGGCTGTCCGCGCCGGCGGACCCCGCGCCGCAGGAGCCGGGCGTCGACAACGCCATTTATCGCCCGCCGGACAACAGCGCCTGGGATGATGCCTGGCGGCGCACCGAGGCCATGCTCGCGGCCTTCGCCGATGAGACCCGGGCCGTCGGCGCGACACCGGTGCTCATGCTCATCGGCACGGGCGTACAGGTGCATCCCGACCCGCGGGTGCCGGCGGCCTTCGCCGCCGCACTCGAGGTCCCGGATCTGGGCTATCCCGTGCGCCGTCTGCTGGCCGTCGCCGAGCGCCAAGCCATGACCGTGCTGAATCTGCCGGCGTCGCTGGCGGCGCGCGCCGAGCGCGATGGCCTCTTGCTGCATGGCTTTCCCGGCGGTCGCCCCGGTCTTGGTCATTGGAACGCGGATGGCCACCGCGCCGCCGCCGACGCGGCGGCCGAACGTCTCTGCCCCCTGGCGCGGGCGCTCGCGTCGGACACGGACGCGACGGGGTCGGGGGATTGAGGTCGCCGGGCAAGCCTGGCCGGCGTGCGTCCACGCCGCCGGGCGGGCGAAGCGACCGTGCGCCTGCGCCGGTCGGTCGCGGGCGCCACGCGGCGGGGGTTGATCGCCGCGGGTGCCAGCGCCCCGCGGACACCGACGGCGGCGCTGGAAACCACGCGAAGAAGCTGCGATAAGGGTACAATCTGCCAAGTCATTTCGTTGGATGAGGTGTGCTTTGTGACTCAGGCGACCCGCGCAGACCAGCTAACGCTCGCAGATTATTTGGATCGCGCCTGGCGCGAGGGTGCCATGTGGACCCTCATCTGTGCGGCGCTGTATCTGGTGGTGGCGCTGGCGAGCTACTCGCCGCAGGACCCGGGCTGGTCATTCGTCGGCGCGAGCGAATCGGTGGCCAACGCCGGCGGGCGTATCGGCGCCGTCTTCGCCGACTTCACGTTGTTCGTGTTCGGCGTCTTCGCCTATCTGCTGCCGGCGATGGTGGCCTGGAGCGCCTACCTCGTGTTCCGCCAGCGCGCGCCGGAGCCGGAGACCAAGCTCTACTGGCTGGTGCTGCGCTGGGTCGGCTTCCTCTGCCTGCTGACGGCGGGGGCGGCGCTCGCCAGCTTCTACGGTCCACAGGCGATGCCGGAGCTGCCGAATGGCGTCGGCGGCGGCTTGGGGCTGCTGGTCACCGACTATGCCATGCGGGCATTCGGCAGCGCCGGCAGTCCGCTCATCCTCACCGCGCTGTTCCTGGTCGGATTTCTGCTCACCACGGGCATCAGCCCGCTGTTCGTGGTGGACGCCGTGGGCGGACTGACCCTGGCGCTATTCCGGATGCCGGTGCGCGGGTTGCGCACGCTGGCGCAGGTACGGCCATCGTTGGCGCGACTGCGTCCGCGGTGGGCCGCCGCCGACACCGAGATGGAAACCGACGCCGAGCACGCCGCCGTCGAGCCCCTCGCGGCGAGCCGGGCGTTACCGGCGCCACCGCGGGCGCCGGCGGACGACCCGGTGCCACAGCCCCGGCGCCCCGCGCGCGCCGCGCATGAGGTCGAGGCGGAGACGCTGACCGACTTGAGCGCGTTCGTCGCCAACGAGCCAACGCCAACGCCAGCACCAACGCTAACGCCAACGCCAACGCCAGCACCAACGCCAACGCCAGCGCCAGCACCAGCGCCAACGCCGGCCACCGCCGCTGAGATCGCGCCGTTCGCCCCGGCAAAGCCATCGCCGGAGTGGCCCGCGGCGGCGGGGCGCAAGCCTGGCAAGCCGGTGGCCGCCGACGACCGGCAGCGCCCGCCGCAGGACCTCGTCGGCGAGGCCGGCGAGCCCCCGCCGCTGGAACTGCTGGAGCCGCCGCACAAGAGCCAGCGCGCCGTCAGCGCCGAGCAGCTGGAAACCATGTCGCGGGAGCTGGAGGCGCGCCTGGCGGAGTTCGGCGTCGTCGCCGAGGTGGTGGCGGTGCATCCCGGGCCCGTGGTGGCGCTGTTCGAGCTGGCGCTGGCGCCGGGCGTGAAGGTGAGCAAGATCACCGGCCTCGCCAAGGACATCGCCCGCGCCCTGTCGAAGGTGAGCGTGCGCGTGGTGGAGGTGATCCCGGGCAAATCCGTGATTGGCCTGGAGGTACCGAATGACCAGCGCGAGATGGTGTATCTCAGCGAGACGCTCGGCTCGCAGCCCTACCGCGAGGCCAAGTCGCCGCTGACCATCGGCATGGGCACGGACATCGCCGGCGCACCCGTGGTGGCCGATCTTGCCCGCATGCCCCATGCGCTGATCGCGGGCACCACCGGCTCGGGCAAGTCGGTGGCCATCAACGCCATGATCCTGAGCCTGGTCTACAAGTCCAGCGCCGAAGAGGTGCGGCTCATCATGGTGGACCCGAAGATGCTCGAGCTCTCGGTCTACGAGGGCATCCCGCATCTGCTCACCCCCGTGGTCACGGACATGAAGGAGGCGGCCAACGCACTGCGCTGGTGCGTCGGCGAGATGGAGCGCCGCTACAAGCTGATGGCGGCCCTGGGTGTGCGCAACATCGCCGGCTACAACCGCAAGGTGCTGGACGCCATCGATGCCGGCACGCCCATCCCGGACCCGCTGTACAAGCTCGCCGACGACATGGCGCCGGCCTTCGGCGACGACGGCGCGCCCGAGATCCCGACGCTCGGCAAGCTGCCCTATATCGTCGTCATCATCGACGAGCTCGCCGATATGATGATGGTGGTGGGCAAGAAGGTGGAGGAGCTCATCGCCCGCCTGGCGCAGAAGGCGCGGGCCTCCGGCATCCACCTGCTGCTGGCCACCCAACGGCCGTCGGTGGACGTGCTGACCGGCCTCATCAAGGCCAACATTCCCACGCGCATGGCCTTCAAGGTGTCGGCGCGGGTGGATTCGCGCACGGTGCTGGACCAGATGGGTGCCGAGCACCTGCTGGGCCACGGCGACATGCTCTACCTGCCCCCGGGTGGCAGCATCCCGCAGCGGGTGCACGGTGCCTTCGTCGACGACCACGAGGTGCACCGGGTTGTGAGCTTCCTGAAACAGCAGGGCGCACCCGAGTACATCGAGACCATCCTGCAGGAGCCGGGCGAGCACCTGCCGGGCATCGACCCGGAGCCAAAGGGCGGCGGCGATGTCGAAGACCAGGACCCGCTGTTCGACGAGGCGGTGCAATACGTCGTCGAGAGTCGCCGCGCATCCATCTCCGGGGTGCAGCGCAAGCTCAAGATCGGTTACAACCGGGCGGCGCGGATGGTGGAAGAAATGGAGCGTATTGGCGTCGTCGGTCCGGCGGAGACCAACGGTAATCGCGAAGTCCTGGCGCCTGCGCCTGTGGAGGGCTAGTCACTTGTTGTCGTTCTTACTGCACATCACGGCGCCCGTGCGCAAGCGCCTGGCGCCGTGCCCGCGCCGGCGCCGGCGCGCCACGGTACTCGCGCGCCATGCGTTGCTGCTCGCCGCGCTCACCGCGGCGCCCGGCGCCGGCGCCGACGGCGTCGAGGCGGTCACCGCCTATCTGCGCGGCCTGAACAGCCTGCAGGCGGATTTTCGACAGATCACCATCCCGGCGGATGGCGGCGCGGCCCTCGAGGCCAGCGGCACCTTCTACCTGCTGCGCCCGGATCGCTTCCTCTGGGACTACGAAAACCCCAGCAACCAGCGCATCGTCGCCGATGGCAAACGCATCTACATGCACGACGAGGAACTGAGCCAGGTCACCCACCGCAGCCAGAAGCAAATCCTGGACGGCACCCCGGCGCAGTTGCTGGCGAGCCGCGAGCCGCCGGAGCAGTATTTCGACATCAGCAACCTCGAGCGCGATGATCACCGCACTTGGGCCGAGCTGATCCCGAAGACGCAGGACACGGACGTGGCCAAGCTGCAGATCGGTTTCGTCGACGGCGAGCTGGACACACTGCTGATGGAAGACCGCTTCGGGCAGCTGACGCGCTTCATCTTCACCGACGTCGACCGCAACCCGCAGCTGCAGTACAGCATGTTCCGCTTCGAGCGCCCCGCCGGTGTCGATTTTCTGCAAATCGATTGAGCCCGGCGCATCCTGGAGCTGGAGACGAGTCACCGCCGCGTCCGCCGTCAAAGGCGGCCCGGCGCCAACGCACGCCCTATCGAGTCATGTTCACAGGCCTGATCCAAGCCGTCGGTGAAATCGAGCGCATCGCCCCCGCCGGCGGCGACATGCGCCTGCATGTGCGCTGTGGTCCCCTGGACCTGAGCCGGGTGAGCCTGGGCGACAGCATCGCCGTCAACGGCGTTTGCCTCACCGCGGTGGCGCTCAACGGCGATCGCTTCGCCGCCGATGTCTCCCGCGAGACCCTGGCGAACACCACCCTCGGCGGCCTCGGCAACGGCGCCCGCGTCAACCTGGAAACCGCGCTGACGCTCGCCACACCCCTGGGCGGACATCTCGTCAGCGGCCATGTGGACGGCGTGGGGCAGGTGCTGGAAGTGCGCGAGGACGCACGCTCCTGGCGGCTCCAGATCCACGCCCCCGGCGCATTGGCGCGCTACATCGCCCACAAGGGCTCCATCTGCGTGGACGGCACCAGCCTGACGGTGAACCGGGTGGTGGGCGCCGTGTTCGAGCTGAACATCGTGCCGCACACCCTGCAGGAGACCATCATCGGCGACTATCGCGTCGGCACCCGCGTGAACCTGGAAGTGGATCTGCTCGCGCGCTACCTCGAGCGCCTGCTGCTCGGCGACCATGCGGCGGAGGCGGGCACCGAGGCCATCACGGAGGAGTTCCTGCGCCGCCACGGCTTCGCCAGCTGATGCCACCGGCGGCGACCAACCCTCGCGCTTACCTGGTGACGGTCCCCCGGGCGCTATGGTAAATTGTGGGGCTGTTTTGCACTATGCCGCCCGCGTGCGTCCGTCCACCCGATGATGTCTGCCACCGCCACAGCGCTGAACTCCACCGACGAGATTATCAGTGACCTGCGTGCTGGGCGGATGGTCGTCATCATGGACGACGAGGATCGCGAGAACGAGGGCGACCTGCTCATCGCCGCGGACTGCATCACGCCCGAGGCCATCAACTTCATGGCCAAGTACGGCCGCGGCCTCATTTGCCTGACCCTCACCAAGGCCCGCTGCGAGCGCCTGCACCTGCCGCTGATGGTCAACGCCAACAACGCCCCGCACTCCACGGCCTTCACCGTGTCCATCGAAGCGGCGCGCGGCGTCACCACCGGCATCTCCGCCGCCGATCGGGCCCAGACCGTGCGCGCCGCGGTGGCGCCGGACGCCAAGTCCACGGATCTGGTGCAGCCGGGGCATGTGTTTCCGCTCATGGCGCAGCCGGGCGGGGTGCTGGTGCGCGCCGGCCACACCGAGGCCGGCTGTGATCTGGCGCGGCTCGCGGGCTTCGAGCCCGCGGCGGTGATCGTCGAGGTGCTGAACGAGGACGGCACCATGGCGCGGCGGGCGGATCTCGAGGCCTTCGCCGCCGATCACGGTCTCAAGATCGGCACCATCGCGGATCTGATCCACTACCGCGTCGCCAACGAGAAGGCCGTGATGCGCGAGGAGCGCTGCGAGCTGCCCACCGAGCTCGGGCACTTCCGCGTCACCGCCTACCGTGACACCATCGAGGGCCAGGTACACCTGGCGCTGGTGCTCGGGGAGATCTCGCCCGAGCGCCCGACGCTGGTGCGGGTGCATCTGCAAAACACCCTCTGCGACCTGTTCGGGGCCGATCACCCCGCCTGCGGCTGGCCGCTGCGGGATGTGATGCGGCAGATCGCCGAGGCCGGCGCGGGCGTGATCGTGGTGCTGCGCAACCGCGACCGCTCCGACGACGTGCTGAGCAAGGTCCGCCAGCTCTGCAACCAGGACGACGAAGAACAGGCGCCCCGGCTGCGCACCGACCGCAGCGAGCTGCGCACCTACGGCATCGGTGCGCAGATCCTCGCCGACCTGGGCGTGCGCAGGATGCGGGTGATGAGCGCACCCAAGTCCATGCACGGCATCTCCGGCTTCGACCTCGAAGTGGTGGAGTACGTCGGCGGCTGACGCCGCTGGCGCCGGCAACCCGGCGTCCGGAGGCGGGCGCGTCGGCGGCAGCGGCACCCGTGCCGCTGCAATCAGCAACCAATTGCGGTGACAAACCATGATCAAGACCGTCGAAGGCGTGCTGCGCGCGGAGCAGGGCCGTTTCTGTCTGGTGGTATCGCGCTGGAACAGCTACATCGTCGAAAGCCTCGAGAAGGGCGCCATCGACACCCTGATCCGCCACGGCGCCGATGAGGCCAATCTGCGCATCGTCCGGGTGCCCGGCGCCTTCGAGATGCCGGTGACCATCGAGCGCATCGCCGCCAAGGGCGGCTTCGATGCCATCATCGCCCTCGGCGCCGTGATCCGCGGCGGCACGCCGCATTTCGACTACGTCGCCGGCGAGTGCGTGAAAGGCATCGCCCAGGTGAGCCTGCAACACGCCGTGCCCGTCGCCTTCGGTGTGCTCACGGTGGACAGTATCGAGCAGGCCATCGAGCGCGCCGGCACCAAGGCCGGCAACAAGGGCGCCGAGGCGGCCATGTCCGCACTGGAGATGGCCGATCTGCTGCGCCAGCTCGACTGATGGCCGGACCCCGCAGCGAAGCCCGCCGCTATGCGCTGCTGGCACTCTACCAGTGGCAGCTCAGCGCCCAGGATCCCGCCGAAATCGTGCGCCACTTCCTGGATGATCCGGCCTGGGCCGCCGCCGTCGCCGAAGATCTGCTGGGCGAGACCGCCACGGACGCCGAGACCCTCACCCGGGCGCGCTACAGCCCGCAGCTGTTCAGCGAGCTGGTGCGCGGCGCCGCCGAGCACGCCGACGCCATCGACGACGCCCTGCGGCCCCTGCTCGACCGCTCGGTCACCAGCCTCGACCCGGTGGAGCGCAATATCCTGCGCATCGGCGCCTACGAGCTGCTGCACTCCCCGCAACTGCCCGTGGGCGTGATCATCAACGAGGCCGTGAATCTGGCCAAGGAGTTCGGTGCCACCGAGGGGCATCGCTACGTCAACGGTGTGCTGGACAAGCTCGCCCGCAGGGTGCGCGGCCCCGCGTCTGCCGCCGGCGGGCGTTGATCAGCGCCCATCCACGGGCCAGCGCGCGCCCCGTACGGCACGGGTCAGCCGAGCCATGTCCGAGTTCCATCTGATCCGCCGTTATCTCACCGGCGTCGGCGCCGCCCGCGACGATGTGCTGGTGGACGTCGGCGACGACTGCGCCCTGTTGCGGGTGCCCGCGGGCCAGGCGCTCGCCGTGGGCATCGACACCCTGGTGGCCGGCGTGCACTTCCTGCCCGACACCGACCCCGAGTCGCTGGGGTGGAAGGCCCTGGCGGTGAATCTCAGCGACCTCGCCGCCGTCGGCGCCGAGCCCGCCTGGGCCACGATGGCGCTGACCCTGCCGGAGGCGGACGCGGCCTGGCTCGCCGCTTTGGCCCGCGGCTTCGGCGCGCTGGCGGCGGCGCAGGCCGTGCGCCTGGTGGGCGGTGACGTCACCCGCGGGCCGCTCACCATCACGGTGCAGGCTCATGGCTTCGTGCCGGACGGCCGCGCGCTGCGGCGCAACGGCGCCCGCCCCGGCGATATCATCGGCGTCAGCGGCACCATCGGCGATGCGGGCCTGGCGCTGCGGCGCCTGTTGGCCGGCGAGCCCGTGGACGAGGCGCTGCGCCGGCGCCTGGAGCGCCCCACGCCGCGGGTGGCCCTCGGCGAACGGCTGCGCGATGTCGCCACCTCGGCCATCGACCTCTCCGACGGCCTGCTCGCAGACCTGGGTCATGTGCTCGAGGCCAGCGGCTGTGGTGCACGGGTCGAGCTGGCGCGGCTGCCGCTGGCGGATCAGGTGGCGGCGGTGGTGGCACCGCACGACGACTGGATGCTGCCGCTGGCCTCGGGGGACGACTACGAGCTGTGCTTCACGCTGCCCCGCGCGGCGGCGGCGCAGTTGCCGGCGCTGGCGGCGGCCGCCGGCTGCCCGCTGACCATCATCGGCGAGATCGAGTCCGGCGACGGCCTGCGCTGCCTGCGCACCGACGGCAGCCTCTGGCGCGGGCACGGCGGCGGTTACGATCACTTCGCCGCCACCTGAGCGTGCGGCCGCGTCAGGGCCGGATACCGGCGGCGCACCGTGCGTGCTGCTGTGCGACAATATCGGCGTTTACAGGCCAATCTTTTGATCCCAATCATTGTCATCGCCCAAGGAGTCAGAAATGAGCACATCCGCCGAAGCCGCCGCACCCAACATGAATCTCTCCGACCCCAAGCACCTGCTCGCCTTCGCCGGTGGCGCCGGGCTCGCCCCCAAGGCCCCCGGTACCGTCGGCACGCTGGTGGGTGTCGCACTCTATCTGCTGCTGTCCATGCTGCCGCTGGTGCTCTATGTGGTGGTGGTCGCCGGTCTGTTCGCCGCGGGCGTCTGGGCCGTGGGTCAGGTGGCCGATGACCTCGGCGCCGATGACCCCGCCGCCATCGTCTGGGATGAAGTGGTCGGCTTCCTCATCGCCATGATCGCAGCCCCCGCGGGCATCATGTGGATCATCGCCGGCTTCGCCCTGTTCCGCGCCTTCGATATCTACAAGCCGTGGCCCATCGCGGGCCTGCAGGAGCGCTTCAAGGGCGGTCTCGGCATCATGCTGGACGACCTGGCGGCCGGCGTTTACACCTGGATCGTGCTGCACATCATGTGGCTGATGGTGGAGGCCTCACTGCGTGGGGCCGGCGCCCACTAAGACACCGCAAATCCACTGGCCGTCCCGCCGGCCGCAACCGCGCGGGACTCGAGCATCGGGCGCCCATGAGCGATCTCACCACACCCAATCCGGAGGGGCTGGAGCGCCTGCCCCTGCATCTGTTCAGCGAGCGCGCGTACCTGGACTACTCCATGTACGTCATCCTCGACCGTGCCCTGCCGCACGTCGGCGACGGGCTGAAGCCGGTGCAGCGGCGCATCCTCTACGCCATGTCCGATCTCGGGCTCTCGGCGACGGCCAAATTCAAAAAGTCGGCGCGCACCGTCGGCGACGTGCTCGGTAAATTCCATCCGCACGGGGATTCGGCCTGCTACGAGGCCATGGTGCTGATGGCACAGTCCTTCAGCTACCGCTATCCCCTCATCGACGGGCAGGGCAACTGGGGCTCCGCGGACGACCCCAAGTCCTTCGCCGCCATGCGCTATACCGAGGCGCGGCTGACCCGCTACTCGGAAGTCCTGCTGGCGGAGGTGGGGCAGGGCACCGTCGACTGGCAGCCCAATTTCGACGGCACCCTGGAAGAGCCCAAGCTGCTGCCGGCGCGGCTGCCGAACCTGCTGCTGAACGGGGCCGCCGGCATCGCCGTCGGCATGGCCACGGACATCCCCTCGCACAACCTGCGCGAGGTGGCCCGGGCCTGCATCCATCTGCTGCGGCATCCGGAGGCCGATGTCGCCGCGCTCATGCGCGACGTGCCGGGGCCCGACCTGCCCACCGCCGGCGAGATCATCACCCCGGCGCCGGAGCTCAGGCGCCTGTACGAGACCGGTCAGGGCAGCATCAAGCAACGCGCCCGCTGGAGCCTGGAGCAAGGCGAGATCGTGATCACGGCCCTGCCATACCAGGTGTCTGGCAACCGCATCATGGAGCAGATCGCCGGCCAGATGCAGGCGAAGAAGCTGCCCATGATCGAAGACCTGCGCGACGAGTCGGACCACGAGTGCCCGACCCGCTTCGTCATCGTGCCGCGCTCGAGCCGGGTCGATGTGCCGCGGCTCATGTCGCACCTGTTCGCCACCACGGACCTCGAGAAGAGCTACCGGGTCAATCTCAACATGATCGCCATGGACGGGCGCCCGCGGGTGATGAATCTGCGGGAGATCCTGGGTGAATGGCTGGACTACCGCCGCGCGACCGTCCGCCGGCGGCTGCAGCACCGGCTGGATAAGGTGCTGGAGCGCCTGCACCTGTTGCAGGGCCTGCTCATCGCCTTCCTCAATATCGACGAGGTCATCCGCATCATCCGCACCGAGGATGAGCCCAAGGCGGTGCTGATGGCCCGCTTCGAGCTTGCCGACACCCAGGCGGAGTATGTGCTGAACACCCGGTTGCGGCAGCTGGCGCGGCTGGAGGAAGTCAAGATCCGCGCCGAGCAGGCATCCCTGCAGGCGGAGCGCGACGCGCTGCAGGCCACGCTGGGCGACCCCGGCAGGCTGCGCGATCTCATCATCGAAGAACTGCAGCACGACGCCGACGCCTATGGGGACGAGCGGCGCTCACCGCTGGTGGAGCGCGAAGGCGCGCAGGCCCTCAACGACACGGAACTGAATCCGAGCGAGCCGGTGACCGTGATCCTGTCGCAAAAGGGCTGGGTCCGCTCGGCGAAGGGGCACGACATCGATCCCACCACCCTGGGCTACAAGGCCGGCGACGGCTTTCTCGGCGCGGCGCGGCTGCGCAGCAACCAGCTCGCGGTCTTCCTGGACTCCACCGGCCGCGCCTACGCGCTGCCGGCGCATACCCTGCCGTCGGCCCGCGGCCAGGGCGAGCCCCTCACCGGTCGGCTCGAGCCGCCGCCCGGTGCGAGCTTCGTCGCCGTGCTGGGCGGCGACGCGGATGGCCGTTGGCTCCTGGCCTCCGATGCCGGCTACGGCTTTATGTGCACGCTGTCGGACCTGTTCGCCAAGCCCCGCACGGGCAAGGCGGTGCTGACACTGCCGGCGGGCGCGCAGGTATTGCCGCCGGTGTGCGTGCCGGGCGACGCGGCCGGGCTGGTGGTCGCCGTCACCAGCAATGGCCACCTGTTGGCCTTCCCCATCGCCGATCTCCCGGCGCTCGTGCGCGGCAAGGGCAACAAGCTCATCGGCATTCCGGCGGCCAAAGCGCGGGCGCGTGAAGAGCATGTCGTTGCCATGACCGTGCTGAGCGCGGCTGCCCATCTCGTCATCTTGTCCGGCAAGCGCCGCCGCAAGCTAAAGCCCGACGAGCTGCAGCGCTATGTGGGTGAGCGCGGGCGCCGGGGCACGGTGCTGCCCCGTGGTTATCAGCACGTCGATGGCCTCGCCCGGGAGTGATGCCCGCGCCGGCGGCCGCGCCGTCCAGATCCGTCCCCCCCACCCCCACTGCGATCCAAGCCGCTGCAGCGTCAGTCGGACATCGGCTGACATCGGGTATATACTGCCCCGCCGACCGCAGGCGCGCGGCCTCGTCGCCGGCGTACAGACCACCAACAACAGCGGCGGTGAGAGACACCGGGAGGCTGGCGATGGATGCGAGGTACGAGGCCGTGGTGAACGGCCTGAGCAATGTCGATGGCGGCATCGCCGTGGCGTTCTCCGGCGGGGCGGACAGCGCCCTGCTGCTCGCCTGCGCGCGCGCGGCGGTGGGCGCCGACAAGGTGGTGGCGCTCACCGCCGTGACGCCCTACATGGTCCGCCAGGAGATCGGCGATGCCGTGGAACTGGCCACGGCGCTGGGCCTGCGCCATGAGCTGGTGGAAATGGAGATGCCCGCGGGCATGGCGGACAACCCACCGGATCGCTGCCATCGCTGCAAGTACCGCATGTATCAACTGCTGCTGGAGCGGGCGCAGCGGCTCGGCCATGCCACCGTGCTCGACGCCAGCAACCTCGATGATGCCGCACAGAGCCGCCCGGGCTTGCGGGCGCTGCGGGCGCTCGGTATCGGCACGCCGTTCATCCAGCAGGGCATCGACAAGGCGGCCGTGCGCGCCATCTCCCAGGCGCTGGATCTGCCGACCTGGCGCAAGCCGAGCAACGCCTGCCTGCTGACACGGTTACGCCATAACCACCCGGTCTCCATGCGCGAGCTGCAGCGCGTGGAAGAGGCCGAGCGCCTGCTGCAGGACATGGCCTTCGAGTCCGTGCGGGTGCGCAGCCACGGCGCCCTCGCACGCATCGAAGTCGCGTCCGGCCAGCGTGAGCGCCTGGCGCAGCACGCCGATGCGGTCGGCGAAGCGCTGCAGAGCCTGGGCTTTCGCCACGTCTGTCTGGACCTGTTCGGCTATCGTCACGGCAGCATGGATGAGCCGGGCGACTGACGGCGGCCGCCGCCTACTGTAGGTCGTAGTGCTTCTCCACCGCCTGGGTGATCTCCCAGGTGCACGAAAGGCCGGCGGGGAACGTGATCAGATCTCCGCGACCGAACTGCTGGGGCTCGCCGCCGTCGGGCGTGACGGTGAACTTGCCGCGGACGATGTAGCAGGTTTCGGCTTGGCTGTAGGTCCAGGGGAAGGTGGACGGCTCCTTTTTCCAAACGGGCCACTGCTCCACGCCCAGCACCTCCAGCTTGGCGGGGGAGGGCTTGTGCTCGCAGCGGATTTCGAGATCGGACATGAATGAGGGTCTCCTTCGGGATGGGACAGCCGCCGGGGATGGGCCGAGTGAAACGGCCCGAGAATCCGGTCGAGCCGCGCGGAATCAAAGGTCTTCGGTCTTCTCGGCGGCCGTCAGCGTGCCCATGCGCACCGCCGCCAAATCGCTGTCATCGATGTCCAGGCGGGCGCCGGCGAGGGTCTCCGCCGCCCGCACCAGGGCCGCCGCATCGAGCCCGTACTCCCGCAGCAAATAGGCCTTGCCGGCGCCGTGGGCATAGGTGTCCTGCAGCCCCAGTCGCCGCAGGCGCCCACCAACGCCGTGCTTGGTCATCAGCGCCGCCACGGCGTCACCGAGGCCGCCGATGACGCTGTGGTTCTCCATGGTGATCACCCCCAGGCGCACGCCGGCCAGGGCATCGAGCACGGCTGGATCATCGAAGGGCTTCAGGGTGGACACGTGCAGGTGCCGCACGCCCAGCCCTTTGGCGCGCAGCGCCGCGGTGGCGCGCAGGGCCTCTTCGGTGCAGATGCCGCTGGAGACCACGCACAGGTCGTCGCCGCCGGCGAGCACGCGGGCGCGTCCCAGCCGCATGGGAGCATCCGCCGGAAACAGCCGCGGCACCTCGCCGCGCAGCTGGCGGATATACACCGGCCCATCCACCGCCTGGGCCACGTCCAGCACGGACGTCACCTCCGTGGCGTCCCCCGCCTCCAAAACCGTCATGTTGGGGATGAGACGCATGAGACCAACATCATCGATGGCCTGATGGGTGACCCCGCCCGGCGTCGTCAGCCCGGGCAAAAAGCCCACCAGCCGCACCGGCAGGCTCGGATAGCCGATGGCCATGGCCACCTGGTCGAAGGGCCGGCGGGTGATGAACACCGCAAAGGTGTGGACGTAGGGGAAAAACCCTTCGCGGGCGAGCCCGGCGGCGAAGCCCATCATGTTCTGCTCCGCCATGCCGAGGGAGAAGAACCGCCCGGGGTAGGTGTCGCGGAACAGGTCCGCCTCGCAGGAGGCGGTGAGGTCCGCGGACAGCACCAGCACCTCGGGCCGTTGTGCGGCCCAGCGCACGAGGTGCGCGCGATGCGGGCGGGTGACGGTTTCGATCATGCCCGGGCCTCCGCGTCGAGCGTCGCCAGCAGCGCCGCATAGGCCTGAAGCTCGGCATCGGACTTGAAGCGCAGGTAATGCAGCCTGGGTGCGCGCGCGCGCATCAGCTCGACGCCGCGGCAGGGATCGGTGCGGGCAATGACCGCCAGCGGGCGGTCGCCGCCGCCGAAGTCCGCCGCCGGCGCCGCCAGCGCATCGCTGTCATGGCCGTCCACCTCGTGCACCTCGGCGCCGAACGCCCGCAGGCGCCCGGCCAGCGGCTCGATGGTCATGGTATCGGCCATGGCGCCGTCGCACTGCTGGGCGTTGGCGTCGATATAGACGCCGAGGTTGCCGATGCGGTGGTGCGCCAGCGCCGCAAAGGCCTCCCAGGTCTGGCCTTCCTGCAGCTCACCGTCGGACATGAACACCCAGACGCGTCCGCGCTCGCCTTTGAGGCGCCGCGCCAGGGCGATGCCGCCGGCCTGGCTCAGGGCCTGGCCGAGGGAGCCTGCTGTGACTTCGTGTCCCGGCGAATGCTCGGCGCCGATGAGCTCCACGGTGCTGCCGTCCTGGTTGAAGGCCTCGAGACCATCGGGGCCCAGGCGGCCGAGCTCGATGAGCAGGGAGTAGAGCACCAGCGCGTAGTGCACCGGCGAGAAAATGAACCGGTCCAGTGCCGGGTCCCGCGGGCCGTTGTAGTCGGCGCCGGTGAACGCCTCGGGGTTGCCCGCGCCGGGGACGCCGGCAAAGGGGCGCGGCACCAGCGGCGCCGTGCTCGGCCCCAGCCGCAGCACCCGCAAATACAGGGTCGCCAGCAATTCCGCCGAGGAGCAGGCCTGGCTCAGATAGCCGCCGTTGTTCTGCAGGGTGTAGTCGAGCACCCGGCGGCGCACGGCGTCGGCGACCCGGCGCACATCGGCCGCGGTGGCGCCGGCGGTGCGGGTGGCGGCATGGCCGGCCTGGGCAGTGGCTGGGGCGGTGGCTGGGGGCATGGTCTCCGGGCTCGTGTGCTTGACGGCGGCTGTGGGCAGACTCGCCATTGTAGCGTGCAGAGGCCGTCGGCGCGGGCGATTGGCAGCAACACTGGCGCGGCGGGGTGCGGCGGCAGCCGACCGCCGCGCCCAACGTCAGCCGGTGCGCCGCGGACGGGTGGCCAGGTACAACAAGGGCCCGAACAGTGGCAGGTGTTGCCAACCGGGCGCCGGTCCCAGTGCGCGGCGCCGTCGATCCGTCGCGGCGGCGAGGTGCAGGGCGGTGGTGAGGGCGAGTAGATCTGCGCTCATCACGGCGATGAATTGCGAGCCGGCAAACTGTTGGGCGTAGGCCGCCGCGCTGCCGGCGATGAGCGCAAAGCCCACCAGGGCCAGTGCGATGAGGAGCAGGATCCGGCCCGCAACCCTTGAGCCGATGGCTCGTGTGAACGCGCCGGGTGACGGTTGCAGCGGTTCGCCGCTGTTGCGCAGCACCAGATAGGGCAGCAGGATGATGCCGCCCAGAAAATAGGCGCCGATGGCGAAGGGCCACGGGCCCACCGGCGATGCGGGTCGGCCGGGATCGAACAGCACAATGGCCAGAAAGGCCGTCGGCAGCACGCCCAGCAGGTTGAACACGGCGATGGCGATGGGGTCGACGCGGCTGGTGTCAGCCACCGCCAGCGCGGTGATCTCACCGAGGAGGTCCGCGGGCGGCGCGGGCGAGAAGAACAGCCAATAGCCCACCAGCGCGAGCCAGAGCCCGGCGTAGATGAGACGCTCCCCAGTCTGCGTCCAATGCACGCTGTTTACCGCCTCGGCATCAATGCCCGCATGGCCAGGCTGCCATCGCCTGCGGCGTCAGGCGCCCTGCGCCGAGAGCGCCTGGCCCGTGGTGCCGGCCGAATCCGGGCCGAGCAGCCACAGGTATGCGGGCACCGCCACGTCCGCGGTGGGCAGGGTGTTGGGATCCTCGCCCGGGTAGAGCTGGCGGCGCTGGGCGGTGCGCACAATGCCGGGGTCCAGGCTGTTGACGCGGATGCGGGTGCTGTCGCGGGTCTCTTCCGCCAGCACCTGCGTGAGCCCTTCGATGCCGAACTTGGCCGCAGCAAAGGCGCCCCAGTAGGCGAGCCCGCGGCGGCCGACGCGGTCGGCCGTGAACACCACCGAGGCATCGTCGGCGGCGCGCAGCAGCGGCATGCAGGCCTGGGTGAGCAGAAAGGGCGCCGTCAGGTTGACGCGCGTCACCCGCTGCCATTGCTCGGCGTCGTAATCGTCCACCCGGCTCAGGAAGGGGGCGTAGGTGGCGCAGTGCACCAGCCCGTCCAGCCGCCCGAGCTCGTCGCCCAGCGTGGTGGCGACGCCCAGGTACAAGGGCTCGTCCGCCTGTTCCAGGTCGAGCGGGAGGCTGGCCGGCTCGGGGCCGCCGTCGGCCTCGATCTCGTCGTAGACGGCCTCGAGCTTGGCTTCGTCCTTGGCACACAGCACCACCGTGGCACCGTGCCGGGCGGCGCCACGCGCCACGGCCCTGCCGACGCCCTCGACGGCGCCGGTCACGAGGATGATGCGATCACGCAGCAGATCGGGGCTTGGGTGGTAGTCCTGCATGGAGCCGGTGGGTTGGGGTGAGTGCCGAAAGCCCCTAGGCTACCACCTCGGCCCGGGCGCCCCCATGGTAAAACGCAACGGCGCGCGCCGCACGGATCAGCGCACGGCCTGCACCTGCACCCGGGCATGCAGGCCGCGGTGGGCGAGCGGATGGTTGAAGTCCACGCGCACATGGTCAGCGCTCACCGCCAGCACGGTGCCAGGGGTCTCCTGGCCGCCCGGCGTGGCAAAAGCGATCACCTGTCCGGGCGCGGCGGTAAAATCCGCCGGCAGGTCAGCCACCGCCAGATCATGCACCAGATCCGGCTCCGGCGCGCCGAAGATCGCGGCGCCCTCGGCGAGCAGTCGCGTCTCGGCACCCGCGGGCAGATCGAGCAGCATCTCCTCCAACCCCGGCGCCAGCGTGCCATCGCCCATGGTGAAGCTGAGGGGCTCGTCGCCGAAGGTGGACAGCACCTCGGTGCCGTCCTCCAGCGTCAGCGACAGGTGCAGGGTGACCCGACTGCGCGGACCGATACGGGGTGTTGCGTGTGGCATGGACTCGGCCTGGTACACGGGCATTGGCGCTGCGCCCGGGCGGGCGGCTCAGATCAGCAGTTCCTGGGTGACGAACAGATAGCCGACGGTGACGGTGACGACGGCGACCGTCAAGTAGGGGATCAGCAGACAAACGCCGGGAAGATCGTTACACACCTTGCTAAGACGGCAGAGCTTGCAGTTTTTCATGGCCTCGATCCTCACCTGATGTCTGTATCGTAATGGTTGCGTCGTATCGTCGGCGGCTGGGCTCGGACGTTGACCCTGGGTCAGCAGCCACGCCTCTGCGCCAAGTGCCTGGGGGTTAATGCCTACAGCACCGTGCAGTTTCGCCCGTATCCATCATTGAAGCAAGGCACAACACCAGCAAAAGCGCAGGATTCGGACAGCATGTCAGAAGCAGCAACCAGCGTCGGCGATGCCCCAACCGGCAGTCGTCGGCGGATCCCGCAAGTGGGCTTCGTCAGCCTGGGGTGTCCCAAGGCCACCGTGGACTCCGAGCGCATCCTCACGCAGCTGCGCGCGGAGGGCTACGGCATCTCGCCCGATTACGACGGCGCCGACCTGGTGGTGGTGAACACCTGCGGTTTCATCGACGCCGCCGTCGATGAATCCCTGACGGCCATCGGCGAGGCGCTGGACCAGCACGGCAAGGTGGTCGTCACCGGTTGCCTGGGCGCGCGCGCGGACCTCATCCGGCAGACCCATCCCCGGGTGCTCGCCGTCACCGGCCCCCATGCCTACGATGAAGTCATGGACGCCGTGCACCGGCACTTGCCGCGGCCCGAGCCCGACCCGTCCCACCCCTTCACCAGCCTGCTGCCCGAGACGGGCGTCAAGCTCACGCCGGCGCACTACGCCTATGTGAAGATCTCCGAGGGCTGCAATCACCGTTGCAGTTTTTGCATCATCCCCAGCATGCGCGGCGATCTGGTCAGCCGGCCCGCGGGCGCGGTGATGGCCGAGGCCGCCCGGCTGGTGGACGGCGGTGTGCGCGAGCTGCTGATCATTTCCCAGGACACCAGCGCCTACGGACTGGATCTCAGGTACCGCACCGACTTCTGGCGGGGGCGCCCGCTGCGCACCGATCTCGAGAGCCTCGCCCGCGGCCTGGGTGAGCTGCCCGCCTGGGTGCGGCTGCACTACGTCTACCCCTATCCGCACGTCGATCGGCTGGTGCCGCTGATGGCGGACGGTCTGATCCTGCCCTACCTGGACATGCCGCTGCAGCATGCGAGCCCGAAGATCCTCAAGGCCATGCGCCGGCCGGCGGCGGCGGAGAAAGTGCTGGAGCGCCTCGCCGACTGGCGCCGCATCTGCCCGGCGCTGGTCATGCGCAGCACCTTCATCGTTGGCTTCCCCGGTGAGACGGAGGCCGACTTCGAGGCGCTCCTGGCCTTCCTGCACGAGGCGCAACTGGACCGCGTCGGCTGCTTCGCCTACTCACCCGTCGCCGGCGCCGCCGCCAACGCCCTGCCGGACGCCGTCCCCGAGCCCGTCAAGGCAGAGCGCCTGCAGCGCTTCATGGCAGCCCAGGCCGACATCAGCCGCGCCAAGCTCGCCGCGCGCGTGGGCCAGCGCCTGACGGTGCTGGTGGACGAAGTGCTGGCGGATCAGGTCATCGCCCGCAGCTACGCGGACGCACCCGAGATCGACGGCAACGTCATCATCAACGGCGCCTGGGAGCTCTCACCCGGCGACTTCATCGAGGTGGACATCACCGCCAGCCTGGAGCACGACCTCATCGGCGATCCGGTCTGCGACTGAGCCGCCCGCACCCACGGCTTCGGGTCGTCACGCATCGACCCAAGCAAGGCGCGGTTGTCAGCGGCAGTCGATCAGCACCTTCAGCACCCCGGGCTGCGCCGCCCGGCGCAGTGCCGCTTCGGCCTCGGCGAGGGGAAAGCGCTCGTCGATGAGCGGCCGCGGGTCCACCAGGCCCTGCGCCAACAGCCGCAGCGCAGCGGGCAAGGGTCCGCAGCGGGAGCCGACCACGGTGATTTCGTCCACCACCAGGCCTGCCAGGTCCACCGCCACCGCGCCGGCATAGGTGCTCTTCAGCACCAGGGTACCGCCCGGGCGCAGTGCCTTGCGCGCCAGCGCCAGGCCGCCGGCGGCGCCGCTGGCTTCCACCACCACGTCGAAGGCATCGGCGGGCACGGCGTCTTCGGCCAGCCATCGAAGGCCCGCTTGCGCCAGCAGCGTGCGTTGGCGCTCGCGGCGCGCGACCACCGCGAGATCGCAGCCGGTGAGCCGCAGCGCCCCCGCAATGAGCTGCCCCAGGCGCCCTGCGCCCACAACCAAGACGCGCGCCGCCGGACCCAGAGGCACCTGGCGGGTGATTTGCAACGCCGCCGCCAGCGGCTCGGTGAACACGGCGGCGTCGTCCGGCACCTGCGCCGGCACCGGATGCAGATTGGCCAGCGGCAGCACCAAATACTCGGCGAAGGCGCCGTCGCGCCCGCGGATACCCAGCACCGCGCGCCGCTTGCAGTGATTGCGCCGCCCCGCCCGGCATTGCGCGCAGGTGCCGCAGGCGACATTGATGTCGCCGACGACGCGCTGGCCTGCGCGCGCCGGCGCGTCGGCGGCCGCGGCGATCTCACCGACGAATTCGTGGCCCATGACGCCGTTGAAGGGCGCGTAGCCGCGCAGCATGGCCAGGTCCGTGCCGCAGACGCCGGCGCAGCGCACGCGCACCAGGGCCTCGCCGGGTCCGGGCACCGGCACCGCCAGGTCCTGATGCAGCATCGGAGTGGTGTGCAGGCGTAGGCCCCGCATCGAGCCCGATGCCGCCGGTCCAACCATCAGGTGCCTCGAATATCTCAACGATTCGGTCAGGTGTCAGGTGCCCCGGGCGCCCGGCCTGGCGCAGGTCGATGATGGCCAGCCGCTGCGGTGGGGTGCGCGACCATGATACACACCGGCGTTCCGCACCCCAAGGCCGCCGGCGTGCTTGCTGCCGATCCCCCAGCTGCCTCAGCCGATTGCTCCCTGTGTACCTGCCGCCCGGCGCATCCTCGGTTTTGCCGGCAAACGGGGCAATGACGAGGCAATCATTGGTCAAACGCGCCAAATTCAGGGCAAAGTGCGCCAAATTGGCCAAAATCGCGAATCGCCTGTATAGTGATTTCATTTGTCAGACCAAAGGTGAATGAACTCAAATCATGCAGGCATGTCTAAATAAGTAGAGAGAGAAATTTGTGACGACGTCATGCGGGAGTGCGCCATGAACCACGATTGGATGTCAGATGCCCGA
>NZ_CAJXWY010000038.1 GCF_913062725.1 uncultured Thiohalocapsa sp.
GCCCGGGTCTGCTGATCGAGGCGCGCACCCATGGCGGTGAGATCGCGCTCGGCGGCGTCGACGAGGTCGTGATGCTCGTCCGCCGGGATGCGTGCGGCGAGCTGTTCCTCGACGCTGTCACGCTGCGCGCGCACCACGTCCAGCTGCTGCTGCAGGGCCCGGGTCTGCTGATCGAGGCGCGCACCCATGGCGGTGAGATCGCGCTCGGCGGCGTCGACGAGGTCGTGATGCTCATCCGCCGGGATGCGCGTGGCGAGCTGTTCCTTGGCAATGTCTCGTTGCTCGCGCACCACCGCCAACTGTTGCTGCAGCGCCTCGGTACGTTGCGCCAGGCGGGCACCCATGGCGACGAGGTCGCGATCGGCGGCGTCGAGGGCATCGTAATGGGTATCCGCCGGGATATGCGCGGCGAGCTGCGCCTTGGCGGTGTCACGCTGGGCCCGGACGACCTCCAGCTGTTGCTGCAGGGCCTGCGTCTGCTGCGCCAGACGGGCATCCATGGCAGTCAGGTCATGCTCGGCGGCGTCGAGGGCGTCGTAGTACGCATCCGCGGGCACGCGCGAGACCAGCTCGTCTTCGGCGGTGTTGCGCTGGGCCCGGACCACTGCCAGCTGCTGGTGCAGGGCCTGGGTCTGCTGGTGCAGACGCGCCCCCATGGCGGCGAGCTGTGTCTCGGCGGCGTCGAGTGCGGCGTAGTAGTCATCCTCGGGGATACCCATGACCACCGTCGGCTCTGCGGCGACGTCCGTGCCGCCTGCGGCCTGCGCCTGCGCGCTGGCCTGCGCCGCCTGTGCGGTGGCCTGCGCCGCCGCCAGCGACGCTGCGTCGCGCTGGGAGCGCACCACTGCCAGCTGCTGATGCAGGGCCTCGGTCTGCTGTTGCAGACGGGCACCCATGGCCGTCAGCTGACCCTCCACCGCGTCCAGCGCATCGTAGTGCTCGTGTACTGGCACGCTGCCGGCGAGGCGCGCCGCCAGCGCGTCGCGCTGGTCACGGACGACGTCCAGCTGCTGGCGCAGGGCTTCAGTCTGCTGGTCGAGGCGGGCGCCCATGGCAGAGAGCTGGCGCTCGGCGGCGTCGAGGGCCTCGTGGTGCTCATCGGCGGACACCTGGCCAAGGCTCATGGCCACCGCCTCGTCGCGCTGGCCGCGCACCACTTCCAGCTGCTCACCCAGGGCGTGGGTCTGCTGGCTCAGGCGCGCCTCGATGGCGTTGATCTGCCGTTCGGCGGCGGCGAGGGCAGCGGCGTGCTCGGCTTCGGCCACACGTCTCGCCGCCTCGGCGCGCGCAGCATCACGCTGCTGGCGTACCACGTCGAGCTGCTGATCCAGCGCCGTGCGCTGCTGATCGATACGCGCTTGCATGGCCGTGAGGCGGTCCGCAGCGGCATCCATGGCATCGGCATGCTCATCACGCAGTGCCACGGCCACGGCGTCACGCTGCTCGCGGACCACCTGTAACTGCTGCTCGAGCGCCGACGTTTCCTGATCGAGTCGCGCCTGCATGGCAACGATCTGTGCCTCCGCCTCGGCGAGGGCGTCGGCGGTGGTTTCGGCATCGGCCAGGGCCCGGGATTTGCTTGCGAGTTCGGCTCGGAGTGTCTCCACCTCGGCGGCGAGGGCCTCGGCGTGGGCTTCCAGCTCGTCGCTGCGCGCCGCCACGGCGGTGGTCTGCGCCGGCACGGCGGCGCCGTCGGCTGCGGCCGTGGCCGCCGACGCCTGTGGCTGCGTCTCGGTAGCGGCAGTCGTCTCTTGCTCTGCCTCGGCGGCGGGTGCCGCCGCGAGCGCGGTCTCAGCCGTGGCTTCGGTGCCGGCGGCCTCGGCGGCCTCATCGCCGGCGGCTGCTTCGCCACCGACCTCGGCGGCCGCGGTTGCCGTGGGCCCGTCGGTGGCAGGCGTATCGCCGGTGTCCTGCGCTGGTGCCTCCGCCGGGGCTGCAGCCGGTGCCGGGGTGGGCGCGGCCGATGGTCTCGGTGCCATGTCCGCGGGGGCCCTCACCTCCAGGGTCTGAGCCCGGGACTCGGTGGCGTCGAGCTCCACACGCAGGCTCTCGAGCCTGGTGCTCAGGTCGGCGAGCAGGGTCTGGATCTCGGCGACGGACATCGCCTCCAGCGCCAGGGCGTCCGCCGCGGGGCCGCCGTCCGGCTGTTCGCGGCCGGGCAGCAGCCGCCGCCAGCCCTGCCATCTGTCGGCAGCACCAGCGTCCCCGGCGGCACTGGGTGTGGCCGCCCCGGCAAAGACCGAGGCCAGGGCGCGATCCACCCCCAGGGTGGTGTCGATATCGGTGGCTTTGCCGCGTTGTTTGGCCTCCTCGACGCTCAGGCCCGCGGGCGGTTGCCACCAGCGCCACAAACCCTGCCACTTCGGCAGTGCTGTGGTCTCGGCCGTGGTGTCGCGGCTCGGCTGAGCCAGATGCTCCAGTGCTGCGACGACGGTGCCAGCGCGTGGTGCGGTGGTGGGTGCAGCGGCGGGCGCGCCGTCGGCGGCGACTGTCGGCTCGGTGGCATCGGTTGCGGCAGCCGTCTCGGCTGGCGGCGCCTCCGTCGTCGGCGCCGCCGCAGCGGTGGCCGCTTCTGCTTCGGTGGCCGCTTCTGCTTCGGCGGCCGCCGTGAGCATGGCGACGAATGCCTGGCGCTCTTCCATGGATGCGGGGCCGGTGTCCTCAGGGGCCCAGGCGACGTCGATGGTGCCGCCGGCGGTGGGGTCGGGCGACAGGCGCCCGGGCAGCACACCACTCAACGATGGGTAGTCGTCGAGCATGGTTTCGCCGTAGAGCGGCTTGTAGGTGCCCTTGTGGCAGGTGGCGCAGGCGGCCTTGGGGCCATCGCCGGTGTCGCCGAGTCGGTGTGGCGGAAACAGCGAGGCGATGGGACCGAGGTGCTCGCTGTTGATGTCGCGCACCATGCGGATGCCGTGCCAGGCGGTGACGCGCTGGGGCGTGCTCTCTTCCCAGCGTCCCATGGCGCGGGTCTGGTGGCAGTAGGTGCAGTTCACACCCAACGACCGCGACATGTACATCATGAGCGAATAGGTGTATTCCGCCTGCTTGTTGGACTGGCGGTTGCCATGGGGCAATGCCTTCGTGCCCTGCACGCGAATGTCGTTGTCGTCGCTCAGGAATGCGCTCAGCGGGTCGAACGGCAGCGAGGAGTAGCCATTGTTGGACACGCCGGCCAGGTTTTGGTCGCCTTTCCAGCCGCTGATGCCTGCGGAGGGCTGCGTCGGCTCAGGGTGCTCGAACCAGATCTCGGAGGGCACCGGTTGGCCGCGATGACAGGTCCAGCAGGTGACGCCGGTGTCGGCCACATGCGTTTGCCAGTTGGCGTTGATGTCGCGGGTCATTTTCAGCATCTGCCGCGCGACGAGCTTGGTGTACTTGCTGTCTTCGGCCAGGTTCTGCGGGTTGTGGCAGTAGGCACAGCCCTCCTCCGGCGCGATCCAGGTGGTCATGGCATTCATCAGACGCGCGAGCTCGAGTGCGTTGAGGTCGGTGAGGACCTGCACGTTCTCGTGTATCTCACTGGCCATCGGGAAGGTTGGATCGTAGGGATCGCTGGGCTCGGGCTCGGGAATCGCGTTGATGTCCTCGAGGGCAGCGACGTTGGCCGGGTTGTAGACCTGGATCATGGAGTTGCCGCGGTAACCCCATTGCACGCTCTCGGTGGGCTGCTTACAGCTGGTCAGCAGCACCATGCCGCAGGCGAGGCTGGCAAGGAGCAGGCGGTGGGCGATGCCGCGGCGCCGCCATCTGCCGGGGCTGGGTGCCGCGCGGCTGGCGGTCACCACGGGAAATTCGTTGAGGAATGCTGAACGGGCAGTCGGGCCTGCAGGACGCCGCATTGGGGAAGCCTCCGATGGTCATTCGCGCCGGGTGACGCGTGTTCGGCGGGTTGTGTTTCGGTATGGCCGTTGGGCGCCCGCCTACGCCCCAGGTGTCAGCGTATCCTGACATTGACAGATGTCAATCACTGCATGACAGAATGACGGGTGCCAACCTGTGATGCGCTCGTCGTCGCGGCGATGATCGGTGGGGCGGCGCTGGGTGCCGCATCTCACGTCAGGTTGTCGCCGGGTGTCGGTTGCTGAGCATGGGTGAGGGCAGCTGACGCGACGCGCCCGAGCGGGGCGGCCCGGGCGCGTTTGTCGATCAAGCCGCGGCTTTCGGCTTGAAGTTGCGGCACCAGCCGGTGGCCGGCACCTGACGGCCGCCAAAGAAGGAGCAGGGGCCCTTCTCAGCGCCGTCGGCGCCCTGGAACAACTGGCACTTGGAACAGGCCTGATCCGTGGTGTGGTTGGGGAACTTCGCCGAGTCGGCATCGGCGGTGTTGACCACGAAGCCCATGGCCTTGGCGTAGGCGTCGTTGGGATCCAGGTCCGGCTTGGCCTCCTCGGCGCCCACGAAGCGGGCCAGGGTCAGTGCTGAGGCGCCGGCGGCGGCCTGCATCAGGAACTTGCGGCGGTCGATGGGGTTCATGGCTATAGCTCCTCGCTTTGGCTTGTCGTTGGATGCAGCGTTGTCATTGGTTGAGCATCAGACATTGCTGGCGGTTGGTCGGATGTGCCGCCACGGTGGCGGCGCACCCGTTTGGCGCCCGGGACCGACGACGCGTTGCGCGATGGTCGGGCTCAGGCGAGAACTGCTGTCGCTGCTTGTGTTACGCCGCGGTTGTCGCGCCAGACGACGCGGATGGTTCCTCCCGCCGGCGCATTGTCCAGACGGAACTGCAGCAGGGGGTCCCTCGCGACGGCGATGCCGAGCTGCGCCTCCAGCACCACTCGAGCATCGACCGTAATCGTCGCATCGATGATGTAGTGGGCCGGCACCCGCCGACCCTGGTCGTCCGTGCGCAGGCCCGATTCCATCGGGTGCAGCATCAGCACGAGCACGTCGACGCCGTCGGCATGGCGTCTGCTGCGGATCCGGATGTCGTCGCTCGTGCTCATGTGGTCGATCGTGCGTGGCGTCAGCCACAGCCGCCGACGGTGACCTCGGCGTCGGCGGCGGTCCAGTAGAGCCCGCCGGCGGTCCTGACGGCGCCATAGACGCGGCCGCTGCCGGCGAGCTTGATGCGCACCGACAACCGTGGCGCTACGCCACGGCCGAGACGGCAGTGGGTGGCGATGGGCGCAGGATTCATGTCCGCGAGCACGTAGATGTCTTCGATATCCGGCAATGTGCTGGTGACCGTCACCGGCACGGAGGCGCCATCCTCGATGAAATCGGGCAGCGTCAATGTCACCGCATCGGGTGCTGCAACGGCTCCCGTGCGGGTGGCAGCGCCGATGGCTGCCAGGGCCGTGGTTACTGTTTGCCGCGTCAGCCCGTTGGCGTGCAGTCGATCAAAGCCGACGCCGGCGAGTGCGAGCCCGGCCGCAGCCTGAACGAAGGTGCGACGGTCCCGCCGGCGCGGCGGTTGTAAATTGGTGGTGGCGGCCCGGGTCATTGTGCGGTACGCACCAGCCGCAGATAGTGAGCGAGGTCTGGCGCGTGGGGCTCGACCCCCTCGGGTCCGAAGCTCAGTGCGTACATGCGCTGGTCAGCATCGTCGGCGCGTGCGGTGCTGGTCCAGAAGAAATCCGTCGGTGTACCGGGAAACACCGTCAGGTTGATGCGCGGGCTCACGCATCCCCGCTCGATGATCATGGCCAGATCGCGGAGACCGGGCACGCGCCAGTCACTGAAGAACTGCTCGCCGCTGGCATTGATGGCCTCGACCGCGTCCTGTGTGTCGGGCCAGGCATACGTCTGGGCCGTGCCATTGCAGGTGCCGTCTTGCCAATCCTGGCCGAGGGCGCAACGCATCCACATGAGTCCGGACGATTGGTCGGTCACGGTACCGTCACCGTTGTCGGTGAAGCGCTCTGTCGGGGCCGACAGCGGGCGTTGACTCGTGTCACAGCGTTGCTCGGCGAGGGCCGGAGACAGTGCGGCCGTCAGCGTGCTCAGCAACACCGTCAGTAGGGGAATACGCATGGCATCGATCGGAGCGGCGCCTTTCATGGGGGGCAGAGGATGCCGGCAGGTCGGGGTGTTGCCCCGGCCACCGGCGGTTCGAGCTCCCCGCGGGGAGCCTGTGGATCTGCGCTCAGCGACGCTCTGGCGTGTACTCGCGGGTGTCGACGCCGAGGCCAGTGGGCTCGCGCTTGAAGCCCGTGCCAAAGGCCACCGGCACGGCCGCGGTCTGCTCCGAGGCGAGACCCGGCTCGATGGGCAAGCCGCGGTGCAGGTACATGGCATAGGCCTTCATGGCCGTCATCTGGTCAGATTCCGGACTGAGCCGCTCACCGAGCTGCGGGTTTTCGATGCACCAGTTCACCATCTCCTGCCAGGGCACGACCTTGCCGTACATGGTCTGGTACTTGGGGAAGGTCTGTGGGTTGGAGGCGGCGGTGTCTGGGTGGCAGTTGGCGCAGGCGAGTCCATTGCTGGTCATGCTCGGCTCGCTGCCATGCCAGAGATCGTAGCCCGTCTGAATGACACCGTAGAGGGTGTCCATCTGCTGCTGCAGCTCTGCTTCGGTGAAGGGCGCGCGGGCAAAGACGGTGCCTGCAACGACGGTAGCGACGGCGATGCCGCCAATCCCCAGGGCGCGACGGATGGCGATGCGTGTTTTCATAGAGAGTGACTCCTCCAGGTTCGATAGGACTGGGCGCCGTAGGCTGCATGGATACGCTGCATCGGCGACCTCGTGCCAGGCGTATGTCCGTTGGCATTGCTGCACACGGCGTCGCCAGGGCTGTGCCGGCGGCGACGGGGCGCCGCCGGCTTCAGACGACGTGTGCGGCTTAGACCTTGAAGCCGTCCTGCATGAACGGCGTCAGGGAGTCCTCGAACGGCTTGTACTCCACCAGGCCCTCGAAGTTCTCGCTGAGGTTGATGAGCTGGACGCCCTGACCGTCGGTGGCGATGGACGGGTCAGCGCGGTTCATGCGCGTCTCCGGGTAGGCGAGCTCCACCGGCGGATAAGGCCAGGGCCAGGAGGTGCTCATGGCCGCGACCGACGACATGTTGCCGATGCGGTTGTAGAGCGTCTGGTGGACATGACCGTGATAGGACATGACATTGTCGAACTTCGACAGGATCTCGCGAATCTCAGGGGCGTCTGAGGTCTGGAAATTCCAGCGCGGGTAGTAATCCCACAGCGGTGAGTGGGTGAAGACGACGATCGGCGTGCTGGGTGGGAGGTCCTTCACGTCTTTCGCGAGCCACTCCAGCTGCTTCTCGTGGACGCCCCAGGGGCCGGGGATCGGGCTCTCCAGCATCTCCATGACGGTCATACGCTCCTTCGGCGAGAGACCGGCGGGAGTCCAGAAGTCCTCCACGAGGATGGAGTTGAGGCCGATGAAATGCACACCTTTATGGTTGAACGACCAGGTTTCGTCACCGAACAGACCGCGCCAGGCCTCGCCCATGTCGAGATACCAGTCGTGCTCGCCCGGGATGATCTTCATGGGCATTTCGAGCTTGGCCAGAATTTCAGCACCCTTCACCAGTTGGTCTTCGGTGCCGTTCTGGGCAACGTCGCCACCGAACAGCACGAAGTCGGGCTTAGGATTCATGCTGTTGACCTTGTTGACCGCGTCGATCAACTGCTGGTCAAACTTATGGTTATCCATGCTGTAGAGGTGTGCGTCGCTAATGATCGCGAAGCGGAAGGGATCGACTTTGCCGCCGGCCTCCGCTTTGACCACATCAACGATGCCGAGATTGATACCCGCGGCCTGTGCGACCAGCGTGGCCACGCCGGCTTTGCCGCTGAACGCGAGGAAGTCGCGCCTGCTCTTATTCACTTCGGACATTGGCTTCACTCCACCTTTGGTTTGGCTGATGGGCATGCGCAGGGCGCTGCCGTTTTGCGGGACCGCCGCGGGTACTGCCTCAGTGCGGCGCATTGGCGTCAACCGTGCGAGTTGGCACAGTCTCAGGTCGTTGCTGTCGGTTCCAGGCCACTCGGCCATGAGTCGTGGCGAGCGTTCATTGGAACCGTCGCATCCTACTCGGCGCTGGACGGTTGTTGCGTCCATCGGCCCGGTAGATGACAGGCCGGGGTGTCAGCGGGGCGGTAGGCCGACCGGCGGCATCCCCCAACACCGCGCCCTGAACCTCCATGGGCGGCTTGAACAGGTTTTGTCTACTCTGCGACGTCCATCGGATCATGCTGTGTGAGACCGTGGTTACTGGCCGTTGCCTGGGAAAACGGCTCATTGATCCGTGTCATTGTCAGTATTTGTCCAAGCGAGTAGGCCGAGAGAATATATCCGCCACATGGAGAGTCAAGCGAGACCCATGCATTTTTTCCTATCGAAATGATCACTGTTGTCTATCCAGTAAATCCATTAATTAAGTATCTTCTAATTTGCTTTCAGGCTCGTGCCGGGTGGGTCTTCGGCAAAGGCGCGGACGGCTACGCAGAAGCGATGGAGTGATGCGGGAATGTTGTATCAGGCATCCTGATAAACCATAACAATGGCTGGTAATACACCAGAATCTAATATGCTGCTTTAATGAAATGAGGCGTCCCCCGTCATCCGACGAACGGTAGCCTGAGCAGTGGACGGATCAGACGCGCAGCATGCCGCACGAGCGCACGCACAGCGCTGCTCCTCCCGATGGATGGTCGCAATCAGGCGCCGACGGCGACGGCATGGCCGACGGGTGTCAACGGCGGGCTTGTCTGCCCGGCGCACGCAATGATCCGGGCAAACGCCAGCGAGTCGGGCGACGGCCCGCAGGGATCTCTCCACGGCAGAGACGCCGCCGCGACATCAGCGGTGACGTCGGCACGCCATTCCACGCCGGCCACCCGGCCCGGCGCAAGCAGTATGCAAGCCGCCGCTCAGCCTGCGGTGACCACATGTGGTACGCCAAAGGGGTTGGTGAGCGGCTGGCGGGGGACGTGACAGCAGGAATGCTGTCGTGAAGCCTGTGGCGATGTATTCACGGCGTCCGCCCGCTGGCCGCCGGCCGACCCACGGCAACCGCCACAGCGCCAATCAGGCGAACCGGCGCTGCTCGCCGTCGCCGGTCACGTTGTCGACGCAGCGCCCGCACAGCTCGGGGTGCACGGCGTCAGCGCCCACGTCCGCCCGGTGGTGCCAGCAGCGCACGCACTTGGGATGCTCGCTCGCACTCACCGCCACCGCCAGGCCGTCGACGTCGGTGTCGGCGGCGCTCTGCGGGCGCGCCTCGAGGGGGTGCACCCGCGCCTCGGAGGTAATCAGCACGAAGCGCAGCTCATCGCCGAGCCGTGCCAGTGCCTGCGCAATCTCAGGCGCGCAGTAGAGGTCCACCTCGGCGTCCAGCGCGGCACCGATGAGACCCGCCTTGCGCGCCGTCTCCAGCTGCTTGCCGACGGCGGTGCGCGCGGCGAGCACCTGGGCCCAGAGCGCGCGGTCGTAGGGATCTTGCGCATCCAGCGCACACAGGCCCTCGTACCAGGTGGCGGTGAAGACGTGGGCATCGCGCGCACCGGGGATGTGCTGCCAGATCTCGTCGGCGGTGAAGCTCAGGATGGGCGCCAGCCAGCGGCTCATGGCCTCGATGATGTGGTACATGGCCGTCTGGCAGGAGCGCCGCGCGCGGCTGTTGGCCGGCGTGGTGTACTGCCGGTCTTTGATCACGTCCAGGTAGAAGCCGCCCATGTCCAACACGCAGAAGTTGTGCAGGCGGTGGTAGATCTGGTGGAACTGGTAGTCCTGATAGGCCGCCATGACCTGCTGCTGGAGCTGGTGGGCGCGGTCCACGGCCCAGCGGTCCAGCGCAATCATGTCCGCCGCTGCGACGAGATCCGTCGCCGGGTCGAAGCCGTGCAGGTTGGCCAGCAGGAAGCGCGCGGTGTTGCGGATGCGCCGATAGGCGTCGGCGGTGCGCTTGAGGATCTCATCGGAGACGGCCATCTCGGCGCGATAGTCCGTGGCGGCCACCCACAGGCGAATGATGTCCGCCCCCAAGGTCTTCATCACGTCCTGGGGACGCACGACGTTGCCCAACGACTTGGACATCTTGCGCCCCTGCTGATCCACGGTGAAGCCGTGGGTCAGCACTTGCGCGTAGGGCGCGCGCGCGTACATGGCCACCGAGGTGAGCAGGCTCGACTGGAACCAGCCGCGGTGTTGGTCCGAGCCTTCCAGATACAGGTCCGCCGGCGCCGCGAGGCCGGGCCAGCCGCCGTCGGCGTCGTTGCGCTCCAGCACGCAGGCGTGGGTGACACCGGAATCGAACCAGACATCGAGGGTGTCCTGGACCTTGTCGTACTCGGCGCCCTCCGCCTCGCCCAGCAGATCCGCCGGGTGCAGCTCGAACCAGGCGTCCACGCCTTTGTGCTCCATGCGCTCGGCGACGGCCTCCATCAGCGCGTGGCTGCGCGGGTGCGGCGCGCCGGTGTGCTTGTGCACGAGAAGCGGGATGGGCACGCCCCAGGTGCGCTGACGCGAGATGCACCAGTCCGGGCGGTTGCGCACCATGGCGTCGATGCGCGACTGGCCCCAGTCCGGCATCCAGCGCACCCCGGCGATCGCCGCCAGCGCGGCCGCGCGCAGGCCCTGCTGGTCCATGCCGATGAACCACTGGGCCGTGGCGCGGAAGATGATGGGCGTCTTGTGCCGCCAGCAGTGCGGATAGCTATGCCGGAAGCGGGCGCCGAGCAGCAGGGCGCCGCGGGCCTTGAGCGTCTCCACCACCTGCTCGTTGGCGTCCCAGACCGACTCGCCGGCGAACAGCGGCGTGTCCGGCAGGAACCGCCCGTCGCCGCCCACCGGGTTGTCGACGGCGAGGTGATAGCGGCCGCCGACGATGTAGTCATCCAGGCCATGGCCGGGCGCCGTGTGCACGGCCCCCGTGCCGGCCTCCAGTGTCACGTGCTCGCCCAGGATGATGGGCACCTCCCGGTCGTAGAAGGGGTGCTGGAGCTTGAGTCCCTCGAAGGCGTCGCCGCGCCCATAGGCGATGACGCGGTAGTGCTCGATGCCCCAGCGGTCCATGGTGTCGCGCAGCAGGCCTTCGGCCACCAGGAGCCGCTCGCGGCCGTGCTCCGTCGGGCCCTGGCCGTCGGTCTGCACCAGGGCGTATTCCAGCTCCGGGTTCAGCGCCACCGCCTGGTTGGCGGGCAAGGTCCAGGGCGTGGTGGTCCAGATGACCACGGACAGGGGCCCCTCGCCCTGTCCGTCCGGCACCGAGTGGCAGCGGGCGAACAGTGCCTCCTCGTCCAGCACCTGGAAGCGCACGTCGATGGCCATGGAGGTCTTGTCGGCGTACTCCACCTCGGCCTCGGCGAGCGCCGAGCCGCAGTCGATGCACCAGTGCACCGGCTTGCTGCCCTGGTGGATGTGGCCGCGCTCAAAGATGCGCGCGAGCGCGCGCACGATATCCGCCTCGAAGCGGTAATCCATGGTGAGATACGGGTGATCCCAGGCGCCGAGCACGCCCAGGCGCTTGAAGTCGGTGCGCTGGCCGTCCACCTGCCGGGCGGCGTAGTCGCGGCAGGCGTGGCGGAACTGGGTCGCGCTGATCTTCTGTCCGGGCTTGCCCTTTTTGCGCTCCACCTGCAGCTCGATGGGCAGGCCGTGGCAGTCCCAGCCCGGCACATAGGGCGCGTCCAGGCCGTCGAGGGTGCGCGCCTTGACGATGATGTCCTTCAGCACCTTATTGACGGCGTGACCGATGTGGATCTCGCCGTTGGCGTAGGGCGGGCCGTCGTGCAGCACGAAGCGCCCGGCGCCGGCGCGGGCGGCGCGCACCTGGCCGTAGACATCGTCCGCCTCCCAACGCTTGAGCATTTCCGGTTCTCGCTGGGCCAGGTTGGCCTTCATCGGGAAGCCGGTCTTCGGCAGGTTCAGGGTGTGTTTGTAGTCGGTCACGGCGATACTTCCTGCGGGGCCGCCGAGGCTCGGATCGGCCCCGGGGACAGGGTGCCGGCGACGCGCGCCGGGAAAACATCTAACGATAACAGACAAGGCCGCGGCGCTGACGCAACCGATCGTCATCAGCAACCGCAACCACGTCTGTGCTCCCCCGGTTGGAGCATCACCGAAGCCGCGAGAAGCCGGCCCTGGCGACGTCGACCGCCGGCCGTACCTGCGCGCGAGGCAGGCCTTCAGTGCCCACAGTACGCAGGAGGTCGGACGGCCCCGGCATATGCATGCTTGCAGCGCGCGCGGGGAGTGGATCAATACACGTCGACGCCTCGACCAAGCTTACCGGAGCCAGTCTGATGATCCCAGAGTGTCGCAATCCCTGTGGCCCGCGCGGGTGCGGACACTGTGCCGGACGGACAAGTCCGTTGCCATCGCTCATGGGCTGGAAAATCTCTGTGAAGGCTGAGTCTCGACCCCCTTGCTGCGGTGCGTGAAACTGCATCCCGCGGCCGAGACAGCCGGCCTCACCCCGCCGCCTCCGCCTCCGCCGCCGCGCCGCCCCCGGCATCCCCACCACGCCGCGCCCAGATGCGCAGCCCGATGAAGACCGCCACCAGCACCGCGAACATGCCGCCGAGCCACAAGGACGCCGCGATCGGGTCCCGCGAGAAGGTCGCAGCCTGGTAGAACGCCGTGGCGGTGATGAAGGCGATCCCGGTGGTCCAGGCGGCGACGAAGGTGGCCCAGGCGGCGCCGGTCTCGCGCACGATGGCCGCCACCGTGGCCACGCAGGGGAAGTACAGCAGCACGAACAGCAGGTACGCGAAGGCGCCGGCGCGCCCGTCGAAACGGGCCTCCATGGCGCCGAAGGTGCCCGCCTGCCCGCCCTGCTCGGCGCCGACGCCGGCGCGGTCGCTGAGGTCGCCGACGCCGAGCCCGAGGGGGTCGGTCAGGCCGCGGGCCACGTCGGCGAGGTTGGCGGGCACCGTGGCCGCAGCGGCGGCCAGGGCCGCGCCAAGGTCGTAGCGATCAGCCGCTGCCGGCGCCGCGCCGTCGGCCGGCGCCGCGCCCGCCGCACGCAGGTCCGCGGCCCGTTCGTCCGCCGCGATGCGCCCGTACATGGCGTCCAGGGTGCCGACGATGACCTCCTTGGCCAGCACGCCGGAGAAGATGCCGAGCACCGCCGGCCAGTTGTCCTGTTCGATCCCCATGGGTGCGAACAACGGCGTCGCCGTGCGGCTGGCGGCGGCGAGAATGGACGCGTCGCTGTCGGTCTCGCCGATGCTGCCGTCGGTGCCGATGGAGCCCAGCAGGTTCAGCGCCAGCACCATGACGACGATGACCCGGCCGGCGTCGCGCAGGAACAGCTTGACCCGGTCCCAGCTGCGCAGCAGCACGCCGCGCAGGGTGGGCCGGTGATAGGGCGGCAGTTCCATCATGAAGCCGGTGCTGGTGCCCGACAGCAGGGTGCGCTTCATCACCAGGCCGGTCAGCAGGGCCACGCCGATGCCCGTGAGGTAGAGCGCGAAGACGACGTTCTGGCCCTGGTGCGGGAAGAAGGCGGCCGCGAACAGCACGTACACCGGCAGCCGCGCGCCGCATGACATGAAGGGATTCATCAGGATGGTGAGCTTGCGCTCACGCTCGCGCTCCAGGGTGCGGGTGGCCATGACCGCCGGCACATTGCAGCCGAAGCCGACGATGAGTGGCACGAAGGCCTTGCCGGGCAGGCCGATGGCGCGCATGGCGCGATCCATCACGAAGGCGGCGCGGGCCATGTAGCCCGAGTCCTCCAGCGCCGACAGAAAGATATACAGACTCGCGATGATGGGAATGAAGGTTGCCACCACCGTCAGGCCGCCGCCGATGCCGTCGGCGAGCACCAGTCGCAGCACCCGCGGGGCGCCCAGGCTGGTGAGCACGGCGCCCAGCCCGTCGACGAAGAACGCCCGGGCGGCGCCGTCGAAGAAATCGATGAAGGCGCCGCCGACATTGATGGTGAAGACGAACATCAGATACATCACCGCGAGGAACAGCGGGATGCCCCAGAGCCGGCTCAGCACTACCCGATCGATGGCGTCCGACAGGTTGCGGCCCGCGCCGCCGTGCTGGCGCAGGGCGCCTTGCGCCAGCGCATGGGCGTGGCCGAAGCGGGTCTCGGCGATATAGGCGTCGGCGTCCTCGCCGGTGCGCTCGGCGATGGCGCTGCGCCAGTGCGCGGCCTGCGCCAGCAGGCGGTCATCGGCCAGCGCGCGGGCGGCGTCGTCTTCCTCCAGCAGTTTGAGCCCGAGCCAGCGGGCGTTGCCGTCGGCTCCGGTGGCCGTGTAGCCCGTTGCGAGCGCGCCCACGGCCTGGTCGACGACGTCCTCGTGCCCGAGGGGGAAGCCAGCCCGCTCGCGCCCGTCCACCACCGCGAGCGCGCGGGCGCTCAGCTCCGTGATGCCCCGTTTGGACACGGCCACCACCGGTACCACCGGGCAGCCCAGGCGCTCGCTGAGCATTGCGGTGTCGATGGCGATGCCGCGCTTGCTGGCCACGTCCATCATGTTGAGCGCCACCACCACCGGCACGCCCATCTCCAGCAGCTGGACCGTGAAGTAGAGGTGGCGCTCCAGGTTGGTGGCGTCGAGCACGTTGACGATCAGATCCGCCTGCCGGGAGAGCAGGTAGTCTCGGGTGACACGCTCGTCCAGCGAGCCCGCGTCCAGGGAGTAGATGCCCGGCAGGTCCACCACCCGCACCGGGCGGCCGTCCAGCTCGGCCCGGCCCTCGCGGCGCTCCACGGTGACGCCGGGCCAGTTGCCGGTGGTCTGGCGGATGCCGGTGAGGGCGTTGAACAGCGCGGATTTGCCGCAGTTGGGATTACCGGCGAGGGCGAAGGTGAGCGGGCGCCGGGGTGCTCCGTTGCGGAGGTCAGAAGCTGCGGGGCGTGCCGGCATGGTGGGAGGCCTCCGGGGCTTGCGATCTCAGGTCTGGCTCGCGCGGCGCCTGACGGGGGTGTCCGACGGCAAGCGGGGCCGGGAATCGGGGCTCGGCGCGACCGCCGTCAGCCGGCGGGCGGCGCCGCATGGCCGCGCTCGGGCGCCGGCGGCAGCGGGACCACCACCAGCTTGTCGACGATGCCGCTGCCCAGCGCCACGCGGCTGGCGCCGGCGGCCACGACGAGACCGCGTCCGCGGCGGTGCTCCACGCGCAGCTCGCTGCCCACACGCAGTCCGAGCGCGCTCAGTTTGCGCTGCAGGTGCCGGCCGCCCTGGATGGCTTCGAGCCTGGCGGTGACCCCCGGTGGCAGGCGGCCAAGGTCCACCGCGTCCGGGCGCAGTACGCTGTTGATGGTGGGGGAGACGGGCTGCTGCATGGCGGTGGGCTCCGAAATCGAATACGAACGCTTCTTAGTCATCTTAATACGCAGCGCGAGCGCCGTCGCCGGCAACGATGCAAATGCTGCGCTGCGTCAACACAAGTGCCGGCGGCGCGGGCTGTGCAGCGCGCATCCGGACACCGGCTGTTACGCGGGCTGCTGTTCGGCGCCGGGGTGTCGGCCTGCCGAGCGGGTCCGCTCGCCCCTCGTTGCATGCGGTGACGGCCCGGGCAATCGGCTGGGCGGATCGGCCTGGGCGGATCGGGCTGGGCGGATCAGCCTGGGCGCCGTGCGCACGGCCGCCGAGCGCCCCGAGTGCTAGTGCACCGCTTCTTCGGCGCCCTGGCGCATGGTGGCGGAGACCTCGGCATAGACCTGCGCCCAGGCGCTGCGCACTTGCGGGGTGAAGCGCTCCCCCAGGGCAGCGGCGAAGCTGTCCAGCAGCACGGCGGCGAACTTGTGATAGTCCGCATCGCCGACGCCGTAATCCGCATGGCGGGCGCCGACGGTCTTGATGAGCGGCACCACCGGCTCGGGGTTGTCCAGCGCGCTGACGACGGTGTTGAGCATGGTGACGAAGAGCGCCGTCTGCCGGTCGATGTCGCCCTTGAACAGCGGGCGCAGCTCCGGGTGGCAGGCGAACAGGCGCTGGTAGAAGTCAGCGCAGACCTGCTTGCGTATGGGGGTGATCTCAGCCCAGGAATCGCGCACCAGCGCGGCGGTTTGCGGATTCATCGCGTGCGTACCAGTGTTTGGTGACGAGCGGGCTCCGGCGCGATGTGCCACCGCCTGCTGTGGCTGCGGCTGGCCGCCCCGGCCCTTGGCTGGATACTAGGCGAGGGCCTGCGAGGGTTCAACGCCGGGCGCTCGTCGTCGCGCCATCGCGTGGGCCTGGCACGGCGCGCAAGCGCGCACTTCGCTCGGGCAGTCGCCCGCGGGCGACGGATCATCAGCGGCGGCTTCAGTTAAACTGCCGCGCTTTCGGGCAGGCGGCGGTGGCGCCGCCACGGGGCCCGGCGCAGGCTTGTGCCCGAGCGCGGCCGAAGCCGAGCCCGGGCGTGGGCCGCCGGCGCGCGCGGACGCGCCGGCGTGCGCCACGCCCGCTGCCCGCGCGTCCATCAGCCTGCAGTACGACGAACGAGGTCAGTCCATGTCCATACTCTTCCGGCACCTGACGGTACAGGATGTCGCCGCCGCCGTTTTTGCGCTGTTCGCGATCTGGATGGCAGGGCAGGTGCCCTCGGTGGAGATGGCGTGGGTGGTGGCCATCCTGACTTTGACGATCTACCTCTTCGCCTTCGAGGTGGTGGGTGTGGACGTCGCCGCCGTCACGGTCATGGTCGTGCTGGGGCTGACGACGCTGTTGGCGCCGCTGATGGGTCTGGACGCCGGCCTGGTGCCGGTGCAGAGCCTGTTCGACGGCTTCGCGTCCAATGCGGTCATCTCCATCATTGCGGTAATGATCATCGGCGCCGGCCTGGACAAGACCGGCATCATGTCGCAGGTGGCGCGCTTCATCATGCGCGTCGGCGGCAGTACCGAGGCGCGCATCATCCCGCTCATCTCCGGCACCGTCGGCGTGATCTCATCGTTCATGCAGAACGTCGGCGCGGCGGCGCTCTTCCTGCCGGTGGTGAGCCGCATCTCCGCGCGCACCCGCCTGCCCATGAGCCGGCTGCTGATGCCCATGGGCTTCTGCGCCATCCTCGGCGGCACCATCACCATGGTGGGCTCGAGTCCCCTCATCCTGCTGAACGACCTGATTCGCACCTCCAACGAGGCACTGCCGGCGGGCGTCGCGCCCATGCCCACCTTTCAGCTGTTCGACGTCACGCCCATCGGGCTGGCGCTGCTGGGGGCGGGCATCGTCTACTTCGTGGTGTTCGGGCGCCTGGTGCTGCCGTCGCGGGGCACGGAGCTGATCCAGGCCAGCGATCCGAGTCAGTACTACGGCGAAACCTACGGCTTCAGCGACTTCAACGTGCGCGAAGTCCGCGTGCCCGGCGAGAGCCCACTGGTGGGCACCAGCGTCGACGAGATGGAGCGGCGCTGGCACGTGCGGGTGGCGGCGGTGGAGAAGGGCGACGGCGTGCGCCTGGGCTCGGCGGGTGTGGACCGCAGCCTGGGGATCGAGGCGGGCACCTTCCTGGGGCTGCTCGGCGGGCAGGCGCAGTTCGATGCCTTCGTCGCCGACACCGGCGTCGAGGTGAAGCCGGAGGCCGAGGTCTTCGCCGAGGCCCTCTCGGCCACCAAGGCCGGCATTGCGGAGATCGTCATCCCGCCCGGCTCCAGCCTCATCGGCAAGTCCGCCCGGGATATGTGGATGCGCAAGGTCTACGGCCTGTCCGTGCTGGTCATTCACCGTGGCGACGACACCCTGACCTTCGACAAGGGCGGCGTGCGCGACATGCCGTTCAAGCCCGGCGATACCCTGGTGGTGCATACCACCTGGACGGATCTCGCGCGCCTGGAGCAGGACCGGGACTTCGTCGTCGTCACCACCGAGTATCCGCACGAGGAGCTGCGCCCGCACAAAGTGCCCATGGCGCTGCTGTTCTTCGCCATCACCCTGAGCCTGGTGCTGTTTACGGACCTGATGCTCTCCGTGGCCCTGCTCACCGGCGCCGTCGGTATGATCCTCACGGGCGTGCTCTCCATCGATGAGGCCTACGAGGCGGTGAGCTGGAAGACGGTCTTCCTGCTCGCCTCGCTGATCCCCCTCGGCATGGCCGTGGAAGGCACGGGCACTGCGGCCTGGATCGCCGACCAGACCCTGGCGGCCCTCGGCGATGTGCCCATCTGGGTCATCCAGGCGGCGCTGGCGGTGCTGGCGACCTTTTTCACGCTGGTGATGTCCAACGTCGGCGCCACCGTGCTGCTGGTGCCGCTGGCGGTGAACATGGCCCTGGGTGCCGGCGCCAATCCGGCCGTCTTCGCGCTCACGGTGGCCATCGCCACCTCCAACTCCTTCCTCATCCCCACCCACCAGGTCAATGCGCTCATCATGGGCCCCGGCGGCTATCGGGTGCCGGATTACATGAAGGCCGGCGGGATCATGACGGTGCTGTTCCTGGCCGTCTCGCTGCTGATGCTGAACCTGGTCTTCTAACACCCAACAACGGGATCAGCGCCTGAGGTATGCCCGGCGGACATCAATGTCCGGCGCAGGCGTCGGCGGGCGGGGTGGCGGCGGGCGGGGGACGCCGTGAATACGTCCCTGTAGGCTTCACGACCGCATCCCTGCGGTCGAGACCCCCGCCCGCCGCCACCCCGCCCGCCGACACTGAGAATCCGGGTGTGACGGGTCGACCTTGTTATTGGTGCGCGACCAGAGTCCTCAGCTCGGCGTCGGTGAGTCTGCGGCCGTCGCTCTCTTTCGGCACCCGATAGTCGCAGCCCTCGCGCCAGCGGTTGCAGCCGAAGGCGTGGCGGCCCTCGATGATGCGGCCCCGGCCGCATCGGGGGCAGGTGAGCGGGTTGCGTCGCAGTGACTCGGCATTCGGCGGCGCGTGCGCGTCCGCGTCCGGCGGATCGACCTCGTCGCGGCCGCGGGGCTCGTCGTCGCTCGGCGCCGGCGCGTCGAAGTCCAGGCGCACCTTGCCGGCGTCGTCGAGCCGCAGCCGGGCGGCAAAGGTCTTGCCGGCCTTGGATCTGAAGTCGTCGACCTGCGCCGTGTGGCGCCGCTCGATCAGTTGGCGGATCTCCGCCAGCGAGAGCCTGTGGCCGGCGACGGTCTTCCAGATGGTGAAGCCGCAACCGTCGCGCCACCGTGCGCAGCCGTAGGCCTTGGTGTTCTCGATGATCTCGCCCTCCTTGCAGACGGGGCAGGTGCCGAGGTTGGCGGACTTGGGCTCGCCGGCATCGCCGGCCGCCGGGCCTCGGGCACCGCCGGAGCGGCTGCGGCCTGTGCCGCGTTGTGCGCCGACGCGACCGCCGCCACGCTTGCCGCCGCGCCCTGCGCCCCCGCCGCGCTGCGGCGCTGCGGCCCGTGCCGCGGCCACCTGCTCCGCCGTCATCGCCGGACCGCTGGCCACCTGCGGGATCAGCGCCCGCACCTGCCCGCAGATGTCGCGGTAGAAGGCGTCGGCGTCGGCGGCGCCCTGCTCGATGTCCTTGAGGCGCTGCTCCCAGGCGGCGGTGAGCTCGACGCTGCGCAGCGGCTCGGCCACCAGCGCGATGAGCGCCTTGCCCTTGTCGGTGGCGCGCAGTTGCTTGCGCTGGCGCTCGATGTAGCCGGTGCGCAGCAGCTTTTCGATGATCTCGGCGCGGGTGGCGGGGGTGCCGAGCCCCGACGACTTCATCGCCGCCGCCAGGGCGTCGTCGTCGATCTCTCGGCCCGCGTGCTTCATGGCATTGAGCAGGGTCGCGTCGTCGAAGGGCCGCGGCGGCTTGGTCTCGCGCTCCACCACGTCGAGTGCGTCCACATGCACCGTTTGGCCCTGCGCCAGCGGCGGCAGGGGGCGGTGCTCCGACGCGGCGGCGTCGGCCCGGGCGTGCTTGCCGCCGGTGCCCGCCTCCCCCGCGTCACCGGTCCCACTCGCCTGCTCGACAGCGGCCCGCCGCCGCGGCTCCACCCGCTTCCAGCCCGGCTCCAGCTCCCGGGAGCCCTTGGCGATGAAGGTCTCGGCGCCGATGTCGAGGGTCACCCGGGTCTCCTCCACGCGCTGATCCGGCAGGAAGACGGCGACGAAGCGCGCCGCCACCAGGTCGTAGATCCTGCGCAGCGGCTCCGGCAGGTTGGCCGGCGGGCGCCGGGCGGTGGGCAGGATGGCGTGGTGGTCGGTGAGCTTGGTCTTGTCCACATAAGCCTTGCCGAGGCGGTGGCCGGCGTCCAGGCGGGCACGGGCCTCGGCGGCCAGCGGATGGTCCGTCTGCTCCAGAATCCCCGGCAGCTGCGCCACCATGTCCTCGCCGATGTGGCGGCTCTCGGTGCGCGGATAGCTGATGAGCTTGTGGGTCTCGTACAGGGTCTGCGCCAGCTCCAGCACCCGGGCGGCGGTGAAGCCGAAGCGGCGGTTGGCGTCGCGCTGCAGCGTGGTGAGGTCGTAGAGCGGCGGCGGGCGGTTGTGGCGGACCTTCTTGTCGACGGCGGTGACGGTGCCGGTGCGGTGCGGCTCGATGGCGGCGCTGATCTGCCGTTGCAGCCGCTCGGCGTGCTCTTTGCGCTCGATGCGGGTCTCGCCGTCCTTGCTGTACTTGGCCTCGAAGCCCTCCGCCAGGCGCGCCACCAGCTCGTAGAAATAGGCCTTGGTGAAGTTGGCGATGGCCGTATCCCGGGCGACGATCATCGCCAGCGCCGGCGTCTGCACCCGGCCGATGGTACACAGCACCCGGTTGTGCACGGTGTAGGCACGGGTCAGGTTCATGCCCACCAGCCAGTCCGCCTGCGCCCTGGCACGGGCGGCGGCGGCCAGCGGCGCGTAATCCTCGGCGGGGCGCAGGGAATCGAAGCCGGCGCGGATGGCCTCCGGCGTCAGGCTGGAGATCCAGAGCCGCTCGATGGGCTTGCGGCTGCGGGCGTGCTCGACGATGAGGCGGAAGATCAGCTCGCCCTCGCGCCCGGCATCCGTGGCACAGACCACGCGCTCGGTGTCCGCGGCCGTGAGCAGCGCCTTGACGATCTTGAACTGCGCGCTGGTCTTTTTGTCGGTGCGCAGCCGCCAGCGCTCCGGGATCATCGGCAGCTGGTCCGACGACCAACGCCCGGCCCAATCCGCGCCATAGTCGTCCGGCTCGGCGAAGTGCACCAGGTGACCGAGGGCCCAGGTGACGCACCAGCCCCGGCCGCGCAGGCAGCCCTCGGCGCGACTGGAGGCACCCAGCACCGCGGCGATGTCGCGGGCGACGCTCGGCTTTTCGGCAACGACGACGGTGGTCATGCCGGGAGCTTAGCCGACATCGTGCGAAGACGTTGCGGCGGGTCCACGGCGGCGGTCGGGCTTGGCATGGCTGTGCGAGGCGTCGTGCCGATGGCGCGCCCTGATGACCAGAACCCGGCTTGGCGCGTCGTTGGATGCGCTGGTTGCGCCGCGCGGCGCGGGGGCGTGTCGTCCGTCTGCGACCCGGGGCCGCCCGCAAGCCGGCGACCCCGGGCCATGAAGGGGCTGAATCAGCCCAGCAAGCTGTTGCCCAACAGGGGCGCGATGACCAGGCTGACGATGGCCATGACATTGATGAGGATGTTCATGGACGGCCCGGAGGTGTCCTTGAAGGGATCGCCGACGGTGTCGCCGACCACCGTGGCCTTGTGGGTGTCCGAGCCCTTGCCGCCGTGGTTGCCCTGCTCGACGTATTTCTTGGCGTTGTCCCAGGCGCCGCCGGCATTGGCCATGGTCAGCGCCAGCAGCACGCAGCCGAGCAGTGCGCCGCCGAGCATACCGCCGAGGGCGGCGGGACCCAGGCCGAAGCCCACCACCCAGGGTGCGGCGATGGCGATGACCCCCGGCAGGACCATTTTCTTCAGCGCCGCGGTGGTGGCGATATCCACGCAGCGGGCCGTGTCCGGCTCCGCCTCGCCATCCAGCAGGCCCTTGATCTCGCGGAACTGGCGGCGGATCTCATTGATCATGGCAAAGGCGGCGTCCCCCACCGCGGTCATGGTGATGGAGGCGATGGCGAAGGGCAGGATGCCGCCGATGAACATGCCGATGATCACCAGCGGATCGCTCAGCAGCAGTTCGAAGTCCGGCACGTGCAGCGCCACGCTCTCGATGTAGGCGGTGATGATGGCCAGCGCCGCCAGCGCCGCCGCGCCGATGGCGAAGCCCTTGCCGATGGCGGCGGTGGTGTTGCCGAGCTCGTCGAGGGAGTCGGTGATACGCCGGGTCTCCACGCCGAGACCGGCCATCTCGGCGATGCCGCCGGCGTTGTCCGCCACCGGCCCGTAGGCGTCGATGGCCATGGTGATGCCGACGGTGGCGAGCATGCCGACGGCGGCGATGCCAACGCCATAGAGACCCGCGAGCGCGTTGGAGACGAAGATGATGACGCTGATGGTGAGCAGCGGGATGATGACCGAGCGCATGCCCACCGCAAAGCCTGTGATGATGACGGTGGCGGCGCCGGTCTCACCGGCCATGGCGATGTGCCGCACCGGCTTGGCCGAGGTGTAGTACTCGGTGACCAGGCCGATGACGATGCCGCCGAGCGCGCCGATGAGCACCGCACCCCAGACGGCGCTGGTGACGCCGGTGGCGATAATGACCACGAAGGCGACGAGCATGAAGAGCGCACTCGCGCCGATGGTGCCGATGCGCAGTGCCCGTTCCGGGGCTTGGCTGGAGAAGCGCCGCACCAGCCAGATACCGGCGATGGAGCAGAGCAGACCCGCGGAGGCCAGGCCCAGGGGCAGGAACATCAGCGCCTGGCGCTCGCCCAGCGGGTCCATGATGTCCGCGGCGAGGGTGGAGGCGATGGCAATGGTGGCGATGATGGCGCCGCAGTAGGACTCGAAGATGTCCGAGCCCATGCCGGCGACATCGCCGACGTTGTCCCCGACGTTGTCGGCGATGACACCCGGATTGCGGGGGTCGTCCTCGGGGATGCCGGCTTCCACCTTGCCCACCAGATCGGCGCCGACATCGGCGCTCTTGGTGTAGATGCCGCCGCCGACGCGGGAGAACAGCGCCACGCTGGAGGCGCCCATGCCGAAGCCGTGGATGGCGTGGGCCGTTTCCGGGTCGCCGCCGAACAGCAGGTACAGGGTGCCCAGGCCGAGCAGCCCTAGGGAGGCCACCGCCAGGCCCATGATGGAGCCGCCGAAGAAGGCGACGGTCAGTGCCTCCGCCGGTCCCTTGGTGTGCGCCGCCACCGTGGTGCGCACATTGGCCTGGGTCGCCGTGCTCATGCCGATGAAGCCCGCCAGGGCCGAGGCCACGGCGCCGATGAGAAAGGCGAGTGCCGTCTTCCAGCCGAGGAAGATGTACAGCACCACCAGCAGCACGGCGGCGAAGAGGCCGAGCATGGTGTATTCCCGGCGCATGAACACCATGGCGCCGAGGTGGATGGCATCACCGATGGCGGCAACCTTCGCCTCGCCTTTGGGATATGCCTTGACGGTTTGATAGACGACATAGGCCGTCGCCAGACCGATGACCCCGAAAAACAGAGGAATAAGCGCATTCAGGCTCATGAGTGGATAACTCCCCGTGTGGCTCGAATCAGTGTTGTTGTCTGTGGGAAGGCCGGGCGGCGGTGGTTAGCCGCCGCTGGGATGCGAGCTGGAAGGCCATTGACGGCACACGAGCCCGCCGCGGTGCGACCGGCCGTTGCGCCGAGGGCCGGCATGGTTGCCGTCACATGGCGCGCCAGAAGTGATAGTTGGTGGCTTCGATCTCTGCGGGGGCAGGCATCGGAAAGAAGCGGGTCGTGTCCTGCGAGGCGAACATGAAGCCGTGGCGAATGAGCTTGTAGGGGATGTTGTCGAAGCCGCTGTCCAGCCGCAGCCCCTTGGTATCCTTGCCCGGGTTCTCGCGCAGTTCCATGATCGCCGCCCGCAGGTTGGATGGGTGCAAGCCGGGAATCGGCGGATGCATGGTCGGGCGCTCTTCGAACTCCCGCAGGAAATGCGCGATGTCCAGCTCGATCTGGGTGTAGAACTGCTTGGGGGCCCCTTTTGGAAAGCCCGGTTCGGTGACGTATTTGCCGAAAGCCGGAAAGTCCAGCCGCGACATCACCAGCATGCGCAGCGGTGCGATCTCGGCGTAGATCCTGAGGAAACCCTCTTCGTGGGTCTTGTCGTAGGGGGCGGACTGCAACTCCAGCACATAACCCTCGGGGGTGCCCAGGATGACGCGCGAAATGGCGTTGAGATCGATGTGCTCCAGGATCCGGTAGGTGGAGATGAACTTGGTCGCCTTGGGGCGACCGTCGTCGTGCGGCTTGAGCGCAGCCAGCGCCTCGTCGATTTTGAAATAGGGGTGGCGGTAGCTCAGATCGATTTCCGCGAACACCACCTTGCCGGCGTAGTAGCGCACGGAGCCCGATGTGTAGTGCTTGGCGAACGCCTCCGGCTCCAACTGCGAGGCCACCAACGCCGGGTTCGGCGCCAGAATCTGGTACAGGTGACTGTCGTATTGCATGCTCAACTCCCTCAGGTTGGCTTTGACCGTGGCGCCGGGCGCAGCGGAGCACTCGCCCCAGCGGCGACCCCGCGGGTACTGCGGTAAACCCCGATATTATGCAGTGTTGCAGCGGGTGTGAAACCCCGTCTGCACCAATTGACAGCATTGGCCCACGACGTGCTACGCGGGCTCGGGCATCGGCTGGCGGCGGTGTTCAGAGGGTTGCCGCCGCCGCTGCGTCCCAGCAGCGGCGATGGAAGTCGCGCGATGCATCGGCGTCGATGCTCACTTCCAGCAGCGGCCGGCACGCCGGCGCCATCGCCTCGCCGGTGCCGGCGGCGTCCAGCGCCGCCTCGAACTGCTCGGCGCCGGTGATGCGGCGATGGACGAGGCCGAAGGTCGCCGCCAGGCGCGCGAAATCCGGCGCCACCGGCGTGCGCCAGAGCCGGGCGAGCTCCGGCAGCCCGCGCTGGGGCAGATAATCGAAGATGCGTCCGCCGCCGTTGTTGATGACCACCACCGGCCGGCGCAGGTGCGCCGTCAGCAGCCAGCCGCTGAGATCGTGCACGGCGGAGAGGTCGCCGAGCAGCGCCCAGCAGGGCGAGCACGCATCCCCGATTGCCGCGTGATTGAGCCCGGCGAGGGTGGACAGTTGACCGTCGATACCGCTGGCCCCGCGGTTGCCGTGCAGCCGCAGCGGCGCCGTGCGGGTGCCGGACCAGGTATCCAACTGGCGGATGGGCAGTGAGTTGGCGCCGAGCAGGGCCTCGCCGGCGGGGATACGCCGCATCAGGGCGCGCACCAGGTGGGCCTCGCACCACGGTGAGGCATCGAGCTGCGCTTGCATGAGCCCGCCGATACAGGCGTCCGCCCGCCGCCAACGGGCGGCCCAGTCGGGATCAGGCGCTGTGCCCGGCGTGAGCGCCGCACACACGGCGGCGGGCTCGGCGACCAGGCGCCGCAGCACGCAATGCTCCGGGTCCCGCCATCCCCCGGCGGGGTCCACCAGCAGGGCCGGCAGACCGGCGAGCCACTGGCCGAGCACCTTCGACACCGGTGCGCCGCCGATGCGCAAGACCCAGTCCGGGCGCAGCGCACGGGCGGCGTCGGTGTTGCGCAGCAGGGTGTCGTAATGGCTGATGACGGTGTCGGCGGCGGCGCCGAAGCGCAGCCCGGACAGCGGGTCTGCCAGCACCGGCAGCGCGAGCCGTCGCGCCGCATCCCGCAGCGCGGCGGCGAAGTCGGCCCGGAACAGCCCGGGACCCACCACCACCAAGCCGCGCCCGGGCGGCGCGGTCAGCGGCGCCAGGCTGGCGTTGAGTGCCGCTGGATCGGGCCAGCCCTGCGGCGCCGCGGACGTCGTCACCGCCGCGGGCAGGTGGTCTGCGCAATCGGCCGTCGGCACCAGCGGCTCATCGAAGGGCAGATTGATCTGCACCGGTCCCGGTCGTGGGCCCGCGGCGACGGCGGTGGCGCGGCGCCCGAGGGCGGCGATGGCGGCCAGCGCGGCGACGCCGGCCCGCGGCGGGCCCGGATCATGGGCCTCGCGGGTAAAGGTGCCGAAGAGCCGGGTCTGATCGATGGTCTGATTGGCGCCGAAGCCGCGCAGCGTCGGCGGGCGGTCGGCGCTGAGCAGCACCAGCGGCACGCCCGACTCGCTGGCCTCGACCACGGCGGGATACCAGTGCGCCGGGGCCGAGCCGGAGGTGGCGAGCAGGGCCACCGGCCGCTGGGCGACACGCGCCGCCCCCAGCGCGAAAAAAGCCGCGCTACGCTCGTCGAGGATGGGGATGAGCTCGAAATCCGGTGCGCGCTGGCCGGCGATGACGACGGGCGTGGAGCGCGAGCCCGGCGAAAGCACCAGGGTGCGCACGCCGCCGGCGCCGAGGCCCGCCAGCAGCGCCGACGCCCAACGCAGGTTGAGACAGGCCGTGTCAGGCGCGGGCATGGCGGCAGACGGCGGGTTGGCGGGCGAACATGGTGGGCGGTTGCGGCGGCCTCAGGCGTAGCGCAGCGCCGAGAGCATGGCGGCGAGCTTGGCCTCGGTCTCGCGCCACTCGGCGGCGGGGTCCGAGCCGGCGACGATGCCGGCGCCGGCGAAGAGCTCCGCCTCGGCGCCGCTGACTTCGGCGCAGCGCAGCAGCACCCACAGCTCGCCGTCGCCCGTCGGGCGCAGGATGCCCGCGGCCCCGGTATACCAGCCGCGCAGGAAGGGCTCCGCCCTGCGCAGCCAGGCCCGGGCTGCCGCCCGCGGCTGGCCGTTGGTGGCGGGTGTGGGATGCAGCCGTGCGGCGAGCTCGAACAGGCTGCATCCCGGCCGCGACCGTGCCTCGATAGGGCTCCACAGATGCTGTGCATTGCTGAGCGCCAGCACCCGCGGCGTCGCCGGCACCCGGAAGTCGTCGCAGCAGTCGGCCAGTGCGGCGCGCACGGCGTCGATGACGAAGCGATGCTCGCGACGATTCTTGTCGCAGCCGAGCAGGCCGGCGCGCAGGCGGGCGTCCTCGGCCAGGGACTCGCCGCGGCTGGCGGTGCCGGCGATGGCGTCCACCTGCAACTGATCGCCGCTGAGGCCGAGCAGCCGCTCCGGCGTTGCGGCGACGAAGCTCCGGCCCCGCCGGCGCAGGCTCACCGTCTGACAGGACGGGAAGAGGCAGCCGAGGGCATTCAGCAGCCGTGCCATATCGAACTCGCGCGGGCCCCGGACCATGAGCCGGCGCGAGAGCACCGCCTTGGCCATGGGACCGGTGGCGATCTGCGCCAGCGTGTCACGCACCAGGGAGTTCCAGCCCGCGGCGTCCGGTTCTTCACGAGTACGCCGCAGCCGCGCGGTGGGGCGCGGCCCCGGGGAGGGCTCGTAGAGGGCGGGAATCAGCACCCGCAGCAGGCGTCGCCAGCGTGCCAGCACCCGCGCCGGCGCTGCCGGGAGGGGCGTGGAGAACACCAGTGCCGCCGCGTGGTCGTGACAGATCAGGCCGATCTCGGGAACCCAGAGCAGGGCGTTGGGCAGCGCATCGGCTGCCCCGGCGGTGGGTGCCGCCGCGGCGGGCGGCGCCGGCGTATCGGTGGCGGCGAAGCCGAGCATCGCGAAGGCATCGAAGCCTGTGGCATCCGCATCCGCCCGTCGCCAGTCTGCGTTGGGCAGTGCCGAGGACAGGGTGCTGAGGCGCCCGGACCCCGCCGTCTGCCAGGCCGCCGCCTCGCCGTAGCCGGCGTAGAGCTCGCCACGCTGGGCATGGCGGAACTGGAACTGACACCCCGCCAGCTGCGGTGCCGTCGCCGGCGCGCGGGGCAGCGCCAGCAACACCGATTGCAGGCCGTCGCCGTGGCTCAGCGCCAGTCCCGCCAGCACCTCGGCCAGGCGCGCCTCCAGGTGCTGCTGAATGGCGCGGGGGGCGAGCATGTCCATGGCGGGCGACGGGACGGACATCTTGGGTGACAACGACGCTGGCGACGACGGCGGGTTGGCTCGACGCGCTTGTCTGCGCGCTTTGGCGGCGGACGGACGGCGCGACCTGACGCGGCATTTGATGCGGCGCCCATGGTTGGCGATGGCGGCGATCATAGCCCTTGTGTGCTGTCGGAATCATCCGATGGGTGCGCCGCCGCGGGCTCCGGGCGGCGCTGTGGATCTGTCCTGGGGCGCCGCCGTTGTGCGCAATGTGCGGCATACGCAGCGAGCCGGCGGCGGCCGTGGCGTCAGCGCCCTTACGCTGCGGTGCCAGACCCGGCGCTGCGCCAAAACTCGTTCAGTGCGGCGATGGTGCGGGTCGGGCGCTCCCATTGCGGGACCCCGAGGGTGGGCTCCACCTTGGTGGCACGCCAGTTGGCGTGCGACTCCAGCAGCTCGGGGAGCCGGTCGAACGTGACATTGGCGTCCTTGTCGTAGACCACCAGCACCGGCAGCGCCAGCTTGGCGTACAGCGTGTCCACGGCATTGCGGGTGAAGAGCTGCCCGGAGAGGAATCGATAGGGCGCGTGCATGGCGCCCGGCTGATGTGAGGTCGCATAGGCATAGTCGATGAGCTCGTCCGGCGGCTCGCCGACAAAGCTCTGGCGCAGGAAGAAACGAATCCCGCCGCGCCTGGTGAGCAGGCTGTAGAGTCCCGGACCGAGACCCGGCAGGGTGAATACGCGATGCAGCGCCTTGCCGACATCGCCCGAGGGCAGGCGCCGGTTGCTGAAGCCGGTGGGGGAGAGCAGTGCGAGGGTCGCGAAGCGATCAGGCGCCGCCAGGCAGGCGCGGGCGGCGAGCTCGGCGCTGAGGGAGAAGGCGACGACGTCCGCCGGCGCCTTCACCACATCGGTGAGAAAGGCGGTGATGGCCTCGGCATAGAGCGCCGGCGAGTAGGGGCGGTCGCTGCGGTCGGAGAAGCCGAAGCCCGGCAGGTCCGGTGCGAAGACCCGCCGTTCGGCCCGGTAGTGCTCGAACAGGGGCTTCATCTCGAACACGCTGGGGGCGGCGTTGATGCTGTGCAGCAGCACCAGCGGGCGCGTGCCCTCGGGGCCGTCGGCGTACCAGCTGATCTCTTTCAGCGCGGGCGTGGCGTAGACCTCGCGCGGGGCGTCCACCGCCGGTGGCAGCGACACCTGCTCGCTGTGGTGTCGCCCGGCGCCGGGGGCTGAGCGCGCGGGCGTGGGATCTGTGCCACTCGGGATCGCGGGTGCTTGCATGGACATCGGGCGCTCCTGTTGCCGGCGATGGACTCGCCTCGTTGCGGTTGCCGGATTGCGAGTTGTTGGGTTGCAAATTGCCGGATTGCGAGTTGTTGGGTTGCAAATTGCCGGGTTGCAAGTGCTGGGTTGCAAGTGCTGGGTTGCAACTGTTGGGGGGCCGCGGCGGCGCTGGTGGGCGCTCAGCGCTCGACCGGGAGCATGACTTCGTTGCGGCGCAGGACGCCGGGCACGAATGCCGCATTGTAGCGCGCAAAGATGGGCTCACCGATGGGCGCAAGGCCCGCCTGCACGACGGCGTCCATGAGCCCCTCGGCATCCTGCCTCCAGCGCGCCGGGTCCCAGTCGCCGCCGGAGCGGCGCACCGCCAGCAGGCGCTGCGGCAACTCGCGGACGGTTACCGCCGGATGGGTCGGTTGGGGCAGCATCGACAGTGGATATTCCTGGGCCATCACAAACTGCACGAGCCAGGCATGCTCGCCGGTGCGCTGTGCCAGCGCCGGCGCCAGGATGGGCATCTTGCGGGCGCCGCCGTTCTCGCCGCGGATGTAGCCCAGCAGATGCGGATAGGCGCGCTCATCGACCACGGCGAAGTCCCCTTCCACCCGGGTTTCGGCCACCCGCAGCGGCCCATAAGCGCGCAGCTCGAAGCCGTCCCCGCGCTCCACGACCTGATAGTCCGGGCCATTCGGCCGTACCAGCGCCAGCACGATCAGCGCCAACGGCAGCAGCATGCCGATGAGGATCCAATACTTGAGCTTGAACAGCGGCATGACGTGGCCTGGGATTAGCGCTTGGGCTGCGGATGGCTCATCATTGAAACATCGGCGACGCTGGCGGGCTTTGTCGGAAGTCAAGCCAGCACCGGCCGCCGTCTTGGGGCCGAGCCGGGCTCGACGGGTCTTCGCCCCGGCGGCCATGCCCGGGCTGCCATGTCGGCCCGGTCGCGGCGGGCGCCATGGCCCCCGGAGCAATGCTTGTGCGCCTGCGCCGAGCGCTGTGCTCCTGGACGCGCCGGGCAGAAGCGGGCTTGGGCCGCTATCATGCAGAGAGCGTCGCAAGTCGGCGTCGGGCAGCCCGCCGCCGTCACAGGAACGCCGAGCCGCCGTCTGACGCCCTGCATCTGCGCACCGTGGCCGCCGAGCGCCGATACCGCCGCCGCCCGCCCGGGGGCGTTTACGCGGCCGGCGCCAGCCATTGATGCGCAGCCGCTGCGGCGCCATCCGAGCCCGCCGACAACACAACCACGAGTCCTCATGCCCGAAGCCCCCCCCGAGTTCAGACCCGGCCAGCGTTGGCTGTCCGAGACCCAGGCCGAGCTTGGCCTGGGCATCGTCGAGGCCAGTGACGAGCGCACCGTCACCATGCGCTTCCCCGCCACCGGCGAGCAGCGCATCTACGCCCGCCGCACTGCGCCCCTGTGGCGGGCGGTGTTCGGCGTCGGCGATTTGATCCGCGACATCGATGGGCTCGAGGTCACCATCGTCGCCGTGGACGAGCAGTCCAACCTGTTGGTCTACAGCGGGGAGGATGTGGATGGCACTGTGCACAAGGTGCCGGAGCAGCTGTTGGCGGCGGATCTGCATTTGAACCGTCCGCAGCAGAAGCTCCTCGCGGGACGCTTGGACCGCGACACCTGGTTTCGGTTGCGCCAACGCACCTGGCGCCACCGCGGTGGCTGGCCGGCGGAGCCGGTGCGTGGCCTGGTGGGGGCGCGCATCGCGCCCATCCCGCACCAGCTCTATATCGCCGCCGAGGTGGCGGAGCGCTTTGCCCCGCGGGTCCTGCTGGCGGATGAGGTGGGCCTTGGCAAGACCATCGAGGCCGGACTCGTCCTGCATCGGATGTTGCTCGACGGTCGTGCCAGGCGCGTGCTGGTGCTGGTGCCGGAACCGCTGCTGCACCAATGGCTGGTGGAGCTGCTGCGGCGGTTCAATCTGCACTTTGCGCTGTTCGACCGTGAGCGTCTGGAGGCCCGCGGTGACGCCAATGCCTTCGAAAGCGAGCAGCGCGTGCTCTGCTCTCTGGATCTGCTCACGGCGACGCCGGCACATGCCGCCGCGGTGCTCGGCGCCGACTGGGACCTGCTCATCGTCGATGAGGCCCATCACCTGGCCTGGACGCCCGAGGACAGCGGGCTCGACTACGACATCGTCGAGGCCCTGGCGGACCAGACGCCGGCGGTGCTGCTGCTGACGGCGACGCCCGAGCAGCTCGGGCGCATGGGCCATTTTGGCCGCCTGCGATTGCTCGACCCCGAGCGCTTCTCGGATTACCAGGCCTTTCTCGCCGAGGAAGACGACTACGCCGCCATCGCCGCCATCGCCGCCCGGCTGCTCGCCGGCGCAGCCCTGGATGTCGAGCAGCAGGCGCGGCTGACAGCACTGCTCGGTGATACCAACGAGCTGGAGACGGAAACCGTCGTCGAGCGCCTGCTGGACCGCCACGGCACCTCGCGGCTGCTGTTTCGCAACACCCGTGCGGCGGTGCCGGGGTTTCCGGGACGGCGCCCGCATGCCAGCCCGCTGACCCCGGCGGTGGGTGATGGCGGCCCGCGGGGCGAGCATGACCAGGCAGAGCCGATCCACCCCGAAGTCGGTGCCGGTCCCGCCTGGCCGGCGCAAGACCCACGCGTGCCCTGGCTGCTGGACCTGCTGCAGGGCGTGCACCCCGCCAAGGTACTGCTCATCGCCGCCCGGGCGCAGACGGTGCTGGCCCTGCGCGCGCACCTGCACGAGCGCCACGGCGTGCATGCCGCGGTTTTTCACGAGGGCATGGAGATCGTCGAGCGCGATCGCGCGGCGGCCTACTTCGCCGATCCCGAGGAGGGCACACGGCTGCTGCTGTGCTCGGAGATCGGCAGCGAAGGGCGCAACTTCCAGTTTGCGCATCACTTGGTGCTCTTCGATCTGCCGCTGGACCCGGAGCTGCTGGAGCAGCGCATCGGTCGACTCGATCGGATCGGCCAGAGCAGCGCCGTGGAGATCCACGTGCCCTATCTCGCCGGCACTGGCATGGAGACCCTGTACCGCTGGTACGCCGAGGGGCTGGATGCCTTTGCACAGCACTGCCCCGCCGCCTCGGCGGTGTACGAGCGCCTGGGTGGGCGCCTGCGGGAGGCCCTGGCCGCAAACAAGGACCCGGCGGGCGCGGACGTCAACGCCCTGGTGCAGGAGGCGGCGTCGCTGCGCGAGGCGCTCAACGCCTCCCTCGCCGCCGGCCGCGACCGGCTGCTGGAGCTCGGTTCCCATCGGCCCGAGGTCTCCGCGGAACTGGTGCAGCGCCTGGAGGACGTGGATCGCGACCCCGCCCTGTTCGAGTATTTGAACGCCTTCTGGGATGCCTTCGGCGTCGACCAGGAGCCCGGTGCCGGTGGCGCCCTGGTGCTGCACCCGGGCCGGCACATGCTCCAGGAGCATTTCCCGGGATTGCCGGAGGACGGTCTCACCGTCACGTTCGACCGCAACCATGCGCTGGCACATGAGGATCGCGCCTTCATGACCTGGGAGCACCCGCTGACGCTGGCGGCCATGGACCAGCTCACGGGCTCGGATCTCGGCAGCGCGGCGGTGATCCTGACCCGCACGCCGGGCTTTAGCGCCGGCACGCTGTTGCTCGAGATGCTCTATGTGGCCGAGTGCCCGGCGCCGCCGACGCTACAGGTGCAGCGCTTTCTGCCGCGGCTGGGACTGCGGCTGCTGCTGGACGAGCGCGGCCGCGACCATGCCGCGGCCATCGCCACCGAGACCCTGAGCGGTAAGTGCCTCACGGGTAATCGTAAGCTCGCCTCGGCGCTGCTCGCCGCCAAGACGCAATCGCTGGAGCGCATGCTCGCGGCCGGCGAAGCGCGCGCCGAGACCGCCGTCGACGCGATGCGCCAGGCGGCGGTGGCGCGCATGCAGCGGCTGCTGGACGCGGAGATCGAGCGCCTGACGGCGCTCGCCAAGGTCAACGCCAGCATCCGGGACGAGGAGATCGGACAACTGCAGCTGCGCCGGGAGCGGCTCGCGCAAGTGCTCTCCCGGGCCCATCTGCGACTGGATGCGCTGCGGCTCGTGGCCCACGGATGATGCGCCAGCAGCGCCGCGGGCGTGCACACAGGACGCAGGCGCGGGCGCCGTCGCGCGCTGATCGCATCGGGCGGCGGTGAATCCTGACATGGACCCGGTTCAGCCGCGCCATTGCGGAACAGGGGCCGGTGCACACCTGTCGAAACGCACATGTCCCAGCCCCCGCGGAGTCCACGCATGCCAGGCTTCGATCCCAACCGCCGCCGGCTGCTGCACGCGGCCGGCGGCCTGCTCGCCGGGCGTGTCATGCCCGGTGTCGTGGCCGCCGCGCCGGCCGTTGCCGGTGCGTCGGCTCGCGGGCCGCTGACCAAGCCCATTCCGTCCTCCGGCGAGCCGCTGCCCGCCATCGGCATGGGTACCTGGATCACCTTCAACGTCGGCGATGATGCGGCGGCGCTCGCCGCCCGCCGGGATGTGCTCGCCGCCTTCTTCGGCGCCGGCGGCGGCATGATCGACGCCTCCCCCATGTATGGCTCCGCCGAGGCGGTGCTCGGCGCGACCCTGCCGGCGGATGCGACGCAGCGGGGGCTGTTCGCGGCCACCAAGGTGTGGACCGGCGACGGTGATGCCGGGCCCGCCGACATCGCGCAATCCCGGCGGCTGTGGCAACTGCCGCGCTTCGATTTACTGCAGGTGCACAATCTGCTGGCCTGGGAGGCGCATCTGGAAACCCTCAAGGCCATGCGCGCCGCGGGCCAGGTGCGCTATATCGGCGTGACCACCTCCCACGGCCGCCGTCATCGGTTGCTCGAGCGGGTGATGGCGCACGAGCCCATCGACTTTGTCCAGCTCACTTACAACATCGCCGACCGCGCGGCGGAGACGCGCCTGCTGCCGCTGGCACGCGAGCGCGGTATCGCCGTCATCGCCAACCGACCCTATCGCCGTGGTGCGCTGCCGGAGCGCGCCGCCGGCAAGCCGCTGCCGGGCTGGGCCAAGGAGATCGGTTGCGAGACCTGGCCGCAGGCACTGCTGACCTTCATCGTCTCCCACCCCGCGGTCACCTGCGCCATTCCGGCCACCAGCCGCGCCGATCACATGCTTGAGAACATGGCCGCCGCCCGTGGACCGCTGCCGGACGCGGCTTTACGCCGGCGCATGGCGGCGGACTTCGCAAAGCTCTGAAGGCCTTGCGGCACTGCTAAAGCCCATCGGCTTCTCCCTGCCCGAAGGCCCTCTTGACCGGCGAGCGACGACCATCCATGGACTGGCTCAGCTATGCTCCCGCCGATCTGGTGCCCTTCTCCCGGGAGACCTGGCTGGCGTTGCTCGCCGCCTACAATCGCCAGCATCTGCCGGCGCTGCCCGCCGGCATAGGCGTCGCCCTGGCGGTGCTGTGGCTCACCCGGGTCGGGGGGTCGCGGCGGCTGCGCCTGGCATTGGTGCTGCTTGGCGGGTGTTGGCTGTGGATCGCCTGGGCCTTTCTGTACCAGGCATTGGGTACGCTGTTGTGGGCGGCCCCCTGGCTGGCCTGGGGCTTTGCGGCGCAGGGCCTGTTGCTGGTGCTCGCCGCCGCCCTGCTGCCGCTGTCCGCCCCGGTCGCCGTGGCGTCGTGGCGGATGCCCGGCTGGTGGCTGCTCGTCGCGGCGGTGGTGGTGTGGCCCGCGCTGGCCTGGGCCGCGGGACGCGATTGGCTCGCCGTCGGCTGGTTCGGCAGTGCGCCTGATGCCACCGCCGTGGGAACACTCGGCGTGCTCGCGCATATGCCGGGGCGCAGCGCCTGGCTCCTGCTGGCGTTGCCGGTGCTGTGGTGTGCCCTGGCCGCGGTGCTGCTGCAGGTGTTGCAGAGCCCGCTGTGGTGCCTGCCGCTGCTGGCCGCGGCGGTTGCGCTCTGGACGCGATGGCGTCACGGGTGCGCAGCCACCGCCGTCGCCGCGGGGGCTCGATCCCGGCGCATTGGTGGTTGAGTGCGTGCCGCTCGCGGGCCGTGGTGGCGGTCTGGTGCGGTGTGCACGCACTCACCGACGATAAAAATTTGTCGCCGCCGGGCCGCTGCGTTAAGTTTCAGCCAATAATCGGCGGCGCCTTCACCCGGGCGCAGCCATACAACGATCACCACTGCTAGGGGAGAGATCATGAGGGGGAATGCAGGCGATCGCGCGGTCCCGCATGCGGGCGCTTGGCAGGCGGCGCATACGCGCTCGCTGGCCGAGCCGGAAGGCTTCTGGGGCGAGGCGGCGGCGGCGGTGGACTGGCATCGGCCCTGGGCGCGCGTGCTCGATGACAGCCATCCGCCGTTCTATCGTTGGTTCGCCGGGGCGGAGCTGAACACCTGCTACAACGCCGTGGACAGGCATGTGGCTGCGGGCCGGGGCGAACAACCGGCGATCATCCACGACAGCCCCGTGACGGGCACGCTGACCACCATCACCTATGCCGACTTGCAGCGGCGGACGGCGCGCTTTGCGGGGATGCTGCTGGAGCTCGGCGTCGAGCGGGGCGACCGGGTCGTCGTTTACATGCCGATGGTCCCGGAGGCGGCCATTGCCATGCTGGCCTGCGCCCGCATCGGCGCCGTGCACTCGGTGGTCTTCGGCGGCTTCTCGGCACGGGAGCTCGCCACGCGCATCGACGATGCGAAGCCCAAGGTCGTCGTCGCCGCCTCCTGCGGCATCGAGCCGAACCGCATCGTGCCCTATAAGCCGCTGCTGGACGACGCCATCGCCCAGGCCCGGCACAAGCCCGAGCGTTGCGTCATCTTCCAGCGCGAGCAGCAGCCCGCGGCGCTCAGCCCCGGTCGCGATCTGGACTGGGCGGAGCACATGGCCACCGCCACGCCCGCCGAGTGCGTGCCCGTGGCGGCCACCGATCCGCTCTACATCCTCTACACGTCCGGCACCACCGGCCAGCCCAAGGGCGTGGTGCGCGACAACGGCGGCCATGCGGTGGCCTTGACCTGGTCCATGCGCCACGTCTATGACGTCGAGCCGGGAGAGGTGTTCTGGTCGGCATCGGACGTGGGTTGGGTCGTCGGCCACTCCTACATCGTCTACGCACCGCTGCTGTATGGCTGCACGACCGTGTTCTACGAGGGCAAGCCCGTGGGCACGCCCGACGCCGGGGCCTTTTGGCGGGTCATTGAGCAGCACAAGGTGTCGGTGCTGTTCACCGCCCCCACGGCCCTGCGCGCCATCAAGCGCGACGACCCGGCGGCCAAGCACCTGGCCCGCTACGACACGTCGAGCTTGCGGGCGCTGTTCCTCGCCGGCGAGCGCTGCGATCCCAACACCCTGGACTGGGCCGGCGAGATCCTGGATGTGCCGGTGGTGGACCACTGGTGGCAGACCGAGACCGGCTGGGCCATCGCCGCCAATTGCCTGGGCCTCGAGCAGCTGCCCATCAAGTCCGGCTCGCCCACCAAGCCCGTGCCCGGCTATGACGTGCAGGTGCTGGGGGACGACGGCCTGCCCGTGGCCGCCGGCGGCATCGGCCGCATCATGATCAAGCTGCCGCTGCCGCCGGGCTGCCTGCCGACGTTGTGGGGCGACGACGCGCGCTTTCAGGCTTCATATCTGTCCGCCGAGCCCGGCTACTATCTGAGCGGGGATGCGGGCTATCTGGACGAGGATGGCTATCTCTTCGTCATGAGTCGCATCGACGACATCATCAATGTCGCCGGCCATCGGCTCTCCACCGGGGGTATGGAAGCGGTGCTGGCGGGCCATCCGGACGTCGCCGAATGCGCCGTCATCGGCGTGGCCGATACGCTCAAGGGTGAGCTGCCCCTGGGGCTGGTGGTGCTGAAGAGTGGCGTCGACCGCGACGGGGCCGACATCAGCCGCGAGCTGGTGGCCAAAGTCCGCGAGGAGATCGGCCCCGTCGCCGCCTTCAAGCGTGTGCTGGTGGTGCCGCGGCTGCCCAAGACCCGCTCCGGCAAGATCCTCCGGGGCACCATGAAGCACATCGCCGACGGCACCGAGTATCGCCCGCCCGCCACCATCGACGACCCACTGATCCTGGAGGAGATCCAGGGAGCCCTGGCGGCGGCGGGGTTCGGCGGCAGCGATTGATGGCGGTCATTTGAGCGGCATGAACTGCACCGGCTGCTGCTTGATGTAGTCTTCTTCGAAGTCGAGCTCGATGGCAAAGCCCTCGTCTTCACGGCGGATCTTGACTTGTTTCAGCGCCGGCAGCCGCACGGCCAGGTAGGTGGTGAAGGCGGCGGCTTGGCTCTCGTTGTCTGAGACGATGGCATGGGCGAGGTTGGCGGCGATGAACTGGGCCTTTTGGGCCGCAGTCGGGGCTGGCACGTGTGTGCCGTCGAGGGCGATGCCCTCTATATCCATGCGCTTGTCCATCTTCTCCAGATAGGCGCCTTGATAGGCCGGCAGTTGCTTACCGCGGTCGAACTCAATCTGGGCGATTTCATCCAGCAGTACGGCCATCGCTCTCGACATGTCTTCAGCTTCCGTCTCTTGTCTGTGGCGCCGGGCGCCGCCGGCGGGCCGGCATGCGATCGGAGCCGCCCACCGCATCAGTGGGTGTGGGCCTCAATCGCCAAACACAATGGGCAAATCGGCTGCCTGCGGTTGCAGGAGCCCGGCCCCGGAGCCGCTGGACCCGCGCCGATCAACAATCGGCAACCGTTGGTGCCAACCGGGTCGGCGTGGCCCGCTGCCGGCACGGCGGGGGCGTGGGGGCGGGTCTGCATCGGTGCCCGCAGACGATGGTCCCGCCTGCCCGGCGAGGGTTGACGCGCACGCGATACCCAACCGCCGACTGGCGCGTGCGCGGCAGCGGTGACGGGGACGCCGCCGCCGGTGCAGGCGGTCCGGTGCAGGCGCGTTTGGATTGACAATTTCGCACGGATAGGCCATGCTGATCGGCTTAGTCATGAATTCCATGCCATCGTATTGACTGCGCCCGCAGGCGCTCGCCGGGCGCTGCCGTTATCATTCTGAGCCCAGGAAGCATCAATGGCCAACACTGCACAAGCCCGCAAGCGGGCACGTCAGGCGGAGACGCACCGCCAGCGCAATGCCGCACAGCGCAGCACCCTGCGCACGGCGATGAAAAAGGTTCTCAGGGCAATTCGTGCCGGCGACAAGTCCGCCGCCGCAGAGGCTTACAAGGCCGCCGTGCCCGTGATCGACCGCGCCGCCGGCAAGGGCCTGATCCATGCCAACAAGGCCGCGCGCCACAAGAGCCGGCTCAACGCGCACCTCAGGGCCCTCGCCTAAGTCCTCCCCGGAATCCTCCCCGGAATCTTTCCCTAACGCGGCGCGCTGGCAGTGTGTGCTGACGGGGCACCTCCTGCGTCGCCCGAGGCGGAGCCGCCGGGGCCTAACGCGACCCCAATGCAATTCGAGGCATCCTCAACGCCGCCTGCAGGGCAGGCGCTGAAGATCTTGTCGTGACCGTCTCGTCGCAGCGGGTGCCGGCCCACCGCGAGCGTCCCATGGCCCGCCATCGTCCGGCGCACCTGGTCATTGCGGCAACCGCCCACGGCTACGGCCATGTGACACAAGTGGCGGCCGTCGCCCACGGTCTGCGCCGTCGTGACCCGCACTTGCGCATCACACTCGCCGCCAGCGTGGACCCCGGCTTCGCGCGCGAGCGCATGCCGCCGGGCACCACATGGCTGGACCGCGCCCTCGACGTGGCGCTGCCCATGGACGGGCCGCTCAAGGTCGAATGGGAGGCGGGACTCACGACCTATGCCGCATTCGACGCCGATCATGCGGCGCACCTCGCCGCCCAGCGCGCCTGGCTCGCCGGCTTGGCGCCGGATTTGGTGCTCGCCGACATCCCGTGGCTGCCGTTGGCCGCAGCCCGGGCGCTCGGCATACCCGCCGTCGCACTCTGCTCCCTGAGCTGGCTCGATATTCTGGCGGAGAGTCCGGTGGGCGCGAAGCTGCCGGCGTCTTTGGTGCGGCACATGCGCGATGCCTATGGCGGTGCCGAGCTGTTCCTGCGCCCCGCGCCCTCCATGCCCATGTCGTGGCTGCCGAACGGCCGGGACGTTGGCCCCATCGCCGATGTGCGCCCGCGGGATCCGGCCGCATTGCGCCAGCGTCTCGGCGTTGCTGCAGACACCCGGCTGGTGCTGGTGCAGTTCGGGGGCGCCGGCTCCGTCATGCCGTCCGCGGATCTGTCCCTGCCGCCGAAGACGCTGCTGTTGACGCCGGTGCCACAGCTCGCCGAGCGCCTGGGTGCGGTGCTGATCGGCCCCACCGCGGGCCCGGGCGGTTTGGCGGTGGCGGATGTGCTCGCCTGCTCTGACGCCGTCATCACCAAGCCCGGCTACGGGACTTTCGCCGAGGCGGCCTGCCATGGCGTGCCGGTGCTCTCGGTGCCGCGTGGCGATTGGCCGGAGGAGCCCCACTTGGATGTCTGGCTGGCGCGTCAGGTGCCGTATCGAAGCGTGCCGCCGGCGACACTCGCCGCGGGGCACATCGCCGAGCCGCTGAGCGAGCTGTTCGCCGCCGGCCCGGTGGCGCCGGTGCCCGCCACGGGTATCGCCGAGACGGTGGAACTGCTCTGGCCCTGGCTGGCGCGCGGCGCCTGAGGCCGCCCCGGGCGGCGAAGCGCAGGGGCACCCCACGGCGCTGTTGCGCAGTGCCGCCACAAGGCCGGGGCCTCGGCTGCCGGCACGGCACACACCGACCCGCGTGCGGGCGCCGAGACCGAGCGCGTCGGCGCGGCGCGCAACCGCCGCCAGTGGCTGCAGACACACGATGATCCGAGCCGACCGATGACCGACGATCTCCACATCACGCGCCTCTCGGGCTCAGCGCTCGAGGGCGTGATCGCGGACCTCGCGCAGCTGCGCATCCGCGTCTTTCGCGACTATCCCTACCTCTACGACGGCGACGCCGACTACGAGGCCAAGTACCTCGCCACCTACGCCCGCGCCCGCGGCGGCGTCGTGGTGCTGGTGCGCGACGGCGGACGCATCGTCGGCGCCTCCACCGCCCTGCCGTTGACGGAGGAGACCGATGAAGTCCGGGCGCCCTTCATCACCGCCGGTTACGATCCGGCGCGGGTGTTCTATCTCGGCGAGTCCGTGCTCCTGCCGGAGTACCGCGGCCGCGGCATCGGCGTGCGCTTCTTCGATGAGCGCGAGGCGCATGCGCGTGGGCTCGCTGCAGACCCGGCGAGCGGGTTCGGCCCCTTCGACTGGCTCACGTTCTGCGCCGTGGAGCGCGCGGCGGATCACCCGCGCCGACCGCCCGGCTACCAGCCGCTGGATCGCTTTTGGGCGCACCGCGGCTACACCCGGCAACCGGCGCTGCGCACCGAATTCAGCTGGCGGGAGCTCGGTGAGACCGAGGAATCGCCGAAGCCGATGGTGTTTTGGCTGAAGGCGGTTTGAGCGCCCGTTGGCGCCGGTGCCGGACCTTGGCGTGCGCGCCGGGTGTAGCATCGACGCGTTAGCATCGGCGCTTGTCAGCCGCCGCGGGCGAGCGCCGCCCGCGGTACCCAGCACCCATGAAAGCCAATGGGCACCGCATGCGGCAGCGCTACCTCGGCCTCGATGTCCAGGGTCGCGGCACGTAGCACCACCAGGTCCGTGCGGTGTTGGTCGGCGCGGATCACCAGCGACAGCAGCCAGCCTTCATCATCGCCGTCGCCGGGCACCAGCATGGGCTCACCGGTGAGGTCCAGGCCGAAGTCCCGGGTGGTGAGCCGGCCCGTGTCGGTGTCCAGACGCTGGATGGCCGTGAGATAGGGCGCCCGGCGCCCGGGCGGCGCGCCAACGCCGTAGAGGATGCGCTGGGGCGTGCCGAGGGGGGCCGGGGCACTGATGGGCAGCTCAAAGCCCTGGGCGTCCACATCGGCGCCCAGGCTCAGGCGTTCGCAGCGCTGCGCGGCCGGGTCCAGCACCAGGCGTTCCAGCCGTGGCATGGCGCCGTTCGGCGGGCTGCGGAACAGGTCCTCGAAGGCGTCGAAATCCGGGTAGAGCCCGTAGCGAATCACGTCCAGCACAACCCGGCCCGCGGCGTCATCGAAGGCCTGTGCGACGTGGAAGACGAAGCCGGGCGGTCCCGTGAGCACCAACGGCCGGCGGGCGCCCGGCTCCCGCGGCAGCAGCAGCGCCTGCATGGGCCGTTCGGTGGCGATCTTGAGCGATCCCACCGCGGTCTTCAGGCCGAACACCGTCTTCGGCACGTCGAAGTCCGCATGCGGCAGCAGGAAGCACAGCCATTCGCGGGTGACGGCGAAATCGTGCACGAAACTGAAGCGCCCCAGCGCGTGCTCGCGCGGCGGGTGCATGCGGCCCTGCGGGTCGATCCGGTAGAGCATGAGCCGGTTCGGCGAGCCGGAAACGAGACCGAAGTTGTAGAGATCGCCGCGCTCGTCATCCAGATGCGGATGGGCCGAGAAGGGCAGCAGCGGCGTCAGCCGGTGGGACAGGCCGCCGAAGGGATTCTTGAGCCGGCCGTCGAAGTCCTCGGGCCCGATGGTGGCGAGGGTGTGCGGGTCCAGCCGGTGCGGCGGTCCGCCCTCCCAGAGCGCCAGCAGGCGACCGCCGTGCCAGCGCACACTGGTGTTGGCGGCGTTCTTGAAGCGCATCTGGAAGCAGTTCCCCAGGATACCGCCCGGTAGGTTGGTGCCGAAGGCCCGATGCCGCATGCGCCCGGCGCGGGCTTCGTCCTGGTACTCACGGGTGCGCACGAAGCGGTTGCTGTAGCGCACGGCGCCGCGGTGGATATCCAGCTTGGTAACATGACCGTCGCCGTCGAAGGGATGGCGATAGCGCCGGCCGCCGCGCTCGAAGCGGCCCGGGCCGTTGCGCAGCAGCAAGCCATCCAGCGCCGCGGGCAGTGTGCCGTCCACGGGCAGCGTCAGGTCGGTGTGCTCGGCTGTCACCGTGGTGGTGGCCTGCGCCAGCACGCGCAGCATGTCGGCGGTGGTGAGGTCCTGGGGCATAGCGGTTTCCATCTGGCGGGCATGCGGGATGCACCGGAGTCGGTCGGACGATGGTCGCGTCTGCTCCTGTCTGCCTCAGTCCTTGTTCAGCAGATCCGCCAGGGCGCCGAAGGGGCGATGCGTCGTGCTGCCCGCATTCGACGTCGAGCCGCCGGCGGTGTGCCCGTCCGGGTCGCGGCCCGCCGCGATGGCGGCGATGCGCTCTTCGAACTTCTGGTGCTCGTTGTCATGGCAATACAGGCACAGCAGCTCCCAATTGCTGCCGTCGGGTGGGTTGTTGTCATGGTCCATGTCCTTGTGGTGGACCGTGAGCTCGCGCAGATTACTGCGCTCGAAGCCGCGCCCGCAGCGCCCGCATACCCAGGGGTAGAGCTTCAGCGCTTGTTCGCGATAGCCGGCGGCTCGCTCGTCGCTGGCGCGGCGGGCGGAGGCCACGATGCGATCCAGCTTGGCGGTGTCGATGGCGCGGCCGGTCTTGCCATGCCGGGGGGGATTGGCGTCACTCATGGAAGCAGTCGCGGGGTTAGGATTGGGGGTCTTGAACCTGAAGTCCGGCGTCTAGGAGCCTGTCCGACTTAGGCTCAGGATTCGGTCTCATCCGTGTGCTACTGCCAAAAAATATACGAATCGGTTTATTTGGGGCGAAAATTCGGGCTTTTTTCGCGAAAACGCGCGCTTTTCCCCCTCTTTCCTATCCTTTAA
>NZ_CAJXWY010000039.1 GCF_913062725.1 uncultured Thiohalocapsa sp.
AAAGGTTTCCACGTGCTTACGTCATGTCAGCATGTTTCCCCCTCTTCCAGGCTTTGCCTGGCGCAATAAGCGTTCAGTTGCAGGAAAGCCTTCGCATGACAACGAATCCATCTCTGCGCAAGCGCCCTAACGGCCATCTCCTGTTCGCGCAGCAGTTCTTCCGGCACCCGCGCCAGATCGGCTCGATCATCCCCAGCTCCGGCTTTCTGGAGCGTCGCGTCATCGCCGCCGCCGACATTGCCGCCGCCCGCTGCGTCGTCGAGCTTGGCCCCGGCACCGGCGGCATGACTCAGGCCATGCTCGGCGCCCTGGCGCCGGATGCACGGCTGCTGAGCATCGAGATCAATCCGTTGTTCCACGAGCAAGTGAGCCGCATCGAAGACGAACGGCTCATCGCCCACCTCGGCAGCGCCACCGATGTTCGAGCGATCGTGACGTCCCACGGGCTCGCCGCGCCGGATGCCATCGTCTCGGGCATCCCCTTCTCCACCATGAGTGCGGCGATCGGCTCGCAGATTCTCGCCGAAGTCGCCGCCGTGCTCGCCGATACCGGGCGCTTCGTCGCCTATCAGTTCAATCCCCGTGTCGGGGCCTTGGCCCAGCCCGTGCTGGGCACACCGCAGGTGGCCATGGAACTGCGCAATATCCCGCCGATGCGGGTGTTTCGCTGGGCGAAATCCCAGGCTTGAGGGCGCGGCCCTTTGGCGCGCCTGTGCGCGCACACGCGGCGCCGGGCATCGTGCCCGCGCAGCGGGCGGCGGCGATGCCCGGCGCCGGGCGCACACCAAGCTGGGCGCACACCAAGCCGGGCGCATACCAAGCTCAGCGCGGGCGTTTTCCCACGCGCGCCTCCAGCAGCGCCGATAACACCAGGCTCGCCAGCACGAAGGCCAGGAACAGGTAGAAGCCCGGCCGCAGCTCGGTGCCGTTGGTGGTGATGACATCGACGCCGCGGCCGCCGCCGGCCATGGCCGCGAGCTGGCTCTCCACCAAGCCGCTGAAGCCCACATAGGCCATGAGCATGGCCACCACCAGCACGTCGGCCATGGACCATTTGCCGGAGCGCAGGGCAAAGAACTCGATCAGGCCGTTGCCGCGCAGCCCGCGCCAGTCCAGGTAGTAAACAAAGCCGGCCAGCACCTTGAGCAACGGAAACACCAGGCTGAACAGCGTGATCAGCACGGCGACGAAGCGCATGTCCCAGGCACCGGTATCCACGAGTACGCCGACGACGTCGAGGATGCTCTTGCTCTGGAAGTAGAGCACCTGGTCGGAGAACACGATGGGCTCGCCGAGCAGGACGAAGCGCAGCTCTGTAATGCGCGCCTCCACGTCGATCATGGGCGTGATGACGCCACCCGTGAGCAGCACCAGGCTGCCCGCGGTGAGCATGACCATGACCTCGGGCCTGAGGTGCGGGCGCTCGCGCCAGGCGACGAAGCACATGGTCGCCACGGCGATCAGTGCCCCCGCGGTGAAGGGCCGTGCACGTGCCCGCAGCGTGGCGATGTCGGTGCGCAGCTGCGACTCGCAGGCGGCGGCGTCGGCGCAGCCGTGGCGGGCGAGGACGGCGTTGTAGGCGCTGAAGTCCGTGGCCGTGAACGTGGCGTCCGCCGCGGCATCGAGCGCCGCCAGCAGGCGGTCTTTGAGCTCGGCGCGGGTTTGCGGGCGATTGAGCTCGGCGATGACGGCGTCCGCGTACCTGGGCACTTGGGCGCGCAGCTCGTTGAAGTCGACGAGGAAATCCTGTACGCCCTGGCGCAGTGTCCCGCCCAGGCGCTCCCAGACGTTGTCGCCGGCGCTGTTGCGCCGGCGCAGATAATCCTCCAGCTCCACTAAGATACGCTCGAGGGCAATCTCGAGGTTGCGCTTGATGGCCGGACGATTGGCCTCGGTCACCTCGAAGGTGTCGATCTTGTGCGCCAGCAGCGACGACACCCGCGCCATCCAGGCCTCGGCATTGAGCAGCCCGTAGCGGACGTCGTGCAGCTCGGCGAGGTCGGTTTCCAGCCGCTGGATACGGCGCAGATCGGCCGTGGCCTGGGCGGCGAGCAAGGCCGCCGCGAGCAGCAGCAGCCCGAGCGAGAGGGCGGCGGCGAGCCTGGCGGTGGCCGGGGGCAGGCTGGCACGCATGGCGACGGTCTCGCCGGCGCAGGCTCAGCCCTTCATGGAGTCGAAGAACTCGCTGTTGGTCTTGGTGTGCTTGAGCTTGTCGAGCAGGAATTCCACCGCCGCCAGCTCGTCCATGGGATGCAGGATCTTGCGCAGGATCCACACCTTTTGCAGATCCGCCGGCTTCATCAGTAGTTCCTCGCGGCGGGTGCCGGAGCGGTTGATGTTGATGGACGGGAAAATGCGCTTCTCGGCGATGCGCCGATCCAGGTGGATCTCCATGTTGCCGGTGCCCTTGAACTCCTCGTAGATGACGTCGTCCATGCGCGAGCCCGTCTCCACCAGGGCGGTGGCGATGATGGTGAGCGAGCCGCCCTCTTCGACGTTGCGCGCGGCGCCGAAGAAGCGCTTCGGCCGCTGCAGGGCATTGGCGTCGACGCCGCCGGTGAGCACCTTGCCGGAGGAGGGCACCACGGTGTTGTAGGCGCGCGCCAGGCGGGTGATGCTGTCCAGCAGCACGACGACGTCGTTGTTGTGCTCCACCAGCCGCTTGGCCTTCTCGATGACCATCTCCGCCACCTGCACATGGCGCGTGGCGGGCTCGTCGAAGGTGGATGACACCACCTCGCCGCGCACCGAGCGGGCCATCTCCGTGACCTCCTCGGGGCGCTCGTCGATGAGCAGGACGATGAGGTAGACGTCCGGGTAGTTGTGCGCGATGGACTGGGCCACGTTCTGCAGCATCATGGTCTTGCCCGCCTTGGGCGGGGAGACGATGAGCCCGCGCTGGCCCTTGCCGATGGGGGCGACCAGGTCGATGATGCGCGCCGTGAGGTCTTCCGTGCTGCCGTTGCCGATCTCCAGCTGCATGCGCTGCTGGGCGAACAGCGGTGTGAAATTCTCGAACAGGATCTTGTGCTTCGCGGCTTCCGGGCGCTCGAAATTGATGTCGCCCACCTTCAGCAGCGCAAAGTAGCGCTCGCCGTCCTTGGGCGGGCGGATCTTGCCGGAAATGGTGTCGCCGGTGCGCAGCGCGAAGCGCCGGATCTGGCTCGGCGACACATAGATGTCGTCCGGTCCCGCCAGATAGGAGGCATCCGCCGAGCGCAGGAAGCCGAAGCCGTCGGAGAGGATCTCCAGCACACCGTCGCCGTAGATATCCTCGCCGCGCTTGGCGCGTGCCTTCAGGATCGCGAAGATCAGATCCTGCTTGCGTGAGCGGCCGATGCCCTCGAGTTCCATGGACTGCGCCAGCTCCACCAATTGGGGAACCGGCATCTTCTTGAGCTCTGTGAGATTCATTGCGTCGTGTGTGATGGCGATGGGCCGCCGGTTGGTCGGCGCCGGGCGGGTGGGCGCCGGTGGTGACGATGCCGCGGCTGCGGTGCGCGGCGGCTGGACCGGCGGTGGCGGGATGATTGGCTGTCCTACCTGAGCGCCCGGGGATGGCGCCGGGCGGGGCTCCTGAAGCTTCGGCGGCCGTGCCCCAGCGGGGCGACGACCACGGCGGTCGGCGGGGCCGCCGGCCGGCTCAGAGATTACTGTCGATGAAGACGGTCAGCTGCGACTTGGATACGGCGCCGACCTTGGTGGCCTCGGGCTCACCACCCTTGAACAGCATCAGGGTCGGGATGCCGCGCACCTTGAAGCGTTCGGTGATGGCGCGGTTCTGGTCGATGTCGAGCTTTGCGACCTTGATCTTGCCGGCGTACTCCTCGGCGATCTCCTCCAGCAGCGGGGCGATCATTTTGCAGGGAGCACACCAGTTGGCCCAATAGTCCACCAGGACGGGCTCGGTGGAGTTGAGCACCTCCTCTTCGAAGGTGTCGTCCGTCACTTGCAGGATACGATCGGTCACGTCTGGTCTGTCTCCGCTCGGGTGAAGGGTTGGGGCGGGCGGCGTCACGGATGGGTGTCTGCATTGCGCGTCGTCGTGGGCGCGTGGTGGCGATGTGCGCATCGCAGACGCCTGGCGCCAAGGCTGGTTGCGCTTGCCCGTGTTTGAGCTTGCAGGGCTGCCGGGCCGTCTCGCTGCCTGAAATTCAACCGCTGCCGGTGCAACTCGTGCGGCGACTGCGGCGTGGGTCAGGGGGGAGGTCGGGCGGATTGGCGTTGTTATCGCCCTGAAGGTTAAGATGCTATTTGAGCCAAAGATGTCAAGATTTGCAACCCCTCCCGGCACGTCGGCCCGGACCGCCGACGCCAACCGCGTCACGATGCGTCGTCGCAGCCGACCGGCTGACGTGCCCGTGGCCCGCCGAGCCCGCGCCTGAGCGCGCGCTCGCCACCCGCCGGAGAGCTCGGCCCAACGCCCCAGGATTCCATGCCCCAGACACACCTCACCGACGTTCGCTTCGACCATTTCGATCTCGATCCCCGTATCCTACAAGGACTCGCCGACGCGGGCTTCAGTCATTGCACGCCGATCCAGGCGCAGACTCTCCCGCTGGCGCTGGCCGGTCAGGACGTCGCCGGGCAGGCGCAAACCGGCACCGGCAAGACCGCGGCCTTTCTGGTGGCGGGCATGCAGCATCTGCTGACGCATCCGCCCGCCGGGGCGCGTGAGGGACCACAGCAGCCACGCATCGTCATCCTCGCCCCCACCCGCGAGCTGGCGGTGCAGATTCATAAGGATGCGGCAGTCATCAACAAGCACACCGGCTTCAGGCTCGGCCTCGTCTACGGCGGCACCGGTTACCAGCAACAGCGCGAGGCCATCGCCGCCGGCGTGGACATCCTCATCGGCACGCCGGGGCGGCTGATCGACTACTTCAAGCAGCGGGTCTTCAACTTCAACGCCGTGCAGGTGGTGGTGCTGGACGAGGCGGACCGCATGTTCGACCTCGGCTTCATCAAGGACATTCGGTTCGTGCTGCGCCGGCTGCCGAGTCCGGCGCAGCGCCTGGGGATGCTGTTCTCGGCGACCCTGTCCTACCGGGTCATGGAGCTCGCTTACGAGCACATGAACGACCCGCACATGGTGGAGATCGCCCCGGAGCAGGTCACCGCCGACCGGGTGCGACAGACCTGCTACATGGTTGCCAACGACGAAAAGATCCCGCTGCTGCTGGGGCTGGTGCGGCTCGAAGGCGCGCGCATCATGGTCTTCGTCAACACCAAGCGCGAGGGCGAGCGCGTTTGGGGCTATCTCGAGGGCAACGGCGTGCATGCGGCCATGCTCTCCGGCGACGTGCCGCAGAAGAAGCGCCTGAAGCTGCTGGCCCAATTCAAGTCCGGCGAGCTGCCCGTCATGGTGGCCACGGACGTTGCCGCCCGCGGACTGCATATTCCCGGCGTCTCCCACGTCATCAACTACGATCTGCCCGACGACGCCGAGGACTATGTGCACCGCATCGGCCGCACCGCCCGCGCCGGCGAGGCCGGCGACGCCATCAGCTTCGTCTGTGAGCGCTACGCCTTCTGCCTGCCCGACATCGAAGCCTACATCGGCATGAAGATTCCCGTGGCCGAGATCACCGCGGACATGCTCGCCGAGGTGGACCCGAAGAGCCGGGTGCCTGCGCCGCGGCGGCCGCGGGATGGGCGCGGCGAAGGTCGCGGTGGCCGGCGCGATCAAGGCGGCAACGCCCGTCGGGGCGGTGGCGCGCGCGCACGCGCGAAGCCCGGCGGCGATCAGGCCGGTCCCCGGACTGGCCACCACAGTGGCGCCGACGCGGCATCCGCACCACCATTGGCACAAGAGGCGGCACAAGAGGCGGCGGGCCAGGCGGATGGCAATGGCGCGCCAGCGCCGGCCGATGCGCGGGCCAGGCCCAAGCAACGGCGTCGGCGGCGGCGCAAGCCGGCCGCGGATCCGGCGCCCACGGCCTGAGCGGGGCGCGTGCGCCGTCGCGGTTTGTGCCGCGCGGCGGCGGGCGCTCAGCGCAGCTGCGGCAGGATCTGCGAGAAGCGCGCGATGGCCGGAAAATCCCGAACATCCCGCGCCGGCACCCGCGAGTCCGGTGCGCTCACCGCCAGCAGCCAGTGGAAGCCGTAGTCGCGGGCGGCGTGCAGGACCTCCAGATTGTCATCCACGAAAAGCGTCCGCTGTGGGTCGAAGGGCTCGATCGCCTGCACCCGCGCCCAGAAGCCCGGCGCCTCCTTGGCCAGCCGCAGGTCATGCGCGCAGATCACCCGTTCCAGGCGATCCCCGAGGCGGGTGCGCCGAAACTTGAGATCGATGGATTTCTGGTGGGCATTGGTCACCAGCACCCGGCGCTTGCCGCAATTGCCGAGGGCGTCGAGGAACTCCGCCACGAAGGGATGCGCAGCGATCAGATGCTCCACCTCGGCCTTCAGCAGCGCAATGTCCAGACCCAGTTCCCGGCTCCAGTGGTCGATGCAATACCAGTCCAACGTGCCCTGGATACGGCGATACTTGGGCAGCAGCGTATCCTTGGCCTCGGCCAGGCTGACCCCGATGTGCTCGGCATAGCGCCTGGGGACGTGCTCCAGCCAAAAATGGTTGTCGTAGTGCAGATCCAGCAGCGTGCCGTCCATGTCCAGGAAGACCGTGTCGATGGCGGCCCAGTCGAGCTGCGGGGCCTGGTCGTGGGGCTGGGACATGCTGGCGGCCCGGCGGCGGTTGGTGGTCTGCGCAATGCCGTGCAGCATACCCGACCCCGCTCACCACGCGCAGCACCCAACGGACTGCGGAGGCATTGAGCCCATGAACAGACAAAAACCGCGGGTCCTGGCCCGCCGACTCGCGGCCCGCTCCCGCATCTTCCGCGTGGAAGCCGTGGATCTTGAGTTCGCCAACGGCGAGCGTCGCACCTTCGAGCGCATCCTCGGCGGCAACGACTCGGTCATGATCGTCCCCGTGGACGCCGACCAGAACCTACTCCTCGCGCGCGAGTATGCCGCTGGCAGCGATGACTACCAGCTCGGTTTTCCAAAGGGCGTGGTGGACGCCGGTGAAGACATCCATGCCGCCGCCGGGCGTGAGCTGCGCGAGGAGCTCGGTCTCGCCGCCAGGCGCCTGGACACGGTGCACCGGGTGAGCGTGGTGCCCGGCTATATGCAGCACGGCAGCCGCATCGTGCTGGCGCGCGACCTCTACCCCGACCCGCTGCCCGGCGACGAGCCCGAGCCCATCGAGGTCCTGCCCTGGCCGCTGGCGGATGGCGACGGTTTGCTGGAGCGGCCCGATTTCACCGAGGCGCGCTCCATCGCCGCGTTATTTCTGGTGCGCCGCTTCCTGGCGCGCGAACGCCGGGTGTCGGGGGCCGGTTGACCACCGCGATCGGTGCCGGCCGCCCGACCCGGGCCCTGACCTTTGAGGTAACAGTATGATCCGCGAGCTCAGGCGCCGGCATCGGTGCCGTCACAGCCTCGGTGGCCCGGGCGGCCGGACCGGCAGCCCGGCGGTGCTTTCGGTGCTCGGCCCGGTCGTCGGTCTGGCCATCGGGCTGATGACAGGCGCCACCGCCGCGCTCGGTGCGCCCGCCGCCGGCGTCGATGCGGACGTCACCACGGCGCTCGGCGCGGACGATTTCCCGCGCGAGCAGCCGCTGGCGTATCCCGCGTGGTTCAAGGAGCCCTTCCTCAACCTGCGCGACGATCATGCCGAGGCCGTCGCCGCGGGCAAGGACCTGGTGGTCTACTTCGGCCAGCGCCGCTGCGCCTACTGCCACAAGCTCATGGATGTGAACTTCGGCGCACCGGACATCGTCGATTACACCCGTGCGCACTTCGACATCGTGCCCGTGGACATCTGGGGTGTCGCCGAGGTGACCGACCTGGCCGGCAACAAGCTGACCGAGCGCGACTTCGCCCTGCGGGAGGAAACCAACTTCACGCCCTCGCTGGTGTTCTACGACGCACAAGGGCGCGAGGCCCTGCGCCTGCGCGGCTACTATCCGCCGTATCAATTTCGCGCCGCACTGGAGTATGTGGCCGATGACCATTACCAGCGCGAGTCCTTCCGCGACTACCTGGCCCGCGGCGACAACCGCATGGTGTTCGGGCCCGCCGATTTGAACGACCAGGACTTCTTCGAAGCACCGCCCTACAATCTCGATCGCTCCGGCGTGCCGAGCGATCGCCCGCTGGCGGTGTTCTTCGAGCAGGGCGACTGCCACGCCTGCGACGTCCTGCACGGCCAGGCCCTGGAGGAGGTGGAGTTGCAGCGCCAGTTCGGCGAGCTCGACAGCGTGCAGCTGGACATCTGGTCCGACACACCGGTGGTGACACCACAAGGGGAGCGCACGACGGCCCGGGACTGGGCCCGGGATCTCGGCCTGTTCTATACACCCTCGCTGCTCTTCTTCGACGAGCACGGCCGGGAGATCCTGCGTGTGGATTCGGTGGTCGGCTTCTATCGCCTGCGCAACGTGCTCAACTACATCAGTAACAAGGCCTATCTCGACGAGCCCAATTATCAGCGTTGGCGCTTGTCACGGGCATTCTGAGGGTGCGAGCGCCTGCGCCGGATGGGGGCAGCCGGCACGCTTGACCGACCGGCGGCACGCGATGGTGCGGCCTCAACAGGCCACGGGTGCCAGGTGCGGGTCGCGCTGTAAGCGCAGGAAGTCGCGCCGCAACCCCGTCAGCCGATCGATCAGCCGTCGGCGCTGGGTGTCGGTAAAGGTGGCGTCGAGGCGCACCAGCAACTCGGTGACGCCGCTGCGCAGTTGCGCCTGGCTGCGCGCCAGCGCCGCTGGCATGTCGCTGTAGTCCACCAGCCAGTCGACCAGGAAGGCCTCGATCTGCGCCGGCGCGGCGTCCCGGCGCAGCAGGGCGATGAGCTCGCGGCGCTTGCGGTCCCGATAGGCATACCAGACGTCGGTCTCAGGCAGGTCGGCGACCACGGCGCCGACGATGCGGCGCTGGTTCGCGTCCAGCTCGCCGAGCCACCAGCGCAGGTTGTCGGCATAGCGCTCCACCCGTTTGGCGACGCGTTCCGCCTCGGGGCGGGCGCCGGCATCCGCATCCTCCTGCGCCTCTTCGCGAAAGCGCTGCGTCAGGGCCTGGATCTGCGATTGCTCCAAATCCGCGAGCAGCGGTGCCGCGGTGGCCGCCGCGAGCGTGAAATGGCGGCGGTAGATGCGCTCGAACTGGTCCAGCAGACAGTGCACATCCTCGCGGGTGAAGCCCTTGCGGGCATCGTTCTGCGCGCTGTCGAAAAAGGCCGCAAGATACGGCAGCTCCGCCTGACGGTGCGTGGCCAGCGCCGCCCTCAGGGTTGGCGACCAGCGCTCCATCTGGGTGCTATCCAGCCCGAGATAGTCGTCGGCATAGCGCTCGATGAAAAAATCCGCGGTGTTGTACGCAAGCTGCATGGTCGAGCAGCCGGCCGCCAGCAGCGCGGCGGCGGCCGCCGCGAGCAGGCGCAATCGCAATGGGGCGGATGAGAGCATGGTTGCGGGCATTCCCGTCGTCGACCGCGGTTGTGCGGCCCTCGCTGAGCGCAATATAACAAGCACCCACAGGGCATCGCAGGTGGCGATCCCATCACATGCAGCGATGCGCGTCGCTCCACCGCCCATCGCCGCCGGCCGGGCCGCGGCTACAACGCCATGCGCGGCGCCGGCGGTCTCACCGCCGCGGTGATGGCCCCGGGGCGCGTCGCGGTGGGTGATCGCCTGGTGCCACCGGCGCCCGATGCCGCCGAAACCCACCGACCCCGACAGCCATGAGCACAGACCACAGGAGCCAACCGCATGAGCCCTTCCGCGGATAGCGCACTCACCACCTTCTACGACGGCGGCTGTCCGCTCTGTAGCAAGGAGATTGCGCACTACCGGCGCCTCGACCGTGCCGGTCGGGTGCGCTGGGTGGACATCACCCGAGACACCCACGCCCTGGCCGCCGTCGGCCTGGATCAGGCCACCGCCATGCGCCGCCTGCACGTGTGCGATGCCACGGGCCAGCTCGTGCAGGGCGTGCCCGCGTTCGTCGCCATCTGGCGCCAGCTGCCGGGCTACCGGCTGCTGGCGCGCGTGGTCACCGCATTACGGCTCACCGGCGTTCTCGACGCGGCTTACCGGCGCTTTGCGGACTGGCGCTTCGAGCGCCGCTGCCGCGACGGCAGCTGCCGCATCTCCGGGGGCTGAGGCTCACGCTTATCGCCGTATCACCCGCCCGCATGTGTGCGCCCCCATCGCTCGGCCGCCCCGATGCCGCCGCCGGCAATCCAGCCCTCGCAGCCATGTACGCCGCGGGTCCACGTCTGTGGGCTACGCGGCGACGACGCGAGCGTCCAGTGAACGCCGCCGCGGGCGTGTGCCATGCATGAGCTCTCGGTGTGCCAATCGCTGCTGGATCAGGTGCAGCGCATCGCCGCCGATCACGGCGCCGATCGGGTGGAGCACATCCGGCTGCGCATCGGTCCGCTGTCGGGCGTGGACGCGCAGCTGTTGCGCAACGCCTATCCGCTGGCGGCCGCCGGCACCATCGCCGAGGGGGTGGTGCTCGACATCGAGCCGGCACCGGTGCGGGTGCACTGCACGACCTGCGGCGCCGAAACCGAGGCGACGCCGAACCGCCTGCTCTGCGGCGCCTGCGGCGACTGGCACACCCGCCTCGTGAGCGGTGACGAAATGCTGCTGGTGAATCTGGAACTGCGCGTGCCCGATGATGCGGGCACCGGCCGCTAGAGGCCCGGCGCCGGTCGCCGGCCATCGGCAAACGCCGATCCCGATGCCGCCTCGCCCGAGCAGGCGGGCGTGCGCTCCGCGCCCCAAACAGGGTCAAATCGGCCATCGGCGCTGCTATAGTCTCGCATTGAACCTGCCGTCAATCCGGAGCTGATTCATGTGTGACACCTGTGGCTGCAACGTCACGTCCGGCAACGAGCACCTCGTGCGTCCCGGCGGTAAGCATGCCGAGACCGCCTCGGGCCGTGCCGCGGTGGAGGTCTTGCAGAGCCTGCTCGGCGAGAACGACCATCAAGCGGCGCATAACCGCGCGCACTTCGATGCCCGTGGCATCCTCGCCGTCAACCTGATGTCCTCGCCGGGGGCCGGCAAGACCAGTCTGCTGGAAGCCACCATCGACGCGCTGGGGCGCGAGCTGCGCATCGCCGTCATCGAAGGCGACCTGGAAACCGAGAACGACGCCGAGCGCATCCGCGCGAAGGGGGTCGCGGCCATCCAGATCGCCACCGGCAGTGCCTGCCATCTGGACGCGCACATGGTGCACGACGCACTGCATCGGCTGGATCTGACCGGGGTCGACATCCTGTTTATCGAGAACGTCGGCAATCTGGTCTGTCCGGCGAGCTTCGACCTTGGCCATCATCGCAACGTCACCCTGCTGTCGGTGCCCGAGGGCGATGACAAGCCGGCCAAGTACCCGGTGATGTTCCGCGCCGCCGACTTGGTGCTGCTCACCAAAGCGGATCTGCTGCCGGTGCTGGACGACTTCGATGCGGCCCGGGCCGAGCGCTATCTGCGCGATCTCGGCACCGCCGCGCCCTTACTGTCGCTCAGCGCCCGCCGCGACGACGCGCATCTGGGCCCCTGGCTCGATTGGCTGCGCGCCGAGCTCGCCGCGCAGCGCGAGCGGGTGGCGAGCGGCGCCACCGGGCGCCCGGCGCTGCAGCCCGACGGCGCGCTGCTGCACGGCGGTCATGCCGGGCACGGGCACGGGCCTGCGGCCGGCGAGCCCCCTGCATCGCAGGATCATGGCCACCACCACGGCCATACCCATGCCCATGGCGCTGGCGAACGGCGTCGGGCAGAGCCGTGAGCGGGCGCTGAAGCCCCCAGCCTGTAGTATGCTTGCCCCGCGGTAACAGGCGGCGCAGATCGCCCCGCAACGGACACATCCGCAGCCTTGCGCTCTGCGGGTCCAGTCCATTGCAGCACCGCGCCGACAACCATCCATCATCGATTCTGGAGGATGCCCAACGTGGCTATGCAAGCCCGCACCGTAATCCGCACCGTGGGCCTCGTGTCTGCGCTGCTGCTCGCACCCGCCGTGCAGGCGGTCGGCTTTGGCGACATGTTCAACCCGGGCCGTTGGTTCGGCGGCGACAACGAGGACTACTACTACGACGAAGGTCCCTACGGCCCCTATGGCCCCTACGGCCCCTATGGCGGCTATGGTGCGCCCGGCTACGGCGCCCCCTATGGTGCACCGGGCTATGGCGCGCCGGGCTACGGCTACCCGCCGGCACCCGGCTATGCGCCGGGATACGCCGCGCCGGCCGCACCCGGCACCTCAAGTGCGCCCGCTACGACAGGCGATGACGCAAAAGAGCGCGAGATCGAAGCCCTCAAGCGCCGTATCGAGCAGCTGGAGAGTCGCCAAAGCGCCCCCGCGCCGGCCCCGGGCGGCGCCGGCGATGCCTGGCCCTCAGCGCCCGCCTTCCGGCCCATGGACCAATACTGATGACCCCAATACTGCTGCTTTCCCAACCGCTGGCCGCGGCAATGGCCGGCCGCCGGGCCCGGCCCGCCGCGGCGATCACCGCCCGGGCAGCCCGGCGCCTGCCGCCCCTCCTGCGTGCTTTCCTGTTCTCGCTGGTCGCGATGCTGATGGTCGCCGGCCCGGCGCAGGCCGACGATGGCTACGCCGTGTATCAAAGCGACAGCAGCTTCGAAGACGTCATCGACGGTCTCAAGCTCGCGATCCAGGAGCGCGGCATGTACATCAACAATGTCATGCACTTGGACGAGATGCTGGAGCGCACGGGCCAGGACCTCGGCATGGCGGAGACGATTTACACCCATGCCCACTCCATCGAGTTCTGCAGCGCCGTGCTGTCGCGCAGGATGACGTCCGAGGATCCCACCCGTATCGTCAACTGTCCCTTCATCATCGCTGTCTATACGCTGCCGAGTGAGCCCGAGACCACCTATGTGGTGCACCGGCGCATCCCCGCCGAGGAAATCGAAGCGAGTCCCATCATGGGCGAGGTCGCCGCCATGCTCGAGGGCGTCGCCGAGGGTGCCGTCAGCTGGTAGACCGATGCGCCACGCGCCCGCGCAAGGTCTTTTGCGCGGCGCGCTTTCCCCTCGCCTCGGGCGCGGCCCCCGTTTCGGCTCCATCGCCAGCGCCCCAGGCGCCGCCAGACCCAGCCCCGCTGAGCGTGCCGGGCTCCTGACCGTCGGTCTCCCCCGGGTCTCCCCCGAGGTCTCGCAGGCCCGGGCCGGCGGCCGGTGGCCGGCTGTGCCTACACCCCCTTAGGCTTCACCACCGCACCCCGGCGGCCGAGATCCCCGCCCGCCGTCACCCCGCCCGCGAAAGCTCGCGCCGGCCATCGGCGTATGCCGGGGGAGGCCCGTGTCCCCACGCCATCCAGGCGGCTTTCGGCGATCGACACCGGCGTCCGCACCAGGGCGCCGCAGCGCAAAGATCAGCCGCGACTTGATCCAGGTCTAGTCTCCGGGCCCAGGCGACCCGGGCCTTGAACTATATTTCCTTGACAGGTGATGAATCACCTGTTCCACGATTTTCAAATCTTCTAATAAGCCAATCGAGACCACTCGCCCGGCGCAATGTCGGGCCACACCCTCATCGACCACCCGCGGGTGGAGGAGAGCACCGTATGACCGCCGTACAGATCGCTGGCCGCGAGGTCCACTTCAACAAAAAGGGCCTCTTGGCGAGCTTCCTGGACTGGGACAACGACCTCGCGGAGGCGCTGGCCGCCCAAGAGGGCCTCGCGCTCACCGACTGCCACTGGAGTGTCATCAACTTTCTGCGCGAATACTATGCCTTCCACGAGATGCCGCCGTCGCCGAAGGTGATCATCCGCAGCATCGGTCACGAGGTCTCGCGGCACAGCCCCTGCACCCGCAAGAATCTGGAGGGCCTCTTCCCCGGCGGTGGCTGCAAGCAGGCCTGTCGTATCGCCGGTCTGCCCGCCTACTACTGTCACGCCTGCTGAGGGACGCCGGGGGCGCCGGGCTTCAGGCACCAGCCTGAGACAGTCCAGGCGCACCGCCCGCGCCGCGACGATGCGGGCGGTCACCGCGGACAGCCCCCCAAATCCAGACGGCGCGCGCCGCGTCGGGATCAATCCGCAGCCGCGGGCAAGAGCTGCAGCGTGCGCTGCGCCGTGCCGGGCGCCGGCCCGTGCCAGGGCCAGACGTGGCCGTCGACGCCGAGCCAATCGTCGAGTTGGTCGGTGCGGTAGCGCGAGAACCGATGCCCGGATTGACCGAGCGGCAGGCTGCCACGGGTGGCGGACCAGTCGGTGGGTGTGTACACCACGCGCACCGAGGGGATGTAGCCGATGCGCTGGGGTGCCAGCACCGAGGCGTTGGCGACGTTGACCGTGGCATTATCACCGCCAATGCCGATGGGGCCGACGCTGAACAGGCGCCCGAGCCAGGGCCGGGCGGCGAAGGCATGGCGGAAGGTGACTCCCCGGAGCCGATCCAGCCGCTGGGATCCTGCGGGCAACAGCGCATCCAGGCGTGCGCGCGCCGCCAGCAGCGCCTCGCGCCAGACATGGGCCGGTCCCTCTTGCAGCTGCGGCGTTTGCGTATCATCCCAGAAGCTCGAGGATGCGCTCCGCAGGGCTTCATCCAACGGCCCGTAGGTGCTGGCGTCGAGCTGCATCAGCATGCGCAGATCGTCGCCGAGCTCATCGCCATAGAGGGCCTGATAAAGCGCCGGCAGCAGGAGTCCGAACAGGGCGCCGGCGCGGCTGTCGGGCGAGAAGTCGCCGCGCCAGTGCAGCAAGTCCTCTTCGGCGATGCGGGCGGCCTCGGGGTCCAGTGCCCGCAGCGCCGGCAGCGTTCGGCGCAACGCGTCCATGAACACCTGCGCGCGCAGGCTCTCGCGGTCCGCCTGCATGCGGGCCAGGGCGGGGGCATCCGGCGCATCGGCGGCGTCCAGCAGCGCGTGGATGCGCGCCGCCCGGTACGGCGGCAGCCAGCTGTGGCCGACAGCACCCGCCGTGAGCAGCGGCACGCTGCGATTGTTGGCATTCACCAGGCGGCCATCGGTGGGGTTGGTCGCCCCCGGATTGGCGGCGAACGGCTGCCAGCCCTGCCAGCCGTAGCCGGGCTCCCATCCCGGCATGGGCAGCATGCCGCTGCCGCGTCCGCGTTGGGGCAGGGTGCCCGTCACCTGCCAGCCGATATCGCCGTTGCGATGGGCGATGACCAGGTTCTGCGAGACGTGGCGCAGGTCGGCGCCGGCGGCCCGGGCCTCGGCGATGGTAGTTGCGGTGTTGAGCCGCCACAGGCCCGCCAGCGCCCGCTCCGGCAACTCCAGGTTGCGGCGCAGTGCGAGCGCATCGCCGACGTGTACCGTCGGCAAGCCCAGCGGATTGTCCGGGCCGATGACGGCGTCGATGAGCACGCCGTGGCTGGAGCTGCGGATGTGCAGCGGCTCGGGCGCAGCGCGGTCCTTCACGGGGATGTGCTCCGTGCGTACGCGCAGCCGCTCCCAGCCGTCCGCCCGCCGCACGGCCTGGCCGCTGGCATCCAGTTGCTCCACGAAGAGGTCCTGGGTGTCCGCCGTGACCGTGGTCATGCCCCAGGCCAGGTCGTCGTTGTGACCCAGCAGCACCAAAGGCACTCCGGGCAGGGCAAGCCCGGCCACATGCAGGCCCGGGGCGATCAGCTCCAGCTCGTACCAGATGGCCGGCATGGATGGCTCCAGGTGCGGGTCGTTGGCGAGCAGGGCGGTACCGTCGCCGGTACGTCCGCCGTTGATGGCCCAGATGTTGCTGGCGCCACCCCGCAGCATGGGCGCGATGGGCAGCCGTTGCGCGATCGCCGGCGCATCCGGCGCTGTCCGGGCCAGGGCGCGATAGTCCGGCAGCTCATGGGCCGTGCGCGGCGCCGCCACGCCCACATCCACCGGAAAGAGCTCCAGCGCCCTGGCGTTGCCGAGGCGGGCGGCCAACTTGAGGAACGATAATTCCTCGCGCAGATTGACGCTGTTGATCCAGGCCATGTACTCGCCGATGACCAGGCTGTCCTCGGGGCGCCAACGGGCGGGGGCAAAGCCGGCGACGAGGTACTCCAGCGGCAGCCGGCCGGCCGCTTGGTCGATATAGGCATTGACGCCGTCGGCGTAGCGCAGCAACAAACGCTGATATGCGGGCTCCAGCGCCGCGTAACCCTCACGCGCAGCCAGCGGCAGCCCCATGGTCCGATAGAAGCGATCCGCCGGCAGTGCGCCCGCCCCGAAGACCTCCGCCAGGCGCCCGCCGGCGAGTCGGCGCAGCAGGTCCATCTGCCACATGCGCTCGGCCGCCACCATGTAGCCCTGGGCGAAGAGCGCATCGGCCACCGAATCGGCCGCGATGGTGGGCACCGCATGCGGCCCGAAGGTGAGGGTCACCGGTGCCCCCAGACCCGCCAGCGCCAGCGTGCCGTCGTATTGCGGCTCGGCGCGCTTGCCGAGCCAGAAGATCGTGCCCGTCGCCGCGGCGGCGCACAGCAGCAGGACGCTTAGCCCGAGCAGCAGCCAGCGACGCATGGCATCAGCCGGCGTGGCGGAAAATGTCCCGATAGCCGGTGTACTGCGAGAGCATGGTCACGGCGACGAAACTCAGCAACACCGGCACCATCACCACAAGGACAAGAAAACCGCCGACCCCCGCCGCCGGACCCAGCACGATACCGCCGAGCAGGGCCACCAGGCCCACGGCCATGGAGAAGACCACTACGATGCCAAGCAGGGACACGCCATAGATCAGGAAGGGGACGAGATTGATCCAGCAACCGCGGAAGCTCGCCCGCATGGCCTCCACGGCGCTCAGGTGCTCCAGCATCACCAGCGCCGGCGCGAACCAATACGCCATCAGCAGCGGAATCAGCAACGCCAGCACCAGCAGGAAGAGCAGGGTCAGCATGCCGGGCGCCAACGCCATGGCGGCGGCCTCCGGATCGCCACCCGACATGGCTTCCAGCCCGGCCGGGGTGATGGCGCCGATGGCGACGGCGATGAGCCCGGCGGCGAGCATCACCACCGCCAGACCCAACAGATAGAGCACGCCCACCAGGCCGAGCTGTATGGCGGGCCCGGAGAAGCCGTCGAGCACCATACCGGCGCGGACGCTGCCGTGGCGATCCAGCGAGCGGGCACCGGCCATGATGCCGCCGCCGAAGATGGGGCCCAGCAAAAAGCCCACCAGGCTCCCAACCAGGGGCACCAGGCCCACCACGAAGTTGATGAGATAGATGACGGCGACGGCCCCGAGCCAGGCGCCGGGGCGGCTGCGAAAGAGGGCATAGGCATCCTTCAGCCACAGCCATCCGTGTCCGGGCGACAGCGATTGCGGTGTGGCCAGGGGCCCGTCGTCCTCAGCCGGCGGCGTCAGATCCGCCTGCGGCGGTGCGTAGGGATCGATGCCCGCCGCCGGTGCCGCAGGCCCCGCCGCGTCGGTTGCGGTCGGGGCGTCGGCCCCGGCGCCGCCTTGGGTGGGGGCGGCGGGCTCGATGCGTATCTCCAGGCCGATGTCCTCCAGCACCTCGCGGTAGCGCTCGGCGTTGCTGTCGTCCACCTCGTGCTTGAGCACATGCTCGCGCGCGTCCAGGATCAGCCGCCGCGCCTGCTCCTGCGGCAATTTGAAGACGCTGGCGAAGTCCTGCGCCGCCTGCTCGGCATCGATGCCGGGCTTGAGCCGGCCGGTGAACACCACCTGGTGGAATGCGCTCATGTCGGGTCTCCAAGTTGTTCGCAATCGGCGGCGCGCCTGCATCCGGCGATGCACGCGCGCCGGCCATCCTCAGGCGGTGAGCTTCTTCATCCAGGCCAGCAGCCCCGGCTCCGCCGCCCAGACATCGCGCATGGCCTGGCGGTAGAGCCAGGCCTGGTCATCGCCGCCGGTGACGAAGCCGTTTTGGTGCAGGCGCGGGCGGCGCACGCGCTTGCGCAGCAAAAACCGCGGCACCCGCGGCAGGCGGTCCACGGCCTCGTGCAGCACCAGCGCGGCGCGCTCCTGGTGACCCAGGCGGTACAGCGCCAGCACTTCGCCGTAGGCGGTGTCCGCCAGTGCATCGGTGGGGAAGCGCCGCGCCAGCGCCAGAGCCTTCTCATCCTCGCGCACGCGCAGGTAATGATTCATCAATTCGGCGCGTACGCCATGATTGTCACGCGGATTGAGCGCCAGCAGCAGCTCCGCCAGCGCCACGGCGGGACCGTGCGCCTCGGCATCCGCGTGCTGGCGCCAGCGTCGGAACAGCAGCCGCAGCGCCGGGCGGTTGCGCGGATCGGTCCACGGCAGCGCCGCCGGCTCGGGCCCCAGGCCGTGGCGCAGGATGGCCTCCGCACGCTCGAAGATCGGATCGAGCATGACCCGCGCCACCCAGGGCAGGCTGCTTTCGGGATGGCAGTACAGGGCGGTGGCGACGTCGTCGAGGATGTCCAGGCTGTCGGCGGCGGCCGGATGGGCCTCCAGGAAGTCGAGCCAGTCGTTGCGCAGCCAAACCTGCTCGTGCTCGCTGTCCGCCAGTAGTGTGGACAGGGGCTTGGGGGCGGCGAACACCTGGTGCCAGCGTCGCTCCAGATCGGCCAGTGTGCGTGCCGGCGCCAGCGCGCGGCAACGGCCATCGGCGAAGGCGGGGGGCAGCGGCAACAGCTCCGGATCGAACAGCGGTAGTTGACGGGAGTCGCTGCAGCTCAGCGGATCATCGATGGCCTCGAGACGCAGCGTCGGCAGCGCCCGCCCGGCGAAGCCCGCGAGCCAGTCGCGCAGGCGCAGCAGCGCCGGGTCCATGGCCGACGCCTGACTCATCATCAGGGCTTGCTGTGGGTCCTCGCGCGCGCGGGCCAGAAACTCCTGGATGCCGGCGTTGTCGTGGCCGGCGCGGCGCAGCTTGTGCTGCCAGAACTGGGCGCGGGCACGGGCGTGGTCGTCCTGGTGGCGGGCGGCCAGCAGCGTGATCTCCAGCAATGCGGTGCCGGGGTGATCCGGTCCGTGGCGCTGGGCCTGGGCGAAGGCGTCGGTGGCGTACTCGAAATCGCCGTCGTCGATGAACATGACGCTCAGGCGCTGCCAGGCGGCGGACTTCAGGCTCGGCGCCGCATCGTCTGTGATGCGCAGCAGGAAGGCCTGTTTCTTCTTCCAGTGGTCCAGGGCGTCGTAGGCATCGCAGAGGATGTCGAGCGCCGGCTCGAAGGCGTCGTCGAGGTTGGCAAGATCGCCGGCGAACAGCGGCTCGAGCAGCGCCACGGCGCGCCCGGGGCGCTCCAGGGCCAGCCAGCGATCCGCCACCTTGGCGAGCAGCGGCTCGGGCACCGCGCCGCTTTGCACCGCGGCCTGCAGCCGGCCCTCGCCGAGCTGGTCCAGCAGCGGCTCCCAGAGGATCTCCGCCGGCACGTCCGGTACCTCGCCGGCGGCCTGGCAGCAGTCGCCGTAGGCGGCGCCGGAGCCGCAACGGCAGGGCTCCGCGGGCTCCGGCTCGGCCATGGGGCTTGGGCGGAAGCCGAGATCCGGGCGCGGCATGGCGTTCCAGATGGCCTGGGCCAGGAGCGCCGACAGGCGACGGGCATCGTCGCCGTCGAGGGCGTCGACGCCGATCAGGGCATCCGGAATCCGCTGCCGGCCCCAGCGCAGAAAGCGCTCGGGGTCAGGGTCGCGGAGGATGGTGTCGACCGCTTCGCTGAGGAGCTGGTCCATGCTCAAGGGTTCCAACTGCGGGTGCTGTGTCATACCGTCCCCCGTATGGCTGGTTTGCCGCCTGGTCGGCCGGTTGTGCCGATTGTACCGCGACGGCCGCGCTCGCTGTCGAGCAGGAGCCACCGGCGGCGCGTGCGGCCATGGCATGGGTATGATGGGTCCATGTCCGAGCTCCGCCTGCGCCAGGCCCCCCACGAGCCACCCATGAATCAACGAGCGCGCGATGAGCGCATCCGCATCTTCGTCTCCTCGCCGGCGGACGTGGAGCACGAGCGCGCGGCGGTCAAGGACATCGTCGAGCGGCTGGGGCGCGAATATCTCCCCTATTTTCGGCTCCAGGCCGTGCTTTGGGAGGAAGAGGCGCTGACCGCCGACCGCACCTTCCAGGCCGGGCTCACCCAGCCCGAGGACTGTGACATCGTGCTGGTGATCCTGTGGACGCGGCTCGGCTCGCCGTTGCCGCAGGAGCCCTACCAGGGCATGACCGGCACCGAGTGGGAGTTCATCAACGCCGTCGAGGCGTCCGCGCGCAGCGGCAGTCCGGAGGTTCTGGTCTACAAAAAGACGGCGCCGCGGCTGGTGGACATCACCGATGCCGCCACCGCCCGCGAGGCGGTCGAGGACCGGCGCCGGCTGGATGCCTTCTTCCAGACCCACTTCTTCAACGAAGACAAAAGCTTCCGGCGCGCATTCCGGGTTTTCGACGGCGATGCGGCCTTCCGCGAGCTGGTGGAGACCCAGCTGCGCAAGCTGCTGAACCGGCGCATCAGCGCCGAGCGCCGCGCCGCCACCGGTCACGGCCACTGGCAGGGCAGCCCCTACCGCGCCGACAGGCCCTTCGAGATCGGCGACGAGCGCGTCTTCACCGGCCGCGAGCAGGAGATCCGCGAACTGCTGAGACGCCTGGAGCAGCGCGCCCCGGGCCGCGCCGGCGTGCTTCTGCTGAGCGGGCCGAGCGGCAGCGGCAAGACCTCGCTGCTGCGCGCCGGGCTGGTGCCGCGGCTCACCCGGCCGTTCTTGTTCGAGCACATCGCCACCGTGCGCTGCGCCCTGGTGGACCCGATGGGCGACGGCGCGACGCCGCTGGCGGCGCTGGCGGCGCGGCTCTGCGCCGCCGACGTGCTCGGGGCGCCGCTGGCGGGCTTCGGGCTCGGCGCCGAGGCCATGGCGCGCCTGCTGGCGACGGCGCCGGAGGTGGCGGCACGGCAGCTGGCCAGTGCCCTCGGGCAGCTCGCCCGGGGCGGCGATGCCGAGGCGCAGGCGCGCCTGGCGGTGATCCTGGACCCGCTGGACCCGGTGCTGCACGACGATGCGGCGGCGCTGGACACCCTGCTGACGGCGGTGCGCGGGCTCGCCGTGCACCCCGCCATCTGGGCCATCGTCGCACTGCGCAGCGATGCCCTGCCGCGCTTGGTGCCGGCGGCGGGGCGATTGTTGGACCCGGAGCGCACGCCGGGCGAGCAATGGCTGGCCCTGGAGCCGCCGCCGGCGGCGCGCATCCGCCAGGTGATCGAGATCCCGGCGCGGGTGGCCGGTGTCGAGCTGGACGGCGTCGGCGAGGGCCGCGGGGTGGTGGAGCATGTGGAGGCGGAGGCCGCCGGTCTGCGCGCCTGGGCGCCGCCGGTGCAGGCGCTGATGGCGGCGGCCTATCAGCGTGCCGAGGCCGTCGCCGCCGGCACCGGCGAGCTGCGTCTGACGGCGGCGCAGATACAAGCCGCAGGCGGAGTACGCGGCATCGTGCTCGCCCGCGCCGACGCCGTTTGGGCGGCCCTGGATGCGCCAGCCCGGGCCGCACTGCCGCGCCTGTGCCGGGCACTGATGAGCGTCGATGGCGCCGGCGGCGGCCGCGCCGAGCCGCGCCGCGGCGACCTGGAGCTGCTGCGCGCGGCGCCGGACTGCCGCCGCCTGGTGGATGCCCTGGTGGACGCGCGGCTGCTGATCGCCGAGGGCATCGAAGACCCGGTGCTGCTGACCCGCTGCACAGCGCCGGACCTGCGCCTGTGGACCCTGCTGCGTGGGGTCTGGCGTCAGGGCTGGAGCGAGTGGGGCCAGCGCTGGCGGCGGCGTCGCCGCGGTAGCACGCCGACGGCGACCGCCAGCAGCGCGAGCGCGCCGCGGCAGACGGCGGCGCCGGATGGCGCCGCGGCGGATGACACCGTCGAGACAGCGGCGGCCCCCGGGCAGGCCGCAGCGGCCACCACCGATGCCACGGCGCCGGGTGCGCCATGGGGCGCGCAGTGGCGGGCCCTGCGTGCGGTGGCGACCTTCGCGCATCCGGCGCTGCTGACGGACTGGGCGCCGGTGCGCGACTGGCTGGCGCAGCCCGCCAACCGCCGCGATCTGGCGCTGCGCGCGCAGCTGAGCCGACAGGCGCGACTCTACAAGCGCACCGATTGCAACCGCGAGTATCTCTACCGCGAAAGCGGCTACGCCGCGGCCCGTGCCTTCGCCGACGCCTATGACGACGAGCTGGAGCCGGCGGAGCATGACTTCCTGGCCGCCTCCGCCGCCAACCTGACGTTCATGCGCCGACGCAACCGGCTGGTGCGCATCACGGGACTGGTGCTGGTGGTGCTGTTGCTGGGGGCCGTGCTCGCCGCCGGCCTCGCCTGGCAGGCCTCGCGCACCGCCCGCACCAACCTGCACAAGAGCCTGCTGAAAGAGGCGGAGCTGCACATCGCCCGCGGCAACACGCCCCGGGCGGTCATCAACGCCATCGATGCCAGCGTGGATCTGCCGGAGCAGTCGGTGCGCAAGCTGAGCCTGGCCTTCAATGTCAATCGTCTGCTGGCCATGGCGCCGTCGGCGGGACCGGCGCCGGAGAGCGTGCGTATCCCGGGCTTCAACGCCGACGGCACCTGGCTGGCGAGCATGACGCCGGACCAGGGGCCGGTGCTCTGGCGGCTGGGCCAGGGGCGGTTCGTCGCCGACCGCGATCTCGGTGCTGAGGACTTGGGCGTGCACACCCTGGTGATCGGCGCTGACGAGCAGGTCATCGGCATCGGCACCGACGGCGTTTGGCGGCTGCCGGCCGGGTCGGATGCGCAACCGCTCTATCCCTGCGGCACCCAGCCCGGCAGCGCCTTCGCCCAGAGCCCGGACCGGCGCCTGCTCGCCCTGGCCGTGCCCGACGATCGGGGCCACGAGGGCATCTGCGTGCTGGATCTGAGCCTGCCCGGCCAGGTGCTGCTGCAGCGCACCCTCGCCGAAGGCGAGCTGCGCGGGCTCACCTTCGGCCCCCGCGGCGAGCGCCTGCTCACCGCCTCCGCCGCCGGGCGCACCCACATGTTCGACATGGATGCGGGACGCCGGCTGCTGTCGTTGCCGGCGGACGGGCCCCTGGGGCGGCCCTTCAACATCGCCGTGTTCGACGCCGACGGCGCGCGCATCGCCATCGCCGCCGCCGACGAGCGCGTGCGCCTGTATCGGGCCGACGGCACGCCCGCGGGCGAGCTGGCGAACAGTGTCATCGGCGGCGCCGAGGTGAAGGTGCACCGCACCTCGGTGCGGGACGTGGCGTTTGCACCGGACGGCGACTTCCTGGTGGCGGTGGACGATGAGGGACAGGTGGTGCGCTGGTTCATCGGCACCAGCGGCACCAGCGGCACCGGCCCGGCCCGGGCGGTGGTGCTCGGCAGCCACGACCTCAGCGTCAGCAACGTGGCCATCGCCGCGGCACCGGTGGCCTCCCTCGCCGGCCAGCATCTGGTGCTCACCACCTCCCTCGACCACACCGCCCGACTGTGGAGCCTGGAGACCGGCAAGCCCGTGGCAGTCCTGGGCCACGACGGTGCCGTCTCCGCCGGCTATTTCCTGGCCGATGGCGGTCGGCTCGCCACCTTCTCCGTGCGCGACGGCACGGTGCGGTTGTGGAGCGTGGACCCGGTGACCCGCCTCGGCTTCGAGCTGCGCCACCCGGACCACGTTTGGGATCTGGATATGGCCGATGCCCCGGAGGCACTGGCACCCAATGGCAAGGCGTTGCTGCTGGCCACCGCCGGCTACGACGGCGGCGTGCGCGTCTGGCGCTACGAGCGCACCGCCGAGCGCCCGGCGCCCACCGCGCTGCGAGCGCTCGCGGCCCATCGCGCACGCGTGCGCCAGGTGCGCTTCGATGCCTCCGGGCGGCTGCTGGCGTCGGCCGCCTACGACGGCACCGCGCGGGTGGAAGATCTGGTGACCGAACAGTCCTGCACCCTCAGCGCCGCCGAAGCGCCTGACGGTGCGGTCTACAACGCACTGTTCGGCCCACAGTCACGCTGGCTGCTGACCACCTCGAACGACCCGGCGGCGCCGGTGCGGCTGTTCGCGCTGCCCGCCTGCAAGCCGTTGGCAACCGCGCCGGCGCTGCCCCACGGCGAGGCGGCGGTGGCGGCGGCGGCGGTGCGCGGGCTCGGCGCCGATACGCTGGTGGCCACCGGCGATGATGCCGGCAGCGTCCGGCTGTTCCGGCGCGATGCCGCCGGCGCCTGGCACACGGGCTGCACGCTGGCCGCCGGCGTCGGCGCCATCGGCGACATCGCCGTCGGCGCCGCCGGCCGGCTTGCGGCCGTCGCCGGCGCCGACACCCGGGTGGCGCTGCTCGACCTGGACCCCGAGGCCGGCGCGTGCAGTCTGCGCGGCTACCTGGACGGCCATACCGAGCGCGTCTACAGCGTCGCCATCGCCCCGGACAGTGCCCAGGTGGTCACAGCATCGCTGGACAAGACCGCCCGGGTCTGGAGCATCGACGGGCGCGCGCTGTCGGTGCTCGCCGGCCATCAGGACCGCATCTACCGCACCGCATTCAGCCCGGACGGGCGCTGGCTGCTGACGGCGTCCCGCGACGGCAGCATTCGCCTCTGGCGGGCACCGCGGGCCGGCCTCAGAGACGGCGCCGAGGCGCCGGTGCAGCAGGACTTCCTGCCCCTGCGCGCCAGTCTCGGCGGCGTGGCCGCGGCGGTGTTCAGCCCGGACGGGCGCTACATCGCCGGCGCCTACTGGGAGAACGCCGCCATGCTCTGGCGCCTTTGGCGCGACGGCAGCGATGTATCGCGGACCATGCGCCGGCGCTGGGGCGAGGACCGCGCGGGGCTGGCGCTGATTCGCGAGGCCTACCGCTTCCGCGACGACACGGCCATCGTCAACGCGGCGGCGGCGCGCGAGGATGCCGCGGATTAGCCCGCCCCCGGCGGCGTGGCGGCCCGCGTGCCCGTGCCCGGGCTCAGCGCAGCAGGATGGGACGTTGCCGGATGCGCCCGAGCCGCCCCGGGCCTGAGCAGCCGCCGCATCGCCGCCTGCCCATGCCGGCCGGTGTTCACAACACCGGCCCCAGCATGGCGACGATGTTGTTCAAAATCCGCCGGCGCCGGCTCCAGCCGGCCACCTCCGTGGCGGCGATGAGCCGCGAGGCGGCGATGTAGCTGTCCTGGCGCCGACGCACGGCGGCGGTGACCTGCGGACAGTACAACAGGATGTTGTTCTCGTAATTCAGCTCGAAGCTGCGCCGATCCATGTTGGCGGAGCCGATCAGCGTCACCTCGCCGTCGAGGGTGAGGGACTTGGTGTGCAGCAGGCCGTCGGGATACTCGAAGATCTGCACACCGGCCTCCAGCAGCTCGGCGTAATAGCTGCGGCTGGCGGCGGCCACCACCCAGCTGTCGTTGCGCGCGGGAAAGATGATGCGGGTGTCGACGCCGCGATGGGCGCTGGCGCACAGCGCCGCCTGCATGGACTCATCCGGCACATAGTAGGGGGTGGTGATCACCAACTCGCGGCGGGCGCTGTAGATGAGCTCCTCGAACAGCTGCGGCATGGCGGACCAGCGCACCGTGGGCCCGGTGCCCACCACCTGCGCCGGCACCCCCGGCATCGCCGTGGGGTCCGGCGGCGGCAGCGGCCGGCGCAGCAGGGCGTCGATACCGTCGTCCGCATGCGGCAGCCAGTCACCGGCGAAGAGATGCTGGTTCTGCCGTGCGACGGGCCCCTCGAAGCGCATCATGGCATCCACCCAGGGCGCGTATTTGGCTTTGATGCGAAACTCCGGATCGGCGCAGTTCTGGCTGCCGCAATAGGTGATCCAGTCGTCGATGACAACGATCTTGCGGTGATTGCGCAGGTCGATGCGGCCGGTGAGGGCACGCACCAGCAGATTACCGATGGGCAGGGCGGATGCCAGATGCACGCCGGCCGCCGCCATGCGTCGCCAGTGCGCGGAGCGCAGCATGGCTCTAGAGCCCAGGTCGTCCGCCATCGCCCGGCAGGTAACGCCGCGCCCGGCGGCGCGTATCAGCGCCTCCGCCACCCGCCGGCCATTGTGGTCCGGCAGCCAGATGTAGAACAGCACGTGCACATGATCCCGGGCGCCGTCGATGTCTGCCACCAGGGCATCGATGGCCGCGTTGGAGTCCGCCATCAGCGCCGCACGATTGCCGCCGATGGGGGTGAAGCCGCTGATGGACTCGCCGATGCGGAACAGGTGCTGGTGCCGCTCGGGGATCACCGGGCGCATGCCCGCGGGCGCGTGCGCCGGGTCCAGCTGCAGTGTGGGCAGCTGGGCCTGGGCATGGCGCAGGCGCTCGGCCCGATGCTGGCCGATATTGACCTCGCCAAACAGCAGGTAGGCGATGATGCCCGCCACCGGCAGGGCGATGACCACCACCACCCAGGCGATGCGCGAGGCGGGCTCGCGGTGCGGGCGCAGCAGCACCCGCGCCAGCACGGCCAGCTGGAGCAAAAAATGCGACAGGAATATGAGCGTTGCGATGAGTCCCGAGTGATCCGCCACGGCCTTATCCTCATCATCGGCGGCCGGCACCGCGGCGGCCTGGACGTGTATTGACAGGGGGATTTGGCGCTCCCGCGTCCGCGGTGCCGCGGCAGGCCGCATGGGCCTCTGCGACCGGCGCTCACCACAGCGTCACCCTACCGCTTAAGCGCCCACCGTGCCGCATGGATTCCCCGGGACCCCGTCGGGACGGCGCATCACCGTCGCGCGCAGTTGCGCCGTCATCACCCGCACCATGTCACAGCAGAATTGTGCCGCAAGCTTGCGGGCTGTGCGTGTTCGTGTTGTGCTCGTGTATCACCAGGCAACCTCGCCATTCCACAGCCCGAGAGTCCCCGTAGCCGATGTCTTCCATCGTGGCCATCCGCCCGCCGACCTTGCCGCTCACGCGGCTGCGCTTTTTGTGCGAAGCACGCGAGCCGATGCATCTGCCGGCTTACACCGGCTCCGCCTGGCGCGGCGTCATCGGCCGCAGCCTGCGCCGCAGCGTCTGCGTCACCCGCCAGCCCACCTGCGCGGGCTGCCTGCTGCGCACCCAATGCGCCTACTCCACCTTCTTCGAATCCCCGCCGGCCTCGCCTGATACCGCGGCGCGCTACAACGCCCTGCCGCACCCGTTCGTGCTCGAGCCGGAGGCGCCCGGCCGCCGCACCGTTGCACCCGGCGAGTCCCTCGCCCTGGGCATGACCCTCATCGGCCCGGCGGGCGCCCTCACGCCCTACCTGATCCACGCCATGCAGCAGGCGGGCAACCGCGGGCTGGGGCGCGAGGATGGGCGCTTCCGGCTGCGGGCGGTGATGCAAGAAACGGCACTCGGCGGCGATCACTGGCAGCCCATCTACAGCGCCGACGACGCCACCCTGCGGCAGGCGGACACCCGCCCCACGCCGCCCGGGCCCGCGCCTGCGGCCCTGCGCCTGCGGCTGCACACCCCGCTGCGCCTCAAACGCCAGGGCCGCTTCCTCGGCGCCCGCGACCTGGATGCCCGGGCCCTGCTCGGCACCCTGGCCACCCGCGTGGCCGTGCTCGCCGAGCTGTACGGCAGCGATGCCGGCGTCTTCGATCGCGCCGCCGCACATGCCGCCATCGATCAGGTCACGCTCGCCGCCACAGACCTGCAATGGGTGGAGTGGACGCGCTATTCCTCCCGCCAGCGCACGCACATGCAGTTGGGCGGTGTCATCGGCACCCTGGACCTCGCGGGCCCCGGCCTGACCGCCCTCTGGCCGTTGCTGGTGCTGGGCCAATGGCTGCACGTGGGCAAGGCCACCAGCTTTGGGCTCGGGCGCTATCGGCTCGCCGACGCCGGCGCAGCCCGGGCCTGAGCGGATGCGGCGCCCGGCAAGCTTGCCAACGGTGCGGCCGGCGGCGGGCCGGGCCAAGCTGGCGGCCGTCGTCGGTGAGGGCCGCCGAAGTGGCGGCCAGGGACAGGACAGCAGGGACGCGGCCGACGGCAACAGGCCAGGCGCGGCGGCAGACGCCGACGCCACCCCGGCGACCGGCCCACTGTTGTGCGCGCGATTCCCGCTGTGAGCAAGTATCCATGAAAACCCACGTCCTCCTGGTCTCCGACCAAACACTGCAAAATCTGATTCCGGCGCTGATGGAGCGCCCGCAGCGCATCTTTCTGGTGGTCACCACCGAGATGGCCCGCCGCCGCGCCGATCAGCGCCTGCGCCGCCAACTGCGTCAGCTCGACGCCGAGCTGACCACCTGCAGTGACTGCCCGGACGCCGATTTCGCCCGCACCCAGGCGTTCGCCCATCAGGTGGCCGAGCAGGTCATCAACGCCGGCGCCGACGCCGAGATCGTGCTCAACGCCACCGGCGGCACCAAGCTCATGTCCATCGCCTTCGTCGAGGCCTTCCGCGGCATCGCCAGCCGCATCCTCTACACCGATACCGCGCATCGGCGCATCGAGTACCTGCCGGCGGCGCATGACGCCCGGGCACCCGCGCCCACGGCCATGACCGACGTGCTCGACGTGCCGGGCTACCTGCGCGCCCAGGGCTTTCAGTTCCGCGGCGCCGCCTCCGACGCCGCCGACTGGCAGGCAAGCGCCGAGGCACGCAAGGCGGCGTGCAAATTTCTCGGCAAGCACATCGGTGATCCGCAGCTGCAGCAGTTCGTCGGCGCTCTCAATGGGCTCGCCAACAAAGCACTGGAACGCCTGCCGGACCGCCAGGCCGAGCGTCTCGCCGCGCCTGTGCAGTCCTTCTCGTACGCGCCCCGCGGCCGCTGGGCCGAGGCCATGGCGGTGCTGACCCAGGCCGGCGTGGCGGACTGGACCCCAGGCTCCGAATACCTGCGCTTTCGCGACGTCGAAGCAGCCCAATTCGCCCGCGGCGGCTGGCTGGAGGCCTATGCCTACCACGTCGTGCGTGATGTCGGCGTGCACGATACCCGCCTCGGCGTGACTGGTGTCTGGGACAACGAGCAAGCCATGGCCAACGAGTTCGACGTGCTCGCCTGCCATCTCAACCAACTGCTGTTCATCGAATGCAAGACCCTGCGTCTGCACGACCAGAACGACAACGACATCGCCTACAAGCTCGACAGCCTGGGCGAAGACGCCCGCGGGCTGTTCGGCCGCACCTGGCTGCTCTCGGCGCGCGAGCCCACTGACACCCTCATCGCCCGTGCCCGCCGCGCCCGCATCCGGCTGGTGCCGCCGGCGGAATTGCAGCGGCTGCGGGAACTGGTGCGGGAGTGGCGGGGGTGATCGGCGTGGCCGGGAGCGCAGACCCGCTCGCGGCAAGGTTGCGAGCCCGTCCGAGGAGACCTCCCACCATCATGATGGCCGCCCGCAGTCCCGATAATCCACACAACGGAGAGATTCCAGACCTCCAGGACGCATTGCTATGACGCGCTTCGAATATCGGATCACCTTCAGCTCACCCGCCTTTCTCGGCAATGCCGAGCAGAATGGCCAATGGCGTACACCGCCCTTCAAGGCACTGCTGCGGCAGTGGTGGCGGATCGTCCATGCGTCGGAGCGCGGCGGCAGTCCGCCGGTCGACCAACTGCGAGAGGAGGAAGGCGCACTCTTCGGGGTCGCCTCCGACCAGCGCAACGGCTCACGTAAGAGCGGGGTGCGACTCCGGCTGCAACACTGGAACATGGGCCAACAAGAGACCTGGCCGCCCTTAGCCAGGGTGCAGCATCCCGAAGTCAATTTTCCGGTCGACAGCGGGCTGTATTTAGGGTTCGGTCCTGTACTGCTGCCAAAGGGGGCGAAGCAGCCCGCCCTGAAGAAGAACGCCGCGCTTCAGGCGGGTGAGTCTGCAACCCTCTCCATCGCATGCCCGGATGACGCCGTACCGTCGCTGCAAACGGCCTTCTATCTGATCGACCGTTACGGCACCATCGGCGGTCGCAGCCGCAATGGCTGGGGATCGTTTCAGCTCTCGCTGCCGGATGAGACAGCGCCTTTGGCGAAGCCGCGTCTTGCTACATCGCTGCTGCGCCCTTGGCGGGCGTGTCTGGGTCAGGACTGGCCGCACGCCATCGGTAGCGATGACGAAGGCCCGCTGATCTGGCAAACCACGCAATCGTTCAACGACTGGCGGGGCGTGATGCAGCAGCTCGCCGCGCTGAAGATTGGGCTGCGCACCCAGTTCCCATTCAAGACCGGCAATGGGGCGCATCTGCCCGAAAAGCGGCACTGGCTGAGCTATCCGGTCACCAGACACTCGGTCAAATCCTGGGGCAATGCCCGCCTGCCGAACAGCCTGCGCTTCAAGGTGCGCGCCGAGCCCAACGGCGACGGCTTTCGTGGCCTGATCGTGCATCTGCCCTGCCTGCCACCTGCGCAACCCTTTCGGCCCGACCGCCGTGCCATCGAGGCCGTGTGGGCCCAGGTCCACGCCTACTTGGATCAGGCGCAAGCCCTGACCCGCGCCCCGCACTGAGGACCCATCCATGGACGCGCATGATATCCAGCTCTGGCAAGCCAAGCTCCACGCCCGCCTGCACGACCCGGCCGAGAAGGCCCTGGTGCTGCTCCGTGATCCCGCCGGTCATGAAGGCGGCACATCGCGGGCATTGCAACGCCTGCTCGGCCTCGACACGCTCAGCGCCGACGGCAGCGTGCAGGCCGATGACGACACCCTGCATCGCAAGCTGTTTCGCCACGGTGTGCCCGCCGCCCTGTACCAACAACTGCGCCGTGCGGATCATTGGTCGGCGGCGGCGGACCGGCCACAATGGCCGATGCAGGAGATCACCGTTACCACCCGCAGCGGCCAGCAGAAGACGCTCAAGATCGCCGATTGGGCGCAGGTGCGCTGGACCCAGCAGCCGGTGCTGATCCATCCGCTGACCGGCGCCGAGCTCGATCTCGGGCAGCATGGCGGACTGGGCGATACCGACTTCCACGACATCAAGGCGCGCAGTCTGGCGCACTTCGAGCGCCTCACGCTGCGCGATGGCGCCGGCGCCGACGCCAAGACGGACTGGTGGCGCACCCTGCTCGCCTACTGGCGCTTTGGGCCCGAGCTGACCGAAGACGAGGACTTCGGCAAGCTCGGCGAACTCTGGCGCCTACTGCCCGCCGACACGCGGGTGCCCGACCACAGCATCTGGGATCACCTCGACCTCACCTCGGCCTTCGCCGGCGCGTTCGTGGCCGATCCCGAGCATGAGGTTGCCCTGCTCGCCCTCTCCCTCGGACCGGTACAGCCGTTCATCGCCGCCGCCCGCTCCACCTCCGATCTCTGGGCCGGTTCCCACCTGCTGGCACGGCTGGCTTGGGAGGCCATGCGGGTGGTCTGTGAGCAGCTTGGTCCTGATGCCATCCTGTTTCCGCGTCTGCGCGGTGTGCCGCAGGTGGACCTTTGGCTGCGGGATGCCTGCGGGCTGCCGGCCAAGTGGTTCGCGGGCTGCGAATGGGCGAATCGCAACACCGACAGCAACCCGCTGTTTGCCGCCGCATTGCCGAATCGCTTCGTCGCCCTGGTGCCACGGGCCCGCGCCAGGGCCCTGGCCGAGCAGGTCGAGCAGCGCGTGCGCGCCTGGCTACAGACCCTGGGCGACCGGGTACTCGAGCGCCTGCTGGCTGCCGCTGGCATCACCCCCAGCCCCGATCACCACTGCCATCGGCAAATGGCCGAGCAGCTCCAGGGCTTTCCCGAGGTGCACTGGGCCGCGGTGCCCTTCGCACTGGTGCGCGAAACCACCCGCGATGGCCAACGGGCGCTGGATACCACCGAGCTCTCGGCGGCCATGGCGCCTTTCCTCGGCGCCGCCGCCGGCCAGCCCGCCGGCTTCCTTGCAACGCCCGCCTGGCAGGTCCTGCAACAGGAAACCCGCTGGCGCGATGGCACCACCTTCTTCGCACCGAACCCGGGCGTGCTCTATCCGGCGGTCTACGACCTCGCCGAGCGCGTGCTGGCGGCTGCAAAGACGCTCCGGCCCTTTGCGCAGACGGCGCAGCACGGTTGGCGCTGTTCCCTGACCGGCGAAACGGAATGGCTGACCACCAGCCCCGAGCACCTGGAGACCTCCTATCGCCAGCGCGACGACACCCTCTGGGCGCAGGTGGCACGCGCGCGTCCCGCCTGGGCCAAGGCCGGCGAGCACTTGGGCGCGCTGCCGGCGATCAAGCGTCTCTGGCCAACCCTGTTTGCGGAAGAGCTGGACCAGGCGCTGGACACCGATCTACAGCGCTTCGTGGTCTCCACGCACAGCATGGCACTGGCCCATCAGCTCGACCGTTGGCTCGAGCACGGCGGCAGCCTGGACGAGGCTTGTCGCCAAGCCGTCGCGCGCCACCGCCCGGCGCGCGTCGCCCTGCCGCAGGGGCTGATGCGTCGTCACGCAGCCCAGGGGCAGGAGGCACTCCGCGCCGCCAAGCAACTGGCGGGTCTGCTCGAAGCGGCACGCGAGCTCGATGACGCCGACGCGGCGCAGGCGCTCGAGCGCCTCGTGCAGCGCAACCTGGCGACCACCGAGGGCGCGGGCGCGCTCGAAGGCTACTATGCGCTGCTGCTCATGGATGGCGACCGCATGGGTGCCTGGCTCAGCGGCGATCAGGCCGCCATCAGCTATCGCGCAAGCTTCCACCCGCAGGTGCGCAAGGCCTTGGCACAAAAGGCGCAGACCGAGCCACTACTGGCGCGCTACGCAGACCAGCCGCGTGCCCTGTCGCCCAATCGTCACCTGGCCATCTCCGGGGCGTTGAATGACTTTGCGCTCAGTGTGGTGCGCCATGTCATCGAGCGCGAGCACCTCGGGCGGGTGATCTACGCCGGCGGCGACGACGTCCTTGCCATGTTGCCCGTCAGTGACCTGCTGGCGGCCATGCAGCGACTGCGCGATGCCTACTCCGGACAGGACTCGGGTGCCGGCGAGGCGGCACACAGCAACCTGCGGCTCAACAAGGGATTCGCCTGGCTCGACGGCCGCCTGTTGCGGATGATGGGTGAGCAGGCCACCGCCAGCTGCGGTGCGGTCATCGCCCATCACCAGGCACCGCTGGGCGCCGTTCTGCGGGCCTTGCGGGAGGCCGAATCCGCGGCCAAGAACATCGGTGGCCGCGACGCCTTCGGCCTCACGCTCATCAAGCGTTCCGGCGGTATTCGCCGCTTCGTCGCCAAGTGGGGCGAGCCGCTGGCGGTGCTGAGCGCGCTGCAGCGCTTTCTGGCCGAGCCTGGGGTGTCGCGCCGCGCCGTCTACAACAGCCTGGCATGGCTCAAGGATCTGCCCGAGCCGGACGGCGATACCGACATGCTCAGTGAACTGCTCGCGTATCAGCTGGCACGCCAGGCGGAGCGCAAGCAGATCATCGATCACCATGACGTACCGGGGCTGGCGCGACGCCTGGCGCAGCTCGCAGTCGAGCAGCCGCGCGAGGCGCAGCAAACCCCGCTGCGCTGGCTCGAGAACTGCCTGGCGGTGGCCGAGTTCCTGGTGCGTGATTGCCGCATCTCATCGCGTTTTGCCGCGGATATTGCCTCGGGCACGACGGCTACCGGAGGTCGCCCATGACCGCTTATCGTTTTCTGCAACCCTTGGACGTGCTGTTTCTGCGCGGCAACAAGCTGTTCGGCGACTCCGGCAGCTTCGGCGAAAGTCTGGTGCCGCCCTGGCCCTCGGCGGCCGCCGGCGCGCTGCGCTCGTGGCTGCTGGCCAGCGACGGCGTCGACCCGCAGGCGTTCGCCAGAGGCGCTGTGCGCCATCCGAGTCTCGGTACCCCGGCCGAGCCCGGGGCGTTTCGCGTCACCGCCTTTCATGTCGCCCGCCAAACCGAGACAGGCGCCATCGAGCTGTTGATGGAGCCGCCGGCCGATCTAGTGCTCACCCGCGACACCAACGATGCACTGCGGCTGTCGCCGTTGACACCGCAACCCCTGCCGGCCGCACTGGACGCCTCCAGCGCCTTGGCAAGGCTGCCGATCTTGAGCGAGGCCGCGCGGCGCAAGCCGGCCGGCGGCCATTGGCTGACGCAGCGGGCATTTGCCGCCTACCTCCGCGGCCAGCTGCCGGAGACCAGCGAACTGGTGCCAACCAGCGCCCTGTGGAAGATCGAGCCGCGGATTGGGGTGGGCCTGGACCCTGAGCAGCGTCGCGCCGACGACGGCAAGCTGTTCACCACCCAGGCCGTGCATTTCCGGCCTGGCATCGGTTTTCTGGCGGCCATCGACGGCGCCGAGCTGCCCGCCCGCGGCACCGTGCAACTCGGTGGCGATGGCCGTGCGGCCGCCCTGCGCAGCGCTGATTTCGCGCCGCCGGCGGTCGACCTGGCGGCGATTGCAGCGGCAGGCCGCTGCCGCATGGTGCTCACCAGCCCCGGCATCTTCCCCGAGGGTTGGCGCCCGCCGGGCATCGATGCCGAGGGCCGCTTTGCGCTCGCGGGTGTCCGTGGCCGTCTGGTGAGCGCCGCCGTCCCCCGTGCGCAGGTGGTCTCCGGTTGGGACCTGGCCAACTGGCGGCCCAAGCCGGCGCAGCGCGCGGCGCCCAGCGGCAGCGTCTACTGGCTCGACGAGTTGCAGGCGACACCGGACGCACTCCGCAAGCTTGCCGTCGATGGCCTCTGGCCCGAGCCCTGCGACACTGCCCAGCGGCGTGCCGAGGGTTTTAACCGCTTCGTGTTCGCCGTTTGGTCTTGAGGGCTCGAGGTGCCTGCTGTCCCGCACCTGGCGGCGGTGATCCACGGCGACTGCGCTGCCTTCTGGACCAACGACGATCGCTCGCGGCACGCGGCGGAAGAACACCTCCAGATCCTTGTCTTTTGATGCGCTTTAAAAAAAGGACCAATCCATGTTCGAGAAACAAGCCGCTGTCTTCCTCTACGCCATCAGCCCCGTCCACATGGGTGCCGGCAACACGGTGGGCGTGATCGACAACCCCATCCAACGCGAGACCCATACCGGCCACCCCTGTTTCGCCGGCTCCGGCATCAAGGGCGCCGTGCGCCACGCCTACCAAGTCATCGGCGGCGACCCCGGCGACATCGATCGGCTGTTCGGACCGCCGTCGGGCAGCAGCAATCTGCACGCCGGCGCGGTGAGCTTTGGCGATGCGCAACTGGTGGCCTTTCCGGTGCGCAGCCTCAAGAACGGCTACGCCTACGCCACCTGTCCGCAGGCACTCGGGCGCGCCCAGCGTATGCTCGCATTGCTGGGGGTGAGCACCGACTGGCGCGTCCCCGCGGTTGCCGACGGGCACTGCCTCATCGCCAACCCGCAATTGCTCTCACAGGACAAGCTCCATCTGGAGGCCTTCGAGTACGAGGCGCGCGCGTCTGCCAACGACTTGCCCGCCATCACAGCCGATCTTGCGGACAAGGCCCTGCCCGCCGACAAGGCGCACGCGTTCTTCCGCACCAAGCTGCAGCAGGACCTGGTCCTGCTCTCCGATACCGATTTCACCTACTTCGCCCAGCACGCCACCGTGGTCGAGCCACATGTGCGCATCAACGCAGAGACTGGCACCGCCGATGACGGCGGCTTGTTCTATACCGAGAACCTGCCGCCGGAGTCGCTGCTGATCGCACCCTTGCTGGCGAGCCAGACGCGCACCGGCAAGGCCGAGGATGCGCTCGATGCCACCGGTGTCCTGCTACGGCTGAAAAACCTGTTGGACAACCGCCCGCTGCAGATCGGCGGTGACGCCACCACCGGTCGCGGCATCGTCGCCGTGCGCATCCTGGAGGGCTGACAGCATGCAAACCCTGGAACAGTTACGGGCCGACGATGCCTGGAAGAAGACGCAGCGCTGCAGTGAAGAGTATGTGAAGCTCGCCAAGGGCGTGCCGGCGTTGATCATGAACAGCGGGCTGATGCAGGTGCTGGCGTTTCTCGAGGAAAAAGGCAGCAAGGAGTCGCAACGCCACTGTCGCGATCTGTCGGAACATCTGCGCACCTGGCTGCAAGCGCGATTCCCGAAGACCATTCCCAGCGCCGAGTTTGCGCCCTTCATGGAGGCACTGATGCAGCTCGAAGACCCGCGTACCTACCAGGCGATTACCGCCGAGGCCTTCGACTGGCTGCGTTGGCTGCGCCAGATGGCACCGGCGGCACGCGCGGGAGGACGCTAGCATGGCGATTGCAGCCCTACCGGCGTATCTCGGTACGGATTTCTCCAGCGCATCGCCGGGGATGCGATTCGGGATGTATCTCAAGCTCTGGGGTACCGATCAGCACAGCGGCGAAAGGCTCTGGACCACGCACGACCTGAATTACCGGGCAGCTGGCCCAAACAAGCATGTTCGCCAGTTCAAAGACGAAAACAAGTCGAACGCGCTGCGCGAAGCCTGCCGCCTGAGCCCGCAAGATCGGGCGCTCATGCGCGCGTTGCTGGATCGCCAGACAGCGCTAGCCGAAGCCTTGCAGCCCAGCGGCCAATTGTTGCGCGTGGACGCCGAGGCCATCGCCCCCTTCACCACCGGCCTTGGCAACGAGCATCCGCTCGAGAACGGCTTCGCCTTCCTCAGTCCCTATGGCCTGCCTTATCTGCCCAGCAGCGGCGTGAAAGGGGTGCTGCGCCAGGCGGCGCGCGAGCTGGCCAGCGGCGACTGGGGCGACGCGGCCGGCTGGGACCAGGCCGAGCGCTTCATGCTACCGAGCGGGAACGCGCGCATCCCCCTGAGTATGCTAGATGTGCTGTTCGGCAAGCAGAGCGACGATGGCGACACCGAGCACGTGCGCGGGGCGCTGCAGTTCTGGGACGTCATCCCGCAGGTAAAGGGCGCCAGCCTGGCGGTGGAAGTGATGACCGCGCACCAGTCACACTACTTGCAGCATGATGGAACACCGCACGAGTCCGGTCAGCCGAACCCCATCAACTTCCTGACGGTGCCGCCGGGCTCGGCGTTCCATTTCCATGTGCAATGCGATGGCCCGTTCCTGCAGCGCGTGGCGCCCGAGCTCGCTGCAGACAGCGCCTGGCAAGCACTGCTGAGCGCGGCACTGGAGCATGCCTTCGACTGGCTCGGCTTCGGTGCCAAGACCGCCGTCGGCTACGGCGCCATGCGCCGGGATCACAGTGCCGAACAGGCGCGCCTGGCGGCGCAGCGCGCAGCCGCCGAGCAGCGTAAGCAAGCAGCAGCCGAGCGCCAGCGCCAGGAAGATGCGGCCGTCCGGGCGGCGGATGCGCAGGCGGCCTTCGACGCCCTGCCGGAGAGCGACAAGGCGTTGCAGCAGTTTGCGCAAGCGATAGCCGCGTTCGGCGCCGTTGAGTCCCTGACCAAGGCGCAATACCCAGAGTTGGCGCGACACGTCAATATGCTGGCGGATCAGGCGCAAGCCTGGCCCGAGCAGAGCGAACGGCAACGTGCCGCCGAGGCAATCGAGCAGGCGCTGAACCGCTTCGGCTGGTCGGCGCCGGGTCTCAAGGCGGAGAAGCGAAGGAAGCAGGAGACCAGGCGCCGCGAACTGATCAACTTGGTGATCCACGGACCCGAGCGAGACAGCTCAGGAACGAAACAATGAGCAACACCATCCTGCTGTGCACCGTCGGCGGCTCGCATCAGCCCATCCTCACCGCCATTCAGGAGCTTGCGCCCGCATTCGTGCTGTTCTTTGCCAGCGGGCGGGACCGCGCAACCGGCACCGGCGGCTCCATCGACACCATCACCGGTAACGGCCAGCCCGTTGAGGTGCGCCGCGGCGGCCAGATCGTGGAGCGCCTGCCCAACATTCCCACCCAAGCCGGCCTGAGCGCCGAGCACTTCGACGTGGCCGAGGTGCCCACCGACGACCTCGACCAGGCCGTTGGCGTGATGACGGCGGCACTCGCGAAGCTGCGCCAGCGCTTTACCGACGCCCTGTTTGTGGCCGACTACACCGGCGGCACCAAGACCATGACCGCGGCGCTGGTGATGGCGGCGCTGGAAATCGACGACGTCCAGCTGCAGCTCACCACCGGCGCCCGCGCCGACCTCGTCCGGGTGCACGACGGCAGCCAGGCGGGGCTGGCCGTCAGCGCCGAGGGGATTCGGCTGCGCCGCGCCATGCAACCGCTGATGGCCGGCTGGCAGCACTTCGCCTACGGCGCAGCCGCCGCCGGCCTGAGCCAACTGCCGCGCCCGCGCGATCCGGACCTGCGCGCCGAGCTGCAGATTGCCCACGACCTGAGCCAAGCCTTCGATGCCTGGGACCGCTTCGACCACGCGGCGGCCAGCGCACAGCTGGAGCGCTACCGCCCGCGCCTGGGCAAGGAGGCCGGCGCCGTCGTCGGTCCGCTCTACACCGCACTCAAGCACCTCACCGCCGAGCCCGACAGCCCGCAGCGCACCCCGGCGCGGCTTTGGGACCTGTGGCTGAACGCCCAGCGGCGCGCCGCCCAGGGCCGCTTCGATGATGCCGTCGCGCGCGGCTATCGCCTGCTGGAATGGACCGCCCAGTGGCTACTGTCCACCAAGGGCATCGACACCAGCGACCTGCGTGCCGAGCAAATCCCCGCCGGCCTGCGCATCAGCGAGGGCACCGACGGCAAGCGCCAGGCCGGCCTGCACCATGCGTGGACGCTGGCCGCCCACCACCTGGGCGGCGACGTGCAAGCCTTCATGGCGGCCCAGCACAGCGCCATGCTCGATCACCTGCAAAAGCGCAATTACTCCATCCTCGCCCACGGCGACCGGCCTATCGCGCAGGCGGATTGGGTGGCCTTCAGCGACTGGCTGCAGAAGGCATTGATCCCCGTGCTCATCGCCCAGGCCGATCGCGTTGGGCTCAAACGCCTGGGCCCGCAACTGTCGCAACAGCCCATGTGGCGGACCTGAGCCCCATCGCCGGCGGCAAGCTCGCCGCGCCTGAACCAGCGCATCTCCGATGATTCCCGCATCCCACAGCCTGAACCGCGCCCTAAGAACAGCGCCGCGACCGCCCACTCATACCCAGACGCCCGCGCTTGACGGCGGGAATCTGACTTCTCTACCATCTGCCCTGACGGCGTCGCGCCAAAGGACACTGCGCGTGAACTTTTCGGTTCCCGGATTTTTCTTCAACCCCCTCTGCAAGTTGCTGAAAATAAAGGGCCTGTGGCGTCGAACGGTCCGAACTGAGACCCGATCTGAAGGGGATTAAGACCGTATAAAAGGACACCATTACGTGTCCGTTGTGCAGTCCGAACTGAGACCCGATCTGAAGGGGATTAAGACGGCGGCGATCATCACGACTTGCAGCGAGCGGGCGGGTCCGAACTGAGACCCGATCTGAAGGGGATTAAGACTTGATCGGACAGAACCGTTATACGGTTTTGTGTCCGAACTGAGACCCGATCTGAAGGGGATTAAGACGCACGCGCAAACGCGTCTAAACGCTTCGCCAGGTCCGAACTGAGACCCGATCTGAAGGGGATTAAGACGTTGCGCTGCTACATGCTTATGTACGTTAGTGCGTCCGAACTGAGACCCGATCTGAAGGGGATTAAGACCCCTGCTTGTATTAGGTTAAGACTTGCCGACGTGATCCTCGAAGGCTTCCATGAAGTCCGAACTGAGGCCCGATCTGAAGGGGATTAAGACGTCCGGCATGGTGAACTGGTTAGCGGGGCGCAGGTCCGAACTGAGACCCGATCTGAAGGGGATTAAGACGCAATGGCAGGTGCCATTGTTTCCAACGCTTTGTCCGAACTGAGACCCGATCTGAAGGGGATTAAGACAAAATTAGCGATGTGGCCCGCCATTTTTTCAGTCCGAACTGAGACCCGATCTGAAGGGGATTAAGACTTTTCGCTTGTGGACGCCTCGAAAATTTTCTCCTCGTCCGAACTGAGACCCGATCTGAAGGGGATTAAGACCCAACGATCGCCGCCGCACCTCTCGGCTTCCAGCGTCCGAACTGAGACCCGATCTGAAGGGGATTAAGACGCCAGCCAATTTTCTGTTTTAACAGATTTTCCGGTCCGAGCTGAGACCCGATCTGAAGGGGATTAAGACGTTCTTGAAGACGGGGAAATCTGCATTCTCGTCCGAACTGAGACCCGATCTGAAGGGGATTAAGACGCGCAACCCGGTTCGGGTTGTAGTCGTTGGCGGTCCGAACTGAGACCCGATCTGAAGGGGATTAAGACAGTTTGCTAAGTAGGCGTGAAAAAAAGAGGCGTCCGAACTGAGACCCGATCTGAAGGGGATTAAGACTCCTGGTCGATGTCGACCGTTGTCCAAGCGGTGGGTCCGAACTGAGACCCGATCTGAAGGGGATTAAGACGCGTTGTAGCGCTGGACCTTGCGGCCGGTCTCGGTCCGAACTGAGACCCGATCTGAAGGGGATTAAGACGCTGCGGC
>NZ_CAJXWY010000040.1 GCF_913062725.1 uncultured Thiohalocapsa sp.
GGCGAGCCCGCGCTCCAGCGCCTGGCTCCAGGCGGCGGCCGAGCGCTGATCGCTCGCCTGCTCGAGGAGGATGCAGTTCGAGACCGGCTCGATGACCACCAAGCGCATGCCGTCTTTCCAGGTCTCGTCTTCGGCGATGCTCACGCTGCGATGCGGCATGGTCGTGGCCAGCGATGCACGCTGCTCCTCGGCACAGGTGACGATCTGCTGCTCGAGCTCGGCCTGGAACGCCTGCTGCGTGCCGTAGGAGGCGCCGATGAACGCCGACAGGCCGCTGAGCGCGAGAAACTCGCAGACCACGCGCACACCCGCTCCACCTTGCTCGCTGATGCACCAGTGGGCCGCCACCAGGATCTGACGCAGCCACTGCACGCCGTCGGGCGTCGCGGCAAAGGCGGCCAAGCCCACCGGTGCGTTGCTCGGCGTCGCCTCGTTCCAGTGACGCAGCGTGCTGCGCGCCACGCCGGCACTGGCCGCCGCCGCGCGTTGACTCTGCCCCGCCTGCTGCGCCTCGCCGCTCCCGGGCGCACTATCTCTGGGTGATGCCGCTGGCCCGGCTGTTCGAGTCCCTACCCCTGGTCTGTCCCAACTGCGGGGCGGACATGCGCATCATCGCCTTCGTGACCGAGACCGTCCCAGTGCAGCGCATCCTGGCCCATATCGGCGAGCCCACCGAGCCACCGCCGATCGCCCCCGCCCGCGGACCGCCCGCCTGGGACGAAGCGCCCGAGCCGGCGCCGGACTGGGACCGCCTCAACAGCCCGAGTCCGACTTCGAGCTTGATCAGCGCATTGCGTGGTAGCCGTCGTCTCTCGCAGGCGACGGTGCGGCTTTCCTCGTCTCCCGGCAGCACGCTGCACCGCAGCAGCGAGCCCCGGCACCCCACAGCGCGCGCGCCGCACCGCCTCCGACACCCGTCAGCCCCGCTGTTTGGTGTTGACCACACATTCCGCCCCCGCTACCGTCCTCTCCCAAGCCACCTTGGGCAATCAGGGTGGCTTGGATTTCCTGTCCGTTTGGATTTCCTATCCGTTGCTCCGGAGACGGTTTTGACGAAAGCGACCCTTGTGACGGGTTGGACCCCAGATCTGAGTGTACTCGCTAGGATCTCGGTGCCCTTTATGGAACGCTACGCTGCAGCCCATGTGCTGGAGTTTGAGCCCATTGAGTTCAACGGGAACCTCGCCGGCTTCGAGAAGCTCCCTCCATTGCTCCGACTGCTGCGAGACGGGCGGGAGGTAATCTGGGTTGATATCGACGTGCTCATGCTTGGCAGCGCAGATTTGAGGGAGGATTTGCCGATCGATCGGCCGTTGTGTCTGGCGTACCATGAGGGGACGAATGTGCTGGTTCCCCACTACAACACCGGTGTCATGGTCCTGCGCCCGGATGAGGCTTTGATCGAGCTGCTTGACCGCGCCTACCGCCTGGGCGTTGCCCGGCAGGTCAGACACCCTTGGCATGATCAGGCTGCGATCCTCCAGATTCTTGGATATTACTCCATGATCGTGAATGACAAACGAGCGGATGCCCCAGATCCTAGATACAGCGCATTGATCGGACGGCTGGATGTTGACTTTAACTCGATCGTTGGTTTTTGTGTCGGAAACGATCCCCAGTTCCATCACTATGCAGGCTTGAGAGGTATGTGGCGGGAAAAGGTGATGAGGGTGGATGCCGACCATGCTGACAGATTGAGAGGGGACACCCCCGATCAACACCGCGCCTACGCCAGTATGATGGGAGTCGTTCGGCATGCGCATGCGCAATGGTCTTCCGCACTGTTCTCGATCCCTAGCCCCGCTGAGTTTTGGAAGCGGTTCTGCGACGTGAAGTTGAAGAGTTGAGTTCGGCCAGATCGTTTGACTAGCCAGCCCACACGGAGCCGGGGGGCATGCTTCTGTTGCTATTGCTGCGTTGCCGGCCTAGCCGCCACGGCTCTTCGTGATCTCAGTAGCGTACAACATCCTGTAGTAACAGCCAGTTAGATCGACGAGGGGGGCGAAATTCACATGAACAACGAGGCGCTTCGGCAGACGCTCGAATCATGACCCGATCTGCCCCAGACGCGGGTCGAAGAGGCCTTTAAAGACCGCGACGGACACGTTCAAGTGAAGTTGGTCAGCACCGAGGTCGGAACAACCTGCCGCCGCTGTGGCAAGTGGGCAACACAGCCCAATGGCTCCAGCGGATGGCTCACGGTGCGTCACCTCGACCTGCTCGACACACCTGTCTACCTGCGTTTTCGCCTCCCGCGGTACCGCTGTGACTGTGATGACGGTCCTACCAGCACGCATCAGGTCAGTTGGTACAACCGGAGCAGTCGCTTCACCAAGGCCTATGAGGCACAGCTGCTGCTGGCCTGTGTCAACACGACCCTGAGCGACGTCGCGCAGAAAGCAGCAGTTTCCAGCTTGCGGCTCGGCGGGTAAGCGACCCGCGTGAAGCGCAGTTCGGTCCGCTGCTTCGACAGCTTTCTCGAAACCCTGAACCTGCACAAGGAAGACGTCAGCAACGACTTCCCGGAGTGCTACAACAGCGGCTTTGTCGAGGGCTTGAACGACAAGATCAAGGTCACATCAAGCCTCGCTGCTATGGTCTGTTCAACCGCGATCATCTCTTTCAACGGCTCTATTTGGACCTCTTCGACTACGCACTCTACGGAGGGAGAAACAACCGGTTAGCGTCGACCCCCCGGGGCGATGGCGTGATGACCTGTCACGGCATGGACGTTAACCCGTTGAAATGCAAAGATTATCCTCCCACGGAAAATCCCCGAGAGCCGGGGGCTGATCTTAAGCCACTATCTCAAAGCGTGAAACGTGCTTCTCGTTCAGGCACTAAGTTGTTGGTTTGTGGCTAGTCGACAGAAAGTGATTATGTGCTGTTTGGCTCAAGTCGCAGTTTTTTGTGAGCCGTTTCTCTGCTTGGTCGGTGAAAGTAGCACCCATTCCATTCGTGTTGGCCTGCTTTCACTGAATGCCAGCATTCGCGCATCGTCATCCCAATCCTGAATTTCTGGCAGGGTGTTTGGCTCAGGGTTGTGTCGGGGGATGTATGTGACATCAAAGTATTCGCTGGCGGCTTCGATTAGAGCTTGGCGTGCCTTTGAGAGCCTGGGGAACAGGTCGTCATGTAGTTCAATGATGATATGAGAGTGCTGCAGAGCTTCTAGGGTCGGACGGTCGAATAAAGAAAACTCAGCACCTTCGATGTCGCAGATTATTAGACAGCGTGCTGGGTTCGGTAGTGCGAAGGTCAAAGCCTCGGGAGTCGCTTCTCCATAGATAGTAATTTTGTCGCTAACGCCATTCAGGGAGGCATTCTCCTTAATTACCTCTCGCCCCTTTTTGGAAATCTCAAAGCAAATTGCCTCTAAAAACATACCGCTGAAAAGCGTGCCAACAGCAAAGAAGCCATCGCCTGCACCAATATCTATGAACGAGTTGTATTTTTCCTTGAGTTTTTCTAATTCATCAATCACATGGCGTTCGTAGTGACCGGTGTATTTGGTGAAAAAATCATCTTCACCCCACCAGGCCCTTTCGCTCATCACCATGCCTTTGAACGCTCCATACGACACCGTATTCTTGTAAAGATGTTTTGAGTCGATCGTAATCTTTTTTTTGATGAGTGAGACCTCGCTGTACAGCCCAATTTTTTTCAGCAGCAAAGTGATCGCAAGGGACGAGAGATAGCGGAGGCCATATCGGCTGGCTATTTGTTGCACGCGCCCCAAAGCTATTTTCATAAGTTCCGCCTTAGTGACGCGTCAAAAACAAGTTAAACGAATTATACAGAGAAATCATTCGCGGCAATCACGTAGTTCCACTGCCCGAGCACGTCATCGTGGCAAATGAATTGATCCTTAGATATCGCGAAGCGTGTCGGAGTATTTCTCTATCCACTTTTCAGGCATGCCTGCATGATTTGAGTTCATTCGGCGTTGGTCTGCCAAATGAACCCACCGTAACGCCCAACGCCTTTCTTCTGAGGCCCGGGTTGATCCCGGGCGTCTCGGTTATTGGCGGCCTACGATCAACAATCAGTCGATTGAGTCGGCTGCAGCGCCTGCGGCCGCGGATGCCTCACAAGAAACCCTGGCGCGAGCCCCGGTCCAGACATCTACGTCATCCACGATGGAGCCGGGGCCGTTGTTGTCCTTGTAGTGAGCCAAAGTCACTACGTCGACTCGACCAGCCGCGATGGCCCTTGCCAAGGCAGCACCTATTGCATAGGCAGCCTCGCCGCTGATGTCAGTATCGCAGCCGCCGAACAAACTACAATTTATCTCGATGCTTGTTCCAAGCGCCCCTGCCAACTCGCCAACGGCGGCTTCGCTCACATTGAACTGGAGAGTGCCCAGATACAGGCCACTCCACAACTCGTCGATATTTTTTCCAGAAACCGTGACGTACTGTAACGTACTGGCCAGGAACCCACCCAGGCTCTCGCTCGTAGCACCTCCCACGGCTCCAGCACCACCTAAGGGCAGCGTCAAATCAAAGGGCCCAAAGCTGAAGTCGAAATATGAACCTGCCTCGGCTCCGGCGGCGGCATCAGCCTCGGTGAACGATAGGGAGGCCGATAGAAGAGCAGCACCAAGATCAATGTTTTTCACGGTGCCGTTGTTGCCTTGCCGCGTGACTTCCATGGCGGCAATTCCAGTGCCGCTCATGCCGATCGCGCTCAAGGCCTCGGCGAGGGCTGCGGCCCCGTCTGCCGAAACGTCGGCCTCGGCTGCGGCGATACATCCGGCCCAGTCGATATCGGCGGCAAAGTCGCCCGTCGTGGTTATCTGATCGGCGATTGCCGCTGTACTCACCAGCAAAGAGCCCGCGAGAATGCTCAGACATGTCTTTGTCGTGTTCATGATGCTCTCCTCATGATTTCTGCAGTGGATATCCCGGTAGCCCTTCCGCCGCATCACGCTTTGGCTTTAGCGGTGAAGCAGCTAACCGGGCGGGGACTACGATATCGCAGACTTAGCGGTTTACCATAAGGGAGTACAGTATTTATTATGAGTGAATCACTGAGCTGATATTAGTTTGTCTTTTGAGCTCAATAACTTAGTCCTCAAGTTCGCCCATAACCCGAGACAGCTCATCTAATTGTGTAACTTGGAGTCCTGAGGAAATTGCTCTATAGATCAATCGTTTGTCGAGTTTCTGTAGATGCGGCTGAAACAATTGAATTACACCCGGAGATCCCTATCCAGATATAGATAGTAATCAATGGGTAGCATCCTGTAGTGAAAAGAGCTGGACCCATCGGATGCCTTCAAGAGCGGGGTAGACATTGGCTCCGCGCCTTACCGCGGCTCCGCCGTCATAGCGACGCATGCGCGTTGAGGAAGACGGTTTTAGCGCTTCAGCATTGAGCCCTCGGCACTGGTGGAAGCCGCAAGCCTACTGGCTCCTTCAACCGCTCGCCGACAGAAACAGCCCCGCCGCCGCAACCGGATTCGACACAAAGTACAGGTGCAGATAACTGGCGCGCAGCGCGCCGTGAACATAGAAAGGCTCGCCGGCCCGTTCGCCGTGCTGGCGCACCCCATGGCCGATGGGCTGCACCGGCGTGGTCATGCGCGAGTGGTGGAAGCTGTGGCCGCGGATTTCGCCGGCGTCGGTCCACAGCGCCTGCATGCCGAGCCCCACCAGCCGCGGCTGCATCTGCGCCTGTCCCGGCAGCAGCCCCACCAGGTCCGCGCCGTGGCCTGACTTGTCGGTGAGGCGCTCCAGCAGATAGAGCATGCCGCCGCATTCGGCGTAGATGGGCCGGCCCGCCGCCAGGTGTGCGCGCAGGGCCGCGTGCATAGCCCGGTTCGCGGCGAGCGGCTGCAGGTGCAGCTCGGGGTATCCGCCCGGCAGGTAGATGGCGTCCGCCTGCACGCCCGCATCCGCCAGCGGCGAGAAAAAGGTCAGCCCGGCGCCGAGGGCCCGCAGCACCCGCAGATTCTCGGGGTAGAGGAAGGAGAAGGCGGCGTCCCGGGCCACCGCAATGCGCCGCCCCCGGAGCAGCGGCGGCGGGTGCGACGAATACGCCGGCGCCCGAAACCGCACCGGCGGCAACAGCGATGCCAGCGGGCTCGGGCCCAGGGCATCCGCGGCGGCATCCAGCCGCCGGTCCAGGTCCGCGATCTCCGCCGCCTGTACCAGGCCCAGATGGCGGCTCGGCAGGGCCGCGTCTTCCAGCCGCGGCAGCGCCGCCAGCAGCGGCAGGCCCGGCGGCAGTCCCGCCGTGAGCATCTCGCGGTGGCGAGCGCTGCCGACGCGGTTGGCCACCACGCCGGCCACCTCGACGTCCCGTCGGCAGGTGGCGAGCCCGTGCGCCAGCGCGCCGAAGGTCTGACCCATGCCGCGGGCGTCCATCAGCGCCACCACCGGCAGGCCGAAGCGGGCCGCCAGGTCTGCGGCGCTCGGCTCGCCGTCGAAGAGGCCCATGGCGCCCTCCACCAGTATCAGGTCTGCGTCGCCGGCGGCTTCGTAAAGATGCCGGCGGCAACCCGCCTCCCCCACCATCCACAGGTCCAGCGCCCGCACCTCGGCGCCGCTCGCCCGGGCCAGGACCATGGGGTCCAGGAAGTCCGGCCCGACCTTGAACACCCGCACCCGGCGGCCGTGCCGGACGTGGTGACGGGCCAGTGCGGCGGTGAGGGTCGTCTTGCCCTGGCCGGACGCCGTCGCCGCGAGCAGCAGGGCCGGGCAGGTGCGGATCTGCACCCCTGCCACATCGGCGGCACGGTCGTTGTTGGTGGGAACGATTGGCGCTTTTGCTTGCATCCTGATCTACCGCTCATGAGGCCCGTCGTCCCGCTCCCAGGGCACGATGTAGGTCTGGCCGCGATGCCGACCCGAGACCACCGCAATGCCGTAGACGGCACGCAGATGCGCCGGCGTCAGCACCTGCTCCACCGGCCCCGCGGCCACCGCACGGCCCCGGTCCAGCAGCAGCAGCCGGTGGCAGAACCGGCTGGCCAGCGTCAGGTCATGCAATACCACGATGGCCCCGCCGCCGTCGGCGCAATGCCCGCGCAACAAGGCCATCACCTCCAACTGATGGCGCGGATCCAGGGCGGCCACCGGCTCGTCGGCCAGCACCAGCGGCGCCTGCACCGCCAGCACCCGGGCGAGCCGCGCCCGGGCACGCTCGCCGCCGGAGAGCTGATCCGCCCGCCGCCGGCGCAGGTCCCAGACATCCGCCGCGCGCATGGCCGCTTCGACGGCGGCCCGGTCGCCGGCGCCCGGTGTGCCGCCCCAGCCCGAGCGATGCGGGTAGCGGCCCAGGGCCACCAGCTCCGCCACCGTGATGGGCCACTGCACCTGATCGTCCTGGCTCAGATAAGCCAGGCGCCGCGCCCGCGCCCGGGCGCCGAGCCGGCCCACGGGCGCGCCGTCGAGGCGGATGTCGCCCCGGTGCGGCAGCAGCTGGGCGATGGCCTTCACGATGGTGGACTTGCCGGCGCCGTTGGGGCCGATGAGCCCCACAATTTCCCCCCGCGCCACGTCGAGGTCCACCGCCTCCACCAGCGTTCGGCCACCCAGCTGCACCGAGAGTCCGGCCACGGACAAGAGCTTCGGGGACTCGGGGCCGCCGGCTTGGGCGCTGACGGATGCGCTGTGCACGGACTTGGCGCTCATGGCTGACCCGCTCACGCCAGCGCCCGCCGGCTTCTCAGCACCAGCGCCAGGAAGAAGGGCGCCCCCACCAGCGCCGTCACCACGCCGAGCATCAGCGGCTGCGGCGTGTCCAGCAGCCGGATGGCGAGATCCGCCGCCAGCACCAGCAGCGCCCCGCCGAGGGCGCTCGGCAGCAGCAGCCGGCCGGGCCGATGGCCCACCAGCCCGCGCAGCAGGTGCGGCACCACCAGCCCGACGAAGCCGATGGTACCGGTCACCGAGACACAGGCGCCCACCGACAGCGCCGAGCCCGCGATCACCAGCCCCCGCAGCCGCGGCAGGTGCACGCCCAGGCTGGTGGCCTCCGCCTCGCCCAAGGTCAGCAGCGTCAGCGCCGGCGCCGCCGCCAACAGCAACGCCAGCCCCGCGGCGACGAAGGGCAGCACCAGGCGCACATCCGCCAGGCTGCGGTCCGCAATGGACCCCAGCAGCCAGAGCACGATGTCCTGCACGCTCGCCGGGCTCGGCGCCAGATTCAGGGCCAGGGAGGTGAGCGCGCCCGCCAGGGACGACAGGGCCACCCCGGCGAGAATCAGCGTGAGATTGGAAGCGCCGCCGCGCGTCAGCGCATAGAGCAGCAGTGTGGCCAGCAGCGCACCGGCCATGGCCGTCGCCGGCAGCGCCCAGAGGCTCACCGCCGTGAGCCCGAAGTACAACGCCAGCACCGCGCCGAGCCCCGCACTGGCGGAGATACCCAGCAGGCCCGGCTCCGCCAGCGGATTGCGCAGCAGCCCCTGCAGAGCCGCGCCGGACATGCCGAGCGCCGCCCCCAGCAGCCAGGCCAGCAGCACCCGCGGCAACCGGATCTGCTGCACGATGAGCCGGTGCTCCTCCGGGCCGACGCCGAGCAATCCGGCCAGCACCTCGGCCCAGGTGAGCGGCGCCGCGCCGAAGCCCAGGGACAGCAGGCTCAGGCCGAGCAGCCCCAGGGTCAGCAGGCCGACGAGCCCCAGCGCACCGAGCCAGCCGGCGGCGGCCGCGGCGCTTTGAGCGGCGTCGGGCCGGGTTGGCGGCCCAGTCTCCGGGCCGATGCCCGGCCCGCCGCCTGGTGCAGAACCCGGTCCAGCACGACTCGGCCCGGTGCCTGGCTCAGAACCCGCGCCAGTACTCGCGTCGGTGTATGGTCCATTGCCCAAGCCAGCACGCGCCCCGTAACCCGGCTCAGTTGCGGGCTCGCTCTCTGGCGTGTCGCCACGGGACACCGTTGTCATGGCCCACCGTCCCACGACAGCGCCCGCAATTGGGCGGCGATGGCCTCGGCGGCGCCCACCAGCTCCAGTCCGCCGCAGCCCCAGGACTGACTCGGCACCTGCACCGTGGGTGTGCGCGCAAGCAGGTCCCGCAGCAGCGGATGGCGCGCATACGCCGATGCGCCGGGCGGCGGCGCCTGCTCGAAGTAGCTCAGCAGAAAGACATCCGGCGGATCGGTGATGATCCGCTCCAGCGGATAGGCGCCCCAGCCCACATGACCCTGCTCGGCGGCCAGGTTCACCAGCCCCAGGCGCGTGATCACATCATCCACATAGGTGCCGGCGCCGGCGCTGCCGCCGCCGGGGCGCAGATACAGCACCCGCAGCGGCGGCAGCGCCTCCGCCAGCTCACGCATGCGCTGCTCGGCGGCGGCGGCCAGGGCGGCACCGGTCTCGGCGCGGCCGATCTCGGCGGCGATGGCACGGGCGCTGGCCAGGGCATCGTCCCAGCCCGCGGGATAGGGCACCTCGATGAGCTCGATACCCTGGCCGGCGAGCAGTGTGGCGAAGCGCCCCCCGGTCCAGCCGAGATACACCAGCGCCTTATCCGGGCGGTGATAGAGCAGATCCTCGACGCCGCCGTCGTTGGCGGGATAGGCCGCCGCGCGCGCGGCGATGGGCGACACCGTGGCATCCCGACTCTGACGCGACAGCGACACGATCTGCGCCGGCGCCGCCGTGGAATCCAGCAACAGGTCCGCGCACAGGTTGGTGCCCATGACACGCGGCAGTGCCTCCGCCGCCGTGGCAGCGCGGGACGCCACCCCGCCCACCAACGCGGTCAGGAGCAGGGCCAGCGGCCAGATCAACAGGGTGCGCGGCGGCGGGCCGGTGACCGGCCACCGCCGGTCGAGAGCGAGCGCGCGCAAAGGGACTTGATACATCGCCGACGATGGTAGCGTGAAATCGAGCCGGGCGAGACCCGGTGTGAAGGCCGTCCTATGCGGGCCTGCATTTATTGCGGGTTGGGTGGCGGCTGGCGGGGGTCTCGACAGCAGGGATGCTGTCGTGAAGCCTACAGGGATGTATTCACGGCGTCCCCCGCCAGCCGTCACCCAACCCGCAATCTCCGCCCTAACGACGCTTCGAGCCCAGGTCGATGCTGTGTGTCCATACTCTCAGGTCTTGCGGATTGGGATCAGCCCCCAGCGCCCCAGCGGCAGCAGCACATAGCCGAGCACCACGGCGCCTAACGCGCCGGCGCACAGCACCTGCAACACCGACGCCACCGCATGGTAGCCGCCGTCGTCGAACCAGAGTCCGATGCTGACGATGACGGCGACGGTGACGAAGGCCAGATGCACCGAGCCATTCTGCACGCCCCACTGGCTGCGCCGCGCCAGCCAAACGCCGACCACCGCCGCGAGCAAGCCGCCGCCGAGACCGAAGGCCACATCCACCGGCCAGTGCACGCCCACCGCCGTGCGGCTCAAGGCCGCCGCCACCGCCAGCAGCAGCAACAGCGCCCGCCAGCCCCGCCGCCGCGCGAACAGCGCCAGCACACCGAAGAAGACGCCGGCGGTCACGCTGTGTCCGGAGGGGAAGCTCTCGCTGCGGTGCCCCGGACCGATGAGATGGAAGCCGCCGGGCGCCAGCACCGCCGGCGGGCGCGCCGCATCGAACAGCGGCTTGAGCCCGCGCGAGTACAGGGCCGCCACCGCGCCGGCGACGATGAGCGCCCAGAACACCCGCGGATGACGGCGAGCCAGGAACAAACTGAGCGCGAAGGCCACGCGCTCGTCCCCGAGCACCGTGAGCCCCTGCCAGAGCCAGCCGGGCAGCGCGGCGGCGGCGCCGTTGAGCGTCGCGAAGCCCGCATGGTAGCCCGCCAGCAGCCAGAGTCCGGCGCCCAGCACCAGCGCGGCGAGGGCGGCGTGGGTGAGCCAGGCCGCGGCCGCAGCGCCGGGCCAGGCATCGCGGGCGGCACCGCGGGCCAAAGCCGCATTCAGATCGGCGCCGAGCGCCCGCCACAGGCGCAGGGCCTTGCCTGTGGGCGTCTCCGCGACGTCAGCCATCATCACCTCGGGCATCGGCACGCTCCGCAGCACCACCGCGGCCATTGCTGTGGCCATCGCCATCGCGGGCAAAAGTCGCCAGCGCCACCGGCCCGCGGCGGTAGAGGGTCACCAGGGGCGCATCGGGCCGGGTGGCGGCCAGGTCATCCAGCTTGTCCACGCGCAGGAACACGAGCTCACCGGGCGCCGGGCGGTCCGACTGGGGCGTGATGGCCTCGCGGTAGACGCTGAAGCTCGGCATGCTGGTGCGAAACACCACCGTCGGCTGATCCAGCGCCCGGGCCATGAGCGCCGCCTGCTTCACCGGCGCCTGCATCACCGCGAACACCCGCGGCACCAGGGCGCCGAACACCACCAGGGTCTGCACCACCCCCGCCAGCAGCAGCCGCTGCCAGATGGGCAGCCGTGACAGGCCCGCCAGCAGCAACAGGGTCGCCAGGCCGGCGAGCGTGGTCAGCCCATACAGCCAGTCCAGCGCCTCGGTGCCGGCGGCGAGCATAGCCTGCTCGTGGGGCCGGTCCGCCTGCCCCGCCAGCAGGGGCAGCACCAGCGGCAGCGCCGCCAGCAGGGCCATGAACGCCACCGGCGGCGCGAAGGCCAGCCAGGGGCTGTTGAGCGCGGCCCGGTGCCTTGCCATCAGGATGAACAGCGGCGTGATGCCGTAGACCATGTAATGCGGCAGCTTGGTGTCGGAGAAGGAGAAGGTCACGAACACCGCCGCAAACCACAGCAGCAGGAACCGGTCCAGCGGCTGCCCCCATAGTGTCCGCACCATGGGCACCAGCCGCAGGAACCAGCCGGTAAAGGGCAGCAGCACCACCGGCAGCATCACCAGGTAGTAGCCGGGGAAGCCGGCGTGGCCGTGCTTGACCCCGCCGTAGCGGCCGACGTTGTGCTCCAGAAAGAAGCTGCGGAAGAAGCCCGCGCCGTCCTCCAGGTAGATCGCCAGATACCAGGGCCCGGCCACGGCGATGAACACCAGCCATCCCAGGGGCGCGAAAACCGCCCGCAGCCAGTCGCGCCATCGGCCCAAGGACAGACAGTAGGCGAAGCTCACCAGCAGCGGGAAGAACACCGCCACCGGCCCCTTGGTGAGAAAGCCCAGGCCCAGCCACAGATACACCCGCAACAGCAGGCCCCGGCGCGGTTGCTCCAGCCAGCGATAGATGTCGAAGAAGGCCAGGGCGATGAACAGGTTCAGCACCGCATCCGCCACCGCCGCCTTGCCGATGATGGCCACCTGCAGGCCGAAGGCCATGATGAGCGCGGCCACCGTGGCGGTGGCCGCATCCACGCGCGCGCGGGTGAACCCCCACAGCGCCGCGAGCCACAGCGTGGCGGCGATGGCCGAGGGCAGCCGCAGCGCAAGCTCGTTCAGGCCCAGCACCGACACCGACGCCGCCTGCAGCCAATAGATCAGCACCGGCTTGTCGTAGCGGGGCGCGCCGTCACGCTGCGGGGTGATGAAGTTGCCGGAGGCCAGCATCTCCCGGGTGGCCTCGGTAAAGGCGCCCTCGTCCAGGTCGTAGAGGGGCACGGCGCCGAGCTGCCAGAAAAAGGCCAGCCACACCGCCAGCGCCAGCAGTGCGAAGGCCGCCGGCGGCTGCCACAGCGCAGCCCCCGGCGTTCGTGCGGCGTCGGCCGGGCTCAAGCCGGCGCCTTCCAGCCCGCCCGCGCCGGGTCCGACTGCCAGCGGATACAATGATGGGTGCGCTCGCCGGAGGCGAAGAAGATCCGCGCCAGCACCTCCGCCAGCACGCCGGTGGTCAGCAGCTGCACGGATGTCACCAAAGACAGGATGGCCATGAACAGCATCGGCCGCTGACCGATGTCTTGCCCGAAGCCGAACTTCACCACCAGCAGCCAGCTCATTAGCAGGCCGCCGACGGCGCCGAACATCAGCCCGATGGCGCCAAAGAAGTGCCCCGGCCGGGCGCCGTAGCGCAGGAAGAAAAAGGCCACCAATAGATCCAGCAGCACCCGAAAGGTGCGCGAGATGCCGTACTTGGACGCGCCCCGCTCCCGGGCGCGGTGGGCCACCTCGGTCTCGCCGATGCGCGCCGGGTCGGTGATGCCCGCCACCCAGACCGGGATGAACCGGTGCATTTCGCCGAACAGCCGCACTTCTTTGATGATGTCGGCGCGATAGACCTTCAGGCTGCAGCCGTAGTCGTGCAGGGTCACGCCGGTCACCCGGCCGATGAGGGCGTTGGCGATGCGCGAGGGCAGCTTGCGCTGCACCAGCGCGTCCTGGCGGTTGCGCCGCCAGCCCTGCAGCAGGTCCAGGTCCTGGTCCAACAGCTCCGCCACCATGCGCGGGATGTCCGCCGGGTCGTTCTGCAGATCCCCGTCCAGGCTCGCCACCAATTGGCCCCGGGCGGCGTCGAAGCCCGCCTGCATCGCCGCCGTTTGCCCGAAATTGCGCCGGAACCGAATCAGGCGCACATGCGGCCCGTACTGCTCCGCCGCCCGCTGCACCCGCTCCGCCGTGCCATCACGGCTGCCGTCGTCCACCAAAATCAGCTCCCAGGGGTGGCCGTAGCCCGCCAGTCCCTCATGCACCCGCGCCAGCAGCGGCGCGACGTTGTCGGCCTCCTCGTACAGCGGAATCACGATGGACAGGCTGCGCGCATCCGCCGCCGGATTGGCGGTGGTGGGCACGGTGATGGTCGCCGCATCGCGCAGGGCGGAGGGATCGGGCTGGGTCATGACTGCTGTTGAGGGCTTGCGCCGCTGTTCCTGGTCCGCTGCCGGGGCCGCCCCGGCACGTGGCGCAGCTTAAGCGCAGTGTCCCCGAGCGTCCACCGGGGCGGTTAGGCCGTGGGAACGGTGTCCCTGCGCCAACGACGCGATCACAGACAGGATGTCGCTAGCGCTGGCTCGGCTATGGCCGATGTCTGCAACATGACAGGCATCCACACCGCTGGCCGCGAGGTGCTCAACCGCACTGTGCGGTAGCCCCTGATCCAGCAGGATCCGAGTCATGCGGCATCCAGGCTAATGATTTGATCATCCAGGCTTTCGGCCGCGAACTGCAGGGCTTGGCGGATGTCATCGTCTTCCAACTCCGGGTACTCGCGTTTCAGTTCTTGCCGGTCCGGATACAGAGCAGCAGCCTCGACAACACGTCGAACGGTCAAGCGCATGCTGCGGATGCAGGGTTGTCCGCCCATCTGTTCTGGGTTGATGGTGATACGATCAAAGGAAGTCTTCATAGTGCCTCGCTATGGTTGACTGCCGGTTGCCAGGATCATGCCCTCTGTGCGTCGAATGAAAAAGCGCACGGGTCTTCGATCTGCCGAGTGCCGAGGAAGCCTTCGAGATCCGCGACGGCGTTGCCGGCGCCGATGTCGCCGACCAGCTCCACGAGCCGAGTCGTCCGGTCGATGCAGGCTACGTCACAGTCTGGCAGCGTAGCAAAATCCTCGATGAGGCTGGCCAACAGGAGACGATCCATCGCTTGGTGCTCGCATGATGCCTGACGCTGCGGAATTTGATGTGCCCTCGCCCGGATCGCCCACAGCGTCTGGACGGCCACCGCCGGTGCACGGCTATACTGTGCTGATCCTGGAAATCGCCGAATCGAGCCTTGGCGTCGACCGCATCACCAAGAAGCGCCTCTACGCGCGCAACGGCATCCGCGAGAACTGGATGCTCGACCTCAATGCGAGGGCCCTGGAGGTCTATCGCGATCCGCAAGGCGATGACTTCCTCTCCAAGCAGACCATCGGCCGGGACGGCGGCCTCGCAAGCCTCGCTGTGCCGGACAGGCCCGTCGCCATCGTCGATTTGTTGCCCTGAAGTCGAAGCCGGAAACCAGGCAAGTCTCCGGTTAAGCCTCTGGCTGCTTCGACTGAAACTTGTAAATCCGCAGCGGGCTCTCCGGTTCCGAGACAGGAATGGGCGTCAGGAACTCGGGTACCACCCCTTGCTCCAACTCGCGTAGGAACCCGGAATAGCCAAGTTTCTCAAGCGCCCTCATCTCAGGGTCCGACGCACAGACCACTACGTAATCCACACCGACTGCTTGCATGTGCGCCCTGGCCTCTTCGGCGTTGCTAGCGAGCGCAATTTCAAGCTGCGCGCGCATGCCAGCCTGATTGCGGTGATATGGTGCCGCCAAAACGCGATGCGGTGTGAACGCAAGAATCTCCGCGCCCATGTTGGAAACGGCTGACACTAATCCAGGCGGCTGGTCCGCAAGACTATCGAAGACACCCGGGACTAGACACTCATCCCGTACAATGGCCTCACCTGAAGACGCCGCAATGGCAGGGTCACTCCCAGCGTCGGGATCAACCAGAGATAAGCCAGCCGCCCAAGTCAACGGTACCGCCAGGGCAAATACCGTTGGTGCAGCAATGGCGCGCCATCTGCCCACACCCGAGCCCCCGGCTTTGCTCAGCCGTGCCACAACAGCGGCAATAGGCGGTGCGCTAAGTACAACGATCGTTAGATAGCTGCGCAGCTGGTAGGCGGTAAGCGCTGTTGCCAGTACAATCAGCACCGATAAGAATGCCCACTCTAGTCGGTTCGGTCCGCGCCGAAAGATGTGTACTGCGGCAGCAACTGCAACGACACCCAAGCAAAAAAAGCCGAGATAAAATCGGTCTTTGTGAGAACCCGACACTACATCGCTAAAGCTCCGTGCCTCCGAGACAATATCCAGCCAGCGCGACTTGAGATAGGGGTCAAGCGATGCCAGCGGATTACTCAGGCAAGCCGGCGCGTAGAGCAGCGCAACCACGCAACACACCACGCCAACGCCGGCAACCACGGTGAGCCGAGTCACCCAGTCCCCACGAACCACCATAGCAGCCGCGAGCGCGAGCCCGACTGCGGCTCCGCCTGCCACCACGACCAAGTCGATGGAAATCCCATCACAGAATCCACCTTGCCAAGCTGACGCAGGAGCCGTCAGCGGAAAGAGGACCAGGAGACCGGCGATGATGCTGGTGGAGAATCTGAGCGCAGCGGTTCGCTCGCCCCCGCCGTCAACTACCCAAAATACGGCCATCGCCAAACCACACAGGGCGAGTAGCGGGAACGTCTCTACGCCAATCACCAGACTGACAGCGAGCGCGAAGCCACTGACCATAGCCCAACCCGGGTATACCCGGCGTACGACTAAGCCCATGACGACGGTCAAGAGAAGGACAAGCTGGATATTGTGATGGTCAATACCACCCGGCGCGAACCGCGCGGTTGTGACAAGGCTTAGACCAACCAAAGCCGCTGCAAAGGCCCCGGTCCCAGGCCCATCTAGCGCTCGGCCGATCCAGAAGACTATGATCATTGCGAGACCAAGCATCGCGAGCGGCCAGAGCATCATCACCCAATACTCTGAAAGCAGAGGACCGAACACCAAACCGCCACCTGATATGAGCGCCGCCAGCAACCCATCGAGCAGTCGCGACCAATGCATCTCACTGCCGCCATCGACACCGAGCCTGACCTGGCTCAGGTCGAACCAGTCTTGCCCATTCAGCAGATCCCGGATCATCACGAGTCGCATGACGCTGTCGTTATCGAGACTGAAGAGCAACGCATCAGGCCCCGGTGCGCGCGAGATCGCGATCACCGAAAGGAGCAAGAACAGCAGAGCGAGTGCCACCGTCCGCATACGCCAAGTCCTCTATCCTATATCGTTGGTATTAGCGATTATAGCCACTCGCATACTCTCTTATAGCTCACGGCACTGGGAACAAAGCTTTGAATCCAAGCTTTAGCATGAGAACGATGCTGGCTCGCTTCTGCAAACGTCATGCGAATCGTCCGCCGCAACTCATCGATCGAGCGAATGGTAGCGATCGAAATCACGCGCTTGATGCTTTCCCAAGTGAACTCGATTGGGTTGAGGTCCGGTGAATAAGGCAGCATGAAGACCAGCTCGAACGCATTGGCCTTGGCAGCCTGGATCACCGCGGCGGCGTGATGACTGTTGAAATCCCACGCAATCCCCGTCGCGGATCGCCCATGCGCCTGATCCCCTCCAAGCGGCGAACGATGTAGATGCAGTCGAGTTGCGGCATGGGCCTCTCCTTGTAGGTCTACCGCTCACAACTTCATCCGCGCGCCGTCGGGGGCGGCTACCTCTTCGAACGTGTCCTCAGGTTCTGACTTGGCGGAAAAATTCACGGAGCAAGACATCGGCCCCGCCTAGCCCGCTTGCGACGGCGCCAAAACTTACAGCCCGTCGCCATTTATCCCGAGGCCTGTTAGCTATCCGCTGGTCAACGATGCTCGGTGGTCCTCGGCGGCTGAAAACCTTCGTACAACCTAGGGCTCCCGTAGTATGCGAGTTGATTTTCGATCCACTGGTTCAGACGAACTTCCAATACCTGAGCCATCCGCGCTTCACGGTCCGCAAGATCCTCCTCTTCACCTGGATCCGCCTCCAAGTGATACAACTCCAGCCTAGGATAGGGATACTCGGTTTTCAGTAGTTTCCACGGCCACGAAACCAAACCATACTGCCGCACCATCGCGTTAGCGTACATGAAAACCGGCCTATTACTCTCCCCTGTGGCCAACGGCGCCTCCCCTTGAAATGATTCCGGTATCGCCATTCCGAGGCTCTCCAAGACCAACGGTGCGATGTCAATGTGACTAATTGCTGATTCTATCTTCTTGTCGCCAAAGTTTTTCGCGCCGGGTAATTTGACGAGTGTCAAAGTCCTCATGACCTCATCATACATTGGCCCTGAGTGATTACCGAAGCCGTGCTCGTAAAATGCTTCGCCGCTGTCGCCTAATACTACAAAAACACACCTCTCCCAGATTCCTAGCTCTTTGAGCTCTTCCACGAAAGCTCGAAGTAGCTCATCTACGTTGCGTACAGCATTCAAATATCTGTTTCGGACGACCTCCCGCTTCTCAAAGGGCCAGCGATAATACACCGCGTCAAATTCGAAAGTTGCGGGTTGATATGGCTCAATTCCTCCCTCTGGTATCACATAACTGAAGTGAGTGTTCTGTAGGTTGACCCCAAGAAAGACCGCGTCAGTCGATCGTTGGCCGCTAAGCCAGTCTGCGGCTATTCGCAACGTTTTGCTATCCTCAATCTTTCCTGCCGTTGCCCGCCCGGTCTTCAGCAATCTGATCAGCCCCGCATCGTCGTCCTCGTTAACCCAAGTGTCGCCTGAAAAATCTTCTGAATGATAAAAAAAGTCGACATCGGGCACTTTTAGCCAATTAATCATACCTCCCCATTTCTCGTTCTGCGAAGAAATGTATCCAGTAACATAGTCATGCGCCTTGAAAGCTTCAAAAAGCGACGTCCCGCGCCACTCGGCATCAGCAGGATAGCCCTGCAGCCTTGAAGAACGAAGCGGATATTGTGAATACCAGACGGCAAGGTCAGCATAGTTTGAATGCGAGGACGACGCGTACGACCGCGTGAAGACCATCGCTTCTTCGCTAAGAGCCTGGAGGAAGGGAATGGGGCTCGGTTGCATCTCAAGGAGGTCATAACGGAGAGACTCTACAAGAAGAAAGATGACTGGTACTGTTGCGTGTATCGCAGAGGTAGGCTCGTATTTCCTCCTGGGCGGAAGGGAGTTAGCTAACGATGCTTCCCTTTCGGCGACCCTTGCATCCCTTGTCCATCGTTCGATCGCGAACTTGTCGACGGAAACTGCAGAAATGCGCGCGGAAACATGCGGGGCGGAGAGCACAAGGACTGCCAATGCTGTCGCCGAGAGGATCGAAACATGCGGGATCGAAAACGATTGCTTCGCCGCACTTATGAACTTGCGGTAGGCTCTCGTAAAGAAAAACACTGCGACCAACAAAAATAGGCCGAAGGCCGCCATCTTGGTTGGCGCCGTTTGCAGCAGGTGTAGGAGAAGTTGCCCGTTGTTCAAGACCAAAAATGCAAGGATATCCCCGCTGGGCCCGTACCCTAAAGACGCAAGGAAGGTCCAAAAAATAGAGCAGTACGCTGCGCCAAAAACAATCAAAACCGCTGATGAAAGTGTCGCAGCTTTTCGTATCAGAGGGTTCTCCATTCGCTCGACGGCCAACCCGATCAATCCAACCAGTGACACTGCAGCGACCCATCCAGCACAGGCATTGATTACCAAGAATAGATTGCTAACTGCGCTTCCCGAGCTCACGGGCAAGGCTTTCCTGAAAAGGACTACACCAACAATAGCCAGATCGATGGCAGGTATCAGCATTAATGGCTGATTAACGATCGCGAATCTGTGCTTCGATTGCAATTATCGTAGCCTCCATCGAGTGCTGGTTGCGCTCATACGTCGTAGGCCGCGGCTTTCATCTAATACCCAAAAAATGAAACGAGCATGGAAAGGCAGGTGATGAAATTTCGGACCAGTATCATCTCACACCGGTATCGGTAGTGGGGCTCTCTATTGCATAGAACGAGCGGCGGACACTGCGTTGACCAGCAAGACTGCACTTCCCCGCAGGGACAGGGGGGGGATTGGCCTAGCGAGGCCAGCAATCATCCTGACTTCCGCTCCTCGTGATAGTCCCGATCGGCGTTGACGTCCCAAAGTTTTCCTCGCACATCTATTCCCGCGATGATGCCGTCGACCGCGGTCATTGCGGTGAGCATCGAATGGTCCTGATTGTTGTAGCGGTGCATCCCATTCCGGCCGAGTGGAAAGAGGTTGCGAAACTGACCGAGGTAGTCACGAATCTCTCCAAAACGATCGTAGCTGCCAAAGTAGGCGGGGTAGGTCTTGGGCATTCTGATGACGATATGGTCCAAGACCGCGTCGGCATCGATCACACCGATGGTCACTAGCTCGGATACTCCAAAGCGGAACATGTCGTCATCGCACAGGCTCCAGAGGTAATCACCTTCGTTGACGAAATACTCTAAGCCGATCCACACAGTTTCCGGATCGGCCACCATGTAGGGGCTCCAGTTGTTGAAGATCTGCAACCGGCCGACCTTCACCTGAGGCTCTTGTACATAGATCCAGTTGTCCGGGACCTTCTCCCTCAGCTCGAGGCCCGAGACACCGCCGCCGAGCCGCAGGCGCCTGAGTAGCAGACCGACGGTTATAAAGTCGCGATAGGGGAGTTCGAGGGCGACCTCCCTTACATTCGGCGGTGCTTCCGGCGCTAGGCCGGCAACGAGGTCACGGACCGGCATAGACGAAAGGAAGTGCTCGCCCTGCAGGGTGCGCCGTGCGCCATCCGGTCCTTCAACGTCGGCGGAGACAATCGCGGCTGCTTTTTGTCGGAGGCATGTGACCCGGGTGTGATAGTGGACTTTTCCTCCGCGCGCCTCGACCAGCGCGGCAACTTTTTCCCAAAGCTGCCCGGGGCCAAACTTCGGGTAGAGAAACTGCTCGATCAGGCTGGTCTCGGTTCCTTTCTGGGCCACATCGCCCCCGCGTCGGACGATCGATCGCAGGGCGTGTGTGACCACAGCCGAGACCGAAAGGCCCTTGATCCGTTGCGCACCCCACTCCGCGGGGATCGCATGACAGGGCACTCCCCACACCTTTTCGGTGTAGTCGCGGAAGAAGGTAGCGTAGAGCTCATAGCCGAAGCGATTAGTAAGGAAGTCCTGCAGGCTCCGCTCCGGGCGCACCGGGCGTAGCTTGCCCTTCGCGTAGCTTGCAGCGAGCTTGAAGCTCTTCACCCAGCCCAGCGCAGCGAGCGTCTTGGTGCTCGGCTTGATCGGATAGTCAAAGAACTGACCACCGTACAGGATACGCGAGACCCGCGGGCGCAGGAGCATGACATCGTCGCACAGTTCGGGGTCGGGCCCACTGGCAGCCAGGTCTAGATGACGGCGTTTGTTCTGGTAACTGATCTCCGTCTGCCCCGCTACCGCCCTCCCCACACCCTGGATGGGCAGGATTCGCGTCCACCAATTCATGACACGATCGGATTTGGAGAAAAACCGGTGCCCCCCAATGTCGATACGATTGCCCTTATAGTTGATGGTCCGAGCGATGCCGCCGGCGAACCCGCTCGCTTCGATGACGATCGGGCGAATGTTCGTGCGTGTGACCAGCTCGTAAGCGGCCGTAAGCCCAGCTGGCCCGGCACCGATAATGACAGCTGTTTCTTGCGACATCCGTACGCCTGCCCTCAATTGTCCGAGCCGAGTCACTGCAAATGAGACTTTGGTTTCTGCATGTTTGGCAGCCTCATCGGCAATCTTGGTAGCGGGAAGGGGATCGCGGTGCTTGTTCGGCGCTGCAACCAAAATCCTGCCCTTTCCGTTCGCGGTGCCGGGCGGTCGCGTCCGCTGTGACCCTCGCCAGGACACTTCGAAGACCTGGTCCGAAGCTGAACAACTTGTGGCAGGCAAAGGAATAGAACGTTACGAGGCCGACCGCCAGGAAATGACTGAGCATGTCCATTGTGACTGACGCTGGGATGTGCGTCGCTACCCATTGGGTCGTTATCAGACCAGCGACCGCGGTACCGCGGAATACATAGGACAGGGTGACGGTCAGGGTCAGACCGCCCAATGAGACAACGAGGAAGGTCTGCATCTCCCGGAAGACGGACCGCCCGGACGGGACGAATGTCAGCCAGCGGTTGAGTACAAAGCTGACTGCCATTCCCGCCACGAACGCAACCGAGACCGATACCCCGTATTCCCAACCGTGATCGAGACCGGCCCGCTCGTAAAGCAAAACCCCGACGAGCAGGTTTGTCGCTGCGGCGAGGCCGGAGAACACTAAGAAGCGGGCGAATTGGCGATTCAGGTAAAATGGGGCGATCTTCCGCATTACCGTAGCTCGTTCGCGCACAGTCTTTGTGCCCCATATCTTCGTCGGGAAACCGGCGTGCCTTGAGGATGCTGTAGGGCAGCACCAGAAACTGGTGAGGCCACGCCGCTTTGGCGCGCCTAAAGCGTGCGGCGTCCTGCCAACCATCAGCGCCGGCGAGTGCTGCCGAGATGACCAGCACGATCATATCGCTGGGGCGATGGCGCCGGTTGATCGGACGGCGTGCATCCGCCAGTGAAGCAAAGGCTGTGACTAGGGCTTGCTCGCCAGGGATCGGGTTGATGTTCGGCATGGCCAAAACTCTACAGTGCCGGCTTGTTTGGTGGATTGTGGAGCTTCGCTCAGACAAAGTTTAAAAGGATATCGTAAGAATCTGAGCCTATTTCGCTGGCGCTTGTGGTGACCCTGGTCGAAAGGTCGAAAGCTTAAACCTGCGATAGATATCGCATTTAGAGTATTTACGGAATGCGCTACCAGCCAATCGTTTAGCAGAGTTTGACATGGCAATGAAGTTATGGGAGTCAGGGAAATTTCTCGAGTAAGGATAGGTGCTCACCCGACCTTCGGAGTAGGTAGCGCCGAACTGATTCGTGACAAATGCACAGGAGGTCGGTGTGGAGTGCAACAGCAGATAAGGCAGGAGACGCTGAGAGGGCTTTTTGGCGGCAACGATCTATAAGTAGTCGCTGGGCGGTCTGCATTTTGCCGCGAGCCAGGTATCGTAGTAGGTGGCACGAAAAGGGCCATTGTCGAGAGACGGCGGCACACCGCACCAGCGCTGCCGCGTGAACGACAGACTGGACAGCGTCGATGCGCCCCGACAGACTGATACCGGCCGCAGTCTGCGGTTAGTGTTTCGATGGCTGATCCGCACCACCTGGGGAGAGATGCGAGCAGACGGCGATTTTGCTTGGGTGCAGCGTCTGGCAGTCAGCGGCGGGCCGGGTGACACATGCGCGTTTGAACACATGCGGGAGCACTTTCGATGACCGACCCCGACCGCCTCATCACCCCCGCCGAGGCCGCTGACGACGGCGCCCTGGACCGTGCGATCCGCCCCCGTCGGCTGCAGGACTACGTGGGTCAGCCGGCGGTGTGCGAGCAGATGGAGATTTTCATCGGCGCCGCCCGCGGCCGCGGGGAGTCCCTGGACCACACCCTGATCTTCGGCCCGCCGGGGCTCGGCAAGACCACGCTCTCGCATATCATCGCCCACGAGATGCAGGTGAACCTGCGCCAGACCTCGGGCCCGGTGCTGGAGAAGCCCGGGGACCTGGCGGCGCTGCTCACCAACCTGGAGTCCGGCGATGTGCTGTTCGTGGACGAGATCCACCGCCTGAGCCCGGTGGTGGAAGAAATTCTCTACCCCGCCATGGAGGACTTCCAGCTCGACATCATGATCGGCGAGGGCCCGGCGGCCCGCTCCATCAAGCTGGACCTGCCGCCCTTCACGCTGGTGGGCGCCACCACCCGTGCCGGGCTACTCACCTCGCCCCTGCGGGACCGCTTCGGCATCGTCCAGCGCCTGGAGTACTACAGCGCCGAGGACCTCACCCGCATCGTGCAGCGCTCGGCGCAGATCCTGGCCATCCACGCGGAGGCCGACGGCGCCGCGGAGATCGCCCGGCGCTCCCGCGGCACGCCGCGCATCGCCAACCGGCTGCTGCGCCGCGTGCGGGACTTCGCGCAGGTGAAGGCGGGCGGGCACATCACCCGGGACGTGGCCGACCAGGCGCTGGGCATGCTCAAGGTGGATGGCCTGGGCTTTGATCACATGGACCGCCGCCTGCTGCAGGCCGTCATCGAGAAGTTCGACGGCGGGCCGGTGGGGGTGGAGAGCCTGGCGGCGGCCATCGGCGAGGAGCGCGGCACCATCGAAGACGTGCTGGAGCCCTTCCTGATCCAGCAGGGTTACCTGGTGCGCACCCCGCGCGGGCGCATGGCCACCCAGAGCGCCTATCGGCACTTTGGGCTGGTGCAGCCGCGCTCGGATGGCAAGCCCATGCAGGACTTGTTCGGGCCGCCGCCGGACTGAGCCGAGCAGTCGCTCCTGCCGTCTGCGGGACCCGCCGATCTGTGCCATGCATGTCATTAGTTTACCAGTACCGGTACCCGCGCCCGGACACCAAAGTTACGCACACCGCTTGTGCCCGAGGGTCTTTGCTGGGTGCATTGGGGAAAGAGATACATGCGCTTCTGTCGGAAGCCGTCGTTCTCCAAAGTAGCCAGACTTCCATCCTCACCGATAAGGCCGAAATGTGTGACAAAGCTATCCCATCGACACCTCCCGTATTCTTCTGCGTTCTCATCGGCGTTTGGGTAACCCAAATCGGCACATTCCTCAAGACCTTCTATGGTCGTCACATTCGGCGCCACCCAATCGTTGTTGTTTCCCGTGGGATCAGTCATTTGAGTCGGGGAATCGTCTTCGATATCAGGGCTGTTCGCCAATATCCACATAATTGAAATCCCGACCGTTCCCACAACGGTCTTGCAACTTGCGGGTCCATCGCTGCAGTTGATGACAGGCGCCTTCATTTGCCAGGGAACCGTTCGGTCAGTGCGTTTTTCCCAGCAGTCTCGTAAATCTTTCCAGACGGAGTTGGCCATTCCTTCGTTCGTGGACATATCGGCACCGAAATGGATTTGAGGCCCCTCGTAGCCACCGAGGCAGTTATCAGGCCCATTACCGTTATCAATGATGTCCCGTAACTCTTTCGCACTAGCTGCGCCACTACAGGGTTGCTCAAAAGAAGTCCACATGCCCGTATCGGTGGTGGAGGGGATGAGCTGCGCGATACTGCAATCGCTGAACGTACCGTCGGCATCGGTCAACGCTTCCTCGCACAACGCGATCGGCATTTCCGCCTCATCAGGTGCCAGCGCACCGGCATAACCAACATAGGCAACCGCAGAGCGTGCCGCGTCATAATCCGAAAATCCAAGGAAGCCGCCAACCAAGGCTTGCACTGGTGTTGTTTGTCGTGATGCGGTGACGCGCACCGCATTGATTTCTCCGGATGCGGGGTCATTGAGGTCGTCGGCCCCGCCCGACCCATCAAGAACCTTACCGCTGAGGTCTGGCGGTATGATGGTACCGGTGAGATCAGCAGTAAAACGACCGCCACCCGCCGGGTCGAAGCGCCAATGCCCAATTTCCACAGTCACCGAGTCCGGTGCGGAGCCACGGGCCAGATTGTCGCGCACCGCCGCCCTCGCCGCCGCAGCCGTCTCAATGCGCCGGATCACCGTTCCGCTTGACGCCGGATCATCGGGATTCCAATACAGATTCGCTGCACCTTCCAGTGCACCCGCATCCACCGCCGATTGCAGTTCCGCCGTGGCGACGAACAGATTGTTCATGTCCCATGCCAGGGTCCCGAGCCCGAGCACCCCGGCCATGGAGACTGTCCAGAAAACCGTGGAGACACCTCGTTGTCTGCTTCGCATCGTGGTCATACGCTATTCTCCTTTCGGCGGTGGCTCGGGCAGCTTGCGCATCGTTGCGCTCGCACTCAGTGTGATGTTCGGCAGGCCGCTGCTCAAAAAGGCCGGCAGCAGGAAATATCCGTAGTCGTAGCTCAGATTGATGGTGATGGCATCGCCCGAGTCCGTCGCCCACGGGTCGGTTGCCAGGGCCTCGAAGGCGATCGTGCTGTTATCATCCCAGCTGATCAGATTCGGCTCGACGGATTGGGTCAGGTAGGCCCGCAGGTCGGATTCGACGTTCGTGTAGAGCGACTGGGATTGCCCGATATCGCGGATGGTCTCCCGCGCCATCGCCCGTGCTGCTTGGGTGAGAATGGCCTGATCGAAAAAGCCCACAGCCAGCTCGACGAAGCCCAAAAAGACGATCAGGATCACCGGCAAGACAATCGCGATCTCGACGATCTCCGCGCCGCGCTGGCTGCGACGGCTGCTGTGCTTGCGCATTGTCACCTCCCAGGGCGTGGCCCCCTGCCATCGATCAGCGATGAGTCACTTACTCGACATAATTGATGCCGCCGGCGGCCAGATCGAGCGCGTCGATGCCCAATAACGTGGCCGCAAAGGTAGCGTGCTGAAATTGGACGCCACAGCGCACCTCGTCGCCCGCACCCGCGACGATTGTGGTGCCAGCTCCCATGGGGATGCAGTCCTGCGTCTGCACACCGGCATCTCCAAAATTGATGAGAAACCGGGTCCAATCGCCGATACGGCGATTCACTTCGGCCCTGGAGATCCGTTGGTCTTCTGCCGGATCGCTGTCGGGCGTGATCTGGGTCACATCCACCCAATACAGGGACCCTTCCCTGGCCCCTTCCCGTGCCGCCTGAATCAGCACACCATAATTGAACATGGCAATGGAGAATTCGATCAGGGCGAATACCATGAAAAGGGTCAGGGGAAACAGAATCACGAACTCCACCAGCTCGCTGCCCCGTTGCCGGCGGGCGCTTGCGCGCCGCCGTGTGAATCCCGGCGTCACTTTGATCAACGGTGTGCTCATCACGCTTCATCCTCCTGGGTTGACCACCGCCTGAGCCTGATCAGCGCCGTTTTGGACGTATGCCCTCAAGGCGCCGCAACCTGCCCTTTCATCAGCTCGACACGGCGCTGGTTCGTATCCGCCATGGCATAGAAATGGGGGGAGAGTCGCTTGGCCTCGGCGAACAGCGTCTCCGCCTGATCCAGCTCGCCGGCGAGCATGGCCAGATAGCCGACGTCGTTATAGGCCTTGGGCATCTCCTGGATCTTGGCCAGCGATTCGATGGCATCCGTGTAGCGCTCCTGGCGGGCGTAGACCAGGGCCAGATTGCGCCAGGCGCGGGCATAACGCGGGTCGGAGAGCAGCGCCTCGCGGAAGGCGGCGATGGCGCCACCCCAGTCGCCCGAGAGGTAGCGGGAATAGCCGAGATTGTTCAGGATTTCAGGATTGCCCGGCGTCAGCTGCAGGGCCTGCTCATAGTGGCGTTGGCCCACGGCGTAGTCGGCGGACAGGTCAGCGATCACGCCCAGTGCGTTGTGGGCCCGCCAGAGCTCGCCGTTGATGCTGAGGGCGCGCTGCAGGTGCTGTCTGGCTTCGGCGTAGTCCCGCCGCTCCAGCAGCAGCACGCCCAGCTCGGTCAGGGCGCGCACTTCGTCCGGGTCTTCGTTCAAGGCGCCTCGATAGGCGACCTCTGCGAGCCGGTCGTTATCGCGGGCGCCATGGATGGCCCCGATCTTGGTCAGCGCGACGGATCTGTGGTCGTCGAAGTCCAGCGCGCGGATGTACTCGAACAGGGCTTTGTCCACGTCCCCCTCGGCGAGGGCCGCGTCGCCCCGCTGTAGCGCCTCCGCCGCCGAAGTGACGGGCAGCAGCGTGCCGTGGGCCACGTTGGACTTGCCGTCGTACAGGGGGCTGAACAGGCCGAGGTCCGAGGTGGCCCGCTGCGGGCCGCCGGCGCAGCCGACGGTGAGTGTGGTGGCGCAAAGCAGCGCGGCCAGGCCGAGCAGTCGGGGCGATGACGGTGTCTTTGCACCTTGCGTGAGGCACCTGGCAGGCCCTGCGTGCTCGGCAAAACCCCGCTTGTGCCGCCATGTGTGATTGTTTGTGCGCGCCTGGTGATGGGCGGCGACGGGTGCCGGCGTGGGTGCGCCGGCGCCGTTGCCTGGAGATTGGGCGATGATCATGATGGCGTCCGGTCTTGTGTTGATGGCGTCGTCAAGAAAGGGTAGTGCCGCTGAGGGCATTGATGGCACGAAAGATGGCAGGCCCCATGGTGACCAGCAGAAAGCTCGGCATGATGCAGAACACCAGCGGGAAAATGATCCAGGTACTGATGCGCGCGGCCTTCTCCTGGGCACGCTGCAGGCGTTTATCGCGCAGATCGTCAGAGCAAATACGCAAGGTCGCGGCAATACTGGTGCCAAAGCGCATGCTCTGCAGCAGCATGGCCACCAGTACCTCCATGTCGTCCAGGCCGGTTCTATCCGCCAGGTCTTTCAGTGCGGTGCGGCTCTCCATGCCCGCACGGGTCTGCAGGGAAAAAAGCTCCAGCTCATCGGCGAGCTCGGGATGGGAGACCTCGAGTTCCCGGGCGACCCGCTGGATGGCGGCGGTCAGGCCAAGCCCGGCCTCGCTGCACACCACCAGCAGGTCCATGGCATCGGGCAGCCCCTTGCGCAGACGCTCGCGCCGGCGGCGGGCCAGATAGGCCAGCACGACATCCGGCAAAAACAGACCAATGGCCGCCGCAAATGGCAGAAACTGGAAAAACTCCGCCGCCGACAGCCTGGGACTGACCATGGTGGCGCCGAACAACAGCACCGGCAGCAGCACCAGGGCCGTGAGCTTTAGGCCGTAGAACAGCCGCGGCGCCTGCTCGGTGCGAAAGCCCGCATGCCGCAGCCGCGCCTCGGTGCGGCGGCGCCCCGCCGCTTTTTGCGGCGCGCCGAGCACCCCCAGCCGCTGGATGACACGACCCAGCTGGCGCGTGGTACTGAGGTGTCGTCCGCTGGCGTCTTGCTTGGTGGCGTCGATGCGGTGGCGCAACGGATCACGCAGCCCCAGCAACAACATGCCAACGCCGATGGTCATGACGAAAACCGCGGCGCCCACCAGCACCGCATAGCCGAGCTGCAGCTGTTCGGCCTCGGCGAACAGACCGCCGAGCCAATCGACCAGTGTCGTGAGTGTTTCCATGGCCGGTCGCCTAGACGTCGATCTTGACAATGCGGCTGATCCACAGAACGCCCACCACCTGCATGGCGAAGGCGCCGAGTATGAGCTGGCGCCCGAAGGCATCCCGGGTGAGGTTGGGCATCAGCTCGGGGTCGAGCAGCGAGAAGATGCCGACCATGACGAATGGCAGCAGCGACACCACCCAGCCCGCCAGGCGGCCGCTGGCGCTCAGGGTGCGCAGGCTGCGCTGGAACTTGAAGCGTTCGCGGACCACCGATGCGAGCTTCTCGAGCAGCTCGGCGAGGTTGCCGCCGGTTTCCCGTTGCACCTGCACCGAGGCCGTCATGGCGATGGCTGCGACCGTGGGCACGCGCTCCAATAAGCCGAGCAGCGATGCGCGGACATCGCCGCCGTAGTTGATCTCGCTGAACACGATGCCGAACTCGGTGCCGGCGGGCGGTTTCATTTCATCGGCCACCACTTGCAGGGCTTCGGTGAAGGGCAGACCCGCCCGCATCGCCCGCGCGGCGATGGTCAAGGCGTCGGGCAGCTGTGCCTCGAACCGTGCCAGGCGGTGCGCACGCCGCTGCAGCACCAGCAACACCGGTGCGGCGGCCCCGCCGGCCCCGAGCAGCAGCGTGCCCAGGCCCAAACCCCACAGGGCGGTGCCGAACAGCGCCGCCGCCGTCGCCAACCCAAGGCACAGCAACGCCAGGCGATGGGCGGGCTGACTGGAGCCCGCCTGCTCCAACAGGGTCTGCAGACGCGCCAGAGCCGGTAGTTGCGCCAGGCGTTGCTCGAAGGGTGAGAGCTTCTGCAAATAGCGCTCACGCACCGCCGAGACATGGGCCGCGGCGGCCGTATCCGTGGAAAGACCGCGAATACGTGCGCGCAGACGCCGACGGGCACGGGCGCCACTGCCCATCAACGGCGTAATGAAGGCCTGCGTCAGCAAAAAGCCGAGGGTGAAGACCATCAACAGAAAGATTTCCTGGTCCGACATACGAGCCTCAACAAGCAACCACCCGCGCTAACCCCGCTGGCACCAGATCCAACCCCGACACCACGCCGAAGCAGACCCCAAACCACAGCCAACGCCCGACCTCACCAACAACCAACAACCAACAACCAACAGCCAATAACCATTAACCAATAACCAACCTCACCTCCCACGCCCCGGATCAAACACCCCAATATCCAATTCCAGCCCGCGCCGGCGCATTTGCTCGTGGAATTTCGGCACCAGGCCGGTGGCGCTGAAGTGGCCGAGGACCTTGCCCTCGCGATCGATGCCTTCGCGCTCGAAGCGGAAGATCTCGGACATGGTGATCATGTCGCCCTCCAGGCCATCGATTTCCTGCACGCTGGTGACCCGCCGGCGGCCATCCTCCTGCCGTTCCAGGTGCACCACCAGATCCAATGCCGACGCAATTTGCGCACGCAGGGCACGGGTGGGCAGATTGACGCCGGACATGGCCACCATGCTTTCGATGCGCGTCAGGCCATCCCGCGGTGAATTGGCATGAATCGTGGTTAGTGAGCCGTCGTGGCCCGTATTCATGGCCTGCAGCATGTCCAGTGACTCGGCCCCGCGCACCTCGCCGACGACGATGCGGTCGGGGCGCATGCGCAGGCTGTTGCGCACCAGGTCGCGCTGCGTCACCTCGCCGCGGCCTTCGATGTTGGGGGGACGCGTCTCCAGGCGGATCACATGCGGCTGCTGTAGCTGCAGCTCGGCGGAATCTTCGATGGTGATCACCCGCTCGTCCGGCGGAATAAAGCTGGACAGCACGTTGAGCATGGTGGTCTTACCACTGCCGGTGCCACCACAAATCAGCACGTTCGCGCGCCCGTGCACGACCACCTGCAGCACCCGGGCGATGTCGCGGGTCAGTGCGCCCAGCTCGATGAGCCGCTCCATGGTCAGCCGATCGGTGGGAAAGCGCCGAATGGACATGAGCGGCCCGCTCAGGGTGAGCGGGGGAATGATGGCGTTGACGCGCGAGCCATCGGCGAGGCGGGCATCCACCATGGGCGAGGACTCGTCGATGCGCCGGCCCACCCGCGAGACGACCCGGTCGATGATGGTGCGCAGGTGGCGCTCGCTGTCGAAGCGCGTACCGGTCATCTCGAGCTTGCCATGGCGCTCCACATAGACCTGGTCGGGGCCGTTGACCAGGATGTCGGAAATGCTCGAGTCCGCGAGCAGTCCCTCCAGTGGACCCAGCCCCAGGATCTCGTTTTGGATCTCATGGATGATGCGTTGCCGCTCCGCGGTGTTGAGGGGCAGGGACTGCTGCGCCAGCAGGCCTTCGCAGGCGTCCTGAATCTGCGTGCGCGCCTCGCCGTCGGGCAGGCGCGCCAGCACCGAGAGGTCCATCATCTTCACCACCTGTTGCAGCAACGCCTGCTTGGTCTGCTGCTCGTCACCGGACAGGCCGGGACGCAGGCGCCCGCCCAGGCTGCGTCGCTGGAGCGATGCGCCCTCGGCGGCGGTACCGAAGGTGCTCTGCAAATGGCCGAAGCGTTTCGTGCTTTGTTCCATAGTCGTGCTCTCAACGGCGCAGGCCGTGCAGCCAGCCCAGGGGCGTGCCGCGAGGGTGCTCACCGGCGGCGGCCGGCGGCGTGGTCGCCAGATCCACCAACTCCTTGATCGCCTTCGCGAGTGGGGAGCGGGGGTCGGAATCGAACAGCGGCACGCCCAGGTCGATGCTCTGCCGGGCGCGGTGATAGTCATTCGGCAGGGTCTGGATGCGGCATGCCGGCAAGGCCTCTGCGAAGTCCCGGGTGCGCACTTCGTTGCGCCGCTCACAGCGGTTCAGCACGACGATGATGCGCTCGGCGGGGACGCCCAGGCTCTCGATGAGAAGCGCCGCCAGCCGCTTGGTGTCCTGCAGGTGCACCACCGTCTGCTGCGCCACCACCATGACGGCGTCGGAGCGATCGAGCACCGCCGCCGTACCGTGATCGATGCGCCGCGGCAGGTCGACCACCAGCTCTTCATAGGCTTCATCCAGCACCGCAAACAGCTTGCCCACCGCCGCCTCTGGAATGTCTTCGGGCAGCACCAGACCTTCCGCCGCGGGCGTCAGCAGCGTGAGCCCGCTGTCGTGCGCTTGGGTGTAGCCCTGCAGGGCGGCCATATCCAGTGCGTCCACCTGCTCCAGGGCGCGGATCAGGCCGTTGCGCGACTGCAGGTCGAAATAGGTGGGCAGGGTGCCGAACTGCATTTCGAAGTCCAGCAGCAGCGCATGGCGTTTGAGGCCCTTGGCGAGCATGTGCGCGAAATTCACCGCACAGAAGCTCGCCCCGCTGCCGCCCTTGGCATTGATGAACGCGGTCACCCGCGCCGACAGCCCGCCGCGGCGCTCGTGCTCCTCCCTCGCCAGGCGATCCAGCGCGGTGCTGAGCTCTTCGGTGCGCGCGGGCAGGGGGAAGAAGTCCCGCGCGCCCGCGCGCATGGCGGTGCGAATCAACTCCATGTCATCGGCGACGCCGAGCACCAGCAGCGGGTGTCTGGCGCTGGCGCCGCCCGGGAAGCAGCGTTGGAAGACACCCTGCCAAGCCCCGTCCACCACCAGCACGATGGCGTCACAGCGCTCCTGCGGCTCCGAGAGCACCGGCGTACCGCCATTACCGAGCAGCTGGGTGGTCACCAGCATTTGCGGGCGTGCCCGCAGGGTCGCCTCGGTTGCGGACAAAGCCGCGCCCGGCGCGCCCACCAGCAGCACTCTCAGCGGATGGCGCATGGTTGCTCCCCGCCCTGCCCGAGCACGCACCGTCGCTGGGCGCGGCGGCTGGGCCGTACCGGTGTCGCCGGCGCCGGGCGCCGACCGGGCATCCCGTGCATGCGCAAGGCCTGCCGGCGCCGATTATCGTCGGCGTCATCGTCTGCGACGGCGGCGGGCATGCCGCGCCCGGCCGCGATCGCGCCCCCGCCACTGGGTTCCTGGCGATGCATGGTTACCCCCTATGCGTGATTGGGATCAGTTGCCCATCTCGAAGCGGACATCCTGCACGGTCTGGCTTTCCGTGAAGCCCACATCGCCGGGCAGGGCCGCCTCTTGTCGGTAGGCCTGGAGAATGGCGAGGGCCTTGCTGCCGTCGAGCCCCGTGCCCGCCGTGCCGCTCGCGTCGGTTTGCAGGTCGACGGTATAGCGCACGGCTTCGCCGAAGTCCGCGGTCTCCCAATAGTCGTCGTCGGTGGCGCAGCCGCCCGCGCCGGCGCCGACGACGGCGGCCACCAGCAGGCGGACCGCGGCGTTGCTGTGCCTCTTCATCGTCTGTCCTCGCGATTACAGATCATGTCCAAAGGGTCCTTCGGCGCCGGTGCGGTCGGGACCGAACCGACCACCCGCCGCCGTGCCCGGGCGCTGGCCCGGTGGGCGCCCCTGCAGGCGTCCCATCAAATAGAACTCCTGATCGGTGGGCTCCACGAAGCTGTCGGTGGGCAGCTTCACCAGCTCGGGGTCATAGGAGCGGGCGAGGCGCGGTGTGACGAAAATCACCAGCTCTGTCTGCCCCTTGACGAACTCCTGGCTGCGAAAAAGGACGCCCAGCATGGGCAAGTCACCCAGACCGGGAAACTTATCCACGTTCTCTCGCAGTTGCTCATTGATGAGACCGGCGATGGCGATGGTCTCGCCGGTGCGCACCTCGACGGTGGCATTGGCGCTGCGTTTGGTGAGCGCCGGGATAAAGAAGGTGCCGCCCTGCGCCTGGGTGGGCAGTGTCAGCGCGTTTTGCGTCGCCAGCTCCGACACCGACACGCTCACCTTCAGGCTGATGACGCCGGAGTCGAGCACCACGGGAATAAACACCAGACCGACACCGAAATCTTTGAATTCGATGGTGGTCTGGCCCAAGTCCTGGGGCACCGGGATGGGGAACTCACCGCCGGCGAGGAACTTGGCCTGCTGACCGCTCAGGGTGGTGAGATTGGGCTCGGCCAGAATCTTGGCGAGACCTTTATTCTTGGCGGCGTCGATGACCAGGTTGAACAGGAAATTGCCGGCCAGCGACTGGGCGAAGAGGCCTTTATCCTGAATACCCGGTCTGCCCGGTACGAACTCGGGTACCGCGGGCCCCCACATGCTTTCACTGAAGAGCTGTGGGACTCTGAGTCCATCGGGGTTGATGTAGTCGGGAAAGCGTGCGCCACTGCCAACGGCGCCGATCTGCACGCTGCCGCCGTTGTAGAAACCGGTGAAGTCGACGTCGAGGCGCTTGACCACGCTGCGGGCGATCTCGGCCACCTTGACTTCCAGCATGACCTGTTGCGAGCCGCCCACCTGAAGCAGATTCAGCACCCGCGCGGGCGCACTCTCGTCACCCGCGCCCCGGGCATAGCCCTCGGCGAGCTGGATGGCCGCCTCGGCCTTCTCGGCGCTGGACACCTGGCCGCCGACGATGATGGCGCCCTGGGCGGCGCGCACCTCGACCCGCTCCCCGGGCATGGCTTGGTGCAGGCGCACCTTCAGTTGCTCCAGATCGGGCGTTACGTCCAGTGTGATGGTGCCCGCCACGCGGTCATCGGCGCTCCAGAGCACGATGTTGGTGGTGCCGAGCCGCTTGCCCACCGCATAGAGCTGGCGCGGGTCCAGCACGAGGATGTCGGCGATTTCCGGATTCGCCACCGAAACCCGCGATACCGTCGAGCGCAGCCGGATGACGCGGGATTGATCCAGGGCGATGCCCACCCGCTCGCTGCCCGCAATCATGCCGTCCGCCGCCCAGACCTGATCGCACTCGAGCCAGGGGATGAGCGCCATCGCCGACAGCAGACCGAGCAGACAGAGAACCGGCCGTCGGTGGCGTTGCGGGCGCGCTTGCGCCGCCGCCGGCGTCATGGGTCTCGAGCCGTGCGCCCAAGCCCGCCAACCCCGCAGATGCTTTGTTCTGATCATATTGAATGTCTCACGTTGAACCGCAGACCTGTGCCGTTTCTGGGACGGCAGCAGCGCATGCCATCGCATGCATGCCTCGCATCGACATGCCGTGCCCGGAGGGGCGCGGGTCGCATGGTCCGGCGTCGACGACGCGGGGGCACGACCCTCGCCGTGCGCCCCGGTCTCAGCGGGCGAAGTCAACCCGTGTCTCCTCCACGTCGCCGAAGACGGTCTCGCTCTCGCTGGTACCGCGAATCACCACCACCACCTCCCGTCGGCTGCGGGTGGGGGGCAAGGCCGCCGGGGCTGGCTCAGTGGTGGCTTCCGGAGTGGCTGCCGCCACCGGCTCCGGCGCCCGCCGGCTACCGTCCAGGGGGTTGCGCAGGGCCAGCTGGACCTTGCCCTCCTGGGTGGCGCGGACGATTTCCTCCGCCTCTTTGGGCCAGGCCTCCAGCGTGACCGCGCGCACGATCACCGGCGCGTTCTTGTCCGGCGATGCCGTCTGGTCCACCGCCAGCACTTTCATGTTCTGCAAAATGGTGCGGGCCTCCGTGCCCCGCCCGCCGCCACCGCGCCGGCGGGTGGCGATGACGTCCACCCGGTTGCCCGGCAGCAGGAAGCCGGCGACACCCATGACGTCGTCCACGCGCACCGTAATGGCCCGCTTGCCTTCTGCGACCACCGCGGCGAGGGCGCTGCCGCCGACGTGCTCGGCCACGCGCCCATCCATGAGGATCTCGCCGTTGAACAGCGTGAAGGCGGCCACCTTGCCGATGACGGCCTCGGGCTCGACAAACGCCTTCGCCGGCACCGCATCCACGGGCAGCTCCACGATTTTGATGAGGGTCTCGTCGATCTTGGTGCCGAAGGGGATCTCGGTGGCCGCGGCCACCACACCCGCCATGTCTTCATGCACGCCGGCGCCGGCGAGGCGCTCGCTCATCCAGCGATTGGCGGCGACCGCGGCGAACCCGGCGAGCGCCAGTGAGATCAAAAGCATCAAGAGGCCACGAAGTTGCATGACGCTGCTCCCGTATGAGCCGCCCTAGCGGCCGTGCGCGGTGTGAGCCGTCGACTGATCCAGGGCCGCCGGCGTCACGAAGTAGTTATCCCAGGCCCAGCGCAGCGCCGACTCGTCGATGCCCGCCTCCCCCAGATAGCGCGCACGATCCAGCGCCAGACCCAGGAGGTCCCGCGGGTGACAGGGCAATAGGTCCACCCGGTGGCGGGCGTGGAGCTGGTCGATCAGGAACCGCACCTGCGCCGGCTGGAAGTCGATGCCGCTGCGCTCGCATTCCTGGCGATAGATGGCCGTGTAGGCCTGCGGCGTCGCCGGCGCAAAGGGCACCTTGTAGCCGATGCGCCGCAGGAAGGCCTGATCGGCGAGGGACAGCGGATCCAGATTGGTGGAGAGCACCAGCACCAGATCGAAGGGCACGATGAACTGTTGTCCGCCCTTGAGCGTGAGATGGTCCTGGCGCTCTTCCAGCGGGATGATCCAGCGATTGAACAGGGCCGTCGGCGAGATGCGTTGGCGGCCCAGGTCATCGAGCAGCAGCAGACCGTTGTTGGCGCGCAATTGCAGCGGCGGCTGATACAGCCGGTTGGCGGCGTCGTAGCCCAAATCCAGCATGTGCTGGGTGAGCTCGCCGCCGGCGACCACCATGGGCCGCTCGCACAAGACATAGCGCCCGTCGAAGCCCTCGCGCAGCAGTGCCGATGCATCGGCGGCGGACTGCAGGGGCCGATGGACGGCGGGGTCGAAGCAGCGCACGGTGCTGTCGCCGATGGCGATGGCATGGGGCACCAGCACCGGCGGCCCCAGCAGGCGGCTCAGCCGACGCGCAATGAAGCTCTTACCCGTGCCGGCGGGGCCGTAGATGAAAATGGCCCGTCCGGAATTGACCGCCGGCCCCAGCCGGTCCAGCAGGGCCGGCTCGATGACCGTATCCGCAAAGGCCTCGTGCACCCGCTGCCGGCGCAGCGGCGCCTCGCGTCCGGACTGGGCCGACACCACGCGCCGGTAGTCCGCCAGCGGCACCGGCGCCGGGCCCACATAGCCATCGCGGCCAAAGGCCTCGGCGGCGGTGCGGCGTCCCCGCTCGGTCAGGCCGACGCGCAGGAAGGGCGAGCTCCCCTGCATGCCCAGCACCTCGACCCGGCCATCGCCGCGCATCCAATCCGCCAACGCCTCCACCAAGCTGGCGGAGAGGCCCAGGCGCTGGCCGAGGGCGGCCATATCCAGTGCGCCCGCCTCCGCCAGGTGCTTGGCCAGCAGATCGGCGAGCAGCGTCTGCGCCAGACCGAGATCGGCGAGGGTCGCCGGTCGCGGCGCCAGGGCGCTGAGGCGTTGCGTTGAGTGTTGCATGACGAATCCTGTGTGTCGTAACACGCGTTATTTTTTATGGTGTGCGTGATTGTTATTGTGTCCGTGCGCGTCTGCTCCTGGCCGGGCCGCCGCCTGGCGGATCACGCCGGCATCACACCGGCCAGAACACGGCCATGGTGCTGCCCGCCGCAATGGCCGGTGCAAAGGGCATGCGCCAGCGCATCGCCTGCACCAGCGTCCCGAACAGCGCCGACACCCATTGGCTGCTGCGCCAGGCGTGCAGTCCGGCGCACAATTGCCGCCATCGGGCCCGCGGGTCCTTTAGGATCAGCACGTACAGCGCCACCGCCACCGCCATCACACCGCCCATCAGCACAATCAGCACCAGTGCGGTCAAAATCCGCTCACTGCCCAACAGCGCACCCACCGCCGCCATCATCTTGGCATCGCCGGCGCCACCGGCCCGAAACAAATAGGCCAGCAGGAATGGCGCCATGCCAAGTCCGAGCCCCCCGGCGCTGATGACCAAGCCCGCCAGCCCCTCCGCCAGACCCCAAAGCCCGAGGCCGAGCACGATCCCGGCCACCGCCAGTCCATTGGGGATTTTGCCGCGGGCGAGGTCGGTCCATGCGGCGATCCAGACGGTGATGAACAGTACGGATACTGCGGCGATGTTCAGGTAGCTAGTCATGGTGGAATTTGAGAAATCCTAGATGACGTCGTAGTCGTTCCAGATGCATGGGAGCTGGGCCGGAGCGGAAAAAGCGAAGCGTGTATCATGCCATAACTGAAAGGGCCGCTTTCGCTCTCTCAAGTCTGCGCTACGCTTCTCTATGACGGAGGCATGATGCTGGCGAGATACGTCATTGCGGCGCTCAGGCGTGTTTGTAACTCGCCGTCACTAAAGACGGCGACGGCAATTCCTATAGTTCTTAGCATTTTTTTCTATAGTTAGAGGAACCAATCAAGTTACTCTCGGAGGTGATGAAGATGACTCGCAGTCGTCGCATTGATATCCCGAACCCAACACTGCTGCGCAGTGCTTTGGAGCGGGAAAGCGATCCGACAGTGCGCCTGCGCTTGATCCTGCTGAACCTGATCGCGGAGCTACCACGCTCGCTCTCCCTGGCGCAGATCTGCGCCATGGTTGATGTGCCCGAGCCCACCGCCTACGTCTGGGTGCGCGCCTGGCGCGAGCGTGGGTACCAGGGCGTCTGCCATCCCACCGAAACGGGAGGTGCGCCCGGGCGACCGCCGTCCCTCGACGACACGGATCTCGCGACGCTGAAGCGCCTGCTCGACGCGCGAGCGTTCTGGCTCAC
>NZ_CAJXWY010000041.1 GCF_913062725.1 uncultured Thiohalocapsa sp.
TCCCAGGAGTGCATCTGCCGGAACGGCACACCCATCTTCTGGAAGATGTACTTCTCTTTGATGCCGGAGCCGATGAGATCAGGCTTGACGCGCTTGACGAACTCTTCGAACTCATAGCCGGTGACATCGTCGTAGAGCAGCGTGGCGTTGCCCATCTCCTTCATGGTGCGGTCGTAGTCGTCGTTGTGGGCGAACTCGTAGCCGGTGCCGACCACTTCCATGCCGAGGTCTTCGTAGGCGCCGATGATGTGGCGCGGACGCAGGCCGCCGACGTAGAGCATGACCCGCTTGCCTTCGAGCCGCGGGCGATACTTGGCGATGACCGCGTCGTACTCGGCCTGGTACTTGGCGATGACGCGCTCGGCGCCGGCCTTGATCGTGTCGTCGAAGCGCTCGGCGATGGCGCGCAGGCTCTCGGCGATCTTGGTCGGGCCGAACAGGTTGTACTCCATCCACGGAATGCCGTACTGCTCCTCCATGTGCCGGCTGATGTAGTTCATCGACCGGTAGCAATGGATGAGGTTGAGCTTGACCTTGGGCGTCAGTTCCATTTCGCTCAGCGTGCCATCGCCGGACCACTGGGCTACCACGCGCAGGCCCATTTCCTCCAGCAGGATGCGCGAGGACCAGGCGTCGCCGCCGATGTTGTAGTCGCCGATGATGGCGACGTCGTAGGGCGTGCTCTCGAAGCTGCTGTCCGTGTCGCGGTTGTGCAGCACGTGATCGCGGATGGCGTCGTTGGCGATGTGATGACCGAGGGACTGCGACACACCGCGGAAGCCCTCGCAGCGCACGGGCACCACCGGCTTCTCGAGCTCCGCGGTCTTCTTCTTCGACACCGACTCGATGTCGTCGCCGATGAGGCCGATGGGGCACTCGGACTGCACCGACACGCCCTTGGCCAGCGGGAACAGCTGGTCGATCTCGTCGATGAGCTTGTCGAGCTTCTTGTCACCGCCGAAGACGATGTCCTTCTCCTGGAAGTCGGAGGTGAAGTTCATGGTGCCGAAGGTGTTCACGCCGGTGTAGCCGACGTAGTAGTTGCGCCGACCGGCACGCGAGTACTGGCCGCAGCCCACCGGGCCGTGGGAGATGTGCACCATGTCCTTGATGGGGCCCCAGACCACGCCCTTGGAGCCGGCGTAGGCGCAGCCGCGGATGGTCATGACACCGGGCTGGGACTTGCGGTTGGAGGTGATGCACTTCTTCGATTGCTCCACGCTCTGGTCGTTGACGGCCAGATGCTTGGCGCGGTCTTGCTTCGCCTTCTCGGGATAGACCTCGAGCACCTCCTGGATGAGGGCTTGGGTCTCTTCGCGGGTCATTGCTGCCATGTCGGCTTTCCTCGTGTCGGCGCCGCCGCCAATCCGCGGACGGTCGCGCGGTGAAGAACCAGTAGGGTCCCTCTCCCCTCCGGGAGAGAGATAAGGGGAGAGGGGGCATGCGGCCCCGGCAGCCGTCGGCAACGGCCACCAGCCGGGGCTCGATGCCGTTTAAGCGACGGCCTCTTCCTGGGCGGTCTTACCGACGATGCTCTCGTCCTCTTCGTCCATGAGGCCGAAGTCCATCAGCAGATCCTCGAGGGCATCCATCGAGATCGGCGTCGGGACGACGAAGTTCGTGTTGTCGATGATCTTCCGCGCCAGCGTGCGGTACTCGTCCGCCTGCTTGGACTTCGGGTCGTATTCGATGACCGTCATGCGGCGGATCTCGGCGCGCTGCACGACGTTGTCGCGGGGCACGAAGTGGATCATCTGGGTGCCGAGCTGGCGCGCCAGCTCCATGATCAGCTCGTCCTCGCGCGCGGTGTTGCGGCTGTTGCAGATGAGGCCCGCCAGGCGCACGCCGCCGGAGCTGGCGTACTTGACGATGCCCTTGGAGATGTTATTGGCCGCGTACATGGCCATCATCTCGCCGGAGACGACGATGTAGATCTCCTGCGCCTTGTTCTCACGAATCGGCATGGCGAAGCCGCCGCAGACCACGTCGCCGAGCACGTCGTAGAAGACGAAGTCCAGTTCCTCGTCATAGGCGCCTTCCTCTTCCAGGAAGTTGATGGCGGTGATGACGCCACGGCCGGCGCAGCCGACACCCGGCTCGGGGCCGCCGGACTCGACGCACTTGATGTCGGCGTAGCCGGTGCGCAGCACGTCTTCGAGCTCCAGGTCTTCCACCGAGCCGGCACTGGCGGCAAGGTGCATAATGGTCTCCTGCGCCTTGGCATGCAGGATCAGGCGGGTGGAGTCGGCCTTCGGGTCGCAGCCGACGATCATGACCTTCTTGCCGAGCTCGGCGAGGCCGGACACGAGATTCTGGGTGGTGGTGGATTTACCGATGCCGCCCTTACCGTAGATGGCGCATTGACGCAGTGCCATGGGTCTGTCTCCCGGTTGTGTCGCCCCGGCATGGGGCGATGGATGAAGTTGCGTTCACCCAGGAGCTAGCAGTTGCCGTGCCAGGCGCTCAGAGAATTTTTAGTCTCTTTTAATTCAATGGGTTATGACATCTTGTCCGCGGCTGACCCATGGTCGCATAGCCGACAAAGACCCACAGTTTGTGGGTGTAGCAACATCCGGAGATGCCCGGTATCCATGACGACAACCCTGCCGCGCCAAGCCCGCCTGCCCCTCAATCGTTGCAACCTGCCGGCGGTGATCCTGGGCGGGCTCACCTATCAAGCGCACCCGGTGCCGCTGGAGCTCGACGGCGTGCGGGCCTTCCACCGTGAGCTGTTCGTGCTGCTGGCGGCCGTGGCGTCCCACCGCGAGCGTGCGGCCCTGTTCGTGGACTACATGGCCGCGCATTTCTGCCTGGACGATCTCGAGCAGGCGGGACTTGCGCTGGGGCGGGTGCGCAAGTCCCGGCGTAACGCCAACTATCTGCGCATGGTGCGGGGTTGGTCATTCGATGCCGACGGGCGCGAGGGCGCCGTGCTCAAGCACTGGGTGGAGACCCGTTTCGGGCTGCGTGCCCGCTACCATGCGGGCCCGCTGGACGGCAGGAGCAGTGAGGCCTATCAGCAGTATGTGGCCGCCGCCAGCCATGGGCTGTATGCCACCAATGCGCTGGAGGCGCAGCTCGATCTGCTCTACACCTACTGCCAGTACGAGCTCATCCGCCAGCATCCCGAAGAGACGCATCTGACGCTCTACCGAGGCAGTAACCGCCTCGAAGCGCACGAGTTGCTGGGGCGCAGCGACGACGGTGGGCGCCTGGTGCTGCTGAACAATCTGAACAGTTTCACCAGCGATCGCGAGCGCGCCGACGAGTTCGGCGACTACATCCTTACCGCCGAAGTACCCTTGCCCAAGATCTGCTGCTACAACGGGCTGCTGCCCGGGATGCTGAAGGGCGAGGATGAATTTGTCATCATCGGCGGTGTCTATGCGGTTCGCATCGGGACGCTGTAGGTGTGCTTGTGCCGGCCCGGGGGCTGCCAGCGTGATGCCCCGGACGTGGCGCGCCGGATGCGGGCGGTTACCAGCGCGGCGCGCCACCCGCGTCGGCGCCTGATCTCGCTGGCGGTGGCGACTTCCATCACCTTGACCCGGAGCCTTTCCATGTCCGATATCCTCTCGCGCCTCGCCGATGTGCTCGAAGCCCGCAAGAGCGCCGACCCCGAGACCTCTTACGTCGCCAAGCTCTATGCGAAGGGCTTGGATGCCGTCCTCAAGAAGGTGGGCGAAGAGGCGACGGAGACGGTGATGGCCGCCAAGGACGGCGCGCCCGAGCGCGTGGTGGCAGAGGTGGCCGATCTGTGGTTTCACACGCTGGTGCTGCTGGCGCAGCAGGGTCTGCACCCGGATCAGGTGCTGGCGCAGTTGGAGCAGCGCTTCGGACTCTCCGGCCTCGAGGAGAAGGCACGCCGCGGCGGCTGATCCGCCGAGCGGGGTGACGTAGATCCCATGACCGGTCGCGAATACGGTATGATCGCGCGTCTTTAACCCGACGGCGGGCGCGCCCGCACATCATGGGGAGCGGTCGTGCGGCCCGATCTGCCGGGTGCACGGCTTTCCTGAACGTTCGAGGCTCACCCGACGCAGGTGGGCTGGGAGGTCGAAATGGGTATGGGTGGTATCAGTATTTGGCAGCTGTTGATCATTCTGGTCATCGTGCTGCTGTTGTTCGGCACCAAGCGACTTCGCAACATCGGGTCCGATCTCGGCGGCGCCGTGAAGGGCTTCCGCTCGGCGATGGGTGATGCGAACAAGGGCGGCGACGACGAGTCCAAGCAACTGGAAGATCAAAAGGCCGAGCGTACGGCGGATTCCGATACCGGCGCCGCGTCCGGCAGTGACGCCGGCACGGGCAGCGATGCCGACAAGCCGAAGGTCTGATTGCGGAGCGATGTGCGCTGTGCCCGCAACCCTTGCTTCGTCACCGAGCCGGCGCCCGGTGCGCGGCCCTGCTGCCCGCCCCGCGGCAAGGTCGCATCGTGCCCGCTGTGCGCCTCGACGCTGAGCAACAACGATGTTCGACATCGGCGCACTAGAACTGATCCTGATCGGCGTCGTCGCGCTCCTTGTGGTGGGTCCGGAGCGTCTGCCGAAGCTCGCCCGCACCGCCGGCCTGTGGGCCGGACGGGCGCGTCGTGCCTTCATGTCGGTGAAAGACGAGATCGACCGGGAGATCAAGGCCGAAGAGCTGAAAGAGGTCCTGCGTAAGCAATCGGCCTCCAATCCCCTGGAGCAGATCATCGAAGTGGACGGCAGCATCGATGACGACAGCAGTCCGCCGAAACAGGCGACTGCCCCGAAGTCTGGCCAAGCAGGGCACCAGGCCGAGGCGCGAAGCATCGATGGCGTCGCGCCGGAGCACCGTGGGGACCCCCCCGAGTCAACCCGTCCATAGGCTATAGAGCGCCCGCGCGGCACAGTCCGATCCAACCCGCCCCGCGGCACGAGCCCATGTCGGCCGAGGCTCGGGCAGCGTTGGTGCGGGCCGATGGGCCGCCCGGGGATCAGTCATCGCACAGCGTCCGGTCAAGGGCCGTCGCCACGGCGCCGAGGCAGCACCATGAATCCCCAGCAATCCCAGGATCACACCGACGATGGTCTCGGCGGCGAGCAGCCGTTCATGTCGCACCTCACGGAGCTGCGCGACCGGCTGCTGCGCATGGTCATTGCCATCGTCGTGGTCTTTCTGGTGCTGTTTCCGTTCGCCAACGAAATCTACACCTTCATCGCCGGACCCATTCGGGCGCAGCTGCCTGAGGGCTCGCAGATGATCGCCACGCAAGTGGCGTCGCCCTTCCTGACACCCTTCAAGCTGGCGCTGGTGGCGGCGGTGTTCGTCGCCATGCCCTACCTCCTCTATCAGTTCTGGGCCTTTGTGGCGCCGGGGCTCTACACCCACGAGAAGCGCCTCGCGCTGCCGCTGGTGTCATCGAGCATCGTGCTCTTCTACCTGGGCATGGCCTTCGCGTATTTCGTGGTCTTCCCGCTGGTGTTCCGCTTCTTCACTGCGGTGACGCCCGAGGGCGTCGCGCAGATGCCGGACATCGCGTTCTACCTGGAATTCGTGCTGAAGCTCTTTTTCGCCTTCGGGGTCGCCTTTGAGATCCCCATCGCAACCATCCTGCTCGTGGCGGTCGGTGCGACAACGCCCAAGGCACTGGCGCAAAAGCGGCCCTATGTGATCGTCGGCGTCTTCGTCGCCGGCATGTTGCTGACACCGCCGGATGTGGTCAGCCAGACCCTGCTCGCTATCCCCATGTGGCTGCTGTTCGAAGCCGGCATCTTCTTTTCGCGCTGGTTCGACAAGCGTCAGCCCGCTGCGACGCCGGCACTGGCCCCCGAGAGCGGCGCAGACGGCGCTGGCATGAGCCGCAATGACAGCCAAGGCGATGGCCGGCCGACGCCCGGACCCGCGGGCGGCGCCGTCGAGGTGGGCCGGGAAATCGACGGCGGACAGATGGAGGAGTCCGGACGCTACCGCCCCATGACCGAGGAAGAAATGGAGGCCGAGCTCGACGCCATCGAGGCCGAAGAGGCCGCCGATGCGGCGGCGCCGGTGACGCAGGATAGCGCGCAGGCGCGCATCGAGGCGTTGCTGCGCAGCGCCAACGAGCGCCGCGCCGAGGGTGACACCGCATCGGCCCGCACCCTGCTGTACCTGGTGCTCGAAGAGGGCGATGCCGATCAGCGTCGCGTCGCACGCAACATCCTTGCGGATCTCGATCAGGACTAACAGCACATGACGCGGGCACGATGGCCCGCTGTGGCCGCTTCTGGTCGGCTGGGGGCTGGTCGGGCAGGGCCGCACCACCGCCCGGCGCTCGCCGTCGTTTGCGGCGCTTGGATGGCTGGCGCCCAGACGTCCCGTTGGACGAAACCCACGGCGCGCCGGACACGCGCGTTCCGGGCAGCCGCATAACGAGAGCTCCACGTAGGTGGGTATCGATGGCCACGCCGCAGCAGATCCATTACAAGCAGAACCGGCTCAAGCAGTTGCGGGCCTTTTGTCATGCCGCACGCACCGGGAGCGTCAGCGCGGCGGCGGAGAAGATCTTTCTCAGTCAACCGACGGTCTCCCTGCAGATCCAGGCGCTGGAGCGGGAGCTGGATACGGTGCTGTTCGAGCGCCGCGGTCCGAAGATCCGCCTGACACCCGAAGGCGAGCTGTTGTACGAACTGGCGCAGCCTCTGGTTGAAGGCATGGACAAGCTGCACGAGACCTTCGCCGTGCACTGCGGACGCGTCGATCAGGGGAGCCTCGACATCGCCGCCGGCGAGGCGACCATTCTCTACATCCTGCCCGAGCCCGTACGCCGCTTCGTCGGTCAGTACCCGGGTATCGATCTGCGCCTGCACAATGTCACCGGCCGGGACGGTCTGGAGATGCTGCGCGCGGATGCCGTCGATATGGCGGTGGGCTCGATGCTGGAGGTGCCGGACGACATCACCTATCGACCCGTGGTGACCTACACGCCGACGCTCATCACACCGAAAGATCATCCGCTCGCCGACAAACAGGATGTCACCCTCGCGGAAATCGCCGAGCACGGGCTCATCCTGCCCCCGCGTCACCTCAGTACCTGGCGCATGGTAGACCTGATGTTCCGCCAGCAGGAGCTGGACTACAAGGTGACGCTGGAGGCTGGGGGCTGGGAAGTGATCAAAAAGTACGTGGAGCTCGGACTCGGCATCTCGGTCGTCACGGATCTCTGTCTGACCGGCCGCGAGCGTCTCGGGCGGATACCGCTGGAGCGTTATTTCCCAAAACGCAGCTACGGTATCGTGCTGCGGCGCGGCAAATTTTTGTCGCCGCAGACCAAGCGTTTTCAGGAGGTCATGGATCTCGTGTTCCCCGGTGAGCCGCGGGATCGTTTGGGTCGTCAGCGTCGTGGCGAGGGCGATCTCGGGGACGGCCTGATGGGCTGAGCACTCTGGTTGGTGCAAGATTGTGTAGCCGAAGTCGGCTTGGTGCAGCCATGATCACACCGGCGAGCACGGTCCCCGACATGCGCACCGACAAGAGCCCCTGTAAGAGATGGCTCGATGGGCCGGGGGTGTGGCTCCAGGGCAAGCCCCCAGGCCATGGCCCGAAGGCGCGATTCGGACGCGTGGCCTGGTCGACGCGGCAAGTGGGGCATCTAACGCGGAAAGATGCGATCCTGATAATCATGGCACAACAGGTGTTTTGCCCGGTAATTGCGGACTTACGGCACAAAAAGTGTGCTAAAGTGACGTTTCAGCGAGCAAATTTCGTGCCTGATGTGTACCAATTTTGTAGCCATCTTCATTAACCTACGCCAATGACACTGAACAAACAGATCGGCCAACGCCTGCGAGCTGTGCGCCTGGCCCATCAATACAGCCTATCCGAGCTCGCGTCGCGAACCCGTACTCTCTCGAAGTCGCGTATCAGCAACTACGAGCAGGGTATTCGTCGCATGGGAATCGAGGAGGCCCAGGAGCTCTCCGAAGCCCTCGATGGGATCACACCGGCCTACCTGCTCTGTCTGGATGACACGTCGCCGCTGTCGCAGGAAGAATGGCAGCTGCTTCAGCGCTATCGCAAGACAGACGACCGCGGGCGCTTCGTCATCCTGCAGGTGGCAGAGTCCCAAGGTCACCGGGAGCTGGATAGCACCGTCGTAGACGACCCCGTGGCCACCAGCTGACGTCGTCCATTCGCCGCGGCCACGGCCGCGCTCAACCGATCATCCCGATGGCTGCTTGATCCTGCCACCCGGATGATCGCGCGCCTGTACCATTCAGCGCGTCGCCAGCGAGCGTTCGGTCCCGGCAGCCCGGACCATCAGTCGGGTGTCGCGGGCCGGCTCGCGAAAACGGCCTTGCACCGCAGCCGCAACCGCCGCCGTCCATCACGTTGCGCGCGGCGAGTGAGCGCGCGCCACGCCGCCCCGGGGGCCCCGTGCGATCGGGCCTTTACCCGATGTCCGTCGCCGATTACAGTGGCGCCGATCAGCGGGAGACCTGCACGCGACAGCAGACCGGGTCCACCGCCTCACGCGCACGGCATCAGGCAGAGCGACCCAAGATGGTTGAAGCGTATCCCCGTCGGCAGCCCCATCTGGCACGCCTGCGGTTGTGCATTTACATCGTGCTGCTGAGCACGGTGCTCGTCGGCTGTGCCGGCTCAGCGCGTCGGGCGGACCCGCCCTATGCGCCGTCGGCCGACTTCCCACTGCCGGCGGGTCTCGAGGCCAACGTCGACTTTTGGAAGAACGTCTATACGCGTTGGAGCCGGGACACGGTCGTCATCCACGACGATCGCTACATGGCCGTGGTCTATCAGGAAGCCACGCTGCCGGGGCCGATCGAGGGCATCTATACGCCCGCGCAGCGCGCGTTCGTTCGCGCACTGCGTGAGCGCTGGAGCGAGCGGCTGCGGACGCTCGAGCGCCAGATCGCAGCCAAGGCCGCGCTCAGCCCCGAACAGCGCGCGCTGCGCGACAAGCTCGAGCGCGCGGGTGGCCCGGGCGCTGTATTCGGCGCCGCCGAGCGGGTGCGCAGCCAGCGCGGTGTGCGCGAGCGCTATTACGCCGGCCTGGAGCGCAGCGGCCGCTGGCTCCCCGTCTTCCGGGACGTGTTCCGGCGCCATGGCTTGCCAGAAGACCTGGCGCTGCTGCCGCATGTCGAGTCTTCTTTCGTCGCGAACGCGCGCTCCAGTGCCGGGGCCTCCGGCATGTGGCAGTTCATCCGTTCCACGGGCGGCAGCTACATGACCGTCAATGGCGTGATCGACGAGCGTCTGGACCCTGTCATCGCCGCGGATGCCGCCGCCAGGTATCTCAAGAACTCCTACGCCAAGCTGCACGACTGGCCGCTGGCGCTCACCTCCTACAACCACGGCCTGGGCGGCATGCAGCGGGCAAAGGCGAGCCACGGCACGGACTTCGTGCGCATCGTGCGCGAGTACGACGGACGTTACTTCGGTTTCGCATCACGCAACTTCTACGCGCAATTCCTCGCCGCGCGCCATGTGGCCAACAACGCCGAGGTCTATTTCCCCGAAGGCATTCGCTATCAGGCGCCGCTGAACGATGAGCCCGTGCGGCTGCGCTTCGCCAAGAGTCTCGACGACCTGGCCCTCCAGTACCGCGTGCCACACTCCATCCTGGTCGACCGTAACCGCGCCTGGCTCGATCCGGTGCGAAACGGCGCGCGGCCCGTGCCGGCTGGCACCACCGTCTGGGTGCCCGCCGATGCTCACCGCGCCACCGGGGGCGGCTCCGACGCCAGTACCTTCTGATGGCCATGACCGATGCGATCCGGCCCGGCCGTTGCCCGCTTGCTCGTCCCCGTCACCGGGTGAGCGCCCGGCTCACATGCATCGAATCTTCCGGTTGATCCGCCTATGGCCATCAAGTCCGATCGTTGGATTCGCCGCATGGCCGCAGCGCACCGGCTGATCGATCCCTTCGAGCCCGCACAGGTGCGCGAGCACGCCGGCGGTGGCCACGTCATCTCATACGGCACGTCGAGTTACGGCTACGACATTCGCTGTGCCGACGAATTCAAGATTTTCACCAACATCAACTCGGCGGTGGTGGACCCGAAGCAGTTCGATTCCTCGAGCTTCGTGGACATCAAAGCCGATGTCTGCATCATCCCGCCGAATTCTTTCGCCCTCGCCCGCACGGTGGAGTATCTGCGTATCCCGCGCAACGTCCTGACCATCTGCCTCGGTAAATCCACCTACGCACGCTGCGGCATTATCGTCAACGTGACGCCGCTGGAGCCCGAATGGGAAGGGCACGTGACCCTGGAGTTCTCCAACACGACGCCGCTGCCGGCGAAGATCTACGCCCACGAAGGTGTGGCGCAAATCCTCTTCCTCGAGTCGGACGAGCCCTGCGAGACCTCCTACCGCGATCGCGGCGGCAAGTACCAGAACCAACGGGGCGTCACGCTGCCGAAGCCTTGACAGGCAAAGATCGCGGGAGGAGAGCGAGCTCCGGCGGGTGACCGCGCCCGAGACACGCCACGATGCTTGCCCCGCGCAACAGCATTGACTGACGGGACTTCCAAGCGGCCGCTTCAGGCCCCCCAGATTCCCCCCAGCGCCTCCCCCTAGCGCCCATGCCCAACGATCGCCCCACCGCGCTGTTCGTCGTCCTCGGCGGCTTTTTCGTCTGCAACGCCCTGATTGCCGAATTCATCGGCATCAAGATCTTCGCCCTCGAGGCCACTTTGGGCCAGGAGCCCCTCAACTGGAATCTATTCGGCGAGCAGGGCTCGCTCAGTTTCACCGCTGGCGTGCTGCTCTGGCCCGTGGTCTTCGTGATGACCGACATCATCAACGAATACTTCGGCCAGCGCGGCGTACGCTTCATCTCGTACCTCACCGTTGGCCTCATCATCTACGCCTTCTTCTTCGCCTACGTGGCCATTGGGCTGGCGCCGGCCGAGTGGTGGGTGGGTATCTCGCAGGAGCGTGGCGTGGCGAACATGCAAACGGCCTTTGCGGTCATCTTCGGCCAGGGGCTGTGGACCATCGCCGGCTCCGTCGTCGCCTTCCTCATCGGCCAGCTCATCGATGTCGCCGTATTCCACCGCGTGCGTCGGCTCACGGGCGAGCGCTTCATCTGGCTGCGGGCCACCGGCTCGACCCTGGTCTCGCAGCTGGTGGACAGCTTCGTGGTGCTGTACATCGCCTTCGTGCTCGGGCCCCAGCAATGGCCGCTGTCGTTGTTCCTCGCCGTTGGCACCGTCAACTATCTCTACAAATTCGGCGCCGCCCTGGCCCTGACGCCCGTGATCTACTATGCGCGTGCCCGCATCGAGCGCTTCCTTGGCCCCGCGCGGGCGGCGGAGCTCAAGGCCCGGGCCGCCGCCGCTTAGCCGGCCCCGGCGGCGACGTAGTGATACAACCGCCAGGCTTGAATGGGATCACTGCAACCGGCGGCACTCCAGGGGGCACCGCCGTCGACGACCTGCAGCGGCTGACCCTGGCATTGGAAGAGGCTGCGGGTCTCGATGGCACGGAAGCCCGGGATCTGCGGTGGGCCGAATCTGTAGGCGACCAACCAAAACCCCGTCGCCTCGAGTGCCGACTGTGGGGGCGGCGCCACCAGGCGCCCGCGGCTGTACTCCGATGGCCGGGCGATGTTCGGCCATTGCCCCACCGCCAGCTCGGGGGCATGGAAATTCAGCATGGCGACGAAGGGATAGCGATCCGCGAACACGGGCTTACCCAGCGTTTGCACGTACTCGGCCAGGGCCGGGTAGCCATAGCTCTCACGCAGGATGCGCTGAGCCGCATCCGGCAGCGGCAGCGCGGCCGTGGCCGCATGGAAGGCGTAGAGGCTCACCAGCAGCAGATTGCCCGCGGCGGCCAGTAACACCCATCGCCCCAGCGCACGCAGCACCACCGCAGCCAAGGGCACCGCCGAGACGAGATAGAGCGCCGACCAGTTGGCCTCGACGTCGCTGGTGAGCGACAACATGCCGAACAGCCCGAGGGGAACCAGGGCCCCAGCCGTCACCAACGCCCGAGCCGGGGTGTCGAAGACGCCGGTGAGCGCTTGCTTCGCGCCGCCCCGCCAGAGCGCAACGCCGAGGGGCCACAAGAGCAGCCCCCAGAACGCGAGCTGGGTCGCGAAGAAGGTGACAAGCTGCGCGAGCCGCTCCAGCGCCGTCATGGGAGCGCTGCCGGATGGCGTATAGGACTGTGCGCCGATGGCCGCCGGCAGCCCGCCGGCGGCGAGGTCGAAGCTGCCGAGCTCGGTGGCGAGTCCGTGGCCGAGCTGGAAACGCAGGCTCAGCCAATCGTGCTCGGCATTCCATGCCAGGTGCGGCAAAAACACCAGCAAGGCCAGGAGTCCGCCGAGATAGGGCCAGGGGGTCCGCAGGGCGCGCCGATCCGCCGCCAGTATCGCCCAGAGGAATACCGGACCGATCATGGCCATGCTGTACTTGCCCAGGAGGCCGAGTCCAGTGGCGATACCGGCCGTGAGCCAACGTCGGCGCGACCCGCGCAGCGCCGCCAGCGCCTCGTGCAGTGCCAGTGCCCAGCACAGGGCGAGGACCGTATCCGGCGTCGTAATGACCCCTGCGATGAGCCCGGGCGCCGTTGCGGCGGCCAGCACCAGCGCCAACAGCAAGCCCTTGCCTCGATCCAGCCCGAGCGCCGCGTAGAAGCGCCACAGCACCATCAGCGTCAGCAGCCCGGCGAGCACTGCACCCAGGCGGGCCATGAAGACCGATGCCGGCGCCAGCCGCGTGCCCAGTCCCAGCAGGGCCACACCCGGGGGATGGTCGAAATAGCCCCAGGCCAGGGATCGGGCCCAATGGAAATAGTAGGCCTCATCCTGGGTCACCGGCACCGTGGCAGCCGCCCACAGGCGCCACAACGTGATGCCCAGCAGCAGCGCCAGTGCCGGCGCGAGCGCCCGGGCAGGCGTGCCCCGCGTGGGCACGCGCGGCTGCTGATGTGTCCTGAGCATGCTAGATGCTGCGCTGCGGTGGGCAGTCGTTTTCGCGCAACTGCCGTTGAACCAGCGAGCGCATGCGACGATGCTCGTCGGCGAGCGCATGTGGCGGTGCTGGTGAGCGCTTCAGCATGGCCTCTGCCTGTCGCAGGTCATTGCAGCGCTCGCGATCCGGCGGCCTCAGCGTTGTCCGGTAGAGGTGCGCCGAGGCCCCGTACAGAAACCCGAGCGCGCTGTCGGGCGCCTCGCGGCGGGTGTCCCGGGTGGCGATCAGCAGCTTCTCGTTCTGCTGGTGTAGTTGTTGTGCGCCGACGTTGTCCATCCGGTTGCGGCGCTCGCTCAGCGTCAGCAGCAGGCCGCCGTGGTAGGAGGTGCGGCTCCGGGCGCCGCGATCCGGCTGTAACGCCAGCGCCTTGCGATAGCCCCGCTCGGCGCAGTCCAGCAACGCCTGGACGCGGGAATCGCGCAGCGATGCGTCCGGTGGTTGCTGGATGGCCAGCCTGAGACACGCATCGCCCTTGACGGCATGACTTTTGGCGCAGGCCTCGGTGGCGGCATTACACCGGATGTTGGTGACGGCAATGGCATTGAAGTCGCCGGCGATGGCGTGTGCGCGCAGACGCTCGCCCAAGGCGCCGTCGTCGGTGGCCGCACAGCCGCCCGTGAGCGCCGCAGCCAACAGGGCCGCCGCCGACACCATCGGTGCCCGCAATCCAAACCCTCTGCTCAACGCCAATCCTGTGCTCAACGCAGCTGCTCCGCTGTGGTGTGGGTTCCGATCGCCCGGCTGTCGGTCTGCGCTATGGTCTGACCGACCGCCAATTGTCGCACAGACGTTACGTCGCGGCGGAATCCGAAGCCCAATCGCGGGCCACCGGCGTGTCACCGCCGCGGTGGCGGCAGATGAGCCGCCGCAGCGCCAGGTAGCCCAGGAGCACGAGAAACACCGACGTCATCGTGTCACTGAGAAAATGCCCGCCGGCGGCCATGCGCGCGAGGGCCACCAGCGCCGTGTAGAGCACCGCCAGCATGACCCAGGGCGAGCGCGGTCCGGCCAACACATGCGCTGCGGCGATGACGTAGGCCGCCGCGGCGACATGGCCGGAGCTAAAGGCACCGCCGCTGCCGCCGGTGTAGACGAAGGCCGGCGTGAAGGCCTGTGTGCCGCCGAACTGTGCGACCTGCACCGGACGCGCCCGCCCCCAGTGCTCCTTGAAGACCTGGTTGACCAAAAGCCCCGGCACCAGTGCGAGCAGGCACAACAGCAAGGCGAGCTTACGGCCCGTGAGCCCGAGCAGCCGCCGGCGGCGGCGCCGATTGATCAGCCAGATCCCCACCAGCGCGAAGTTGCCCACCACCATCAGCACTTCCACCGAGTGATACAGCAGCCGCTCCCAGGGCTGGCCCAGGGCCGGGAACCCGACGCCGGGGCTGTAGAACAGGCGGGCCACCACCAGGTCCAGTTGCGGATAGGCCAGCGTCAGGTTGGCGAAGGCGAGGAACAGGATCAGCCAGCCCAGCGGAATCCCGGCAATACGCGCCCGCCAAGGGGCGAGCCAGCGCGGCTCGCGGCGACTCACGCCAGCGTCCCCGGCGGGCGTTGCCGGTACCCTCGCATCACCGGTCTCTGCGACGTGCGCCATCAGAACAGGGTGTAAATGAACGGTGCCACCGCCGAGCCCTGGGCGAGCACGATCAACGCGCCGAGCAGCAACAGCACCAGGATAATGGGCGCGAGCCAGAACTTCTTGCGCTCGCGCATGAAGCCCCAGAGGTCTTTGAGCAGTTCCAGCATGGGTCGAATGTTCTGTTCTCGTGGGGGCGGCGTTGGATCGCGCCGGCGACGTTCGTGACTCCGCGACGGCATCGGCGCGCAGTCTAGCCGTTTAGGAATATCCCTGGGTATGGCGCTTACCTGCCCCGCAGGCGCGGCCGACACCGGACGAATGCCTGCTCATTAAGGCATCAGTGAACGGTTGGCCTCAGCGTGGCGAGGACGGCAACCCCATCGCCGCCAGATAGGCGGTGGTGGCGGCCTCGATGGTGTAGGGCCTGGCCACCGCACGCAGGGCATCTGCAGAGGGCGGCGCTTCCAGCGTGGCCGCCATCGCCGCTGCCAATGCGGTGGCATCGCCCAAGGGAACCAGCCGACCGTGGCGGCCGTCAGCGAGGAGTTCCCGGGGGCCGCTCGGGCAATCGGTGGCCACTACCGGCGTGCCTAACGCCAGCGCCTCCACTAGCACGAGCGGCATGCCTTCCCAGCGGGAGGTCAGTGCAAAGAGGTCCGCGTGGGCGATTTCGGCGTAGGGCCGCGGCACGAAGCCGGGCAGTGCCAGGTCATCGCTGATCCCCAACGCCGCGGCCTGTGCCAGTAATGCCTCGCGCTCGCCGCCGTCGCCCAGAAGCATGAGTCGACAGCGCCGCCGGGTGCGCAGCAGGGCGAAGCCTCGCAGCAATGTGGCGAAATCCTTACGCGGACTCAGCTCGCCTACGCCCAGGATCAATGGTGCCGCCGGGTCATGGAACCAAGGATGCGCCGGCGCCTTCGGTGGCGCGCTCAGCACACTGGAGGCCACCACGGGCGTCGGTACCACTTGGACCAGCGCCGGATCGAGCCCCGCGAAAGTTGTGAGGTCCGCGGCCGCGCCCTGGCTCGGCACCAGCACACCCGCCGCATGGCGATAAAGTCGGGCGACCGACCAGCGCTGGATACGACGCTGTAGAGCGCTCCGGCTGGCCAGGTCCACCGACAGCGTGGTGCCAGAGCGCAGATACAACCGTGTTGGCGTGCCCGCCACGGCTCTCGCGAGCAAGGCGATACGGTTGACTCGGTCTTTGTCGGACAGCATGACCTGCGGTCGCTTTCGGCGCAGATACCGGGCGATGGCGGGCACACAGCCGTAGGTGTGGCGGTTGCCGAGGTCGATGATATCGAGATGGGCCAAGTCGGCCGCGGCAGCAGCCAGATCCGGCCCGTGCCGGCGTACCTTGAGCAGATCCACGCGATAGCCGCGATGGGCGAGCGCCGGCAGCAGGTGCTGCGCGAGCCGGTCGACGCCGCTGTGTCCAGAGGTAGAGAAGAGGCATGCGATGCGCGTGGTGTCCATCGGGCGGTCCTCAACCGGCGTCAGCGATCCAGTCGAGCACGTCTTCGTCCGGCCGCGGCCTTGCGGGGGCGCCCTCGACGAAGAGCCCATACCAGATGGCGAACTGCAGCAGGCCGAACAGTTCCCGCTCGCCGCCGCGGCCGGCCCGCCGCGCCGCCACCAGCGCCGGTATCGCATCGCTATCGAACCACTCGCGGACACCCCGGTGGCGCTGCAGCAGGGGACCGATCCGCGCGGCATTGTCGCCGTTCAGCCAATCCGCCACCGGCACATGGAAGCCGCGCTTGGGCCGGTCCAGGTGCCCCGCCGGCAGCCGCGGTGCGGCCCAGCGCCGCAGCAGCCATTTCCCGGTGCGGCCGCGGCGCTTGAGGCCGTCCGGCAGCGCCAGCCCGAAGGCCACCAGGCGGTGGTCGAGCAGCGGCACCCGGCCCTCCAGACCGAAGGCCATGAGCATGCGGTCGGTCTTCACCAGCAGGTTGTCCGGCAGCGCCGTGACAAGATCCGTGTATTGGCGACGCTGGAGGTCGGTCCACGCCGGCGGCGCCGACTGCCAGGCATCCACGAACGGCTGGCGACTGCGGCCGGGCAGGGCCCGCAGGCGCGCGCCGAACAGGCGCCGAATCCAGTGCGGCGACCATTGTGGGCGGGTGCGAAAGCCGCCGCTGCCGGGGAACAGCAGGCCCTTGCCGAGGCGCTCGAAGGCCGCCGGCCGGTAGCGGCGATAGCCGGCGAAGACCTCGTCGCCGCCTTCGCCGGAGAAGACCACCTTCAGCGATGTCGCCGCGGTTTGCGCCAGCACCGAGGTGGGCAGGCAGGCATAGTCCCGCATCAGGTCATCCGCCGCCCAGACGCTGTGCGGCAGCCGTGCGAAGACCTGGGCGGGCTCGAGCGTCAGGGCGTGATGCTCAAAGCCGAACCAGTCGGCGATGCGCCGCGCGCCGTCCAGCTCGTCCGCCATGCGGGTGCCGCGCCAGCCCACCGAGAAGCTGCGGATGCGCCCGGCGCCATGCTCCGCCAGCGCCGCGGCGAGGGTGGCCGAATCCAGTCCGCCGGACAGGAACAGCCCATAGGGCACATCGGCACGCATGTGCTCGCGCATCACCTGGTCCAGTAACGCATCGAGTGCCTGCGCCGCGTCTTCGGCGTCGAGGGGCGCCGGCACGAGCGCCTCGCGCGGCGACCAGTAGCGGTGGTGGGCAATGCGCAAATCCGCATCGATGCTGAGCATTTCGCCGGGCAGCACGCGCTCGATGCCGGCGATGATGGTCTCCCTGCCGGTGCTGAACTGTTGCAGCAGAAACTGCCGCAACGCCGGGGCATGCACCTCGGGCTGTGCGGGCAGCAGCGGCAACAGGGCCTTCAGCTCCGAGGCGAAGGCGACGCGGTCCGGCAGACGGATGTAGAACAGTGGCTTGATGCCGAGCCGATCGCGCACCAGCAGCAACCGGCGCTCGCCGTGGTCATAGAGCGCAAAGGCGTACATGCCGCGCAAGTGCGCGACGGCCTCGGCGCCGTGCACCGCGTAGGCGTGCAGGATGGTGGCGGAGTCCGAGCCGCGGGCGGGCGCCGGCATCGCCCGGGCCAATGTCGCATCCAGCTCCGGATAATTGTAGATCTCGCCGTTGGCGACCAAAGCCCATTGACCGTCATCGCTCAGCATGGGCTGGTGACCGCTCTCCAGGCCGATGATGGACAGCCGGGTTTGGGCGAGCCCGACGGGTCCGAGCACGACCGTGCCCTGGTCATCCGGACCCCGATGCGCGAGTCGTGCGCGCATGGCTGCGAGCTGGTCAGGCTCGGGTGGCGCGCCATCGGCACGGATGAAGCCCGCTATGCCGCACATGGCGACAGATGCGATCGGTGGTATGGATAGGAATGCACGGGAGCTTAAGGCTGTATGGCTCGGGTCAGTGCGCTGTACAGTGCGGCGCAATCTTGCCATGCGCGGGTTGTCGGCACCAACGCAGCGCTGGCAGGTCTGTCGCGTGCGGTCCTCTGTTACCATCGGCGATGTGCCCTGGCAGGCGCGACGGATTCGCCGCACCGTGCCACTGCGCTTGAGCTTTTCACACGGCTGCATCAGCCATCGCCCCACGCAACGCAACCGGAAACCTCGTGCTGCAAGCCTGGATCGAGCGTCTGCGGCGCTTGGGACTCGATGTCACCGCACTGTCTTTGTTTTCCGCACCCGCGGGTGTCTCCGTGGGGCTCGGGCTCGTCGTGCTCACGTTCTTGTTAGCGCTGGCGCGACGCCCGCTCTGGCCGCTCTCTGCCGGCGTGGTGCTCGCGGTGGTATTCGTGGGCTACGTGCTGGTGCTGGGGGTTGTCGGTGACTACCCCGGCGGCACCCCGGCGGTGCGTATGGAGGCCGCCGCGCAATGGGCGCAGCTCCTCGTGTTCGTGCCCGTGGCCTATGTGCTCGCCGGGGATCAGGCGCGCTTGCTGCGTCTGCTTGGACTCGCCCTCGTCGGGCTCATTCTGGGCGCGTTGTGGCGCCTGGACTGGGCGCTGCTTTTCACCGACACCGGGGCATTCGTCGAGAGGCGTCCCGGGTTCGGCTTCCCGGCGAATGTGGCAGCGCTATTCAGCGGTACGGCCCTGCTGGGCCTCGTGATGCTGCGCCAGCGCTGGTGGCGTGCTCGCGGGCCCCGAGCCCTGTGGCTCGGGCTTTGGTGGCTGGCGCTGCTGTTGGTGGCGCAAGGTTTCCTGCTCAGCCTCTCGCGGGGCGCCTGGCTCGCGCTGGTGCTGACGCTCGCCCTCGGACTGCTCTGGACGGCGCGCACGTCGGCCTCGCAGGCGCCGCCGCGGTGGACATTGCCGGTGACCGGGATCATCGTGGTGTTGCTGCTGCTCTACGCCGGCCCCATGGCCGAGCGGTTCGCAGCGGAGTGGGGGAGTGTGCAGGCCATGCTCGCCGGCGATATCGACTACGCACCAGAGTCGTCCTTAAGCCAGCGCTGGCATGCCCAGCGCTTCGGGCTGCACGCTTGGCTGTCGCAGCCCTGGCTCGGCTGGGGGCCGGGGGCGGCCAGGGCGCTGCTCGCCGCCAGCGACGACCCGAGCCTGATGGTGATCGGGTATGGCCCCCTGAAGCACTTGCACAACACCTACCTCGAGGTGCTGGTACAGCTCGGACTGCTCGGACTGTTGTTTTGGCTCGGGCTGTTCTGGCTGTTGCTGCGCTCGGTCTTCCAGGCGCGGCGGGCACGGCGGATCGACGCCGATGTGACACGTTTCCTGGCGCTGGCCTTGGTTTACCTGATGCTCTGGAGCTTGTTCGATTTCCACGCCATGCAACAAGTCTGGCGGGCCTACTGGGCCTTGCTCGCCGGTGCTGCGCTGAGCGTCGGCCTATTCGCCGGGCGCTCCGCCGATGCCCACGGGCCGCGCTGATGCACGTCGCGCTGGCAGTAAGCGCCTTCGGTGACGGCGGCGTCGAGCGGGTGATGACCGCACTCGCCGGCGGCCTCGCGGAGCTCGGCTGCGACGTGGATTTATTGGTCGGACGCGTCGAGCATGCGTATCTCTGGGAATTGCCGGCGCAAGTACGGGTGGTGCCGCTCGGAGTCGGCGCGCCCGCCCTCATCACCGCATTGCGATCCCGGCCGCCGGCCCTGGTGCTCACCGGCAAGCTGACCGACGATCGGGCGGCGCTCGCCGCCCGGGAGGCGCTCGGCCGGGGCCTCCGGGTGGTGGCCACCGTCGGCACGCCGCTATCGGTGAGCCTCGCCGCCAAGCGCTTCAATCCGCTGCACACCTGGCGTCAGCGCTTACGGGTGCGGCGGGAGTATCAGCGTCTCGATGGCATCACGGCGGTGTCACACGCCGTCGCCGATGATCTCAGCCACCGACTCGGTATCACCGGCGTGCCGCTATGCGTGCTGCCGAATCCGGTGATCCCCGCCGATCTGGACCGGCGCATCGGCGCGCGGGCGCCCCATGCCTGGCTCGAGCTCGGCGGTCCGCCGGTGGTGCTGGCGGTGGGCGGGTTGCGGAAGGTCAAGGACTTCCCGACCCTGCTGCGCGCCTTCGCGCTGCTGCCGGCGGATTTGAATGCGCGCCTGATGCTCTTGGGCGAAGGCCGCGAGCGCCGCAGGCTCATCGCGCTCGCCGGTCGTCTCGGCATCGCCGAGCGCGTGGCGATGCCGGGCTTCGTGGCGGATCCCTTCCCCTATCTGGCACACGCCTCGGCGCTGGTGGTGTCCTCGCGGCGCGAGGGACTCGGCAATGTCTTGGTGGAGGCCATGGCCGTGGGCACCCCGGTGGCTGCGACCGCCTGCCCGGGCGGGGTCAGCGAGCTGCTCGAAGACGGCCGGTTGGGCCCACTGAGTCCCGTGGGCGATGCGCCGGCGCTGGCCGCCGCCATCGAGCACCTGCTGCGGGATCCGACGCCGCCGAAGCGGCTGCGTGCCGCCGCGGCACCGTATCGTGTCGCGGCCTCAGCCGCGGGCTATCTCGATTTCTTTCGCGCCATCGTCGGCGGTGCGGCTGGAGGTTCCGCTTGATACAGCAGGCGGAGCCGGTTCTCACGGCAGCACCCAAGCGGGTCCTGCTGGTACGCCTCAGCGCCATCGGCGATGTGATCTTCGCCTCGCCGCTGGCCGCCGCCTTCCGCCGGGCCTATCCCCAGGCTCACCTGGCCTGGCTCGCGGCGCCCGCCTGTGCGCCCCTGCTGCGCCATCACCCCGATCTGGACGAGGTTATCGTCTGGCCCGGCCCGGCGCTGCGCACGCTGTGGCGCGAGCGCCGGCTGCCGGCGCTGGCGGCGGAGCTGCGCCGGTTGCGCCGCGATCTGCGCGCCCGCCGCTTCGACCTCGCGGTGGACCTGCAGGGGCTGCTCAAGAGCGCGCTGCCGGCGCGGCTCTCGGCGGCACCGACCCGCATCGGGCTCGGCAGCCGGGAGGGGAGCCGGTTTTTGCTGACCCGAGTGCTGCCGCGGGAGCCGGCGGCACAACGCACGCGCATCGGCTCGGAGTATCTGCATCTCGCGCACATGCTCGGGCTGCCGGCGGACGCCTTCGAGATGGTCGTGCATGTCGGCGCTGAAGACGCGGTCGCCGCCGCCGATCTGTTGGCGGCGGCGGGCGCGGCGGCGGGGTGCTTCGTCTTCTGTCCCTTCACCACCCGCCCGCAGAAACACTGGCTCGCGGCGCGTTGGGCGGCGCTCGCGTTGCGGCTGCAGGCGGCCACCGGATGGCCTGCGGTGCTGCTCGGGGGCGCCGATGACGTCGAAGCCGGCGCTGAGATCGCCGCGGCCTCCGGCGGGGCCGCGGTCAATCTCGCCGGGCGCACGAGCCTGCTGGAGGCCGCCGCGGTCATCGACCGCAGCCGGGCCGTGGTGGCGGTGGACACGGGCCTGGGACACATGGGCATCGCCCGCCGGCGCCCGACGCTGCTGCTGTTCGGCGCGACGCTGCCATACACCGACACCGCCCGGCCAGACGCCCGGGTGCTCTACCATCCGCGGGCCTGCGCGCCCTGCCGGCGCCGGCCCACCTGTGATGGGCGCTTCGACTGCATGCGCGATATCAGCGTGGACGAGGTCATGGCGGCCCTGCGGGCGCTGCCGGGGGTGGGCTGGTGAAGGTGCTGCACGTGGAGGGCGGCGCCGAGCTCTACGGCGGTGCGCAGCAAGTGCTCTACCTGCTGGAGGGGCTCGCCGGATGCGGCGTCGACAGCCATCTGGCCTGCCGGCCCGGCTGCGCCCTGGCCCGGCACGCGGCGGCCTTCGCGCAGGTGCACGAGATCCCCATGGGCGGCGATCTGGATGTGGGCATCATCGCGCGCCTGGGTCGGGTCATCCGTACGGCTCAGCCAGACCTGGTGCATCTGCACAGCCGCATCGGCGCGGACGTGATGGGCGCGATCGCCGCCAGGCGCGCCGGCATCCCCGTGGTGCATACGCGGCGCGTGGACAATCCGGAGCCGCGCTGGCTGGCGGCGGCCAAGTATGGGCTGCACGATCGCGTCATCGCCATCTCCGAGGGCATCGCCCGGGTGCTGCGGGCGACGGGGATGGCGGAGGCCAAGCTGCGGGTGGTGCGCAGTGCGGTGGATGCCAGGCCCTACACGGGCGGCTGCGATGGCGCGACGCTCGCCGGTGTGCTCGGTGGTCTCGACGCCGCCGCGCCCGGCCCCGATCGCGGTCCCAGTGCCGGCTCCCCGTCTGGCTCGCCGTCTGGCGCCCCGTCTGGCTCCGGGCGCGGTCCTGCTCCGGGCCCCGTCATCGCCGTCGTGGCCCAGCTCATCGAGCGTAAGGGTCACCGCTTCCTGCTACAGGCGCTGCCCGACATCCTGGCCGCCCTGCCGGATGTGCAGGTGCTCTTCTTCGGCAAGGGGCCGCTGGCCGGCCCGCTGCAGGAGCGCATCGACCGCGACGGACTCGCCGCGCATGTGCGCCTCATGGGCTACCGCGAAGATCTGCCGCGACTGTTGCCCTGTATGGATCTCCTGGTGCATCCGGCGACGCTGGAGGGCCTCGGCGTCTCGCTGCTGCAGGCCTCCGCCGCCGGTGTGCCCATCATCGCCAGCCGCGTCGGCGGCATCCCGGAAGCGGTGCACGACGGCGAGAACGGCCGTCTGGTGCCCGCGGGGGACGTGGCCGCGCTCAGGGCGGCGATCCTGGCGCTGTTGGCGAATGCGGGCCTGCGCCGGCGCATGGGCGCCGCCGGCCGGGCCCTGGTGGCACGCGAGTTTTCCGTCGCGCGCATGGTCGCGGGCAATCTCGCCGTCTACCGTGAATTGCTGGCGGGCGCGGCGCCTGCGACCAGCGTTGCGGGCGCCTGAGCCCCGTTCGGCAGCGCCATGCCCATGCCGGCGAAAACCCGCGCCACCCCGGCCATAGCCGCCGCGGCGCTCGGCTATTTCGGCCTGAATGCGCTCCTGCTGGGGCTGGTGACGCCGACGGCGGAGTGGGACCACGCCGAACAGCTCATCCTGAGTCAGTTCCCGGCGCTGGGCTACAACAGCCAGCCGCCGCTCTACACCTGGCTGGTGCAGGCGCTGTTCGCGCTGACGGGGCCGAGCCTGCCGGCGCTGCTGGCACTCAAGGCGCTGTTGCTGACCCTGCTCGTCACCGGCGTGGCCGTCGCCGCCCGGGCGCTCGGCCTGCCGCCGGCGCAGCAATGGGTGGCGGTGCTGGGGCTCGCGCTGATCCCGCAAATCGTGTGGGAAGATCAGCGCAATTTCACCCACACCGTGCTGGTGGTGGCGGTCGCCGCCTGGACCCTGGTGGCGATGCTACGGCTGCCCCGGCGCCCGCATTGGCCCGGCTACCTCGGCCTCGGGCTCTTGCTGGGCCTGGGCATGCTCAGCAAGTACAACTTTGGCTTCTTCGCGCTGGGGCTGCTCGCGGCGGCGGCGACGCTGCCCGCCTGGCGGCGGGTCATGCTGAGCTGGCGCTTCGTCGCCGCCCTGGCCCTGGCGGCGGCGGTCTTTGCGCCCCATGGGCGCTGGGCGCTGGGTGCGCCGGCGGCGGCGGGCGAGGGCTTCCAGAAGCTACAAATGAGCGCCGGCGTGGGCTGGGCGACGCTGCTGGACCTGGCGGCGGGCCTGGGTGCGATACTCGGCCCGCTGATGCTGATCTCGGCGTTACTGTTGCGCCGGGTCGCGGTTCCGGCACAGGCCCTGCCGGGCTGCCGGCTGCTGTGGCGCACCGCCGGTGCGGTGCTCGTGCTCGCCGTGGTGCTGCTGCTGGCCAGCGGCGCCCGCGATATCAAAGAGCACTGGCTGCAGCCCATGGTGTTCTACGCACCACTGCTGCTGGCCTGTCACCTCGCCCCCGGCGGTCGCGGCGGCCGGGCCTGGGGGGCGCTGGCCCTGGTGGTGCTGGCGGGCGTATCCGTGGCGCTGCCGGGGCAGGCCCTGTGGGCGGATCCCCAGCGCCCGTCGCGCCTCAACGCCCCGTACCAAGCGCTTGCGGCGCAGATGCAGGCGGCGGGGGCACGCCCGGCGCTGGTGCTGGCGGAGAGCGATCCCCTGGCGGGTAATCTGCGCCTGGCCTTTCCAAACGCCGTGGTCATGTCCCAGCGCAGCTTCTTCCCCGAGCGGCTGCCGGGCGGAGACTGGCTGCTGGTGGGGGAGCGGCTGGCGACGGCGGACACCCCCTTCCGCCGTTGGCTCGCCGCCGACCTGGGGCTGGCGGCGCTCAGGGTGCATCGGGCGGAGGCGCCCCTGTATCACCTGCCGGCCCAGACCATGACCCTCGACTGGGCGCTGGTGCCCGCCTCCCGGCGCTGACGCCGGCGGGTCAGCGGCCAGGCGCGGGTGCCGGCGGTGGGCAGCGCCCGGCGGCGACCGCGTCCAGCACCCCGGCGTAGGCCGCCGCGCTGACATCGGCGCGATAGCGCGAGACGGCGCCGCGCAGCGTCGCCGACGGCGGCGGGTCGGCGAGCACGCGCGCCATGGCCTCGGCCATGGCCGCCGCATCGCCGACCTGCACCAGCGGGCCGAAGCGCCCGTCTGCGAGGATTTCCCGGGGTCCGCTCGGGCAGTCGGTGGCCACCACCGGCGTTCCCAGGGCCATCGCCTCGGTGAGCACGTTGGGGGAGCCCTCCCAGGCCGAGGAGAGCACGAACAGCCGGGCGTTGGCGAGGAAGGGGTAAGGGTTCGCCTGGAAGCCGGGCAGATCCAGGTCAGCGGCGACGCCCAGGGCTTCGGCCGCCGCCAGGAGGCGCGCGCGCCAGGCACCGTCGCCGAGCAGTACCAGCCGGCAGGGCCGTGTGGCGCGCAACTGCGCAAACGCCCGCAGCAGGGTCGGGAAGTCCTTCTGGCGCTCCAGACGGCCGGCGCCGAGAATCACGGGTGCCGTGTGCTGGGCGGCGGCGGTGAGCCAGGGGTGCGGGCAGGGCAGGGCCGCTTGTGCGCTGAGCTGAGGCGTGATGACCGGGTTGCGGATCACGCTGATGCGCGCCGGTGGATAGTGCGCGACGGCGGCGGTGTCGCTGGCGACACCGGCGGAGACCGCCACGATATGCTCGATGTGCCGCCAGCTGCGGCGCACCGTCGCCGCCCGCAGCCGGCGCGCGAGGGGGTGGCGCCCCGCCAGCGCCGCGCTCAAGTTCGTGCCCAGGCGCATGACGATGGGCGTGGGCACGCCGGCGAGCCGCCGGGCGAGCACCGCCGCGCGGCCGGCGCGGTCCTTGGCCGCCAGCAGCACCGGCGGCCGCTGCGCGCGCAGATGGCGGGCCAGGGCACCGGCGGCGCCCAGGCTGTGGCGGGCGCCGAGGTCGATGCGGCGCACCGCCGGTGGCAGGTCATCGAGGTGCGGGCTGGTGGTGCGGATGGTGAGCAAGTCCACGTCGCGGCCGAGCGCCGTCAGCCCGTGCAGCAGATTCACGAGCATACGCTCGACGCCACCGGCGCCGGAGAAGGACGCGAGCACGGTGATGCGCGGGGCGGGCTGGTGCATGGTGGTGCGGTTGGCGTTTGCCCCCGGCGGTGCGGGCGTGGTGTGAATGTGGATGCCTGCTGATCCGAGACAGCTGACAGCGGCAATGTCGCGCGCCGCTGGCGGCCCGAGACCGGTACAATAGCGGCGGCTGCCACGCTGAGCAGTGGGGCCATTGTGCTATAGTCCATCCCGCGCGGGCAGTGAGGATTTCGAGATGGCAAAGACAGCGACAGAGACCGCCGAGGTGGATGCAGCCGCGGCCAATCCCCCCAAACAGAAGCGTTCCTGGCTCTGGTTCCTGACCCTCTTGCTGGCGGGTGCCTTCGTCGCATCCGGGCTGGTGGGACACGAGCCCTGGACGGCGGGCGAGGCACGCTCGCTTGCTGCCGTGCAAAGCATCATCGACAGCGGTGATTACCTGGTGCCGCAGGCGGACGGCACACCCGTGCTGGACACGCCGCCGCTGTACTACATGACCGGCGCGGCCTTGGCCCGGGCGCTCGGGGAATATCTGCCCGCGTCCCAGGCCGCCCGCGTGGCGAGCGGCGTGTTCCTGGCCGTCACGCTCCTGTTCACGGCACTGTTCGCACGCGCCGCCTGGCGCTCCGGCGATGACTCGCCCCTGCCGGCGGCGGGCGCCGCCGCCGTGCTGGTGCTGATCAGCAGCCTCGGCGTCGTCTGGTATGGCCACGACATGCTGCCCGAGACCGGCCTCATGGCCGGCATCGCCATGGGGCTCTACGGCATGGCACTGTGGCCGCGCCGGGTGTTCTGGGGCGGACTCTGGCTCGGCACCGGCGTCGGCATCGCCTTCCTGGCACACGGGCTGTTCGGGCCTCTTGTGCTCGGCATTGCCGCATTGCTGCTGCCGTTCCTGGGGATCGCCCGTTTCGGGCGCTACCTGCGCGGCATCATCGTCGCCGTCGTCTTCTCCCTGCCCTGGCTCCTGGTCTGGCCCTTGCTGCTGCAGCAGCGCGGCGGTGATCTGTACCAGACCTGGCTCGCCGCCAATACGCTCAACAGCTACATCGCCGGCATCGATCTGGGCAACCCCTCGGTACAGCTGCAGTGGCTGTGGCTGTTCCTGGTCATGGCCTTCCCGGCGTGGCTGTTGGCGGCGCTCACGCTGGTGCTGCGCCCGGGCGCGCTTTTCGGCTTCCCCGGTTTTCGCGCGGCCCTGGTGGTGGCGGTCCTCGGCTGGGGCCTCCTGGTGCTCTCCGATGCGTTGAGTCCGGTGGCGGCCCTGGGCCTGCTGGTGCCCCTGGCGGTCATCGGTGCCGGCGGTGTGCAGCGCTTGCCGCGCTGGTTCGTCTGGCCGGTGCATTGGCTCTCGGCACTGCTGTTCGGCGCCATCGCCGCAGTGCTGTGGGTGGCCTGGGTGTGGCTCCTGTACCAGGGCGAGCCCCTGCCGGTGAACGGCCTGGGCAACTATCTGCCCACGGACCAGGGCTTTGAGTGGCAGCCGGCGGTCTATGTGACCGCCGCGCTGCTGACCGTGATCTGGCTGTGGGCCGTGATGCGCTTTCGTCCATCCCGGCCGGCGGCCCTGCTGGCCTGGCCGGTGGGTGTGGTGATGGTGTGGAGCCTGCTGGCCCTGCACCAGCCCTGGATCGACGCCGCCATCGCCGAGGGCACCCTCGCCAAGGCGATGCCGGCGGCGTTGTTGCCAGAGCCGGCACCGGCGGGCACATCCGCCGTGCCGGCACCCGCTGGCACCGGCGCGGAAGCCAGCGCCACCGCCCTCTGATCGGGGCGCCGATGCCGCTTGATCGGGGCGGGGGCGGCGCCCGCCGGGTGCTGTCCCGATGCTTCCGCCCCTCATCGGTCGTCTCCGGCGCGTGGGCCCTGCGGGCTGCGCGGGGGCCGCTGAAGGTGCAATGGCGGCATCCCCGTCGGCTTGGCGAACGCAGCCGCGCCGTCGTGCCTCGCGCCGGTCGCCCCCCCAACCCACTCAGGCTCGCGCCAAAGCTGCGCCAGCATTGCGCCAAATCCGTGGTCTGGCACGGCCCTAGGCCGCACCACCACACCCACTGAAATGTCGCGAGAGCGCCCGCGTTGCTGCGTCGACTCTACACAGTTCTGGTCGCGCTGCTGATTCCGCTCGCCCTGCTGCGCCTGCTCTGGCGCTCAGTCCGGGCGCCGGCCTACCGTGAGCGTTGGCGCGAGCGTCTGGCCCTGGCGCCGACGCCGCCGGCGCCGGCCGATGTCTGGGTGCATGCGGTTTCCGTCGGCGAGGTGCAGGCGGCGCTGGCGCTGCTGCGCCATCTGCTGCGCCAAGACCTGCGCGTGCTGGTGACCACCACCACGCCCACGGGCGCCGCCCGGCTGCGGGCGCTGCTCGGCGATGCGGTCCAGCACCGCTACACGCCCTTCGATCTGCCGGGCATCATGGCGCGCTTTCTGGGGCGGGTCTCGCCGCGGCTGGTGTTGGTGATGGAGACGGAGGTCTGGCCCAACATGCTCGCCGCCTGTGCCGAGCGCGCTATCCCGGCCGTGCTGGTGAACGCGCGCCTGTCCGAGCGCTCGGCGCGCGGTTACGCCCGAGTCGCGGGCTTCAGCGCCGAGACCCTGGGCCGGTTCTCCCGCATCACGGCTCAGGGGCCGGCGGATGCCGAGCGTTTCCGGGCGCTGGGTGTGGCCCCGGCGCGCATCGTCGTCACCGGCAGCATCAAGTTCGATGTCCAGCTCCCGGCGAGTGTCACCGATCGGGCGGAGGCGCTGCGGCGCACCTGGGGCAACGACCGCCCGGTGTGGGTGGCCGCGAGCACCCGCGAGGGCGAGGAGGAGCAGGTGCTGGCCGCCCATGCGGCCGTGCGTGCCGCGCTGCCCGCGGCCCTGCTGGTGTTGGTGCCGCGGCATCCGGAGCGTTTCGAGCGGGTGGCGGCGCTCACCCGGCGTGCCGGCTTCGGGCTGGCCCGGCGCAGCCTGCGGGAGCCCTGCCCGAGGGAGGTGGCCGTTTATCTTGGCGACAGCATGGGTGAGCTGGCGGTGTTCTTCGCCGCCGCCGACGTGGCCTTCGTCGGCGGCAGCCTGGTGCCCACCGGCGGGCATAACCTGCTGGAGCCGGCCGCGGCGGGACTGCCGGTGCTGGCGGGGCCGCATACCTTCAACTTCACGGAGATCGCCCGGCTGCTGCGCGAGCGCGGTGCGCTGGCGCAGGTGGCGGACGCCGACGCCCTGGCGAAGATGCTGACGCGCTGGCTCACGGACGCCGCCGAGCGCACCCGGGTGGGCGAGCAGGGCCGGCGCGTGATCGATGACAACCGCGGTGCCCTGGCTCGGGTGACGGCCATCGTGGACGCCTGCCTGGCCGGCGACTGCCGGGTAGGAGCGGACGGCGACGCGGCTACTTGAACATCCGCGAGACTTCGCGGAAGTGCGGGTTGGCGGAATCTCCAAGCCACTCGAAGGCCACGGACTCGGTGTTGGTGACATGGATGCCGCTGTGGCGCATGCGCTCGAGGGCATTGTGGCGATTCGCCGGGTGTCGCGAGCAGATGGCATCCGCCACCACGAACACCTGGTAGCCCCAGCGTTGCAGCCCCGAGGCCGTCTGCACGATGCAGATGTGGGCCTCCATGCCCATCAGCACCACCTGCTTGCGCTCCGGCTGCGCGGTGAGTGCACGCTCGAAGCCGGCGGCGGTGCAACAGGAAAAGCAGGTCTTTTCCGTCGGCGCGGCGCTGTCGGGCAGATGCTCGCGGACGGCGTCGATGGTGCGGCCGAGGCCTTTCGGGTATTGCTCGGTGGAGATGATGGGCACGCCCAGGATGCCCGCCGCCCGCACCAGGCGGTTGATGTTGGCCACCGTGACCGCGAGCTCGTCCTTTGGCATGACCGCGGCCAGGCTTTCCTGGGCATCGATGATCAACAGCTGCGAGAAGCCGGCGTTGCACAGCGGCATGGCGGCCTGGTGAATGCTCATGACGATGACCTCGCTCGTGTGGTTGCGCCCGGTCTGTGCCGAGGCTTGGGAGATGATAGACCCGAACCCACTGCCGCGTGCCCCGACAAGCGCTCGATGCCGGGCACAGCCCATCCTGACCAACGTTAGTAGGTGGCCATGTCGCGGTCGATATCATGCGCCCAGGCATCGATGCCGCCGCGCAGATTCAGCACCTGCCCGAAGCCCTGATGCTCCAGGTACAGGGCCACCTGCTGGCTGCGGATGCCGTGGTGGCAGATCACCACCACCGGGCGCTGCGGGTCCAGCTCGGCGAGGGCGTCGGGGATGTGGCGCATCGGGATATGTGCGGCGCCCTCGAGCCGGCAGATGTCGAGCTCCCAGGGCTCGCGGACGTCGAGCAGCAGCGGCGCCGGCGTGTCGCTGCTCAGGAGCGCAGCCAGCTCGGCGGGGTTGACCTGACGTACCATGACGGCCCCCTCAGAAGACGAAGCGCTCGGGCTGGGGGACGTTTTTCAACGCCGGCACCGAGGTCTCGAACAAGTTCTCGCGGCGCAGGTCGCCGATGCCGCCGATGCGGGTTTCGAGCCGTGCTTCCATCACCGGGTCTTCGCCGACGACAACGAACAGCCGCCCGCCGGGGCGCAGCTGCTGGGCGAGCATGGGGATGGGCTCCTCGGTGGGCACCGAGCCGGTGACGGCGATGACGTCGAAGGGGCCGCTGTCCAATGGGCCAGCCATGGCGTCGGCGGTGTCCACCTCCACCCGATGCAGTTGCATGGCCTTGAGGCGCTCCCGGGCGCCGGCGGCGAGGTCAGGGTCGATCTCGACGCCGAGCACGCGTCCGCCCAGACGCGCCAGGCAGGCCGTGATGTAACCGGTGCCGGGGCCGATTTCCAGCACCTTCTCGCCGTCGCGCACCTGCAGGGCCTGCAGCATTCGCCCCACCACCTTGGGCGCGAGCATGCAGGTGTCGGTGCCGATGGGGATGTCCACGTCCGCATACGCCAGCGCCCGATAGGCATCCGGCACGAAGGCCTCCCGCGGCAGCTCGCCGAGGACGTGCAGCACACGCGCATCGAGCACGTTCCACGGGCGTACCTGCTGCTCGATCATGTTGTAGCGGGCGAGTTCGGCGGGCGAGGTCATGCGGATCTCCGAGAAAGGCCCCTGGATCGAAAGGGAATGGAACCTGGGGAGGCTACGGTTTTTGGACGCCATCGGCAAGCACCGGCGGCGCGTCACATGAGCACCAGGTTATCCCGGTGGATCAGCTCGTCATCGTCGACGAATCCCAGCACACCCTCGAAGGCGCCACTCGGCAGGCCTTTGATGCGGATGGCGTCCTGGGCGTCGTAGTTGACCAGCCCGCGGGCCACCTCCCGGCCGCCCCGGTCCACGCAGGCGACCACTTCGCCGCGGGCAAAGTGGCCGTAGACCGCCGTCACGCCCACCGCCAGCAGGCTGCGGCCGCCGTCGCGCAGCGCGCGCACGGCGCCGTCGTCGAGCACCAGGCGGCCGCTGACGCTGAGATGTCCCGCCAGCCAGCGCTTGCGCGCCGCCTGGGGCCCCTGGGCCGGCACCAGCAGGCTGCCCATCTGCCCGCCTTCGGCAATCCGCGTCAGACACTCCGCGCGCCGCCCGGGGGCGATGACAGTGGCGCAGCCGGAGCGCGCCGCCAGCCGAGCCGCACGTAGCTTGGTGACCATGCCGCCGGTGCCGACGCCACCGCTGCTGCCGCCGGCGGCCGCATCCAACTGTGGGTCGTCCACCTGCGCCGCATCGATGAGCCGGGCCGCGGGATCGATGCGCGGATTCGCGGAGAAGAGGCCATCCTGATCGGTGAGCAAAATCAGCAGGTCTGCCTCGAGCAGGTTGGCCACCAGGGCCGCCAGGGTATCGTTGTCGCCGAAGCGAAGCTCGTCGGTGGCGACGGTGTCGTTTTCGTTCACCACCGGCACCACGCCGATGGCCAGCAGGGTGCGCAGGGTGCTGCGGGCGTTGAGGTAGCGCTTGCGGTCGATGAGATCGTCCCGGGTCAGCAGCACCTGGGCCGTGTGCAGGCCGTGGCGGGAGAAGCCGGCTTCGTAGGCGCGGATCAGGCCCATCTGGCCGATGGCCGCCGCGGCCTGGAGCTCGTGCAGGGCCTGGGGACGCCGGCGCCAGCCCATACGGGCCATACCCTGGGCGACGGCGCCGGAGGACACCAGCACCAGCTCGCGGCCGGCGGCGCGCTGCGCGGCCATCTGGCTGATCCAGGGCCCGAGGATCGCCGCATCCAGCCCGGCGCCGTCGCGGGTCAGCAGTGCGCTGCCGATCTTGACCACCCAGCGCCGGGTGGCGGGGATCTGCGGACGGTGGGCCATGGTGTGGGGTCTTGAGATGGATCAGGCCGGGCCGGGTCGTCGGCCCCATCCGGGCCGGCTCGCCGGGTGCATGCCGCGAGAGGTCATCAGTCCAGTGGATGCCAGTCGGCCTCGGCCGCCGCCGGAGCGGCCGTGCTGGCCCGCAGCGGATGGGGCAGGGCCTCGAGCCTGTCCATCAACGCCCGCGCCAGCTCGGTGGTACCGGCACCGGTGTGCGCGGAAATGGCGTACACCGGCCCCTGCCACGCCAGGGCGCGCACCAGGTCGGCCCGCCGCTCGGCGAGGGTTTCGGCATCCAGCAGATCGGTCTTGTTCAGCACCAGCCAGCGCTCCCTGGCGGCGAGCGCCGGATCAAAGGCCTCAAGCTCGGCGGCCAGGGTACGAACGGCGTCCGCCGGTGTCATTGCGGGATCGGCCGGCGCCACATCCACCAGGTGCAGCAGCAGCCGGGTGCGCGCCAGATGCTTGAGGAAGTGCGTGCCGAGACCCGCGCCGCCGGCGGCACCGGCGATCAGGCCCGGAATGTCGGCGACGACGAAGCTGCGCTTGGGGCCGACGCTGACGACACCCAGGTTTGGGTACAGCGTCGTGAAGGGATAGTCCGCCACCTTGGGCCGGGCACTCGAGAGCGCACGGATCAGGCTCGACTTGCCGGCGTTGGGCATGCCGAGCAGCCCGACATCCGCCAGTAGCAACAACTCCAGCCGCAGCTCACGGCGCTCGCCCGGCTTGCCCGGCGTGAACTGCCGCGGCGTGCGGTTGGTGCTGGACTTGAAGCGCGCATTGCCGATGCCATGGAAGCCGCCGGCGGCCACCAGGAGCCGCGCGTCGTGCTCCAGCAACTCGCCCATGACCTCGTCCGTGTCGGCGTCGCGCACGCGGGTGCCGAGCGGCACCCGCACCTCGGCGTCGGCGCCGGCGGCACCGGTGCGGTTACGCCCCATGCCGGGGCGCCCGTGCTCGGCGCGATGGCGACGCTGGTGGCGGAAGTCCACGAGCGTGTTCAGGTTGGCATCGCCCACCAGGTAAACGCTGCCGCCGTCGCCGCCGTCGCCGCCGTCCGGGCCGCCTTTCGGAATGAACTTCTCACGCCGAAAGCTCACGCAGCCATCGCCGCCGTTGCCGGCCTCGACGCGGATTGTGGCTTCGTCGACGAATTTCACACGGAGTATCTCGGTGCGGCCGGGCGCCCGGAACGGCACAAGCCCCGCAGGGCGGGGCTCGCAGGATCGGGTGCCGGCGGTGTGGGCGTCCATGCCATGGACGGGCCCTGGTGGCGCAGGGTTTGGGGCGCCGGTGAGACGCCGGGCAGCACGCGCTGAGCGCGGTCACCATGGAGACCACCGCCGACGTCAACGTCCGACACCGGTGACTCGCCCCAACGCCGGGATCGGCGTCCCTCAGACTACCCCAGCCGCCTGCGCGCTCACGTGCAGCCCGATGCGAAGAAGGGCACTGGAGTGCGGAAACACCAGGGCCGGCGGCTTCGGCTGCGGAGCGGTCCCGCTTCGGTTCAGCCGGTTGGGATCAGCCCGGTGAGATCAGGCCTGCGCCGGCGCGATGATGCTCACGTAGCGGCGGTTGCGCGGGCCCTTGACCTCGAAGCGAACTTCGCCGTCTTTGAGTGCAAACAGGGTGTGGTCGCGACCGCAGCCCACGCCGGTGCCGTTGTGGAACCGGGTACCACGCTGGCGCACCAGGATGCTGCCGGCGGAAACGCGCTCGCCGCCGAAGCGCTTGACGCCGAGGCGTTTGGATTCTGAATCGCGGCCGTTGCGGGAACTGCCGCCTGCCTTTTTATGTGCCATGGGTTGAGTCCTCGTGCCGCTGCTCGCCTTGGTGTACGGCGCTCAGCGTTGGTTTCAGCCGCCGGCGGCGATGCCGGTGATCTTAAGCTCCGTGAACCACTGGCGGTGGCCCTGGCGCTTCATGTGATGCTTGCGCCGACGGAATTTGATGATCTTGATCTTGTCTGCCCGGCCGTGACCGGCGATCTCAGCGGTGACCTTGGTGCCCTCGATGAAGGGCTTGCCCACCTTCACCTCGACGCCATCGGCGATCATCAGCACCCGATCCAGGTCGACGGTGGCGCCGGCCTCGGCGTCGAGCTTCTCGACGCGCAGCTTGTCGCCCTCGGCGACGCGGTACTGCTTACCGCCTGTTTCGATGACTGCGTACATAAGTCCTGTTACCCTGCAAATGGCGCAATGAGCGTTGGGGCGCCGGATCGCGCCCGTCGACCTGGTGTGGTGAGTCTGGATGCAAGCGGGATGAGACTGTAGCGCCCGGCCTGACAAGGCCTGACCTGAACGCGCAGCGCCCGCAAGCGGCGCGATCGGGGCAGCGCCTCGCCGTTGGTGGGCGGGTCCGGCTACCGCTCAAGACTCACCAGTATGACGGGGGCTCGTCGCTATCGTCAAGCTTTTGGCGCGTGTCGCCGGGCGTCATCGCTGGGCGCCATCGTTGGGCGCCTGCCCAACTGGCCACCGCGCAGATGCCGTCGCCACTGGCTGCCCGTAGCGGCGATCGGCGGCTTGCACCCCGTGCGGTTTTGATGTGCGGCTCACGCGAGGCATGACAAGCCACCCTATGCTCGCTATACTTAAGGGCTTCGGCTGAGTGGCAGAGTGGTTATGCAGCGGCCTGCAAAGCCGTGGACGCCGGTTCGATTCCGACCTCAGCCTCCAACTCCCCCAAGGGCCGTTGCGGCGGCCGACCCGCAGCGCCGGCCGTTCGCGGCCCGGGTCGCGGCCCGGTCCGCCAGCTGATCCGCTGGCCACCCAGGCTGGCGCCCAGCAACGGGCGCGCCGGCAGCAAGCCGCCGCCAGCCCGCCCCAACCACAGCAGTCCCAAGCAGGTTCCCGCAGGCATCGGCTGCCCCTTCCATTCGGCACCCTCCCCGCCGCCCGCCCGGGTGGTGAAATTGGTAGACACAAGGGACTTAAAATCCCTCGGCTTCGGCCATGCGGGTTCGAGTCCCGCCCCGGGCACCACTTATCGCGTGCCCCTGCGCCCGGCCCGGTGCAAGCTCCTGTGTGCACTTCAGAGCTCGTCGGGACCGCACAACAGTCCCTCCATCGACGCCGCGCCATGATGCCCAGTTTCCGAGCCCAACCCGAACCCGGCTCCCGACCGCGCACGCCGCTGCGTCGGCTGGCGTTGCCGCTCGCGGTCTATCTGCTGGCCGCCCTCACCGCCTGCGGCGGCGGCCCGCAGCTGCCCGTCCTGCCGGACGACGCAATCGTCCTCGCCTTCGGCGACAGCCTCACCGCCGGCAAGGGCGCCAAGCCCGGCGAGGACTACCCGAGCCGGCTCGCGGCAATGACCGGTCTCACCGTCATCAACGCCGGCATCGCCGGCGAGCTGAGCGCCCAAGGCCGCGCGCGGCTGCCGGACGTCCTTGCCGAGCACCAGCCCGACCTGGTGCTGCTCTGCCACGGCGGCAACGACATCCTGCGCCGCAACGGCGCCGACGCGATCCGCGCCAACCTCCACGCCATGGTCGAGACCGCCCGCGCCGCCGGTGCAAGGGTCGTCCTGCTCGCGGTGCCGACCCTGGGCCTCGGGCTGAATCCGCACCCGACCTACTCCGAGCTGGCGCGTGAACTGGACCTGGTCATCGAGCCACGCGTCATCACGGACGTGTTGTCGGATGTGAGCCTCAAGGCCGACGGCGTGCACCCGAACGCCGTCGGCTATGCCTTCATCGCCGAGCGGCTGGCCGCCCTGCTGCGGGCGCGGGGGGCATTGCAATAGACGCGGCCCGTGGGCAGGTCTGCAACGCTTGCGGGCACTCCGCGACTGGTTCAGCCGCGGGCTTGGCAAGCCGCGGGCGCAAGCCGGCAAGGCGTTTGCAGTCCTTGGGGATCATGCCGGGGCTCCCAGCAGGATCTGAACGCCCACTTGCATGAAGTGGCGGTCCGTGGAGCTTGAGCGGTAGGTATCGAGCCTGCCCGGCGCGTGCGCGATCAGCTCGGCCAGCTCCACGGCGGCGCTCCAGCGCGACGCGCCGTTGTACAGCAAGATGGGCACCAGCGGGGGCACGGCGCCGTCGGCCATAAGGCCGCCGCCTTGGGCGAGGAGGTCCTGGTAGCGAGCAAAGGTGCCAGGCTCCGATCTTTGCCGGGCTCAGCGCTGTTGGGCGGGGCATCCTGTCTCCCCTGTTGCTGACATCTGCCAGTACCAAGTGCGCGTTAACGGCAACCACTCACCGGCGATGCAGTTCGTGACGCTGGCGCACGAACCGGGGGCAACTGTTCCTGGGGAACTTGGGTCCAGACACGCATGCCTGAGGCTCGGGGCCGTCGGCCACCGACCCATTCGGCAATGGAAGTTGAGGCGGAGTCAGTCGTTTACCTCGTCGCCCATCGCCGCCCGATCACGTTGAAGTCGCTCTGCTGCTTAGCGGGCTGCGTGCAGCTAGGCAGCAGCCTCGCCGACCTGCGCCTGTATGCGATAACGCGCGGCTGGGCAGATCGAGGATTCAGTTGGGATTGTCGCGCATACGCTGCTCCAGTCGACGTCCAGACGCCAGCCGCAGGAGCCAGCCTTGCCCAGCTGAATGCGTAGCGTCGGGCGCATGTCCTGTCAGGCGTTTGCCGCCGAGCATCCGAATCTGCGACCATCGCAGGCCCGGCCATCGGGCCTAGGGGTCAAAGCCCACGGACACGGATCGCAGCAATGGGACACAACAAGCATCTCGACGCATTTCTCCAGTTCTACAGCCAAGCCGAAGCCGGTAACGGACTGACCCGCGGCCTCGAATCGGCGTTGGCCAAGGCGACCTACGCCAGCACCCGGCTGGATCGCGAGCTGATTCCTGCGCTGCTGGCCGGTGAGATGCGCCTCACCATCCTCACGGGCAACGCCGGCGACGGCAAGACCGCCTTCATCCAAACCGTCGAACAGCGGGC
>NZ_CAJXWY010000042.1 GCF_913062725.1 uncultured Thiohalocapsa sp.
AACCAAGATATCGGACTCGTCAGCCTACACGTTGATTGACGGCAAGAGTGAGCGCTTGTTGGACCTTTGTCAGCAGGCCGGCGGGACTGAATACATATCCGGACCATCCGCGCAGGGCTATCTTAACGAAGCGATTTTTGAAGCGGCCGATATTGATCTGACCTTCTTCGATTATCAGGGATACCCACCCTATCCTCAGCTCTGGGGTGATTTTGAGCACGCTGTCACTGTTATTGACCTGTTGCTGAACTGTGGCAAGGATGCTCCTTCTTTCATGAGGTACTTGGCATGAAGCTCTCGATAGTTGCAACACTCTATAAGTCAGCACCCTACATCGAAGAGTTTTATCAAAGGGCAAGTGCTTCAGCACGAAAGTTGGTGGGTGAGGATTTTGAGATCGTCCTGGTAAATGACGGCTCACCAGATAACAGTCTGGATATAGCTATTACGCTCACAGGCCAGTATGCGCACTTAGTTGTTATCGATTTATCACGTAATTTTGGACATCATAAAGCGATGATGACGGGGCTGGCGCGCGCTGCGGGTGAACATGTTTTTTTGATTGACAGCGATCTTGAAGAAGAGCCTGAGTGGCTCCTGAACTTTTATGGCCAGATGATGGAGGATGGCTGTGATGTGGTTTTTGGAACTCAGGAAAAACGTAAGGGTGGAGCTTTTGAAAGGAGCACGGGTGCCGCTTTCTATAAAATTTTCCGCAAAATGACTGGTATTAACCAGCCGGACAACATTGTAACTGCTCGACTTATGACGCGGCGTTACGTTCAGGCGCTGCTGAGTCACCGCGAACGAGAGCTAAATATTGGTGGCCTGTGGGTCATCACAGGTTTCAAGCAATCGAGCCAGTTAGTAAATAAGCACTCAAGTAGTCCAACGAGCTACACGTTATCTAGGAAATTCAGTCACCTGGTTAATGCAGTAACTTCTTTTAGCAGTCTGCCACTTATCTATACATTTTATTCCGGCTTGCTTATCTCTTTCTCTGCAATTTTGTATATTGCCTATCTTTTACTACGCTACTACTTAGTATCTACCCCGCCAAGCGGTTACACGTCACTCATAGTATCTATCTGGCTGTTCTCTGGTTTGATAATTTTTTTTCTTGGTGTGCAAGGCATATATCTCTCAAAGATATTTTCTGAGGTAAAGCAGCGACCTTACACTATTATTCGGCATGTCTACAAAAGCGCGACCGAAGCGGGTTGATCAATAGATGATTCACAAGAGTCCCATTCCGACAGCGAGTTATGGTGTGCTCGTGCAGGACAACACTAAATCAAAGATGGATGAGGTCGCTGAGCAAGTTAGGCGGCTTGGCTACGCTGTGCTCGATTCCGGCCTTCCCAAGGCGGAAGTCAGTCAGATATCCGAAAGTTTCAACAGGATGCGCGAAGCATATGTTGGTGAATATGGTGAAGCACGTCTACGGCGCGCAGGAGAAATTCACACGATTAGAGCGCCTCTCACGCATGGAGTGGGTTTCACAAGCCTGGCGTCTAACCAAAACCTTTTGGCTATTTTGAAGCAATTAATTGTTGGGAAATTCATCTTGAATCAGCAAAATGGTATCATTAACCCACCTGGCGAGAAATACAACCAGGGTGCATGGCATCGCGATTTACCCTATCAGCATTTTGTGTCTAGCAGTCCGCTAGCTATCAATGCACTATTTTGTGTGGATGATTTCACTCTGGAAAATGGATCAACATTCGTATTGCCAGCTTCGCACCTATCAATTAATTACCCCTCTGAGTCCTACATCCAGCGGAATGCCTTACAAATCGAGGCAAAGGCAGGTCAGTATATCCTGTTGGACTGTATGCTATTTCATAGCGGTGGATTTAACCGATCAGGTGCGGATCGACGAGCAGTTAACCAAGTCTATACAATCCCCTATTTTAAGCAGCAGATCAAGCTACCAACGCTGTTAAATAAAGGTAGCCTTTCCGCAGAGGAGCAAGAGTTGTTTGGATTTTTCTTCCAAGAACCAACATCAATTCAACAATACTTAGACAGAAGGATTTGATGTGGAATGTCGTTATTGACACGACCAATCCATAGCAAGCAATTCTAATGCACACCCTTCCAGCAGAGCCAGCTATATTCGATGCGGAGGTACATGGCATGCGCGATCTGATCGATGAAGTGGCCGCCTATTATTCTAACAAGCTCGCCGAGCATGGTGAAACTCCTCAGGGGGTTGATTGGAATGGCGAAGAGAGTCAACTACTGAGATTCGCACAATTGTCGCGGGTGATAGAACCGGGGCGACCTTGCTCAATCAATGACCTTGGATGTGGTTATGGTGCTTTTTTTGAATACCTATGCCGGTGCCCTGAGCATATCGATTATTGTGGCATCGACGCGTCTCCCGATATGGTGAGCAGTGCACAGCTTCGTCATAAAGGAGCAGACAATGCCTGCTTCGTTGTCTCTGATAGGCCGAATCGACATGCGGACTATGGCGTAGCAAGCGGCATTTTCAATGTTCGACAAACGCGTAGCGATGAAGAATGGCGTCAGTATATACTGGACGTGCTGAAGATGCTCAATCAAACAAGCCGACAGGGGTTTGCGTTCAATTGTCTGACTTCTTATTCAGATGAGCACAAGATGCGAAGCGACTTGTATTATGCCGATCCATTATGGCTGTTTGATCTATGTAAGCGTCAATACTCAAAAGACGTAGCTTTGCTTCATGACTACGGGCTTTACGAGTTTACGATTCTGGTAAGAAAGTCGGCATCTCATACCTGAGCGAGTGGCATTGAAATCCCTTTCAAACGATTCAGTGTGAGGAAAAGGAGATGGCAAAAGATCTGGTTATCTTTGGGTTGGGGGACATAGGCCAACTAGCCCACTTCTACTTTGAGAATGATTCTGACTACAAAGTCGCAGGATTTACGGTCGATCGAGACTATCTACAAGACGCGGAATTTTGCGGGCTGCCCGTTGTTGCCTTCGAGGACGTTGCAGAATGGTTTCCATCGTCGAACTATGATTTGTTCATTGCGCTTAGCTATGCGAAGCTGAATGAACTTCGCGAGGAAAAATACCTAGCCGCAAAGGCTCTCGGGTATCACACGCCCAGCTATATCAGCTCTCATGCAACGGTACTCAATGAAGGCCGCATCGGTGAGAACTGCTTCATCCTCGAAGATAATACGATTCAGCCTTTCGTGACCATTGGAAACAACGTGGTGCTCTGGAGTGGAAATCACATTGGTCACCATTCAACAATTCAGGATCATTGCTTCCTTGCCTCGCACATCGTCGTATCCGGCGGTGTGACCATTGAAGAATCCTGTTTTATCGGCGTCAACGTCACCTTGCGGGATCACATTACTGTCGGCAGGAAATGTCTCCTTGGAGCAGGCACGATCCTCTTGGAGGACGCAGCGCCAGAAGGGCTTTACAAGGTGTCCACCAGCGAACGCGCACGTATCCCGAGTACCAAGCTGAAGAGGATTTGATTGAGAATGCAATGGGTAAAGCTAGGTCAGATATACCATCATCAATGCAATCATTTGAAACTTGCGTCGCATGCGGCAAACCCGCTTGCCGTACCTTTATCTGGTGATACTTTCAGAGTGTTCTTTAGTGGTCGTGACATACAAAACAGAAGTTCTGTTGGTTTTGTTGATATTGACATCATTCGGCGGCAGGTTGTCTACAGACACGATGAGCCGGTTTTTGGGCACGGGTCACAAGAGAGCTTTTATCGAGACGGTATTAGTGTAGGCGGGGTATATTCAATCGGAGGGGCCGCCTACATGCTCTTCATGGCGTGGCAGAACGATCCCCAAAGCCACTGGAGAGGCGATATCGGCCGATTTCAACTGCGCCAAGATCAAGAATTGGTTCTCAATCCCGTAGATAGACCATTTCTTGGTAGCGATATTGAAGATCCTATCAGTCTGTCATATCCATGGGTTGTGAAGGACTCACATGGTTACAAGATGTGGTACGGGTCAACTGTTAGCTGGAATGCCGGCAATGGCGAAATGCTGCATGTTATTAAGTATGCAACCTCAGCTGATGGCGAAGAATGGCATCGACATGGTCAAGTTATTCAACATGAGCTGGGTCGATATCAAGCGTTCTCAAGACCAACAGTCTGCGTGGATGAGTCGGGCTACCACATGTGGTATTCATATCGTGGTGGTCTTGGTACTAAGTATCGAATTGGGTATGCGTTTTCTAAGGACGGTAATAAGTGGAGTGTCGATATTGATGGATCTGGAATTGATGTTTCGTTAGATGGCTGGGATTCGGACATGATTGAGTACCCGTTCGTCTTTGACCATAAAGGCGAGCGTTACATGCTTTACAACGGAAACGACTACGGACGCACCGGTTTCGGGCTCGCGGTGCTGGAAAAGTGATGAACATCCGGGCGTGGGATTATGCGTATATTTTCGCCACCATTGGACTCACGGTTTATGGCCAACTAATGCTGAAGTGGCGCATTGGAGCCTATGGCCCATTACCCGCGGAGCTCTTCGACAAGCTCAGATTCCTGACGGGATTATTTTTCGATCCTTTGATTCTCTCCGGATTCATTGCTGCATTTGGCGCTGCGCTCGCCTGGATGGCTGCGATGACCAAGTTTGATCTCAGCCATGCCTACCCTTTTATGGCGCTGAATTTTGTCTTGGTGCTTTTGCTGAGCGGCTGGCTGTTTCAAGAGCCGGTGACCGCGATGAAGGTGATTGGTGTCACGCTGATTGTTATCGGCACCATAGTGTCTGCCTTGGGTTAGGAACTCATTATGATCGGCTTCAATAAGCCCTACATGACTGGCAAAGAGCTGCACTATATCTCGCTTGCCCATGCGCAAAGCCAGATGGCCGGCGACGGCAGCTTCACCAAGCAATGCCAGGGCTGGCTGGAGCAACGCACCGGCTGCCGCAAGGCGCTGCTAACCCACTCCTGCACCGCCGCGCTGGAGATGGCCGCCATCCTCGCCGACATCCAGCCGGGCGACGAGGTGATCATGCCGTCCTACACCTTCGTCTCCACCGCCAACGCCTTCGTGCTGCGCGGAGCGGTGCCGGTGTTTGTCGACATCCGCCCGGACACCCTGAACCTGGACGAGCGCCTGATCGAGGCCGCCATCACGCCACGCACCCGCGCCATCGTGCCGGTGCACTACGGCGGTGTCGGCTGCGACATGGACGCGATCATGGCGATCGCCGAGCGCCACGGGCTGCTGGTGATCGAAGACGCGGCACAGGCGATCATGGCGACCCAGGGCGGGCAACCGCTTGGCGCCATCGGTCATCTGGGCACGCTGAGCTTTCACGAGACCAAGAACATCATCTCCGGCGAGGGCGGGGCGCTGCTGATCAACGACCCGGCACTGGCCGAGCGCGCCGAGATCATCCGCGAGAAGGGCACCAACCGCAGCCAGTTCTTCCGCGGCCAGGTGGACAAGTACACCTGGGTGGACATCGGCTCGTCGTACCTGCCGGGCGAGATCATCGCCGCCTTCCTCTGGGCGCAGATGGAAGAGGCCGAGGCCATCACCGCGCGGCGCCTCGCGCTCTGGGAGCGCTACCACGCCGCCTTCGAGCCGCTGGAACGGGCCGGCCGCGTGCGCCGGCCGGTGATCCCGGACGGCTGCGGCCACAATGCGCACCTGTACTACCTGCTGCTGCGCGACCTCGGCGACCGTATGGCCTTCATCCAGGCCATGAAGGCCGAGGACATCCACTGCGTCTTCCACTATGTGCCGCTGCACAGCGCGCCGGCGGGCCAGCGGGTGGGCCGCGCGGTGGATGGACTGCCGGTGACTACGGATCTGGCCGATCGGTTGGTGCGGTTGCCGTTGTGGCTGGGGTTGGAGGAGGAGCAGGAGCGGGTGATCGAGGCAGCGTTACGCATGCTGAAGTCTCAACACATGGGAATCGACTGCTTTTGATGGCTGCACCGACAGAAAGCCTTCAAACGCGCTGGCCAGACGCAACGCCGTCGCTAGCAACAAACGTCAGTCTCGATTGAATCGCCTTTGGTAAGAATCGTAAGGTGAGGTGAGCGCCGTGATATTTGATTGGGAAAGAGGCACGCACGCATTAGCCCGAGGCGACGAAGGTGTCATGAGCTGGTTGATGTGGGCCTTTGCTGTTATGGCAGCCGCTGCTTATTTGTTGCCTTATATCGTCTTGGGCGCCGACGGTCACTGGATGATCTGGGACAACTTGGATTCGAATTTTGTCACTTATCAAGTATTGCTGGACAGTGGTGCAATCTTTGCTGGTAACCACGTCATCGTTGAGCAGCCGCTTGGGGGTGTCCCGCGCGGAACACTTCCCTCGGAGCTGGACGCATTCGTATGGCTCTATGCGCTGCTAGGCGCGGAAGGCGCCTACGTCGCAAACCATATCCTACAGACGCTGGTCGCGTTCCTGGGGATGTACTTGTTGCTGCAGCGGCACGTGTTTCAAGGTCGCGGCGACAAAACCGTTCTGGCTGGTGTGGGACTTTGCTTTGCGCTACTGCCCTTCTGGCCGTTTGGGGGCTTATCTGTTGCGGGCATGCCGCTTGCACTCTATGCCTTTCTCAACATCCGCGCAGGAGACCGGCACCGATTTAACTGGATTATTCTGCTTGGCTATCCGTTTTACTCCAGCTTGGTGCTGAGCGGTTTTTTTCTCTTATTTTCTGTCACCTGCCTTTGGGTTTTGGATCTTGTCAAGGGCAGACGGGCATCACCGCTATTCTACGCGCTGGCGCTGATGTCGCTGGCCTATGTGGTCACGCATTATCGGCTATTCATTGATTTCCTGTTCACCGCCGATTTCATCTCTCACCGCGTCGAATTCGGCAACGTCAACGAAAGCGCGCAAAGTCTCGGCGCTTCGCTGCGGTCTGCCTGGAGCATCTTCAGACACGGACAACCGCATGCCCACAGTCTGCAGTGGCCTTTGGTTTTCATCACCACCGCCATCACCTCGCTGCTGATTCTATTCTCGCACCGCGGACGCCTGTCGAAGATCTTCTACCTTGTCGGTCTTTTTATTGTTGTCACGTCACTCTTCTACGGGCTGAATAAATGGCCGCCGATCAGTGATGCTTTGGCCGGGATCAAGCAACTGCTGCCGATGCAGTTGCAACGCTTCCATTTTCTCCATCCCATGTTGTGGATGGTACTATTTGCCATCGCATTAGGCGCGTTGATTCGCGTGTCTCCTTCGATGCGATGGGTGGCATTGGCGGCTGTCATCGGTCAGACGGCGATCGCCGGCAATTACCACGAGCTGCTGAAAAACAGGCACTCACCGTCGGCAAGTGAATTTTTTGCCGTCGAGCAGTTCGAGGAGGTGGCCAGAGCCATCGATAAGCCAAAAGACACTTACCGCGTTGCGTCCCTGGGCATGCATCCCAGTATCGCGCTTTACAACGGCTTTTACACGATAGATGGGTACTGGCCGAACTATCCACTAGAATACAAGCACCAGTTTCGTGAGGTGATCGCGGCGGAGCTAGATAAAAACCCCCAGTTACAGCGCTATTTTGATCATTGGGGCTCTCGGGTGTATGTGTTTTCTGATGAGCTGAAGCGCGAAGCTGGTTACGTATCGAATTATCATGGCAAGGAAATTATCGTTGAGAGCTTGGCTTTAAGCCCAAGCGCTTTGCGGCGCCTTGGCGCGCAGTACCTCATTTCTGCTGTGCAGATCGATGAAGGGAAAAATCCCTATGTAAAATTGGTGGGCGCGTTCGATAGCGACGACTCAGTGTGGGATCTTTTTCTATATGAGATTACGGACCCGCCGACGGACGCGGCTAGCCACGGTGCAGGATAGCTGGGTACTCAGTATCAACGGAAGGCACGGCCTTTCAGGACAGGCGGCGCGGGGCTGGGACGTGGGTCTTGGCGGCCGCTCTCAGGCATCGAATGGGCGCTATTGCTGTGTCGAGATCTCTGCACACGCGGTCGCAGGCAGGGTCTGCTGCCCCCAAGTAGGACCAGGCCAGACAGCACGGCCACGATTACCGGCCTGACGGAGCTCCCGCGCACCCATGATCACCGGCATTTCCACCTGGTCCGTACGCCACCCCATCGGCGTCGTCATGCTGACGCTGGCGGTGATGGTGCTCGGCGGCTTTGCGCTCGGCAGCCTTAGCCTGGACCTGCTGCCGCGCATCGTCTATCCGGACATCCGCGTGCGCGTGCTGGACCCGGGCGTGCCGGCGCAGGTGATGGAGGACGAGGTCACCCGCTTCCTGGAAGAGCAGCTCGCGGTCACCGAGGGCGCCGTCGCCATCCAGTCCGAGACCCGCGAGGGCCGCAGCGCCGTGGACCTGTCCTTTCGCTACGGCGAAGACATCGACCGTGCCCTGCGCGATGCCAGCAACCGCCTGGATCAGGCGCGGCGGTTCATGCCCGACAGCATCGAGCCGCCCATCATCTACAAGCGCGATCCCTCCCAGCGTCCGGTGGCGGAGTACGTGGTGAGTTCCAACCTGCGCGACGCCGTGGAGCTGCGGGACTGGGTGGAGTACACCCTGAGCCGCTCCCTGCTGACGCTGCCCGGCATCGCCGCCGCCGAGGTGGGCGGCGGCCTGGAGCGGGAAGTGAGCGTCATCGCCGACCAATATCGCCTGGCCGGCGTCGGGCTGGACCTGCTGGATCTGCGCGACACCCTGCAGGAGGCCAACCGCGATGTGCCGGCGGGTCGGCTCATGATGACCGACGGCGAGATCAGCGGGCGCATCGGCGGGCGGCTGGACACCGCCGCGCAGCTCATCGACCTGCCGCTGCCGCTGGCGGGCGGCGCCATGGACGGCGGCGCCGGGCGCGGCGACGGCGGTGCCGACAACGCCAGCCGTGCGCCGCCGGGTCTGCTGCGGGTCGGCGACGTCGCCCGCGTCACCGACGGCGCCGCCGCCGAACGCCTGCGCATTCGCCTCAACGACGAGCCGGGCATCCAGTTGTCCATCCAGAAACAACCGCTGGCGAATACGGTCGCCGTCGTCGACACCGTCGATGAAGCGCTGGCCACCCTGGACGCACAGGGCCGCATTCCGCCGGACATCACCCTGCGCAAGGTGGACGACGAGGCCCGCTATATCCGCCAGAGCCTGCGCAATGCGGCGCAGGCGGCGCTCACCGGCGCCGGGCTCGCCATGCTGGTGGTCTACCTCTTCCTGGGCAGCCTCCGCCGCACGCTCATCATCGGCAGCGCCATGCCCATCGCCGTGTTGGTGACCTTTATCCTGATGGCGGGCTTCGGGCTCAATCTGAACATCATGACCCTCGGCGGGCTGGCGCTCGGCGTCGGCATGCTGGTGGACAGCACCATCGTCATGCTGGAGAACATCCAGCGCCACCAGCGTCGGGGCGAAGGCACGGTGCCCGCGGCGGTGAATGCGGCCCGTGAGGTCACCAGTGCCATCGTCGCCTCCACCTCCACCAATCTCGCGGCGGTGCTGCCGTTCCTGTTCATCGGCGGGCTCATCGGACTGCTGTTCCGGGAGCTGATCTTCACCATCTCCGCCGCCATCCTCGCCTCGCTGGTGGTGGCGCTCACCCTGGTGCCGGCGCTGGCCGGGCGTGTGCCGACAACCCGCGAAGGCCTGCTCAGGCGCGGCATCGACCGGAGCTTGGGCGCCCTGCAAGCCGGCTACGCCTGGCTGCTCGCCCGGCTGCTGCCGCTGCGCTGGCTGGTGGTGGCGGGCTTCGGCGTCTGGCTCGCGCTGACGGCGCCCGGTTTCTTCGGTGGCGAGCAGCAATTCCTGCCGGAGCTGGACGAGGGCGACGTGCAGATCGCGCTGTGGGCGGATGAGGGCATCAACGTGGAGCGCATGGACCAGATCGTGCGCCGGGTCGAGGCCGTGGTCGCCCAACAGCCGGAGGTGGACGCCGTGTTCACCACCGTCGGCGGCTGGGTCTTCGGGCGCTCGTCCTGGGAGAATCCCAACCGCGCCGGCATCCAGGTGCTGCTCACCCCCGCCGCCGAGCGCAGCGGTCTGACCTCCGACGCCTTCATCGCGCGCATCAAGGGGCTGGTGAAGGCCGAGGGCATCCCCGGCCTGCAGGCCTACTACTACACCTCCGGCGTGCGTGGTATCCGCTACAACCGCGGCGACGACGATGTGAGCCTGCGCATCAAAGGCCCGGAGCTCGAACGCCTCATTGCGCTGGCGGACCTGGCGACGGAACGCCTGCAGAACATCCCGAGCCTGCGCAATGTGCAGCATTCCAACGAAGACGTCGCCCGCGAGCTCTCGGTGCGCCTCGACCGCCGCCGGGCGGCTAGCTACGGGCTGGACGTGGAGGACGTGGGCGCGGTGCTGCGCTTCGCGCTGGAGGGCCAGACCGTCACCCGCCTCATCGACGACGACCGCAGCATCGATGTGCGCCTGCGCCTGGAGCGGGCCGACGTGGGCGCCCCGGGGGATCTCGAATCCATCATCCTGTTCAGCAACACCGAGCCACGGCGGCCCATCCGCTTGGGCGACATCGCCGACGTGGACCTGCTGCCGCAGCCGGCGGAAATCATGCGCGATCGCCAGCAGCGGGTGGTGGAGATCTCGGCGTCGGTGGCGGGCGATGCCACCCTGGAGGGCGCCATCGACGACGCCCTCACGGCCCTCGCCGACCTGCCCCTGCCGCGCGGCTATACCCTCTACGAGGCGGGCGCCCTCGAGACCCTGCAGCAAGGGCGCGACCTCGGGCGCATGCTGCTGGCCCTGGCGCTGTTTCTGGTGCTGGTGGTGATGGCGGTGCAGTACGAGTCCCTGCGCAATCCGCTGATCATTTTGCTGTCGGTGCCGTTTGCGCTCATCGGCGTGGCGCTGGGGCTGGCGCAGACCGACACGGCCCTGTCCATGCCCGTGTGGCTCGGGCTCATCATGCTCGCCGGCATCGTGGTCAACAACGCCATCGTGCTGGTGGAGTTCATCGAGCTGCGCCGCCGCGAGGGCGCGGCCATGACCGACGCCATCATCAGCGCCGCACGCCTGCGCCTGCGGCCCATCCTCATGACCACGCTCACCACGGTGTTCGGCATGCTGCCGCTGGCCCTCGCCGTGGGTGAGGGCTCGGAGATGCTCCAGCCCCTGGCCATCGTCATCGTCTGGGGCCTGGGCTTTTCGCTGCTGGTGTCCCTGCTGCTGGTGCCGATGATCTATCGCATCCTGGGGCGGCGCGGCGATCCCGCCGCGCTCGCCGAAACCGCCGCGCCGGCGCGCGCCTGAGCCGATGCCGGTTGGCGTCGTGCCTGCTCAGCCGTCGTCGTCGCCGGCGAACAGGGCATCGAGCTTCTGCTCGAAGCCGTGGTAGTCGAGGTGCTCGTAGAGCTCGGCGCGGGTCTGCATGCTATCCACCGCCGCCGCCTGGCTGCCGTCGCGGCGGATGGTCTCATAGACATTGAGCGCCGCCTTGTTCATGGCGCGGAAGGCCGACAGCGGATAGAGCACCAGCCCCACGCCCACGCCGGCGAGCTCGTCGGTGGTGAACAGGGGCGTGGCGCCGAATTCCGTGATGTTGGCGAGCACCGGCACCGCCAGCGCCGAGGTGAACCGGGTGTACTCCGCGAGCGTGGTCAGCGCCTCCGGGAAGATCATGTCCGCCCCCGCCTCGACACAGGCCGCCGCCCGCTCCAGGGCCGACTCCAGGCCCTCCACCGCCAGGGCATCGGTGCGGGCCATGATGACGAAGTCATCGGTGCGCGCATCCACCGCCGCCTTGATGCGGTCCACCACCTCCGCCAGCGGCACGATGGCCTTGTTCGGCCGATGCCCGCAGCGCTTGGCGGCCACCTGGTCCTCGATGTGGCAGCCGGCGGCGCCGGCGCGATTGAGCTCACGCACGGTGCGGGCGATGTTGAAGGCGCCGCCGAAGCCCGTGTCGGCATCCACCAGCACCGGCAGATCGCAGGCGTAGGTGATGCGGCGCACGTCCACCAGCACGTCCTCCAGCCCCGTGATCCCCAGATCCGGCACACCCAGCGAGCCCGCGGCGACGCCGCCGCCGGAGACATAGAGGGCACGGTAGCCGGTGTGCGCCGCCAGCAGGGCATGATAGGCACTGATGGCGCCCACCACCTGCAGCGGGCGTTCTTCCTGCACGGCGCGACGCAGCTTGGCGCCTGGGGTTTGGGGCATCGGTCACCTCCGTTGGTTGGACTGGTAGAGCTTGGCATTGTCGTTCCGAGCCCCGCGGGCCTCGAGTCAGGGGGCTGGGGGCAGAGTATAGCCTGTGCAGTGCGAGTGACGGGGTACGGGACACGCAGCTCCCAGGGGAAGTCCCCCGCTCTCCCCCCAAACGCTATTCGTCGTGCAGGGCCGCCACCGGGTCCAGCGCCGCCGCCCGCATGGCCGGCAGCACGCCGGCGGCGAGGCCGATTCCCGCCGCCGCCAGTTCCGCCAGCAGCACGAAGTCCCAGGCGGTGCGCGTCGGCAGCGCCGGTACCAGCACGCCGATGAGCCAGGCGCCGCCGGCGCCGATGACAAAGCCCAGCGCGCCGCCCAGCAGCGCAAGCAGCAGCGCCTCCAGCAGGAACAACGCCAGGATTTGTCCGCGGCCGGCGCCGAGCGCCCGCAGCAGGCCAATCTCCGTGCGGCGCTCGGCGACGGCGATGGTCATGATGGTGAGGATGCCGATCCCCCCCACCACCAGCGAAATCGCACCCAGTGCCGCCACCACCGCGGTCAGCACGTCCAGCACCGAGCCCAGCACGTCCAGCATCTGGTCCTGGGTGGTGATGGTGAAATCCTCCCGGCCGTGACGTCGCATGAGCACATCCCGCACGCGATCGGCGACCGCCCCGCTGTCCGCGGCCCGGTCATAGAGCAGATCGATCTCCATCAAGCCCTCGCGGTCGAACATGGCGAGCGCCCGCTGCACCGGGATGAACACGGTATCGTCCAGATCGAAGCCCAGCATCTGCCCTTTCGGCGCCATGACGCCGATCACCCGGAACGACTCGCCGCCGATACGGATGCGCGCCCCGAGCGCCGACGCGGCGCCGGATCTGCCCCGGGGGAACAGCTCCCGGTGCAGCTTGGCGCCGAGCACCGCCACCGGCCGCGCCGCACCGTCCGCCGGCAGGAAGCGCCCCTGGGCCGGATGCATGGCCCAGATGGCCGGCACCTGCGGCCCGGCGCCGAATACCATGGTGCGCCGGCTGCGCGCGCCCGCTTCAACCGCCGCATTGCCGGACACCACGCCCACCACCGCCGTCACATCGGGCACCCGCTCCAAGGCTTTCGCATCATCCAGGGACAGGGGCCGCACACTCGCGATCATGGCCCCGGACATGCCCATGGTAGTGGTGCGCCCCGGCGCCACGGCGATCAGATTGGTGCCGAACTGCGTGAACTCAGCCAGCACGAACCGATGCACCCCTTCACCGATGGCCGTCAGCAGCACCACCGCCGCAACGCCGATGGCGATACCGGAGAGGGTCAGCAGACTCCGCCCGCGGCGCGCGAGCACCGCGCCGGTGGTGTAGCTGAGGATATCGTGGACGCGCATCGCTCCCAGCCTCGCCCCTCATCGTCCAACCAACGCCCGCATGGGATCGAGCCGCGCCGCCCGTCGCGCCGGCAGCAGCCCGAACACGAGCCCGGCCCCCACCGAGACCAGGGCCGCCGCCAACGGCGCCCAGATTGGCACCACCAGCTGAAAGGCCGGAAAGCGGACATTGAATAGCCAGATGCCGACATAGGCGAGGGCGAGCCCGAGCGCGGTGCCGGCGGCGGCGAGCAGCAGGGCCTCGGCGAGGAAGAGCGCCAGCACATCGCGCTGGCGGGCGCCGAGGGCCTTCAGCAGTCCCACCTCAGCGGTGCGCTGGGAGACGGACACCAGCATCACGTTCATGATGAGCACCCCGGCCACCGTCAGACTGATGGCGGCGATGCCGGCCACCGCCAGGGTCAGGGCGCCCAGAATGCGATCGAAGGTGCCGAGCAGGGCATCCTGAGTGATCACCGTAACGTCGTCCTCGCCCTCGTGCCGCTCGCGGATGATGGCCCGCACCGCCGCCGCCGCCGCGTCCAGGGACTCCCGACCGCCGGCCTGCACCAGCACCCGGAACAACCCCGGATTGTCGAACAGGGCCTGGGCGCTCGCCACCGGGATGATGGCGACATCGGCGAGGTTACTGCCCAGGGAGACGCCGCCCGCCGCCAGCAGCCCGATGACACGGAAGCGCCGGTCGCCGATGCGAATGCGCCGGCCGATGGGACTCGCGGAGCCGAACAATGCCTCCGCCAGCGTCTGTCCGATCACCGCCACCGGCGCGCCGCGCTCGGGGTCGCCCGGCGGCAGAAAGCGCCCGGCGGTCATCGCCAGCCGACGGATATCGATGTAGGCCGCCGTGGACCCCAGAATGGTCACCTCCCGCGACAGCGATCCCGCCGACACCTCCGCGGCACCCACGGCGATGGGCGCCACCTGCGCCACGTAGCGCGAGCGCCGCAGGGCCAGGGCGTCTTCCAGGGTCAGGTCCCGCGGCGTCTCGCCGAGCAGCGGCGGCGCGCCGCCCGTGGTCTCGTTGCGGCCCGGCATGATGATGAGCAGGTGGGTGCCGAGCTGGGTGAATTCGTCCAGCACATAGTGCCGCGCCCCTTCTCCGAGCGCCGACAGCACCACCACGGCGGCGGTGGCAAAGGCCATCGCCGCCAGCGTCAGCCAGGTGCGTGCGGCATGCGCCGTAAGTGCGCGCATGGCGCTAGCCACGGTGTCGATGGGGCGCATGGTCGGCGCGAGCATCAGCGGGCTGGGTGGCGGCGGGCGGGGGTCTCGACCGCAGGGATGCGGTCGTGAAGCCTACAGGAATGTATTCACGGCATCCCCATCCCGCCGCAGATATCAACGCGGGCTGGGTGGCGGCGGGCGGGGGTCTCGACCGCAGGGATGCGGTCGTGAAGCCTACAGGGATGTATTCACGGCGTCCCCCGCCCGCCGCCACCCAGCCCGCAGACACCGAACACTGAAATGTGACGGGTATTGTCATGAGCCTAGGTGACGATGGCGCCATCGTCCATGCGAATGCGCCGCCGGGCACGCGCCCCGAGGGCCTGGTCGTGGGTCACCACCACCAGCGTCAGGCCCTGGGCGTTCAGGGCCTCCAAGGCTGCGATCACGTCTTCGCCGCTGGCGCGGTCGAGGTTGCCCGTGGGCTCGTCGGCGAGGATCAGGCGCGGCTCGGTGACGGTGGCACGGGCAATGGCCACGCGCTGGCGCTGACCGCCGGAGAGCTGATCCGGGCGATGATTCGCGCGGGGGGTCAGACCCATGGTCTCCAAAGCCGCCGCAACCCGTCGGCGGCGCTCGCGGATGGGCTGGCCCGCGAGCATCAGCGGTAATTCCACGTTCTCTGCCGCGGTGAGCCGCGCAATGAGATGAAATGCCTGAAAGACGAAGCCGATGCGCTCGCGCCGCAGGCGTGCGCGGCGCTCCTCGGGCAGCGTCGTCGTCTCGGTGCCATCCAGTGTGTAACTGCCGGCGTCCGGGCGGTCGAGGAGCCCCAGAATGTTCAGCAGCGTGCTCTTACCGGAGCCGGACGGCCCCATGACGGCGGCGTAGTCACCGTCGGTGAGCGTCAGCTCCACATCGCGCAGGGCATGGACCACCTGGTCGCCCACCTGGAAGCTGCGCCGGATGCCCCTGAGCACGATCATCGATGCACCGGCGGACGGCGGCCCCGCGGCTCAGTCATCGCCGGCGTCTTTCGCCACCGCCATGGTACCGGCCTCGACGCCGGCGCCATCCGCCGAAAGCACCACCCGCTCGCCGGCGGCGAGCCCCGCCGTCACCTCGGTCCGCTCCCAGTTGGCGAGGCCGGTTTCGATCTCCCGGGCGGCGAGCCGGCCGTCGGCGCCCAGCACCAGCACCGAATCGGCCACATCTTCGAACCCGGGCGTAATGGCGGCGGTGGGGACGGACAGGGTGTCCGCGGCGACGGCGGTGACGATTTCCACATCGGCGCTGTAGCCCGCGAGCAATGGCGGATCATCCGGCGGGTGGGCAATCACCACTTCCACCTCCACGGTGCGGGCCTGCTTCTCCTGATCCAGCACGTAGGGGGCGATGCGCCGGACGACGCCGAGGAACGCCCGCTCACCGAAGGCGTCCAGGGTCACGCGCGCCTCATCCCCCAGGCGTACGCGGGCGGCGTCCACCTCGTCGATGGGTGCGGAGATGTAGAAACAGCGATCGTCGATGAGGTCCACCGCCGGCGGCGTGGGGATGCCGGGCGGCGACGGTGTGACGTATTCGTTGAGCTCACCGGACACCTCGGCGATGATGCCCGCAAAAGGCGCCGTGAGCCGGGTGCGTGCCAGCTGCGCCTGGGCGACGCCCACCTGTGCCGCGGCGACCCGCGCGGAGGCCTGGGCCGCCTCGCAGTCGGCGCGCCCGGCGGCGGCGGCGGTCTGGGCGCGATCCACCGCCTCCTCGCTGGTCATCCGGCGTTCCATCAGCTTCTGCTGGCGCGCCGCTTCGCGCTCGGCCTGATCGGCGTTCAGGCAGGCGGCACGGGCGCGGGCGGAACCGGCCTCGGCCTCGCGCTCGGCCAGTTCCAGTTGGGCGACGAGATCGTTGTTCCAGAGCGCCAACAGCAGTTGACCCGCCGCGACGCGGTCGCCCTCGTGCACCTCCAACTGCGCGATCTGCCCGCCCATGGCAGGCGCCAGCCGCGCCCGCCGGCAGGCCCTGACGGTACCGGCGCGGGTATTGGCGACCACCGCCTCGACCAGGCCGCGTTGCACGGCGGCGACGCGGACCTCCACCGGCTGCGGGCGGGCGGCATACCACCAGGCCAGCGCACCGCCGGCGGCGAGACCGAGGATCAGCAGCGGGCCGACGGGCAGTCGCATGGCATCGGCAGCCGGTCAGCACATCGGCGCATACGAGGCCAGCAGCCGGATGGCATCGCGGTTGGTCCAGGAACCGGTGAGGCGCGCGGCCGCATCGGGCGGCAGCCAACGATAGCCGCTGTGCTCGTCGGCGGCCAGGCGGATACACCGGCGCCCCGGCAGCCGCAGCGCGAACCAGTGCTCACGATTGAAGCACACGCCGGGGCGATAGCGCGCCCGCCAGGCGGGCTTGATGGGAAAGAGCCGACTCGTGTGCAGATCCACCAGATTCGCCGCACCCATCAGCCCCGTTTCCTCCCGCAGTTCCCGCACCGCCGCCGCCCGCGGCAATTCCCCCGGCCGCAAGCTGCCCGTGACCGACTGCCAGAAATGCGGCGGCCGCACTCGATTCAGGAGTAAGAACTCGCCGCTATCCGTGTAGATGACGACGAGAACGGAGACGGGGCGCTTGCCTGTGGTCAAGGTGGTGGGGGTGTTGGCTATTGGTTGATCGTGCCTCGTGGCTCGTGAGGTTCAGGCCCGGAGTCTGATCCGCAGCGCCAGTTCGTGCAGTTGCGCTTCGTCCACGGCGGACGGGGCGTCCGTGAGCATGCAGGCGGCGGTCTGGGTCTTCGGGAAGGCCATGACGTCGCGGATGGAGGTGCTGGCGGTCATGAGCATCACCAGCCGGTCGAGCCCGAAGGCGATGCCGCCGTGGGGCGGACAGCCGTACTTGAGCGCCTTGAGCAGGAAGCCGAAGCGGGCATCGGCATCTTCGTCGGCGATCTTGAGCAGCCGGAAGATGCGCCGCTGCACGTCCTCGCGGTGGATACGGATGGAACCGCCGCCCACCTCGGTGCCGTTCAGCACCAGGTCGTAGGCGCGGGATTCGACGTTGCCGGGATCGCGCTCCAGGCGCTCCAGCTGATCGTCCTTGGGCGCCGTGAAGGGATGATGCAGCGCCACCCAGCGCCCGGTGTGGGCATCGCGCTCGAACATGGGAAAGTCCACCACCCACAGCGGGCGCCAGGCGTCCGCGGCCAGGCCGCGGTCGTGGCCGAGCTTGACGCGCAGTGCGCCGATGGACTCGTTCACCACCTCGGTCTTGTCGGCGCCGAAGAACACCAGGTCGCCGTTCTCGGCGCCGGTGCGCGCCATGATGCCGCTCACGGCGCCGTCCGGCAGGAACTTGAGAATGGGCGACTGCAGCCCGTCGCGGCCCTGGCCCGTCCAGTCGTTGACCTTGATGTAGGCGAGCCCCTTGGCGCCGTAGATGCCGACGAACTTGGTGTACTCGTCGATCTCCTTGCGCGTGAGCTCGGCGCCGCCGGGCAGCCGCAGCGCCACCACCCGGCCCTCGGGGTCCGCCGCCGGCCCCGCGAAGACCTTGAACTCTACGTCGTCCATCAGATCGGCGACATCCACCAGCTCCAGCGGCACGCGCAGGTCCGGGCGGTCGGAGCCGTAACGACGCATGGCCTCGGCGTAGGTCATGCGCGGGAAGGGGTCCGGCAGGTCGACGTCGAGCACCGTGCGGAACAGGTGGCGGATCATGCGCTCCATCAGTCCCGTGAGCGCCGCCTCGTCGAGGAAGGAGGTCTCGATGTCGAGCTGGGTGAACTCCGGCTGGCGGTCGGCGCGCAGATCCTCGTCGCGGAAACAGCGGGCGATCTGATAGTAGCGGTCGAAGCCGGACATCATCAGCAACTGCTTGAACAGCTGCGGCGACTGCGGCAGGGCGTAGAACTCACCGGGGTGCACGCGGCTCGGCACCAGGTAGTCCCGGGCCCCCTCGGGCGTGGACTTGGTGAGGATGGGCGTTTCGATGTCCAGGAAGCCCTCGGCATCCAGGAAGGCCCGCAGCGTCGCGGTGATGTGGCTTCGCACCCGCAGGCGCGCCTGCATCTCCGGGCGGCGCAAATCGATGTAGCGATAGCGCAGCCGCACCTCTTCGGAGGTGTCGGAGTGGTAATCCTCGAGCTGGAACGGCGGTGTCTCGGCGCGGTTCAGCACCTCGAGCGACTGCGCCAGCACCTCCACCTCGCCGGTGGCCATGTTCGGATTCTCGGTGCCCGCGGGGCGGCGGCGCACCCGCCCCTGGACGGCGAGCACATATTCGCTGCGGATCTGCTCGGCGAGCGCGAAGATCTCGGGGCGGTCGGGATCGAAGACCACCTGCACCAGGCCGCTGCGGTCGCGCAGATCCACGAAAATGACGCCGCCGTGGTCACGCCGCCGGTGCACCCATCCGGCCAGCCGGACGGTCTCGTCGATGAGGCCGGCGTGGAGGTCGCCGCAATAATGACTGCGCATGCCGATGAATCCTGTGGCTGGAGTGCGATAAGGCGCAGGTGCACAATGCCCCGCAAAAGCCCTCTAAAGTACTGAGCTGCGCGTGTGCCCGCAAGGGTGGCGGGGCGTGGCCGCCGCCGCCCCTCCGGCGCCGGGCCAACCGCCGCGCGCCCTGTTGAATCGCCGGGCCGCAACCTTATCATGTCAAAGTGAATCGACTTCCCTCAGTGAGGATTGCACCATGCCCATTTACGCCTACCGCTGCGAGGCCTGCGGCCACGAGCTGGACGCCCTGCAGAAGGTGAGCGATGCCGCGCTGACGGACTGTCCAGCCTGCGGCGCCGCGGCCCTCAAAAAGCAACTGACGGCCGCCGCTTTCCGCCTCAAGGGTGGCGGCTGGTACGAGACGGATTTCAAGCAAAACGGCAAGAAAAACCTGCACGACAGCGGCGACAAGACGCCGACCCAGGACGCCAAGACCGGCGGCGACAAGAGCACCAGCACCGACACGGCGACGGCCAAGGCCGGCAAGAGCGCCGCGACACCGGCCAAAGGCACGCCGAGCCAGGCTGCCGGCAGCCCAGCCTAAGCAGTTCGCAGGCGTCGCCACCCGGCCCGAGCAGCGCGGGCGCGGCGGCCTGCGGCTTGCGCCCGGCCCACCTCGGCGCCAAGCATCCGTGGCCACGGCACGTCACATACGCGCCCTGCGTCGCCGCCGGTTGTGTGGTGGCCAACCGCGGCGCATAGCCCAAAGTGATGTCGCCATGCGTGACCCCGTCCATCGTGCCAGCGTGACCGACGGCGGTGTCCACCGACGGCGCGTCAGCGGATTTTCGCTGATCGAGCTGATGATTGCCGTGGCCATCGTCGGCGTGCTCGCCGCGTTGGCCGTGCCGGCCTATCAGCAGTTCGTGACGCGTGCGAAGGTCAGCGAAGGCCTTACGCTGCTGGCCCCGGTGAAGGCGGCGATCATCGAATACCACGCCACCCACGGCGATCTCCCCACCGCCAGCAACTGGCTGGTGCTGCTGCGAGAACTCGGCCTGCCCAACAGCTTGGTGACGGGGGCAGGGTCTGGCCGCTATGTGTCGCGCATCTGGTGGAACAACGGCCAGCGACAGATCCGTGTCCGCTACGGTGTCGCCCCCATTGCCGACAAACTGCTGTATCTGCAGCTCGACATCGCCGATGGCACGCATGGCACCTGGCGCTGTCTTGCGCCGCCGGCGTCCGCGGATGGCGTACCCGCCGAGTATCTGCCGGCGAGCTGTCGCGGCTGACGACGAAGACGACGGCGCCACGCCCATCACCGCCCCGGGGCGTCCGCCGAATGTCAGCGAGACCCACATGACAGCTCCCCGGACCATCCTCATCACCGGCTGCTCCAGCGGCATCGGCCATGCCTGCGCCCACGGCCTGGCGGCCCGCGGCGGCTGGCGGGTAGTGGCCTCGGCCCGCAACGCCGAAGACGTGGACCGGCTGCGCGCCGAGGGCCTGACCGCGGTGCAGCTGGATCTCGCCGCAACCGACAGCGTCCAGGCCGGGCTCGACGCCGCCCTGGCGCACACCGGCGGCCGCCTCGACGCCCTGTTCAACAACGGCGCCTACGGCCAGCCCGGGGCCGTGGAAGACCTGACCCGCGACGTGCTGCGCGCCCAGCTCGAGACCAACCTGCTCGGCTGGCATGACCTGACCCGGCGCGTGATCCCGCACATGCGGGCCCAGGGTCACGGGCGCATCGTCCAGAACGGTTCCGTGCTGGGGCTCGTGGCCCTGCCCTACCGCGGCGCCTATGTGGCGAGCAAATTCGCCCTGGAAGGGCTCACCGATACGCTGCGGCTCGAGCTGGCCGGCAGCGGCATCGCCGTGTCCCTCATCGAGCCCGGGCCCATCCTGAGCCGCTTTCGCGACAACGGCTATGCCGTCTACCGGCGCACCATCGATGCCGGGGCGAGCGTGCACCGGGCCGCCTACCAGCGCATGGAGGCGCGACTCACCACCGCCGGCCCCGCCCAGCCCTTCACCCTGCCGCCGCAGGCGGTGCTGAACAAGCTGATACACGCCATCGAGCACCCACGACCACGGCCGCGCTACTACGTCACCCTGCCGACCCATCTCATGGGCACCCTGCGCCGGCTGCTCGGCACCCGTGGGCTCGACTGGGCGCTGATGCGCATCGCCCGTGGCGGGCGGGGCTGACTCCCGGCCCCGGTCAGATCGGCGCGCGCAGCTCCACGGGATGCTGCTCGCTCTGGGCGAAGTAACGGCGCAGAAACTCATCGAAATCGACATCGTCGGCGGCCTCGATGGCGCGCTGGCGATCCAGTGACGTCGCCGTCAGGTCCGTGAGCCAGGCCTCGCGCTCGGGCGTCGGCGCTGCGGCCAGGAAGCGCTCGCGATGCTGCTCGGTCAGGCGCCTTGCGAATTCGGCGAAGCCCTCGCCGCGCTCGCGCATCTCCGCCAGCATGCGCGCCGACGGTGTCAGCGCCGGCTCCAGCACTTTCGCCCGCTGCGCGCACAGGCTGCGGGCGTAGCCGCAATCGCCGCCGGCATCCAACAGCGCGGCCAGCGGCTGCATGGCGTCGAGCACGCCCAGCGCCCAGTCGCGCAGCGTCGGCGTGCTATCGCCGGCCTGCAGCCGCAGCCCCGGCTCGCGCCCGCGGTGTGCGGCCAGCACCTGATTGGCGTCGATGGCGCGCCGCTCGCGGGCGACGATGCGGGGGCTGTCGGTGAGCAGACTGTAGAGCATCAGTAGCCGCAGAAAGCCCATCTGCTCGGCGTCGATGCCGAGCGGATGGTAGGCGTTCACATCCAGCGAGCGCAGCTCCACGTAGCGCACGCCGCGACGGCGCAGGGCCAGGGTCGGGCGCTCCATCCAGTCCGTCAGCTGTTTCGGGCGCACCGTACTGTAGTACTCGTTTTCGATCTGCAGGACGTGGTCGTTCAACTGCTCGTACCTGCCGTTGACCTTGACGCCGATGGCCTCGTACTGCGGACAGGGCGTTTGTATGGCCCAGGTGAGGCTCTTGATGTAGGCGTCCAGGCTGTCATAGCAGGCCTTCATGCCCGTGCCTTCTTCCTGGCGGTTCTGATAGCCGATGTCGCCCATGCGCAGGGAGGTGGCATGGGGGTAGTAGAGGGTCCGGTGGTCGAAGACCTGCAGATCAGTTGCCGCGTCCTGCACGAAGCTCCTGCACACCGCCGGCGACGCACCGAACAAATAGGGCACCAGCCAGCCCAGGCGCTGAAGGTTACGGACCATGCCCATGTAACGCGCTGAGCGCAGGGCCTGCGCCTCACCCGGGTCGTCGGCACCCGGTCGCGCCGCGAGCCGTGGCCAGATGGCATCGTCCACCGAGTAGTTGAAATGGACCCCGGCGATGGTCTGCATCACCCGCCCGTAGCGATTGCCCAGACCACGACGGTAGACGGTCTTCATGCGCGCCGCATTGGACGTGCCGTATGCGGCGAGCGGGATATGTGCGCCGCCGTGGAGCACACAGGGCATGCTGGTGGCCCAGAGGCGCTCGTCGTCGATCTGTCGGTAGACGAAGCGGTGCAGATCCTCCAACAGCGCCAGCACGTCGAGGCTGGAGTCCATGGCCGGTGTCACCAGCTCCAGCAGCGCCTCGGAGAAATCCGTGGTGATCCACGGATGTGTGAGCGCCGAGCCGAGCGCCACCGGGTGGCTTGTGGTGGCCACGGAGCCCGCGGCACTGACCCGCAGCGCCTCCTTCTCGAGCCCCACATAACCACCGCCCAGGATACGCTGGCCCTCAGTGTCGGCGAAGGCGTCGAGCACCGCGGGCGCGATGCCACGCAACAGGCCATCGGTCATGGCCGACGCCCGCCGGCGCGGTCCGAGCGCCTGCCCACGGCCTGCGCGTGTCGGTCTGACAACACCGCCGTCGGCGCTGATGCGCCGGGCAACCGATGCACCCTAGTCACTTGCCATGCACTCGGGATCTGCGGGCAGCTCACTCGCGCATCGCGGCACGCGGGCGCTGGGCGGCGTCCTGCATGACGATGACGTCGGCGAGGATGCGGGCGGCTTCCTCGGCCTGGATGCGGTCGATCACCTCCTGCTGACGCTCCAGGGCATCCTCGTCCACCTCGTCGGCGTCCTCGTCCACCGGCTCCAGTCCGCGGGCGCGCAGGAAGCGGTCGCGTTCCTGCTCCAGCACCCGGTCGCGGCGCTCGGATTCGCGGCGGCGCTCGCTCTCGCGCAACGAGACCTCTTGCTGCTCGCTGATCTCGCTCAGCAGCTCGCCGCGCGCCATCAGCATCTTGAAGCCGTCGTCGTCGCGGATGCGGGCATCCGAGCGCTGGCGCAGCTGCGTCACGTCCACCGGGCGGTAGGGGGAATAGCGCGCCGGGCGGATGCGGTCCCAGGGCAGGGCGTTCTCCAGGGCGCGCTCGCCATGGTCGGAGAGATCGGGCCCGAGCTCGAAGCGGATGTCCGGCTCGATGCCGCGCAGCTGCGTGCTGCCGCCGCTGACGCGGAAGAACTCCGCCATCGTCAGCCGCAGTCGCCCGAGCTGTGCCGCATTCCCCGGCAGATAGCGATCCAGATCGATCAGGGTCTGCACCGTGCCCTTGCCGAAGGTCGGCTCGCCGATGATGATGCCCCGGCCGTAGTCCTGAATGGCGCCGGCGAAGATCTCGGACGCGGAGGCGCTGTTACGGTCCACGAGCACCGCCAGCGGCCCCGAGTAGATCAGCCCGGGGTCCGGGTCCACCTCCACATCCACTTTCCCCAGCGCATCCTTGACCTGCACCACGGGCCCCTCGTCGATGAACAGCCCAGTGAGAGAGGTGGCCTCGGTGAGCGAGCCGCCGCCGTTGCCGCGCAGGTCGATCACCAGCCCATCGATATTCTGGTCCCGCAGTTCCTTGATGAGCCGGCGCACGTCGCGGGTGGTGCTGGTGAAGTCACGGCTGCCCTCGGACTCGGCACGGAAATCGCGGTAGAACGCCGGCACCTCGATGACGCCGATGCGCAGATCCGGGGCGTTGGCGGGACCATCGATGAGGTAGGACTGGGCGGCCTGGTCTTCCAACTGGATCTCGTTGCGCACCAGCTCCACCTCGCGGCTGCGACCGCCGGAGCCACTGGCCTTGGGCAGGATTTCCAGGCGCACCACCGAGTCCTTCGGTCCGCGGATCTTGTCCACCACATCCTGCAGTCGCCAGCCGATCACGTCTTCCATCTCGCCGTTGCTGCCCTGCGCGACACCGATGATGCGATCACCCGTGTGCACTTGTCCGGACTGGCGGGCGGGCCCGCCGGCGATGGTGCGCTGGATCACGGTGTATTCGTTCTCCGCGCTGAGCACGGCGCCGATACCCTCGAGCTTGAGCCGCATGCTGATGTCGAAGTTCTCCGATGTGCTCGGCGACATATAGCTGGTGTGCGGCTCCAGCGTGCGGGTGTAGGCATTCACGAAGGCCTGATAGACGTCGTCGCCGGTAAACTGATGCACGCGCCGGGAGATGCCCTCGTAGCGCTTGCGCAGCTGCTCGCGGATCTCCGCGTCTGTTTCGTCGGAGAGCTTGAGGGTGAGAGAGTCGTACTTGACGCGCTTGCGCCAGATGTCGTCCAGCTCGGCGTCGCTCTTCGCCCAGGGCGCGTCTTCCCGATCGAAGCGGTAGGTCTCGGCTTTGTCGAAATCGAAGTCCCCGGCCAGCAGCTTCAGTGCATATTCGATGCGGCTGTCGACCCGCATACGGTAGACGCGGAAGATGTCGAAGGCGACATCGAGCTCGCCGGCGTCGAGGTCGTCGTCGAGACGATCGGCGCCGCGGGTGAAACGCTCGATATCACGCTCCAGGAAGAACGACCGATTGGGATCCAGGTCGTCGAAGTAATTACGCAGCGTCGCCCGGGCAAAGCCATCGTTCAGCTGGAAGTTGCGATAGTGGAAGCGCTCGAGCACCTTGTTGATGACCAGCGTGGTCTTGGCTTGGCGCTCGGACGGAAACAGCTCCGCCATGCCCACGGGCGTGAACTCCGCAACCGCGGCGCAAGAGATGCACAGCCAGGCGGCCAGAAAGACCAGCAGCGAACTCAGGCGCCGGCGCCGCCGAGCGCCGTTAGTTGCGGGTGGCAGCGCGCGCGGGCACTGGTGCGCGCCCGGGTGGGCCGGATGGAGGATGTCGTCGGGACTGGACCGGGAAGTGGATGGATGCATGCTCGTCTCAGCCAGCGGCGGGCGCGCAGGGCGCGTATGCGGGACCGGCGCGCCGGTCCCAGGAATTTTGTTCGACATAGGACAGTAACGGTCCCGCGCGCCAAGTTCAACGATCACGCACCGGTTGTGCGGGTCGGGGCCACGCCGTCTGCACACGCCGGTTCGCCGTTGGACCACAGTCCACGGCGCCGACACCCGTTGCGGCGCTCAGCCGCCGTCGGCGGCGAGCCAGATCAACGTGGCCATGCGGCCGGTGCGTCCGTCCCGGCGGTAAGAATAGAATCGCGCCGCCTCACTCGCGGTGCAGAGCCCGCCGCCGCTGACGTCCCGCACACCGGCCGCCGCCAGGCGTCGGCGCGCGAGCGCGTAGAGATCCGCCAGCCAGCGCTCGCCGACACCCGGCCGAAAGGCCTCTGCGGCGCCGGCGTCCTGCGCCAGAAAGGCCGCCCGCACCTCGGGTCCCACCTCGAACCGGCGCGGGCCGATGGCAGGACCGAGCCAGGCCAGCACCGACGCAGGTGGGCATCCGAGCCGCGCCAGTGTCGCTTCGATGACGCCGCGATGCAGCCCGCGCCAGCCCGCGTGCACGGCGGCACAGACACGCCCGCCGCGATCGCACAGCAACAGCGGCAGGCAGTCGGCGGTGAGCACGGCGCAGACACACCCGCGCCCGCGGGTGAGTGCGGCGTCCGCCATCGGTGGCGCCCCGCCGTCGGCCGCGGTCTCCAGGGGCGCGACCTCGCAGCCGTGCACCTGCGCGAGCCAGGCGGGCTCCGCCGGCAGGCCGAGCCCGGCGCGCAGCCGCGCGCGGTTGGCCGCCACCGCCGCCGGATCATCGCCCACATGCGTCGCCAGATTCAGGGATGCAAAGGCCCCTGCGCTCTCGCCGCCGCGGCGGGTGGTGGTACAGGCGCGCACCCAGGGCGGCGCCGGCCAGTCGGGCACGATGACGTCGTCCCAGGTGAGCTCAGGCGCATCCATGGGGCCCCTCCAGGGTGGCCAGCAGGGCCTCCAGGTCCGGCGCCATGGGCACCTGCCACTGCATGGGTGCGCCGCTCTCGGGATGCTCGAGACCGAGTCGCATGGCGTGCAGCGCCTGTCGTGGAAAACGACGCACCGCCGTCGCCGCCGCCGCCGCCAGCCCTGCCCCCGCCGACCGAGCGCCGCCGTAGAGGGGATCACCCACCAGCGGATAGCCCAGGTGCGCCATGTGCACCCGAATCTGGTGGGTGCGGCCGGTTTGCAGCCGCAATGCCAGCAGTGTGTGCCCGGGATAGCGCGCCGCCACCCGGTAATCGGTCACCGCGGGCTTGCCTGCGGCGGTGACGGCCATGGCCGTGCGCCGCACCGGGTGCCGACCCACCGGCGCATCCACGCGACCGCCGGCGCTGAGCACGCCCACCACCAGAGCCCGGTATTCCCGGTGGATGGTGCGCGCCCGCAATTGCTCCACCAGGGACTTGTGTGCCACCGGTGTCTTCGCCACCACCAGCAGGCCGCTGGTGTCCTTGTCGAGGCGATGGACGATGCCGCAGCGCGGCAGCGTCGCCAGGGCCGGCTCGTGGTGCAGCAGGCCGTTCAGCAGGGTTCCGTGCCAGTTGCCCGCGGCGGGATGGACCACAAGCCCGGCGGGCTTGTCGATCACCAGCAGGTGCGCGTCCTCATGCACGATGGCGAGGTCCATGGGCTCCGGATCATGGTCGTCCTGCGCCGCCAGCCAGGCGCGGATGTGCACCTGCTCGCCACCTGCGAGCTTGGCACGGCGCTTCGTGGCGCGGCCATCCACGCGGACCATGCCGGCGTCGATCCAGTCTTGGATGCATGCGCGGGAGAATGTCGGCAGCAGCCGGGCCAGCACCTGATCCAGGCGCCGGCCCGCGTCCGCCGGATCGATGTCAAGCCGCTGCTCGATCCGTTGCCCGGCGGGGCGCGCCGATGCCTGCGGCGGATCGGCGTCCTGGCCGCCGACTTCGAACTGTTCTGTGTCACTCACCGAAGATTCGCTACAATGCTGGGCTGTACTATGACCTGCGATCTGGCCTCAAAATGCGTGCAGCGCTCATCATCCTACTGCTCGCCAGCGCCCTGTCCGGCTGCGGCATCATCGGCAAGGAGTTCGATGAGACCGGGGGCTGGACGGCCGCCGAGCTGTACAACAAGGCCTCCCGGGATCTGGACGGTGCCAATTACAAGCGCGCCATCGAGCTCTACCAGAGGCTCGAGACCCGTTATCCATTCGGGCGCTACGCCATGCAGGGACAGCTCGACATCGCCTACGCCTACTACAAGGCCGAAGAGCCGGAGCAGGCCGTCGCCGCCGCCGACCGCTTCATCAAGCTCTACCCGCAAAACCCCTTCGTCGACTACGCCTACTACTTGAAAGGCATCGTCAACTACAACCGCAGCATCGGCTTCCTCGACCGCTTCATCCCCACCGACCAATCCCAGCGCGACCCGGGCTCGGCGCTCGACGCCTTCGAAGACTTCGCAGAGCTGGTGCGGCGCTTTCCCGACAGCAGGTACGCGACCGATGCCCGCCAGCGCATGCTCTATCTGCGCAGCACCCTGGCCCGGAGCGAGGTCAACGTCGCCGAGTACTACATGAAGCGCGGCGCCTATCTCGCCGCCGCCAACCGGGCGCAATACGTCGTCGAGCGCTTTCAGCGCACGGCCGCCGTGGAAGACGCCCTGGAAGTCCTCATCGATGCCTACGACGCCCTCGACAAGGAGATGCTCGCCGCAGACGCGCGTCGGGTATTGGAGCTGAACCAGCGCGAAGGCCGCTTCATCGATGACACGCCGCCGCCGGAAGAGATCAGCTTAGGGCGGCGGATTTGGGACTATCTGGGCCTGGACGAGAACTGAGCCATCGGCGCTGCCCGACTCACCGCCCGCGGTGCAGGCGCGGTGTTGGCTGGCTCGGGCGCGTCGGGCGCAATGGCCCGATTGGCGCTGAAAGCCCGAACAGCGTTGGGGCAGCCTTCGCCGCCTCAGACGGCCGCTTCGTTCTCTTCACCGGTACGGATGCGCACCACCCGATCGATGGTGCTGATGAAGATCTTGCCGTCGCCGATCTTGCCGGTGCGCGCCGCCTTGGTGACGGCATCCACGCAGACGTCCAGCTGGTCGTCGGCGATCACCAGCTCGATCTTCACCTTGGGCAGGAAATCCACCACGTACTCGGCGCCGCGGTAGAGCTCCGTGTGGCCTTTTTGGCGGCCGAAGCCCTTGACCTCGATGGCAGTCATGCCCGTGATGCCGGCCTGAGACAAGGCCTCGCGAACGTCGTCGAGCTTGAAGGGCTTGATGATGGCTTCGACTTTTTTCATGGGTGCTCCCGTAGGGACTGGGGACAGGCGTTGACGGGGAGTATAAGAGCACACCGCCGCCGGCACCAGCGGCGCGCACGGTGACCGACCACCGACGATCGGCCGAGCGCCGGTGGTCGCACCGAGCTCAAGCCGCCACCGCCGCCACCACCGCGGCCCCCATGTCCGCCGGCGAGCGCACGGTGGTGACGCCGGCGGCGGTCAACGCCCGGTACTTGCCCTCGGCGGTGCCGGCGCCGCCGCTGACGATGGCCCCGGCATGGCCCATGCGCTTGCCCGCCGGCGCGGTGACGCCGGCGATGTAGGCCACCACGGGCTTGCTGATGTGCGCGGCGATGTGCGCCGCCGCACGTTCCTCGTCATCGCCGCCGATCTCGCCCACCAGCAACACCGCATCGGTCTGGGGGTCCTGCTCGAACAGGTCCAGACAGGCGATGAAGTCCAAACCGTGGATGGGGTCGCCGCCGATGCCAATGCAGGTACTCTGGCCCAGGCCGACGGCCGTGGTCTGGTGCACCGCCTCATAGGTGAGGGTGCCCGAGCGCGAGACGATGCCTACGCGCCCGCGGCTGTGGATGGCCCCGGGCATGATGCCGATCTTGCAGGCACCGGGGGTGATGATACCGGGGCAGTTGGGGCCGATGAGCACGGCAGCGCCGGCGTCCAGTGCCGCACGCACCCGCAGCATATCCAGCACCGGGATGCCCTCGGTGATGCAGACGATGACCCGGATACCCGCATCCGCGGCCTCCATGATGGCGTCCGCGGCAAAGGCGGCCGGCACATAGATCATGGTGGCATCGGCGCCGGTGGCATCGACGGCGTCGTGCACGGTGTCGAACACCGGGCGCTCCAGGTGGCGCTGGCCGCCCTTGCCCGGCGTGACCCCGCCCACCAACCGCGTGCCGTAGGCGATGGCCTGCTCACTATGAAAAGTTCCCTGCCGGCCGGTGAAGCCCTGGCAGATGACCCGCGTATCGGCGTCGACGAGCACGCCCATGATTCACTCCTCCGTAGCCGCTGCGAACGCGTTATCAGTGCTCGCGACGGCAAGTTGACGGGCGCCGGGCATGGCCCAGAGGTCGGCCGCGCTCAGGCACCGGCCGCGGCGGCGACGGCCCGCTGCGCGGCATCGGTTAGGCTGCTCGCCGTGGTGAGCGCCAGGCCGCTGTCGGCGAGCAGCGCCAGACCTTCGGCGGCCCGGGTGCCTTCCAGGCGCACCACCAGGGGCACGTCCAGGGCCACCTCACGGGCGGCGGCGATGATGCCCTCGGCGATGAGATCGCAGCGCACGATGCCACCGAAAATATTCACCAGCACGGCGCGCACATGGCCATCGCTGAGGATGAGCTTGAAGGCCTCGGCCACCCGCTCGGCGCTGGCGCCGCCGCCGACATCGAGAAAATTGGCGGGGTGTCCGCCATGGAGTTGCACCAGGTCCATGGTGGCCATGGCCAGGCCCGCGCCGTTGACCATGCAACCGATGTCGCCGTCCAGGGCGATGTAGCTCAACTGATGTGTCGCCGCGGCAAGCTCCCGCGGGTCCTCTTGGATCGGGTCCCGCAGCGCCGCGAGATCGGCATGGCGATAGAGGGCGTTGTCGTCCAGATCGACTTTCGCATCCAGCGCCAGCAGCCCGCCGTCCTCGGTGAGCACCAGCGGGTTGATCTCCACCAGTGTGGCGTCTGCACCTTGCAGCAGCTGGTAGAGCCCCTGCAGGATGCCGCCCAGGGCACTCACCTGCGCCTTGTCCAGGCCCAGCGCATAGCCCAGCCGCCGCGCCTGCCAGGGCAGCAGCCCCAGGGCCGGCTCGACGTGCGTCAGCAGGAGGCGCTCCGGCGACTCGGCGGCAACGGCCTCGATATCCATGCCGCCGGTGGCGGACGCCATAAAGGCCACCCGGCCCGCGGCCCGATCCACCAGCGCCGCCAGATACAGCTCGCGGGCGACACCCGTGGCCGCCTCCACCAGCACCTGCGCCACCGGCAGGCCCGCCGGGCCGCTCTGGTGGGTGCTCAGCCGCGTGCCGATCAGCGCCTGCGCCGCGTCGGCAACCTCGGCCACACTGGCGCAGCGGCGCACGCCGCCGGCCTTGCCGCGGCCACCGGTGTGGACCTGCGCCTTCACCACCCAGCCCGTGGCGCCGAGCGCGTCCGCCGCGGCGGCTGCGGCATCGGCGCTGTCCGCCACCCGCCCCTGTGGCACGGGCACACCGTGCGCGGCGAGCAGTGTTTTGGCTTGGTATTCGTGCAAGTGCATGGCGGTGTCGGCGACGGCGGTGTGCGAGGCCCGGCGGGCGGCGCGCGGAGTCCGTTATTCTGTGCCAATGCAGGCTCCCTGGCAAAGGCAGACGCGCGGCGGGCATCGGCGCCATGGCAGGGCTCGGGCCCCGGCGCCGTCCCATGACCACCAGGATGCGCTGCGGCGGGTGGCGCGTGCCGACAGCGCACTGATCTGGCTGTTGCTGTACCGGCCGGTGCTCGCGGCACTGCTGTGGCTGCTGTTTTCCTATCCGCCGCCGCAGCCCTGGCTCGGCAGCGATGCCACGGTGGCGGTCGCACGCATCATCCTCGCCCTGCACGCGCTCAGCGTGCTCGCCGGCGGCCTCATGATCGCCCTGCGGCGGCCGCGCCGGGCGCGCCAGATCCAGAGCGCCATCGTGCTCGACATCATCGTCTACACGCTGTTGATGCACCTCGCCGGTGGCGTCGCCAGCGGCCTCGGGCTGCTGCCCGCCATCGCCGTCATCGCCGGCGCCATCCTCATGGAGGGTCGGTTGTCGCTGTTGTTCGCCGCGCTGGCGACGGTGGGCGTCATCGGCCAGCAGGTCTACACCCATCTCACCGCCGGCGCCGCCTCGGGCAGCTACCCCCAGGCGGGCCTGCTCGGACTCACCTACTTCGCCGTCGGCGTGCTGGCGCATGTGATGACGCGGCGCCTGCGCGCCAGCGAGCGCCTCGCCGCACGTCGCCAAAGCGATCTCGCCGACCTCGCCCGGCTCAACGACAATGTCATCCAGCGCATGTCCATGGGCGTGGTGGCCATCGATGGCGAGCACCGGCTGCTACTGCTGAACGACGCCGCTCGGCAGTTGCTCGATACACCCGGAGCACAGCCGGGCGAGCGCTTGCTGCGGCTCGCACCGCCGCTCGAGGATTGGCTGCTGCATCGGCTGCGCGCCGTCGATGCGGCCGACCAGGACGACGTCCTGGTGCGCATCGGCGACAACGAGGTCCTGCCGAGCCTGCGACTGCTCGGCGACAGCCCCGGCCATGGCGCGCTCATCTACCTGCGCGACCGCCGCGAGCTGCTGCGCCAGGCGCAAGAGATGAAGCTGGCGGCACTCGGCGGGCTCACCGCGAGCATCGCCCACAACATTCGCAATCCCTTATCGTCGGTGACCCACGCCGCGCAGTTGCTCGGCGAGTCCCCACGCCTGGACGCCGCCGACACCGACCTGCTCGCCATCGTGCAGCGCAACGCCCGGCGCGTCGACGAAACCGTCAGCAGCATCCTGGCGCTGTCGCGCCGCCATGCCGCCGCGCGCGTCGACCTCGACCTGGTGGCGTGGCTGCGGGCCTTCGCCGACGAATACCGCGGCAACCACCCGGAGCGCGCCGCCGGGCTGCGCGTGCTGAGCGACAGTGCAGCGCTGCCCGTGCGCGTCGACCCACGCCACCTGGGACAGATGCTGCACAATCTGTGCGACAACGCCTTCCAGCACGGTCACCGCGACGGCACGGCAGCGCAGGTGGTGTTGCATGCCGCACACCATAGCCATCCGCGCGGTATCCGGCTGGACGTGCGCGATACCGGGCCCGGTGTTGCCCCCGAGCATCACCGGCAGATCTTCGAGCCCTTCTTCACGACAGCGGCCAACGGCACCGGCCTCGGACTCTACATTGCGCGGACGTTGGCAGAAGCGAACGGCATTCGTTTAGAGTATATTTCTGCTGAGCCGGCGGCAGGACGTTTTCGGCTGCTATTTGGCATGGACCGACGCGCAGCATCTGCCGCGACCGCGGCCGCGGCGCCCTGAGCCGCCAGCCGCCGCACGCCGAGCCCCTTAACCGCCAGCGCCAGATCTGCCAGCCCAAACCCGCCAGCCCCAAACCCGCCAGCCCCAGACCTGCGAGCCCCAGACCTGCGAGCCCATGTCCCAATCGTCAGCGTCCACCGCGACTGCGCTCATCGTCGACGACGAGCCCGATATCCTGGTGCTAATCGGCATGACCTGCGCCGGGCTCGGCGTGGCCACCGCCAACGCCGGCAGCCTGGCCGCGGCCCGCAACCTGCTCGCCCGGCAGCGCTTCGATCTTTGCCTCACGGACATGCGCCTCCCCGATGGCGATGGCATCGCCCTGGTGCGCGAGATCGCCCAGCACCATCCGCACACACCAGTAGCCATGATCACCGCCTACGGCAACATGGAATCCGCCGTGGCGGCGATGAAGGCGGGTGCCTTCGATTGCGTCGCCAAGCCGCTGGAGCTCCACCTGCTGCGGGACCTGATTCACGCCGCCCTCAAGCTGCGCAAGCCGCTCGCACGGCCCGATGCCGATGCCGATGCCGGTGCCGATGCCGATGCCGACGGCAGCGCTTGCGGCCTGCTCGGCACATCGCCGCAGATGCGCGAGATCCGGGCGCTCATCGCCAAGCTCGCACGCACCCAGGCGCCCGTGCTCATCAGCGGCGCCAGCGGCACCGGTAAAGAGCTGGCCGCCCGCCTGGTGCACAGCCAGGGTCCACGGGCGGATGCACCCTTCGTGCCCGTGAACTGCGGCGCCATCCCCGGTGCGCTGGTGGAGAGCGAGCTCTTCGGGCATCGGAAAGGCAGCTTCACCGATGCCGTGAGCGACAAACAGGGCCTGTTCCAGGCCGCCCACGGCGGCACCCTGTTCCTCGACGAAATCGCCGATCTGCCCCTGCCCATGCAAGTGAAGCTGCTGCGCGCCATCCAGCAAAAAAGCGTGCGCCCGGTGGGCGCCGCACGGGAGGTGGCGGTGGACGTGCGGATCATCAGCGCGAGCCACCACGACCTGAAGCAGGCCGTCGACTGCGGCGCCTTCCGCCAGGACCTCTTCTATCGCATCAACGTCATCGAGCTCTTCATTCCACCGCTGCGCGAGCGCCCCGAAGACATCCATAGCCTCGCCGACAGCATCCTCGAGCGCATCGCCGCCCAAGCCGGCAACGCGCCCAAGCGCCTGGGCGCAGACGCCCGCGCGGCGCTGGGTGGCTACGATTTCCCGGGCAATGTGCGCGAGTTGGAGAACATCCTGGAGCGGGCCACCGCACTGTCTGAGGCAGCGGTGCTGGGGGTCGCCGACCTGCGGCTGCCGTTCGAGCCGGAGGCGCCCGCGGCCGACGACGACGACCGCGTGGCGGAGCTGGCCCCGCCGTTGCAGTTGCCGCCACAGCCACAGCCGCAAGCGACCGCGGACACCGAGCCTCACAGCGACGCCGACGGCGACACCGACAGCGCGATCGGAGATCAGCCCCTGTCGGTGCAGCTGGACGAGGTGGAAAAAAAGGCCATTCTCAAGGCCCTGGATAGCACCCGCTGGAACCGCACCGCCGCGGCCAAGCGGCTCGGTCTGACGCCGCGCGCCCTGCGCTACCGCCTGAGCAAGCTGCAGCTGGATTGACGCGGCTGCGGTGGCGCGATCGCGGACAACGGCGCCATCGTCCCGGCGGCCTGAGCGCGGCGGCACGGCCAGCCATGGCACTACCCGGCCACGGTCGATGTCCGGCGCAAGCGGCGGCGTGCCGAGGCTATAATCGCCGCCGTGACCGCCGCCGACCGCAACGCCACCGCCTTCGCCCACTGGTTCCGCCAGTGCACGCCCTACATTCATGCGCACCGCGGGCGCACCTTCGTCATTGCCTTCGGCGGCGAGGCCCTGGCCGACCCGGCGCTGCCGGCGCTGGTGCACGATATCGCCCTGCTGCACGGCCTGGGCATCCGGCTGGTGCTGGTGCACGGCGCCCGCCCGCAGATCGAGCGCCGCCTCGCCGAGCGCGGCGCCGAGCTGCATTACGTCGGCGGGCTGCGCATCACCGACGATCAGGCCCTCGCCTGTGTCAAAGAGGCCGCCGGCAGCGCCCGCGTGGAGCTGGAGGCATTGTTGTCCATGGGCCTCGCCAATTCGCCCATGGCCGGCGTGCGCATCCCCGTGGCCTCCGGCAACTTCGTCATCGCCCGCCCCATCGGCGTGCTCGACGGCGTGGACTACCAGCACACCGGCAAGGTCCGGCGCATCGACCGCGAGGCCCTGCGCGCGGCGCTCGAGGCCGGCGCCGTGGCGCTGATGCCGCCCATCGGCTACTCGCCCACCGGCGAGGTGTTCAACCTGGCGGCCGCCGATGTGGCCCGGGCCGCCGCGGTGGCCCTGGCGGCGGACAAGCTCATCTTTTTGGTGGAAGGCGACGGCGTCACCGACGCCGCCGGCCGTCCGGCGTCGAATCTGCTGGCGGGCGACGTCGACGCGCTGCTCGCAGGCCACACCGCGCCGGAGGAGCTGGCGCAGGCGCTGCGCGCCGGCGCCGACGCCTGCCGCAGCGGCATTCGCCGCGTGCACCTGATCCCGCGCGGGCGCGATGGCGCCCTGCTACAGGAACTGTTCACCCGCGACGGCGCCGGCACGCTCATTTCCGACCGGCCCTTCGAGGAGCTGCGCCCGGCGCGCATCGACGACATCCCCGGCATCCGCGCCCTGCTCGAGCCGCTGGAGCAGGCGGGCGTGCTGGTGCCCCGCCCGCGCGAAGACCTGGAGCAGGTCATCGACCGCTTCCGTGTCACCGAGCGCGACGGCACCGTGGTCTCCTGCGCGGCGCTGTTCTGCTGGCCCGACGCGCAGATCGGCGAGCTGGCCTGCGTCGCCGTGCACCCGGACTATCGCACCCGCGGCCGCGGCGACCGGCTGCTCGCGCACATGGAAGCCCTGGCCCGGGAGCGCGGCCTGACCCGGCTCTTCGTCCTCACCACCCAAACCGCGCACTGGTTTCGCGAGCGCGGCTTCGAGCCCGCCGGCGTCGACACCCTCCCACCCGCCCGGCGCACGGCCTACAACGCCCGGCGCAACTCCAAGGTCTACGTCAAGACACTAAAAAAGGGGTCAGAGCCCTTTTGCGCAGCAAAAGGGCTCTGACCCTGAGGTATCCCCACAAATCCGCCCCGGGTCGTTCACTCAGCGAGTAGCGCATCATGGTCCCTCGCGACCCATTGATCCAGCGGCCCGATGGCATCGACCAACTCGGCCATGGTGGTTTGGCAATCCTCCAGCGTCAGCAGCAGCCGGGCGAGGAACAGCCGTGAGTAGGCACGGCGCT
>NZ_CAJXWY010000043.1 GCF_913062725.1 uncultured Thiohalocapsa sp.
TGCTGCACACTCGCGTCTGCGTGAACCCGGACCTATTGTACCCGGCCTGCGGCCCGATAAGTCGGACAGCCTCCTAGACCCCGGACCCGGGGCCCGCGTGCTCTATCCGCCCCCACACGGCCAGATGTCGGTCGCTCACCACTTGCACCGACAGCTGCTCGGCCAGGCCCGCGACGCGCAGCTGTTGGGTGACTTCGGTGGGCTCGAAGGCGGCGTGCAGGGAGTTGCGGAAATCGTGCTTGAGCACCTGCGGCGCGTCGGCGGCGTAGGTCTCCACGAGGGCGGCGGCTTGGCCGGCGGAGGCGGGGCGCGTCAGGTCCATCACCAGCACCAGCGCCCCCGGCTTTGCCGCGGCTCGGATGCTGCGCCACAGCACCTGCGGCTCGTGCAGATGATGCAGCAGGCTGTTGGAGATGATCAGGTCGTAGGCGGCGGCCGCGAGGTGCCCGGATGGCAGCTTGTCGCAGATGAGACGCGTGCGGCTCGCAATATCGGGTCGCGCGTCGATGGCGGCCCGGGCTAGCGCCAGCATGGGGGCACTGCCGTCGAGGGCATCGCAGTGCAGGGTGGGGTAGCGGCGCAGCAGCCGCAGCACGATATCCGCGGGGCCGCAGCCCAGATCGAGGGCACGACCGTGGGCGAGATCGTCGGCGCCCTGTTGCTCGAGTAAGCGCAGGAAGAGCGCGTTGGGCTCGCTGAAGTCGGCCGCGGCATAGGCGCGGGCCTGCTCGGGACCATCCATCAGCTCGGGCTCGGGGCGACGCTGCATTGTGTGGTTGCCTCAGACGCAGGGGTAGTGATCGTGCCGGCGTTGTGATGCCGCGCGCCGTGGCCGGCGGGCCGCCGGTGTTGGGATCATGATCCGCATCGGGGTCGGTATCGCAATCCGTATCATTGTCCTTCGCCATCCGCGGGCAGTGTGTGCTCGCCGGCGTAGAGCTCGGCCAGGCGCTCGCGGCGGCGCACCAGATGGGCCTGGGCGCCGTCGACCATCACTTCCGCGGTCCGTGGCCGGCTGTTGTAGTTGGAACTCATGGTGAAGCCGTAGGCGCCGCTCGAGCGCACGGCGAGCAGGTCTCCGGGCGCCAGCGCCAGGGCCCGGCCCTTGCCCAGGAAGTCGCCGGTCTCGCAGACGGGGCCGACGATGTCCCAGGTCAGCGGCTCAGCCGCGCGCTGCACGGCAGGAACGATGGCCTGCTCCGCGCCGTAGAGCGCCGGGCGCAGCAGGTCGTTCATGGCCGCATCGACGATGGCGAAGTTGTGTGTCGCCGTGGACTTCAGGTACTCCACCCGGGTGAGCAGGATGCCGGCATTGCCGGCGATGGCGCGGCCGGGCTCCAGGATGATCTCCAGGTCGCGCGCGCCCAGACGGGCGTTCAGCGCCGCCGCGTAGGCATCCGGCTGCGGCGGCGCTTCGTCGGTGTAACGGATGCCGAGGCCGCCGCCCAGGTCGAGATGCTCGATGGCGATGCCCTGTGCGGTGAGGCGGTCGGCCAGGGCCAGTACGCGGTCCAGGGCGTCCAGGAAGGGTGCGAGTTCGGTGAGCTGCGAGCCGATGTGGCAGTCGATGCCGCCGACCCGGATATGCGGCAGCGCCGCCGCGCGTCGGTAGACGGCCTCGGCGGCATGGATGTCGATGCCGAACTTGTTCTCCTTGAGGCCCGTGGAGATGTAGGGGTGCGAGCGCGCATCCACGTCGGGGTTGACCCGCAGCGAAACGGTGGCGCGGCGGTCCATGTCCGCGGCGATGGCGGCGATGCGCTCGAGCTCGGGCTCCGACTCCACGTTGAAGCAGCGGATGCCCACCTCGAGGGCGCGGCGGATTTCGTGCGCGCCCTTGCCGACGCCGGAGAAGATGATCTTGTCCGGCGCGCCGCCGGCGGCCAGCACCCGCTCCAGCTCGCCCACCGACACGATGTCGAAACCGGAGCCCAGACGGGCCAGCAGGCTCAGCACACCGAGGTTGGAATTGGCCTTGACGGCGAAGCAGATGAGGTGCGCCCGGGCGCCCAGTGCCCGATCGAAGGCGTGCCAATGCCGCTCGAGGGTGGCGCGGGAGTAGACGTAGCAGGGCGTGCCAAAGCGCCCGGCGAGCTCGGTGACCGGGATGTCCTCGGCGAACAGCTGCTCGCCACGGTAGTTGAAATGATCCATCGAAGGGCTCTGCGCTGGGGGCTGCGGTGCTACCGGTCCGGGTCGGCGGCGGGCGCCGCCGGCGGCTCGGGGGGCCAGGGCGCATCCGCGGGCGGGAACGGAAACGGCGGCGCCTTGCTGCGGGCATCGCGCGCCGCGCGCTCCGGGTCGTCCGCCGCCAGGTACAAGTCGCCCGTCTGGCCGCAGGCACCGAGCAGCGCCGCGGCGATGAGTCCGGCTGGGGCGAGGGCGTGTCGGCGTCGGGGCTGCATGTGGGTGATGATGCCGCATCCGGTCGCGACGGGCAAAACCCGACGTTGGGACTATCGGTGCGCGGGTGGGCGACGGACGGCGCCGGGGCGCGGCGCGCTCACGGCAGAATCCGGATGGGTGTGCCGTCGCGGACCAGCCGCCAGATTTCGTCCATTTCGTGGTTCTTCACGGCGATGCAGCCGTCGGTCCAGTCGCGGCCGTCGTACTCTCTGGCAACGGCTGGTGAGGTGAGCCAGTTGGGGCGGCCGTGGATCATGATCATGCCGCCCGGGTTGATGTCCATGGCGCGGGCGAAGGCCCGGTCGCGGGCGTTGGGGTAGGAAATGTGGATGGACTTGTGGAAGTTGCTGTTCGGGTTGCGCCAGTTCAGTACGTAGTCGCCTTCTGGGGTGCGCTCGTCGCCTTCCTCGAATTTGTGGCCCACGGGGCTGTCGCCGAGGGCGATCTTGTACTCCCGGTGGACATCGCCGTCGTGCAGGAGTTGCAGGGTGCGATCGCCTTTGCGCACGAGCACGCTGTCGACGAAGCGTACCGTCGGCTCGGGCTTGGAGGCGCAGCCGGCGAGGGGGGCGGTGAGGACGAGCAGGGCGGCGAGGGCGACGGCGGCGCCGTGGCGTTGGCGTGGGGGTTGCCGCAGCGCCTGGGCGAAGCGGGTGAAAGGTCGGCAGCAGCGCATGGTGAGGTGGAGCCTGGGGCGTGGGTTGGATCGGTCGGTGGCATGATTCTACGCCGCCGGTGACGCTGAGACACCCTCTCTGCATGCGATAAACCAAATTCAAATCGGGGATTTATGGCATTTTCTTCAACGACGGTACAAGAGCTGCCGTGGCATTCGGCGGTGGTCGCCATGGTTGCGACGACCCCGCGGCCGCCGGGGTGAGCGTCGCCGTGGCACCGTGACGGGGCCGGCGGGCGCACGGGGCGGGCGCCGGCTGTGCTAGCATCGTTGGTGTTCGTGTTTCGCCCGTTGTCCCGCCTGTCCGCCCGAGCCCCATGCTGCGCCTGCTGTTTCGCCTGTTGTTGGTCCTGGTGGTGCTCGCCCTGGGGCTGGGCTTCATCGCCGTCGCCGTCGGGCCGCTGCTGGTGGACCCGGCGCCGGCGCCGGGAGAGACACGCCCGCAGGCGCTGGAGCGCCCGGGCAGCCAGTTCGTCAGCCTGCCCACTGCGGGCGGGGGCACGGTGACCATGCATGTGGCGGAGCGCCGGGCCGGGGATGACGCCGGCGAGGCGCCCACCTTCGTGCTGCTGCATGGCTTCACGTTCAATCTCTATACCTGGGAGCAGCTGCAGGCGGCGCTGGCCGAGCGCGGGCGGGTCATCGCCTACGACCAGATCCCCTATGGCCTGAGTGCCAAGCTCATGCCCGGGGCGACGGCCGATCCGGATTTGTACGCCAAGGCCGCCACGCTGAAGCGGCTGGTTGCGCTGTTGGACACGCTCGGCGTGGAGCAGGCCTATCTGGTGGGCAACTCCTCCGGCGGCACTCTGGCCCTGGAGGCGGCGCGGGCCTACCCGCAGCGCGTGCGCGGGCTCGTGCTGCTCGCGCCCTGGGTCAATTCCAAGCGCCCGATCCTGCCGCAATGGCTGGTGGGCCTGCCGCAGACCCAGCGCCTGATGCTGCTGCTGGCGCGCACCCTGGGCACCGACATGCCGCTGCTGGACGTTGCCTACGCCGATCCCGGCCGCATCGACGAGGCGCGCCGGGCCCGTGCGGCGGTGCATCGGGATATGGCCAACTGGGACGGCGCCTGGGCGGCGCTGCTGGCCCGCTCGCTCACGGACCCCGTGGAGATCGGCCGCCACCTGGGCGAGATCGAGACACCGGCACTGGTGGTCACGGGCACCGCAGATCGCATCGTCCCGCCCGCCGATACCCTGGCGGTGGCCCGCGCCCTGCCCGATGCCACCTATGCCGAGCTGCCGGGCTGCGGCCATGTGCCCCAGGAAGAATGTCCGGCGCTGGTGATGGATATTATCGATCAGTGGCTGGACGGGCTGCCTGCGCCCGGCGAGGCACGCGCCGAAGGGCCCTGATCATGACGACACCGCCATCGCCCGCCGCCGACGCCACTGACGCCGGACGCTGCCTGGTCTTCGGGGCCAGCGGCTATATCGGCAGCCATCTGGTGCCCAGGCTCCTGGCCGCGGGCATCCCGGTGCGGGCCAGCAGCCGCAACCGCGCCAGCCTGGAGCGCCGCGGCTGGGAGGCCGCCGAGTTGGTCGAGGCCGACGCCCTGGCACCGCAGACGCTGGACGCGGCCCTCGCCGGCATCGATACCGCCTACTACCTGGTGCATTCCATGGGCGCCGGTAAGGACTTCGGCCGTCTGGACCTGGCGGCCGCGGCCAACTTCGCCGCCGCCGCCGAGCGCGCCGGCGTCAGGCGCATCGTCTACCTGGGCGGGCTGGTGCCGGATGACGCCGACAGCGAGCACATCGTCTCGCGCCGCGACACCGGCGACGTGCTGCGCCGGGGCCGGGTGCCGGTGACCGAGCTGCGCGCCGGCATCATCGTCGGCCCCGGCTCCGCCGCCTTCGAGGTGATGCGCGACCTGGTCTATCACCTGCCGGTGATGGTGACGCCGCGCTGGGTGCGCGCCCAATCGCCGCCGCTGGCCCTGGACAACCTGCTCACCTATCTGGTGCGGCTGCCGCAGATCCCCGAGGCGGCGGGGCGCGTGTTCGACGCCGGCGGACCGGAGACCCTGACCTACCAGCAGATGATGCGCATCCTCGCCGAGGAGGGCGGCCGGCGCCCGCCCATCGTCATTCCGGTGCCGGTGCTGAGTCCGAAATTGTCGTCTTATTGGCTGCGGCTCATCACCGCGGTGCCCACCAACATCGCCCGGGCCCTGATCGAGGGCCTGAAGCACGACTTCAGTGCCGACGACGCGGCGCTCAGGCGCCTGGTGCCGCAGCAGCTGCTCGGCTTCCGCGAGGCCGTGCGTGCCGTGTTCGCGGCCGAGCGCGCCAGCGAGCCCGTCGTCGCCCGTTGGATCGAAGGAGCCTTCGCCGTGCGTGAGCAACGCATCGACTACGCCTACTACGCCAAGCGCGCCAGCGCCGCCCACGACACCAAGGCCACGCCCGCCGCCGTATGGTCGGTGCTGCGGGAGATCGGCGGTGAGCGCGGCTGGTTCTATCTCAATGGCCTCTGGCAGCTGCGCGAGACCCTGGACTGGGTCGCCGGCGGCCCCGGCCGCCAGCACGGCCGCCGCCATCCGACCCAGCTGCGCGTGGGCGACCGCATCGACTCCTGGAAGGTGCTCGGCCTCGAGCCCGAGCGGCGCCTGAGCCTGGCCTTTGGCATGCGCGCCCCCGGCGCCGGCATGATGGAGTTCGAGCTGAAGCCGCTGCCCGACGGCGGTACCCGGCTCGGCATGACCGCCTACTGGCATCCCGCCGGCGTCTGGGGCCTGCTGTACTGGTACGCCTTCGCCCCGGCCCACGGCGTGGTCTTCACCGGTACCGTGAAGGAGATCTGCCGCCTGGCGGAGGTGCGGGAACGACGGGGGGAGGTGGCGCGGGCCGGCTGACCATCCGGGATCTGGCGAATCGGTTGCAGACTGTTGCTTGAGATTTTTGCCAGTGGGCGCGCCGTTTACCGCGTCGGCCCGAACGCCAGCCGCTGCCCCCGCACCGCATCGTTCACCTGCCCGTGCTCGTACGCCACTTCGCCGTTGACGATGGTGGCGACGATGGTGGCCGGCAGCACGCGCCCCTCGAATGGCGACCAGCCGCACTTGTAGAGCACCTGCCCGCGGCTGCGGGTGACCGGGGTGCTGGGGTCCACCAGCACCAGGTCGGCCCAATAGCCCTCGCGGATGTAGCCGCGCTCGCGTACGTTGAAGCACGCGGCGGGCGCGTGGCTGGTCTTTTGCACCAGTTGCTCGAGGGTCAGCGTGCCGGCCTGCACATGGGCGAACAGCGAGGGCAGGGCGTCCTGCACCAGCGGCAGGCCCGCCGGCGCCCGGAAGTAGGTGCCGGCCTTCTCGTCGAGGGTGTGCGGGGCGTGGTCGGTGGCGATGACGTCGATGCGGTCCTCGGCGACGGCGGCGAGCAGGGCCTCGCGGTCCTCCGGGCGCTTGATGGCCGGGTTGCATTTGATGAGCGCGCCCTTCTCGGCATAATCCCGGGCATCGAAGTAGAGGTGGTGCACGCAGGCCTCGACGGTGATGCGCTTGCCATCGATGGGGCCGGGTGCGAACAGCGCCAGTTCCCGCGCCGTGGTGAGGTGCAGCACGTGCAGGCGGGCGTCGTGGCGGCGGGCGAGGTCGACGGCCAGGGTGGAGGACTTGAGGCAGGCCGCCTCGGAGCGGATCAGCGGATGCGCGTCCATGGGTACGTCTTCGCCGTAACGCTGGCGGTAGGCCGCCTCGTTGGCGAGGATGGTCGGCGTATCTTCGCAGTGGGTGGCGATGATGACGGGGCTGTCTCGGAAGACGGCGTCGAGCACCTTCGGGTCGTCCACCAGCATGTTGCCGGTGGACGCGCCCATGAACACCTTGACGCCGCAGGCGGCGCCCACGGGCAGGGCGCGGATGGCGTCGATGTTGTCGTTGCTGGTGCCCAGGTAGAAGGCGTAGTTGGCGCGGGAGACCTCGCCGGCGCGGGCGTACTTGGCGGCCAGTTGCTCGGCGTCGAGGGTGGGCGGCTTGCAGTTGGGCATTTCCATGAAGCTGGTGATGCCGCCGGCCACCGCCGCGCGGGATTCGCTGGCGATGTCCGCCTTGTAGGTGGCGCCGGGCTCGCGGAAGTGGACCTGGTCGTCGATCATGCCGGGCAGCAGCAGGCGCCCCGCGGCGTCGATGACGCGCTCCGCCGGGCGGCTTTGCAGGTCGCCGCCGATGGCGGCGATGCGCCCGTCGGTGACCAGCACGTCCGCCTCGAAGCGGCGGCCCTCGTTGACGACGAGGGCGTTGGTGATGAGAAGACTGGACATGCGGTGCTCCGATCTGTGTTGCTCTTTGCCCGGTGGACGCGCGGCTGGCGTTGCGCTGGCTGTGTCCGGGGACGCAGGCTGGGGGGGCGAGGGGGCGGTTGGCTCTGCTAACCTGCCGGCATGTGCAGTCTAGCCAGAAGCCGTGCGCCTGACATGCGTGATCCCGCAGAAAACCCCAATCCAAAGCATCGAATTAAGGCCAACGAGGGCGCCGGTCTCGGCGACAGTGTGCCCTGGGCGGAGGTGCGCGCGAGCCTGAAGCTCAACGCCGATGGGCTCATCCCGGCCATCGCCCAGCAATACGACACCCACGAGGTGCTGATGATGGCCTGGATGAATCTGGCGGCGCTGGACGAGACGCTGGCGACGGGCCGGGTGTGCTACTTCTCGCGCTCCCGCGGCAAGCTCTGGCGCAAGGGGGAGTCGTCGGGCCAGGTGCAGTTGCTGCGGGAGCTGCGGCTGGACTGCGACGGCGATACCCTGTTGTTGCTGGTGGATCAGACGGGCCCCGCCTGCCATACCGGCCGCCGTAGTTGCTTTTACAATGCGCTGCGCGGGGAGCGGGTGGAGGTGGTCGCTGAGGCGCTCATCGATCCGGCGCAGTTGTACAAGTAGACCAGACTATCCCCGCCGCCCAGCCCGCTTCGGCTTTGGGGAGGTGCGGCGGGCGGGGCAGCGGCCGGCGGGGGCCGCCGTGAATACGTCCCTGTAGGCTTCACGACAGCATCCCTGCTGTCGAGACCCCCGCCGTGAGGTGGTCAGAGGTTGTCGCCCTCGATGACTTCCCGCAGGGCGGCTTCTTCGTCTTTGTTCAGCGAGGTCTGCAGTACCCGGCCTTTGCCGTGGAAGGCCTGAAGCTCTTCGATGACCTTGTCCGTGGTGGCCTTGCGCACCAGCACGAACACCGCCGCACAGCCGGGCTGGAAGTTGGCGGCCAGGTCTTTCATGAATTGGTCGTTGATGCCGATGTCCGAGAGTTTGCCGGACAGGGCTCCGGCGCCGGCGCCGACGGCGGCGCCGAGCAGCGGGTTCAGGAACAGCAGGCCGATGAGCATGCCCCAGAAGCCGCCGCCGACGGCGCCCATGCCCGTCAGGCTGACGGCTTGATGCAGTTTCACCTTGCCGTTTTCGTCTTTGGTGACGACGACCACGTCTTCCATGTCGATGAGATATTCCTTTTGCAGCCGGCTCAGCTCGGCTCGCAACTGAAACGCCGTTTCCTGATCCGGAAATGACAGCACGACCAGATCGCTCATCTTCGGTCCTCCTGCAAAACTGCGTTGTGGAAATCGCCGCTGCGCGGCTGCTGACCGGATGCGGGTCCGCTCCGGTGGGGACAGGGTTGTGGCGCGCGGTGATGCCGCCGGGCGCCGGCGCGCTGTCGCCGGCGGCGGGTGGGTCGCGGGCGGTGTGCTAGCCCTTTTCGACCTGGTCCAGGGCCTCGCGCAGGGCTGCAAAGATCAGTTGCTCGGCTTCTTGCTCGTCCAGTTCCGGCACCTCCCAGCCCATGATGCGGCAGTACTTTTTCACCAGGTGCTGGACGTCGTGCTCAAGCTCGTGGCGGTAGCGGTGGATTTCCACCTGTTCCAGATCGGGCATAGGGGTTTTCCTCGCGGTGGGCTGTGATGACGCGGTGGTCGTCGGCAAAAAAGTGCCGGCGCCGGGGGCGGCGGACTTTATCTCGCGGCCGACGGGGACAACCTACGCATCCAGGCAGGGCGCCGCAAGGGGTTGTTGCCGACTCGCGGCCGTGGCGATGGATGGCCGCCGTGCGCAGGCATGACCAAAGCTTAATGTTGCTGCAACGGCGCAGTAACGGCGCTGACCCGACGATACACCACCAATGTCATCCGTACGGCAAAGCCCGCGCCAGTCACGGGCTGCGGCTTGACCACAGGCTCACCTCATAATCACTCGGGCAACCCCTGGAGGGTTCGAATGCAACCGATCAAGCAGTCATCCCGTTCGATGCGTGCCGCCGACGTGTCGCGTGTCGCGGCCGCCAGTGCCGGCGCGCAGTCCGGCGGCGGCTTCCGCCGCGCCGCCCTGGCCCTGGCCGTGACGTTGACGTTGGGCACCGGCGCCGCGCTGCTCGCCGTGAACAACACCGAGGCCGCGACGCCGGCGGCGCTGGCAGAGCCGGCGGGGCCGCCGAGCTTCGCCGATGTGGCCGAGCGCGTGACGCCTGCGGTGGTGAATGTCACCGTGGCGCAGAAGCCCTTGCAGCAGATGTCCATGAACGGCCGTGCCCTGCCGGAGGGCTTGCCGGAGGATTCGCCGCTGCGGGAGTTCTTCGAGCAGTTCGGCGGCATGCAGGACTTCCAGATGCCGCGCCAGCGCGAGGGCGAGGGCTCCGGTTTCATCGTCGACCCGGCCGGTTATATCGTCACCAACAACCATGTCATCGAGTCCGCCGAGACCATCGAGGTCACGCTCAACGACGGCCGCCAGTACGAGGCGCGCGTCATCGGCCGCGATCCCAAGACCGATCTGGCGCTGATCAAGGTGGACGGCGCGCCGGATCTGCCATTCGTGAGCCTGGGCGACAGCGGCGAGGCGCGCATCGGTGACTGGGTGCTCGCCGTGGGCAACCCCTTTGGCCTCGGTGGCTCCGTGAACGCCGGTATCATTTCGGCGCGGGGGCGTGATATCAACTCGGGCCCCTACGATGATTATCTGCAGATCGACGCGCCCATCAACCGCGGTAACTCCGGCGGGCCGTTGTTCGATTCCCGCGGCCGGGTCATCGGCGTGAATACGGCTATCTTTTCGCCCAGCGGCGGCAACATTGGCATCGGCTTTGCCATTCCCGCGGAGACGGCGGCGGGCATCGTCGCTGAGCTGCGCGAGAAGGGCCGGGTGGAGCGCGGCTGGCTCGGCGTGCAGATCCAGGCCGTGAGCGAGGAGGTCGCCGGTAGCCTGGGGCTGGACACGGCCGCAGGCGTGCTGGTGGCCGACGTGCTGCCCGACAGCCCGGCCATGGCCGCCGGCGTGAAGAGCGGCGACGTCATTCTCAGGGCCGCCGGCCAGCGGATGCAGGAATACCGCGACCTCACCAAGCTCATCGCCAGCATCGATGCCGGCACCGATATCGAGCTGGAAGTGATCCGCGGCGGCAAGGTGCGGGTGCTGGATGTCACCATCGGCCGCATGCCGCAGGACGACCTCGCCATGTCCAGGCCCGGCGAGGCCGCCCCGGATGACGGTCCGCGGATCGGCCTGTTCCTGGCGCCACTGACCCCCGAGATCCGTGAGGAGCGCGGCCTGGAAGCCGACACTCCGGGTGTGCTGGTGGCCCAGGTGGAGCCCGGCAGCCCGGCGCAGCGCGCCGGTATCCGCGCCGGCAGCCTCATCTCCATGGTGGGCCAGGAGCCGGTGACGGACCCCGATGAGGTGGCCCGCGCCGTGCGCGAGGCCGCCAAGCAGAACCGTCCGTCGGTGCTGCTGCGGGTGGAGCAAAACGGTGAGCAGCGCTTTGTGGCGGTGCCCTTCGCCTGAAGCCGTGACGAGCCATCCGTCGTGAGGGGCGCGAGCTCTGCGGCTCGCGCCCCCCGCTCTCGGTACGCAATCCTCGCCCTTCGATCGTGCCGCAATGCGTGTTCTGATCATTGAAGACGACCACCAGCTCGCCGCCTACCTGACCAAGGCGCTGCGCGAAGTGGGCGCCGCCGTGGACCACGCCGCGGACGGGCGTGACGGGCTGCTGCTGGCGGCGGCGAACGACTATGACGTGCTGGTCATCGATCGCATGCTGCCCTCGCTGGATGGCCTGGGCGTGCTGCGCACGCTGCGGGCGTCCGACAACCGTACGCCGGTACTCATTCTGAGCGCCCTGGGCGAGGTGGATGATCGGGTGGAGGGACTGCGCGCCGGCGGCGACGATTACCTGGTCAAACCGTTCGCCTTCTCCGAGCTGCATGCCCGCATCGAGGCCCTGCTGCGCCGGGCCGTGCCCGAGGACCAGCCCCAGACGCACTTCCAGGTGGGCGACCTGGCGCTGGACCTGCTCACGCGCGAGGTGACCCGCGCCGGCAAGAAGGTCCCGCTGCAGCCGCGGGAGTTCCGCCTGCTGGAGTATCTGATGCGTCACGCCGGCCAGGTGGTGACCCGCACCATGCTGCTGGAGCATGTCTGGGATTATCACTTCGACCCCCAGACCAACGTGATCGATGTGCACATCAGCCGGCTGCGCGGCAAGATCGATCGCGATTTCGACGAGCCGCTGCTGCACACGGTGCGCGGCGCCGGCTATGTGATCCGTGAGCCCTGAGCCACGGCCTGAGCCACGCCCTGAAGCCAACACCGGCGCGCCGGCGGCCGCGGCATCGCCGCCGGGGGTCGCCGTGGCCACCGAGCAGCCGTCGGCGGGGCGCCGCGCGACCTGGCCGATGACCCGCCCGCGGGAGGTGCTGGCGAGCTTCACCTTCCGCCTTGCGCTGCTCTACGCGGTGCTGCTGGCGGGCTCGGTGGTGATGCTGCTCGGGTTCATCTACTGGTCCACCGCCGGCTACATGGCGCGGCAGACCGATGCCACCATCGAGGCCGAGATCCAGGGTCTCGCCGAGCAATACCGCCGGCGCGGCCTGTCTGGTCTCACCACACTGCTGGCCCAGCGCAGCGCGGCGCGGCCCACCGGCGCCGGCGTCTATCTGCTCGCCGACGGCGACTACCGCCCCCTGGTGGGCAACATCGATGCCTGGCCCGACGTCGAGCCGGACCGCGATGGCTGGATCGACTTCCGTCTGCGGGACGCGGCGGCGGGCGCCGATGCGCAGGCGGAGCACGCCGCCCGCGGCAAGGTGTTTCTGCTGCGCGGCGGCCTGCATTTGCTGGTGGGGCGCGACGCGCGCGAGCTCGCGGCCATCCGCGGGCTGGTGCGCGATGCCCTGGGCTGGGGGCTGGCCATGACGGTGGCGTTGGCGCTCGCCGGCGGCTGGCTCATGAGCGCCGGCGTGGTGCGGCGCATCGAGGCCGTCAACCAAGTGGGCCGGGAGATCATGGAAGGCGATCTCTCGCGCCGGATCCCCACCGACGGCAGTGGCGACGAGTTCGACCAGCTGGCCGTCAACCTGAACCGCATGCTCGCGCGCATCGAGGCGCTGATGGCCAGCGTGCGGCAGGTGTCGGACAACATCGCCCATGACCTGCGCACGCCGCTGTCGCGGCTGCACACCAAGCTGAGCCAGCTGCGCGACACGGACCTCGCGGCGGGGGCGGCGGAGGGCGTCGACGAGGCCATCGCCGATGCCGAGGAGCTGCTGGGCGCCTTCAACGCCCTGCTGCGCATTGCCCGCGTCGAGTCCGGCAGCCGCCGGGCCGCCTTCGCCGACCTGGACCCGGTGGTGTTGCTGCACGACGTCGCCGAGCTCTACGAGCCGCTGGCGGCGGACAAGGCGCAGCAGATCGCGGTGGCGGCGCCGACGGCCGCTGACGGCGCGCTGCGGGTGCACGGCGACCGCGATCTGCTGTTCCAGGCCCTGGCCAACCTGGTGGACAATGCCATCAAGTACACCCCGCCCGGCGGCAGCGTCCACTTGAGCGCGGCACCGGCGGCGGGGGGCGGTGTGGCGTTGGGCGTGGCCGACTCCGGGCCGGGCATTCCGCCGGCGCTGCGCGGCAAGGTGCTGCAGCGCTTCTATCGCATCGACGCCAGCCGCTCGGCCCCGGGCCACGGCCTGGGCTTGAGCCTGGTGCAGGCCGTGGCGCAGCTGCACGGTGCTACCCTGACACTGCAGGATGCCGGCCCCGGGCTACGGGTCGTGCTGACGCTGCCCGCCGGCGGCGGGACCGGCAACGGCCGCAGCGCCGACGGCGTGGGCGGCGCGCCGGATGCGACGCCAGCCGCGGCGATGCGCTCGGCCGTCCGTGCGGGCGGGTCGCTCGCGACGATGCACCAGCCATAGCGCGCAGTCGCCGCGTCTGTTGCTTGTCGTCGACCCTGCGGCATGACCGTCCTGTGGGACCATCCGGCGCGACTATTCTGCAACATTTCGCGTCAACCGGCTCGACACTGTTGTACTGTAGGTGATCAATCCCGATAACGGCCTGGTGGGAACATGTACACCCGCTGCACCTCAAGAGGGCGGATGTCACGGGTCGGTCTGCGGCTGGCCAGGGGATACACCACAGAGGCCACCGGTAGGCTTCGTGGCGGCGTCCCCGCCGTCGGGACCGACGACATTCTGCCGGGCTGGCCGGCCGATGGTCCGGCTATCATGGCAACACTGGTGTTGGCGGCTGGTGCTGGTCCCGACCTCGGTAATGCACCCTGACAAGCGCTCGCGCGCATCCTGAGCCCCACGGCGGATCCCGATGGAGGACCTATGCAGCTCACCTGTCTCGATGATGACCCGCGCATGGAGCCCACGCTTAGACGCTTTGCTGGTCGGCTGGGTCACGATGTGCGCTACCACGCGAACGCCAGTGCATTCAAGCAGGATATCCTCAGCCATCCGCCGGAGTTGGTGGTGCTGGACTTGGAACTGGGCCGGGAAACTGGTCTGGACATTGTCAAGTGGCTGAGTCAGCAGCGGTTACAGCTGCCCATCGTCCTGCTCTCCGGCCACGGTGACGAACTGCTCGACACCGCACGGCGCATCGCCAGCGCCAACGGTCTCACGGTGCGCGGGGCGGTGAGCAAGGCCTCGATGGTGCGCGACCTGCCGCCGCTACTGGCGGCGCAGCAACCCAGCACACCGCCGCCGCCGCCGCCGTCTGGTATGTTGGCTGAGGCACCGGCACAGCCGGCCGCGCTGGACGGCCCCACCCTGGCGGGCCACATCGCCGCCGGCCGTATCGAGCCCTTCTTCCAGCCCATCGTCGCCGGCGACGGGACTCTCAAAGATCTGGAGGTGCTGACGCGATTACGGCTGCCGGACGGCACCATCGTCGGCGCCGAGCAGGTCATTCCGCTGGCGGAAGCCAGCGGCCTGATCCCGAGCCTCACCGAGTCCCTGTTCGAGCGGTTGTTGGCGGCGAAGGCGACGCTCGCAGACTTATCCCTGGATCATCTATCGGTCAATCTGAGCGTGGCGCAGCTCGACATCGTGCTTGCCAAGGCGCTGGTGCGCCGGCTCGTGGATGGACTCGCGGGCTGCTGCGACGTGCGCGTGGAGCTTACCGAGAGCGCGAATCTCGCCGACTCGCAAGCGGTGCGTGAGCTCGGCGCGGAGCTGCGCCTGCTCGGCGCCTCGCTGGCGATGGACGACTTCGGCACCGGCTATTCCAGCATCCGCGCCCTCGCTGAGCTACCCTATGACACGCTCAAGCTCGACCTGTGCTTCGTCGCCGAGATGTTCGACTCCAGTAAGGCGGAACGGTTGCTCGCCGCCATCCTGATCCTGTCGCAGAACCTCGGCCTCAAAGTGGTTGCCGAGGGCGTCGAGACCCTGGCCCAGGCGCAATGGCTGCGGGAAGCGGGCGTGGACCGCTTCCAGGGGTATTTGTTCGGCCCGCCCACGCCCCTCGACGAGGTCATGAGTCGCTTCGGACCCAAAACCTGACCGCCTCTGGAACGAGCCCGAAGGAAGGGGGTGGTGATGACTGAGGTCAGCACCGATGGAGATGCCGGGTTACCCGTCAGTATGGATCCGAGCGCGCGCCCGTGCGTTGTCCGCCGGGGCGATGCGCCCGCCTGACCGGTCGCCAGATCCGCGCCACCCGCCGTTGTTGTGATGAGCCCAGCCGCCGTCGCCGACCCGCAGCGGCTTGCGACCGGGGTGGGCGGGCGTGCACGGCGTCCGCGGCCGTGGCTGCGGGTGCTGCCCGAGACGCTGCTGCTGTCCGCCGCAGCGGTGCTCGGCAACTACTTCAGCGTGTCGCTGTTCTTCGGGGTGGAGGTGCTGTTCGGCTCCATCGCGGCGCTCGTGGCGCTCGTGCGGCTGGGCTTGGTGCCCGGCCTGGTGGTGGCGGTGGCCGGCGGTGCTTACACCCTGGTGCTGTGGCAGCACCCCTATGCCCTGCTCATTTTCGCCCTGGAAGTGCTGGCCGTCGGTCTGCACCGGCGCTGGGCGCGGGGGCGCGATAAGCCACCGCTGGCCGTTTCGGTGCTGTTGTACTGGGGCCTCATCGGCATGCCGCTGGTGCTGCTGTTCTACCACGGCCCGCTCGGTATGCCCTGGCTGCCGACGCTGCTGATCGCCGTCAAGCAGTCCTTGAATGGCATCCTCAATGCCGCGCTCGCCGGGGGCTTGCTGGTGCTCGTGGCGCTGTTGCAGGGGCGTCGCAGGCTGCCGCGCCTGAGTGAGCTGTTGTTCAGTTTGCTGTTGTCGGCGTTGTTGCTGCCGTCGCTGCTGGTTTCGGCCTGGACGAACAGCGATCTCAAATCCCATCTGGAGCAGGACAGTGCCGAGGAGCTGCACCAGTTCGGCAGCCTCGCCGCGCGTGATCTGGCGCGGGTCGCCGGCGCCGGCTCGGCGGCGCTGGCGCAAGAACTGGCGGCGCTGAATACCCTGGCCGACGACACGCTGCGCGAGGGCGCCGCGCCGCGCTTGTTTCTGGCGCAGCGCGATAGCGGTGAGACGACACTGGGCGCGGCACCGCCCGCCGGGCCGGTGCTGCGTGCCGCCCGACAGGGCCTGGTGGTGGTGGGCCCGGCGCAGCCGCGCTCATCCGCCATGGCGCGCTGGCGGGCATCGCGCTACCGGCTGGCGGTGCCCGTCGCGGGCCTGGTGCCGGCGCAGGATCTGGTGCTCGATATCAGCACCGAGCCCGTCATCGACACGGTGCAGCGGCGCACGGTCGAGGTGCTCGCGGCCTTGTTCGTGCTGGCGCTGGGCGCCGTGGCGCTGGCGTCCTGGCTGAGCCGGCGCATCGTCGCACCGGTGCGCGCGGTGGCCGACGCGGCCCGCGGGCTGCCGGCGGTCCTGCGTGACGGCCGGCCCTGGTCACCGCCGCCGACGGGTCTGTTCGCGGAAGCCGTGGCGCTGGGCGAGGACGTTCACGCCATGGCGCTGTCGCTGCGTGCGAGCTTCACGGCGCTGCGGCGCGAGCGTGACGAGCAGAGTGGCCAGCGCGCCCTGCTGGATCTGGAGGCACATTGCCTCGCCTGGCTGGTATGCAATGGCGACGACGTCGCGGCCTTCTGTGAAACGCTGTGCCAGCAGCTGCGGCGGGTGCTGCCGGGGCAGCACTGCCTGTTGCTCCCGGGGGCTGACGACCGCCTCGAGCTGGTGGCGAGCCCGGGGCTCGCCGCCGACGCCCGCGCCGAGCTCGACCGGCGGCTGGCGGCGCCTGCGGCGATGGCCTTTCTGCAACGGGTGCTCGCCGCCGGTACGCCCATGGCGGTGCCGCCGGCGGTGATGGCCGCCGGTGGCGCGCTGCCTGCGGGCCTGTGCAGTGGCCGGGCCATTCCGTTTTGCGACCGCGAGGGCGTGGCGCTGGGACTGCTGCTCACGGATGTGCCCGCCACCGGCCCCGGCACCTTTGCCGCCGAGGTCTTCGAACGGGTCCGCCCCCTGGCGGGCCTGGGACTCGCCGCCCTGCAGCTACGCCGTGAGCATGGCGTGCTGCTGGAAGCCCTGTCACAGAGCGGCACCGGCATTGTGGTAACCAGGCGCAGCGGCGGTGACCACGCGGTGACCTACGCGAACCGCGGCTTCCTCGAGATGACCGGCTACGGCGCCGAAGCCCTCCTGGGACGGGATCTGCGCCTGCTGCGCGACGGCGATGCTGACCAACCGGATCTGGCGCATCTGCGCGCGGCGCTGGCCGCGGACCGGGAGTGCCGGGCGGTGATCCGCAATCGGCGCCCCGACGGCAGCGTCTATTGGAACGCCCTCGCCCTGTCGCCGGTGCACCGCGACGGCGCCAACGTCACCCATTACATCGGCGTGCAGCAGGACGTGACCGATATGGTGGAGTCCACCGCACGGCTACGTGCGAGCGAGGCGCGGCTGAACGAGGCCCAGGCCATCGCCCATCTCGGGCACTGGGAGTACGCCGAGGATGGCACCGGCCATTGGTCCGATGAGGCCTACCGGCTGCTCGGCTTGACGCCCGGCGCCGTGCCCGCCTCGCTGGAGCGCTTCTATGCGGCCGTCCACCCGCAGGATCGCGAGCGGGTGCGGGCCTGTGTGGATGCGGCGCGTCATCCCCCCCAAGCCATCTTCGACATCGAGTTTCGGGTGTGCGGCGGCGACGGCATGGAGCGGGTGCTGCAGGCGCGGGGCCGCGTCCAGACCGACGACGACGGCCGCTTCCAGCGCTTCGCCGGTACGGCGCTGGACGTGACCGAACGCCGGCGCATCGAGCAGGCCCTGCGGGAGCAACAAGCGCGCTACCGGCTGGTGGTGGACAACCTCGAGGACCTGGTGGTGCGCACGGATGCCCAAGGCCGTTTCGAGTTCGCGAGCCCTTCTTACTGTCGCATGTTCGGCCGCAGCGAAGAGGCGCTCATCGGCCGCACCTTCATGCCGCTGGTGCACCCCGAGGATCGCGACGCCACCGCCGCGGCCATGGCCCGGCTGTTCGAGCCGCCGCATGCGGTCATGGTGGAGCAGCGCGCCGAGACCGTGCACGGCTGGCGCTGGCTGCAATGGTCCGACACCGCCCTGCTCGACGAGCAGGGCGAGGTGATTGGTATCGTCGCGCTGGGCCGCGATATCACCGAGCGCCAATTGGCGCAGCAGCAGCTGCAGGAGAGTCGCGAGCGGCTCGATACCATCTTCGAGCACGCCCCCATCGGCATGGCGCTGCTCGATGGCGAGTATCGCGTGATGATGGCCAATCGTGCCCTGGCGCAGCTGGTGGGCCGCAGCCCGGAGGCGTTGCTCGGCAGCGGCGGTGATCTGTTCGCGCCGACCGACGATGAGCCGGCGGCGCGGGACTGGCTCGCCGAGCTGATCGCCGGTCGCGGCGACGGCCAGCGGTTACTCAAGGCGTTCACGCGTCCGGACGGTGAGGTGATGTGGGGCGACCTGCGGCTGGTGCCGCTGCCGGCGGCGGGGGGGGCACAGCCGGTGCTGCTGGCGATGGTTGAAGACGTCACCGAGCTGCGGCTCACGGAGGCGCGCCGCGCCGCCCTGGAATCGGCCCTGGCGCGCTACGCCAGCAGTCTGCAGGAGCTGCTCGACCTGGTGAATCAGGCGTTGCCCGCCGATGCCCATGTGCAAGCGCTGCTGCGCCTGGCCCGCAGGGCGCTGGCGATGGAATCGGCCACAGTGGTCGCGCTGCCGCGAGCCGGCGGCGCGCCCCAGGTCATCGCCCAAGCCGATGCGCTGCCCCAGCCGCCCCCGGCGGTACCGCAGCCGCTGCTCGAAGCGGCGCGGGCACGCGCCGGCTGGCCCGTGCTCTGGTTGGGTGAGCACACGGGCAGCGCGGCGGCGGCCGGCCTCGGCTGTTGTGTCGCCCTGGTACTGCCCACCGCGGGCGAGGACGAGACCGAGGACCTGCTATTGGTGCTCTGGGGGCATCAGCGGGCCTCCGGGCTGGATGATCCGCTGCGACAGCTACTGCGGCTCACCGGCCAACGCATCGTTGCCGTGCGCTCCGAGGCGCGCATGCAGCGCGACCTGGTGCAGGCGAAGGAGCGTGAGACCATTGGGCATCTGACCAGCGGCGTCGCCCACGACTTCAATAACCTGCTGGGCGTCCTCGACGTCAATCTCTTCTTCGTCGAGAGCGCGCTGGCCGACCATGCCAGCGAGGATGTGGAACTGGGGCAGGTGTTGGAGGAAACGCGCAGCGCCCTGGGACAGGCGAAGGTGGTGACCTCGGGAATGCTCTCGTTGAGCCGTGCCGGCGGCGTCTCGCTGGCACCGGTGCGCCTGGCCGAGAGCATCGGCGAGTTGGTGAGCATCCTGCGGCACATGCTGCCGACGGGCATTGTGCTGCAATGGCACGTACCGGACGTCTTACGGGCCTGGAGCAATACCGCCTTTCTGCAGGCGGCGCTGCTGAACCTGGCCCTGAACGCCCGCGATGCCATGCCGCGCGGCGGTGAGCTGCGTATCACCGCAGTACCGCGGCCCGGGCAGCAGCTGCGGGGCGAGCTGCTGCTGGGTGAGCCACCGGGCGATGACTACATTGAGGTCAGCGTCAGCGACTCTGGAGGCGGTATTCCCGCCGAGATCCGTGCGTGCATGTTCGAGCCGCTGGTATCCACCAAAAGCAGCGGCCGCGGGCACGGCCTTGGTCTGTTCATGGTCAAGGAGTTCGTGCTGCGCTCCGGCGCCGCGCTGAGCGTGGAGACGGTGCTGGAGCAGGGGACCTGCTTCCGTCTGCTGCTGCCGACGGCAGCGCCGGCCGAGCCCGTTGCCGCTGGCGAGGCACCGGCAACGCCCGCCGTCGCCGGCGCGGATGCCCCCGATGCGGCGGCGGCGCCGCTGCGCGGGCTGCGCGTGCTGGTGGTGGACGATGACCCCCGGGTACGCGACGCCACCGGGCGCTTGCTGGCGATGGGTGGGCTGGAGCCCGCCTTCGCCGAGCACGGCGAAGCCGCACTCGGGCTGCTCGGCGAGGACGCCGATTTCGACCTGGTGCTGACCGATATCGCGATGCCGGTGATGGATGGGATGGCGTTGCGCGAGCGCCTGCGTGAGGCGTACCCCGAGCTGGCTGTGCTGATGATGACGGGCCAGGACGCCAGCCTGCGCCAAACCGACGGCACCGGCGATGCCGTGATCTTGAGCAAGCCGCTGGAGCGCGAGGCCCTCTACGCGGCCATCGAGGCGCTGTGTTCGCCAGAGCCTTCGGTCCAGGAGCGTTGAGGGGCCTGCGGCGCATGTCGACGCTGGGGCCGTCTGTCCGCGGGTCTGGTCGCCGGCGCGGGTGCGCCGCGGTGAGCCTGGGTCGGTGAGCGTAGGTCGGCGGAGGGCGTGAGTTGCTTGATCCCCGGCGCCCTCATACCGCGGACGGCGCCCGCAACTCCCCCGGCGCCGGTGCCTTGTGGCGGGGGTGCGTCCCTGCACTGTTGCGGCGGGGCATGCCTAACCGCTGCGCCGGCGCGCTGATCAGCGCGCCCGCCGCGCACGTCGGCGGGTGGCCGCCGACCTCATTCGGCCGCGGCGCGGGCGCGCTCCAGCCAGGCGTCGAACTTCTCGCGGTTGGCGGCGATCCAGGCGTCCGCATGCTTTTCGATGTCGGACTCGCTGTCCTCGCCGTCGCGCATGCGCAGGTTCTGGGCGCTGATGTCGTTGTTGCTGACCTGCATGATCGCGAACAGCTCCGCCGCCGCCGGGTTGGCCTCGGCCCATTCCTTGTTGGCGACGATGCGCTGATCGTTGGCCTGGAAGCCGTAGTTGGAGCCGTCCGGCAGCGAGGTGTCCACGTCTTCGCGCTCGCCCGGCAGGGAGCTGAAGGGCACCTGCAGCCAGGTGACATCTTTGCCCGGCACCAGCACGCCGCTCACCCAGTAGGGTGTCCAGGTGTAGTACAGGATGGGCTCATCGTCTCCGTAGCGGGTGATGGCATCGGCGATGATGGCCGAGTAGCTGCCCTGGTTGTGGGTGACGGTGTCGCGCAGGTCGTAGGCGTCCATGTGGTGCTCGATGACCTTCTCGCAGCCCCAGCCGGGCGGGCAGCCGGCGAGGTCGGCCTTGCCGTCGCCATCGGCGTCGAACAGCTTGGCGATCTCGGGATCCTTGAGCTGCTCGATGTTGGTGATGCCGTGGGCTTCGGCGGTTTTCTTGTCGATGAGATAGCCCTGGATGGAGCCCGAGGAATAGATCCCCTCGCGGTAGAGCTTGTCGTCGCCGCCGGCTTCCTCGTAGAAGTCGATGTGCAGCGGATCCCAGTGCGCGGCGATGAAGGTGGCATCGCCGTTGGCGATGGCCACGTGCCCGGCGGCGTACTCGATCTCTTTGATGTCATTGACGTCATAGCCGAGCTCTTCGAGCGCCTTCATGACCAGCTGGGTCTGGAAGGTTTCCTCGGCGATGGAGGACTTGATGGGCTGCACCTCGACGCCCTCGCCCGGCTGCTCGCTGGCCAGTGCGGCGCCGGTGACAGCGGCCATGGCCGTGAACAACGCGACGCGCGCGCAAGTCTTGAGATCCGAAGTCGCTTGCATGAGCTTCTCCTGTTGAGTGGGTGGGTTCAGTGGTTGGGCTCACTGGTGGGTTACAGCGGATTGGGGTGCGAGTCGGGCCAATGCAGTGTCGGTGTGGCCCGTTCGGTCGCAGGCTCAGGCCGTGCTGCGCCTGACGAACAGGGCACGAGCCAGGCCCGCCGGGCCGGACTCGTACCAATGCCGGGTAGGCCTGTCGCGGTCGGACTGGCCGACCGCCTGCGTCATGCGGTCGAGGATGATGGCGAGCAGCACGATGCCGACGCCGCCGATGGTGGCGAGTCCCATGTCCAGGCGCCCGATGCCGCGCAGCACCATCTGTCCGAGCCCGCCGACGGCGATCATGGAGGCGATGACGACCATGGACAGCGCCAACATCAGGGTCTGGTTGACGCCCGCCATGATGGTGGGCATGGCCAGCGGCAGCTGCACCTTGAACAGCAACTGGCGCTTGGAGGCACCGAAGGAACGCGCCGCCTCCACCAGATCGCCCGGCACCTGACGAATGCCGAGGTTGGTGAGGCGCACCAGCGGTGGCAGCGCGAAGATGATGGTCACCACCACGCCGGGCACGTTGCCGATGCCGAAGAGCATGACCACCGGCACCAGATAGACGAACGCCGGTGTGGTCTGCATGGCGTCGAGCACCGGGCGCACCGCCGCCGCAGCACGGTCGCTGCGCGCGAGCCAGATACCCATGGGCAGCCCGATGATGAGGCAGAAGAATACCGAGGTGATGACCAGCGACAGGGTTACCATGGCCTCGGCCCAGGCGCCGATGAGGCCGATCACCACCAGCGAGATGACGGCGCCGATGCCGAGCCGGCGGCCGCCGGCCTGCCAGGCGAGCAAGCCCATGATGATCACCATGGCCGCGTCCGGAATGCTGAGCAGGGTCGTCTCGATGCCGGTGAGGGTGGCGTCGATGGGCAGGCGGATGGCCTGGAAGACCGGGCGGAAGTTGGCCACCAGCCAGTCGAGCCCCGTGTCCACCCACGCGCCCAGGGGGATCACCGCCTCCTGGAAGGGGTGCCAGAGATCGATGCTGCCTTCTTCGACGCCGGCGCCGCTGCCGGCGAGCCAGTCGCCGGGGGTGGCCTCGGCGCCGTCGCCGGGGGTGCTCCAGGGGTCGGAGGCGCCGGCGGGCTCGGGTGGGGTTTGTGACGGTGGCTCGCCGGTGGTACCGGCGCCGGCGGCCCAGGGGTTGTCGCTGCCGGCGGCGGCCGTCTCGCCGCCGCCGCTGGCCCAGGGGTTTGTACTCTGATCTGCCATAAGCGTTTTAAATTAAAGCGTTTCTCAGCGGATATGGGTGGGGCGTTTGGTTGCCATCCCGGTCATCCCGTATCCCGATCCAAGGTCTCCAGCAGGCAGGCCTTGGTGATGACGCCCTGGTAGCGGTTTTCAGCGTCCACCACCGGGACGCCGCAGGCGGTCGCGGCGACGGTGCCCAACAGGTCGCTGACGGGGGTGTCTGCGATCAGTGCCGGCACGTCGCCGAGATAGGCGTTGTGCAGCTTGGGATCGGCCTGGCGCAGCTCGCGCTGCAGTGATTCCAGCGAAACGACACCGTGGAAGTGCTGGCCTTTGTCGACCACATAGCCGTATTCGCGATCGTGCTCGCGCAGGCGGTTCAGGGCCGCGCGAATGCCGTCGTCCTGGCGCTCGATGACGGTGACCTGGGTGCGCCGGGCGATGTCGCCGGCCTTGAACACCGTCGCCACGTCGACGCCGCGGAAGAATGAGCGCACGTAGTCGTCGGCGGGGTTGTTGAGGATGTCGTCCGGGGTGCCGACCTGCACCACGCGTCCGCCTTCCATGATGGCGATGCGGTCGCCGATGCGCATGGCCTCGTCGAGGTCGTGGGAGATGAACACGACGGTGCGGTCGCTGTGCTCCTGCAGCTTGAGCAGCTCGTCCTGCATCTCGCTGCGGATGAGCGGATCGAGGGCTGAGAAGGCCTCGTCCATGAGCATGACCGAGGGATCGTTGGCCAGCGCCCGGGCCAGGCCCACGCGCTGCTGCATGCCGCCGGAGAGCTCGTCGGGGTAGCTGTCGGCGTGTGTCTTGAGGCCGACCTGGTCGAGTGCGGCGACGGCGCGCGCTTCGCGCTCGGCCGTGCCGACGCCGGCGAGCTCCAGGCCGAAGGCGGCGTTCTGGCCGACGGTGAGGTGGGGCATGAGCGCGAAGGACTGGAACACCATGCTCATGTCGCGGCGGCGCAGCTGCATCAGCTCGTCGTCGGTCATGGCGGCGATGTCGCGGCCGTCGACGATGACCTTGCCGGCGCTGGGCTCGATGAGGCGGTTCAGCAGGCGCACCAGCGTGGACTTGCCGGAGCCCGAGAGGCCCATGATGACAAAGATCTCGCCCTTTCTGATGGAGAAGCTGGCATCGCAGACGCCGACGGTCTGGCCGGTGCGTGCGAAGATCTCGGTCTTGTCGACGCCCTGCTCCAGCAGATGCAGCGCTTCCTGTGGATGATCACCGAAGACCTTGTAGAGGTGCTCGACGATGACTTTATCGGTCATGAGGCTCGTATCCGCATCCGTAATCGTGGGATGCGCTCCGGTTGGCGACGACGGGCTTGGCGCCTGGCGTGCTGGTGTGGGTGGCCCGATGAGGTGTTGCCGGGTGCCGGGCTGCCGTCATGATCATTGACCCGTTTGCCGATGCAGACCGGGTGTGACCGCCGCCCGCGCTAGCGATGTGGCGTCGTCACGGGCTGAGCCCGGGCTTGCGGTGGATTGTGTGGCGGTAGGCTGTGTGATCGCCGCGCGCAGCCGTCTCACCGACGACCATCGACGGTGGTGCGATGGTGCCCGAGTCACGCGTTGGCCTTGGGAAGATTAGGACCCGAAACATCCCAACAGGCTACGGATGGGACTCGTCGGTGTCAAACTCGGGGCCTTGGGGGGCATCCCGGGGTGCGGCGGTGAGCGGCCGTCAGGCAGCGCCGACGGCCGGCTGGAGAGCGGCGTTGGTGACGCCGCTGCGCAGGCTTAGAAGTAGTAGCCGAAGTTGATGTTGAAGCGGTAGTTCCAGTGGTCGTTGGCGTTGACACCAAAATCGCCGGCGCCATTGATGGGCGAGAAGAGGTTGGTGTAGGTTTCCGCCGTGCCGGCGCTGGTCTCGCTGCCCACGAAGTAGTTGCCGTCGGAGAAGGCCAGGTCCGTGTAGATGTACCAACCACCGCGGGCCCAGGCGGCGCCGAGGGTCACCAACTGGCTGTCGTTGAAGTTGCTGTCCTGCTTGACGATGTTGCTGTACTCCGCGTACGGCCGCACCGAGTCCAGCCAGGGGATCTGGTTGGTTTCGTAGAGGTAGCTCACGGAGATCGCGGGGATCCATGCGTCGGTGGCGACGGGCCATGGGAAATCGAAGGCGCCCATGGGGATGAGCTGATCGCTGTTCCAGGCATTGTCGCCGTCGATGCTGTACTTGTAGCGCGTCAGTTGCGTGGCGACGAGCCAATTGTCCCAGCTGTTTTTCATGTGCACGGACGCGGCCCAATGATGGCCGTCGTCGGTGCCGCGGCCCTTCAGCTGACCCCACTGCAGAGAGGTCCCAAGCTCGGTTGGGATCGCGATCTCGTCGAGGTTATAGATGGCCCGCACGTTGAACTGGTTACGCTCTTTGTAGCCGTTCGGCGTGCCGTTGTAGCCCACCGAGCCGTCCGCGGCGACCGAGCCGGTCCAGAGGACGGCGTCATAATCGTAGCGGGCGCTGTCCTGGGATTTGCCGTTGCCGTCCCACTGTGAACGGTTGTAGTAGGCAAAGTCCAGATCCCAGTCGCCGATGCTGGTGATGTACTTGATGCCGAGATCCATGTCATCGGCGAGTCCCACGTAGTAATGCTGGTCGAAAAACCAGCTCTGCGAGACACCGTAGGCCCCTGGGCCGAAAGGCACGCGGTTGACACCCACCTGCACCTGGCTGCCGTCGTCGAAATTCCACCCGAGCCAGCCCGTGTGCAGGAAGTTATAACCGGGATACCAGCGATATTCGAGCTTGCCGACGATGTTGTCGTAGCTCAGATCCATGTTGATGCGGAAGGTATCGAGCGCGAAGTTACCACCGTCACCCCCGCGCGAAGGGCCGATGTTCGGGTAGGCGCCGGATTTGCCTTCGCCCGGATAGCTGCCAAGGGTGTAGTTGGCGCGGATGGCGCCGCCGATGGTCAGCGGTCCCAGGGTGATCTTGTCGGCGGGCGGTGGCCCGGTGTCGGCGAGCTGCTGTTCGGCCGCCGCGGCCTGCTCGTAGGCCTGCTCGGTTTCCTCTTTGGCCTCGATGAGCGCCTCGCGGGCACGATCGAGCTCGGCCTCCAGCTCGGCGATGCGCCGTTCGAGGGCGGCGGTGCTGCCCGCGCTGATGCCCGGTGCCGCAAGCAGCGGCAGCATGGCGGCAATGGACAGGGTGAGGGTGCTGCGACTGGCATGCTGCGGTCGGCGATGACTGTCTGCGACAGTGCTGTTTTCTTTTAAGGGCATAAGGCACCTTCTGTGAGTGTTTGTCCGGTTGGGGGTGGGCGATGCATGTAAGCTTTTCGCCACTGCCGTCAAAGACAATACCCTGCATGTTGCTATATTGCAACGCAGGCTGTCTCGCACGGGCATCAGCGGGGGTATAATCGTGTACGGGGTGGCGCCGTCCCCGTGCGCCGCGATTACCCGGGCTCCGAGATCACAGCGGGGCCGGCCCGGATGCCGTGGCAGCGCGGATGACACATCCGCATCGGGCGCTGCCGAGGAGCGGACCGTGTCGTGGGCCGCCGCGATGCCGCCATCCCGCCATCCCCTTGTCCCGGAGCATCCCAGCCCCTCGCGGGCTACCATGACGGCAATCTCTGCCAGATCAGGTGCGCTCCTATGGATGACCGCCAGGTCACCGCCACCATCGCCGTGCTCCGGGCCATGGACCAGCTGTCGTCGAGCTATTGGCAGTTGTTGCTGGCGGCGCTGGGGCTGGTCTTGCTCTGGCGCATCGGCACCCGGGCGGTGGGGGAGCGTCCGCTGTTCGACCACTTTCCGCGCATCACCGCCGCACTCGATGTGCTGGTGCTGCCATTCAGTTGGATCATCGCCGGCGCGTTGCTGCGCCTGGGCAACCGGGCGGTGGGACTGCCGGCCTTGGATGCGCCCATCAAGTGGCTGACGGCGCTGGCGGCCTATCTGGCGGCGGGCTGGGCGGTGGCGCGGTTCATCGAGGTACAGCTGTTACTGAGCGCCGAGGCGCGGCAGCGCGACCGTGTGCCACAGCTCATCGTCGGCCTCATCTACATCATGTTGATGCTCGTGGGCCTGGGCGTCTTCCTGACCCAGCGCGGCTACTCGCTCTCGGGCATCTGGGTTTCCACGGGCGTCGCGGCGGCGGTGCTGGGCCTGGCGCTGCAGCGGACGCTCGGCGACCTGTTCTCGGGCATCGCCATGGGCATCGAGCGACCCTTTCGTATCGGCGACTGGCTGGAACTGGCGGACGGACGTCTCGGCGAGGTGGTGGACATGAACTGGCGCGCCACGCGGCTGCGCGGCTGGGACAACGCCACCCTGGTGGTGCCCAATTCCAGTCTCGCGAGCCAAAGCTTCAAGAACCTGCACGGCGAGAGCCACGTCTATGCGCCCTGGTACTTCGTCGAGCTGCCGCCGGAGGTGGATCCGCGCTATGCCACCGAGCTGTTGCTGCAGGCGGCCATGCGCTGCGACAGCGTGCTGAAGCTGCCGCCGCCGGTGGTGCGGCTCGCCGAAGGCGGCCGTCTCCCCTACAGCTACATGGTCTGGGTGCATCTGCGCCAGTATCCGGCCATGTTCCGGGCCCGGGAGGAGCTATTCCGCGAGATCCATAAATCCCTGCAGGAATCGGGCATCGAGGTGGCGGCGCAGGTGCAGGAGATGCGCACCCGCCGGGCGCGCGTCATCAGCGCCGAGCCGCCGACGCTGGCCCTGGCGCTCAAGTCACTGGAGTTCGCCGGCGATCTGGCCGAGGACGAGCTCGCGCAGATCGCCGCCCGCAGCGAGTATCGCCATTTCGATGCCGGCCAGGTGCTGCTGGCGGAGGGCGCCGTCAGCGACGCCCTGTATGTGATCGCCGGCGGCTTGGTGGACAGCACCGTGCTGCTGGCCGACGGGACGCACAAGACCCTGGAGACCCTGGGGCCCGGCAGCTACTTCGGTCTCACGGCCATGCTCACCACGGAGCCGAGCTTTGAAGAATGTATCGCGCGCAGCGATGTGACCCTGATCCGCGTCGATCTCGACTGCGTGCGCGCCATCGTCGACGCCCGCCCGGCGCTCAAGGACAAGCTGGTGGAACTGGTGAAGCAGCGCTGGGACCTCGCCGAAGCCGCCCGGGTGCAGAGCCGCCGGCGTACCCGGCGTCTGAGCATGCGCGATATCCGCCTGGGCCTGGAGCGTCGGCTCTACAGCGCGCGCCTGCCGCGGCCCTGACGCCATCGGCATGACGAGCGCTGCGCCCGCGACCGGCGCGCGTGGTGATCGTCGGCTTGCAATCCCACGCCAGTCCGGGTCTGATCGGCCTGCGACAACAACCACCGGAGATAGACGACATGCCGCAGCTGAATTGCCGGGCCTGGTCCCGCGCCCTGCTCATGGCCCCGACACTGGCACTTGCCCTGGCCGCTGGGCCGGTCAGCGCAGGCTGGACCATGGACCCCACGCGCTCGCACCTGAGCTATGTGTCCATCAAAGCCAAGGACGTGGGCGAGGTGAACACGTTCAAGGACATGGCCGGCACCATCACCGACGAGGGCCAGGTGACGGTGTCCCTGTTCCTGGACAGCGTGGAGACGCTGATTCCGATCCGCAACGAGCGCATGCGCGAGTTCCTGTTCGAGACCACCGATTATCAGGAGGCCACGCTCAGTGCCAAGGTGGACCCCGCCGTCGTCGCCGGAATGCAGCCGGGTGAGATCGCGGAGATCACCGCCGAGGGCAGCCTCTCGCTGCATGGCGAGACCCAGCCCATGATCATCCGCATGCAGGCGGCGAAGCTCGACGGCGGCACCGTGATGGTGGCCAGCACCCAGCCGCTGATCGTCGACGCCGCCAAGTTCGGCCTCAGCGCGGGCGTCGAGAAGCTGCGCGAGATCGCGGGGCTCGCGAGTATCAGCCACGCCGTGCCGGTGACCTTCGTGATGACGTTCGTTGCGGCACCCTAGCCGGTGGCCGGCCGTGGCTTGCGGCCGGTGATCGGCCCGGCGCGTCGGCGGGCCTGACCTGGAGCATGGGCAGGGGAGAGGGTCAACGGGGGTAGGATCAACGGGGAACTGCTCGGGCGACGCCAATCGGGTGCCGGTCAGTCGGGTGCCAGTCAGTCGGATGCCACCGGGAGTGCGCTCAGCGGGGTGCGGCGGCGAGTCCGGCGCGCCGTTGGTCGAGTGTTCGGCGCAGCGTACAGTTGCGCCGCATGCACCAGCGTACGTAGAGGACCATGCCGGTGGCGGTGACGCAGAATACCAACGCCGTGCCGCCGGTCTGGGCGCCGGCGCCGAGCGCCATGAGATCGAACGTCGCCCAGGCTGGTAAAGACACCAGCGCGGCGAGTGTCAGCGCGAAGACGAAGGGCCAAAGTGACCGGCAATCTTTACAGCGTTGGGTTGGCGCAGACATTGTTGGTTGTTCAAAAGCATGATTGTTCCGACTGGGTGTAGGTTGTCACCTGGACAAAACATCTTCAACCCCTGGGAATCAGGGTATTTGCTGCGGCCTCGTGCGCGCCGACTACGCTGTCCGCCTCGGACTTGAGCGTCGCTGCCACGGTGGTGGCGTCGCCGCGGATCGCGGCAGTTACTCGGCGATGGGCGCGAACAGCTCGTCGATGTCTGCGGCGCTGAAGGCCGGGCCGCCGTCACCGCCGCCCTCGCGGTAGATGCCTTCGGCCAGCGCCTGCTTTTGCTGCTGCATGGCCATGATCTTCTCCTCCACCGTCTGCTCCGTGAGCAGCTTGTAGACAAACACCGGCTTGTCCTGGCCGATGCGGTGGGCACGGTCGGCGGCCTGCGCTTCCACGGCGGGGTTCCACCAGGGGTCGTAGAGAATGACGGTGTCGGCCTCGGTCAGGTTGAGGCCGAGACCGCCGGCCTTCAGGCTGATCAGGAACAGGTCCACGTCGCCGCCGCGGAAGCGCTCGATGACCTCGTCGCGCTTTTTGGTGCGCCCGGTGAGCTTGGCGTAGCGGATGCCGCGGCGCTCGAGCTCCGGCTCGATGAGCGCCAGCATGCTGGTGAACTGGCTAAATAGCAGGATGCGCCGGCCCTCGTCGAGCTGCTCCGGCAGCAGGTCCATCAGCAGTTCCAGCTTGGCGGAGTGCTGCACGCGCCGGGCCGCCGGCAGGCTCAGCAGGCGGGGGTCGCAGCAGGTCTGGCGCAGCTTGAGCAGGGCGTCGAGGATGGTGATGCGGCTGCGCGCCATGCCGTGGGCGGCGATGGCCTCGCGCACGCGTTGTTCCATGGACAACCGAATGCCCTCGTACAAGGACGCCTGTGCCTCGCCGAGGGCCACACTGCGCACGATCTCGGTCTTGGGCGGCAGCTCCGTGAGCACGTCCTGCTTGCGCCGGCGCAGCAGGAAGGGCGCCACCCGGCGCGCCAGGCGGGTGCGGCGCTCGGCGTCGCCGTGCTGCTCGATGGGCGTGCGCCAGTGGCGTTTGAAGCGCTGCTGATCGCCGAGGAAGCCGGGCAGCAGAAAGTCGAACAGCGCCCAGAGCTCGCCCAGATGGTTCTCCATGGGGGTGCCCGTGAGGCACAGCCGGTGACGGGCGTCGAGGCGCCGCACCACCTGCGCCGCCTGGGCCCGCGGGTTCTTGATGGTCTGGGCCTCGTCCAGGATCAGTAGATGCAGCGGCTCCGCCGCCAGGCGTTCGCGGTCCCGGGGCAGCAGCGGGTACGTGGTGAGCACCAGATCATGGTCACCGATGCTGTCGAAGCGCTGGTGGCGCTCGTTGCCGTGCAGCACCAGCACGCGCAGGTCCGGCGTGAAGCGCTGCGCCTCGCGGCGCCAGTTGCCGATGAGGCTGGTGGGCGCCACCACCAGTGCCGGCCGGTCGAGGCGGCCGGCTTCTTTCTCGAGCAGCACATGGGCCAGGGTCTGGATGGTCTTGCCGAGGCCCATGTCGTCGGCGAGGATGCCGCCGAGGTCGAAGCCGCGCAGGAACTGCAGCCAGTTGAGGCCGTGCTGTTGGTACGCCCGCAGCGCGATGGTGAGACCCGCCGGCGCCACCACCGCGGGGATGCGTGAGAGATCCTGCAGCTGTTTGGCCAGGTCGCGCAGGCGTCTGCCGCCGGAGAGCGCAATGCCGCGGGCGGCGAGATCGTCCAGCGCGGGGGCGTCGAAGCGCGACAGGCGCAGCTGGCCGTCGCCCGCCGGCGGCTCGTCGCCGAAGAGCTCCCGCAGCGTCTCCAGCACCGGCTGCAGGCGCTCGCCGGGCAGGTCGACATAGCGCTGCTCGGCGTCGGCGTCTTCACCTTCGCGGGGCGGAATGGGCACGCTGACCACCGCGGGCAGCGTCGCCTGCGGTCCGAGCGCCAGGAGCGGCGCGATGATGGGCACGAGGGGCAGGCGGCGGTCATCCACCTGCAGATCGAAGCGCAGGCCGAACCAGTCGTGGCCCGGTGCGTCTTCGGCGTCGTCGATGGCCGCTTCCCAATCGCCGGTCTCGAAACGCAGCCGGAAGCTGTCGTCGAACGCAATCTGCCAGCCGCGCGCTTCCAGCGCATCGAGACCCTGGCGCAGCAACGCCGACCACTGCGCGGCGCGGGTCAGCGCATCGTCGCCGGCGGCCGCCAGCTGCAGGGGGCCACGGCCGGGCTGGCCCTGATCCGTGGGCGTGAAGCCGTGCGCCGCCAACACCTCGACGGCGGCGGCCTCGGCGGCCGTGTCCCGGCTCACGTCCACCAGCCCGTCAGGCGTCTCGGTGACGCTGTGCGACTCCGCCGGGTGGGCGGGCACCCGGTGGCCGGCATAGTCGAAGGTGAGCTGCAGCCGGTGTGCATCGGCGCCGCCGCGACCGCCATGCAGCGCGAGACAGGGCACCGCGGGGGCATCGGTGATCGGCGTCAGGGTCACCGGTGTGGGGGTGGGCAACGGCAGGTCCGGGAACTCCTTCAGCAGTAGCCGCGAGACGCCCTCGGCGCGCTCCTGCGGCAGCCGCGGGGCGCGCTTGAGCTCGTTCAGCTGTGCCGTGCGCAGGCCGTGGGTCAGCAGGTCGCCGATGGTGTGTCGCAGCGGGTCCAGGTAGCTCGGCGGGTCTGTCAGCAGGATTTCCGCCGTCGGCCCACCGGCGGGGGCTTCGGCGCCGTCGCCGACGTTGAAGGTGAGGTTCAGGAAGCCGTCGGCGTCCTCGTCCCAGCGCATCAGCAGTGGCCGCGGCTCGGCCTGGGTCAGGGCGGGCGCGTCCTGCTGCTGCCAGTGGCAGCGCCCGGTGGCCACCATACGTGTCAGCGCCAGGTGCCCGAGCGCGCCGGTGAGCACCGGTATCATGGGCCAGCTGCCGCTGCTGATGCCGCGCAGGAGCTTCAGGATCTCGGTGTCGACCGGCTGCATGTAGCTGGGCTCGCTGTGGCTCTCCGCCAGGTTGCCGAGCACCAGCGGGCGGCCCTTGGAGAGCCGAGCGCTGGTTTTGAGTGGGCGCACGACGCGCAGCTCGACTTCGACGCCACGGGTGGCGGGCTTGAGCAGATACAACAGGCGTTCCTGGGCCGCCGTCTCCGCCTCCCGTCCGGCGGCGGCCACGCGTGTGAGCCAGCCCTTGGCCAGGTCGCTGTCGGCGCCCTGCAGCACCCGCTCCGGTGCCGCCGCGAATTCCAGCAGTGCTGCCGCCACATGCTTGCAGTTGTAGCCCACGGGGCAGTCGCAGTCGCCGTCCAGTGAGGCGCCGTAGGGCTCCCAGCGGATGGCGATGGTCTGGCGGTAAACCCGGCCCTTGCTGCCGAGCACCTGCGCGCGCAGGCGTACGCCGTGCTCGTCGGCGCGCACGGGCTCGACGGCCAGCACCCGGCCCTGCTCGAAGTAGCCGAGGCCGCGGGTGTAGTAGGTTGAGCCGACATAGGCGCGGATGTCGGCGCGGGACAGGTGGGTCTGGTCGGACATGCTCCGGGGGCGTCCGGCGGGTACAACTGCCTAAGCTTACGCAAAGGACGCCGAGAGCGGAACCCGCAGCAAGCGGCCGCTGGTCGTCGCCGATGCGTTTTTGGCTGTTACGGGCCGGCGGGTGGCTGCCAGCGACAGGCCTGGTGACAGGCCGGTCGCCCTGGGATGTTTGGCTTTCGCCGCTCGGGTGGCGGCGGCGGCCGTGGATACGTCCCTGTGCGCTGCACGACAGTATCCCCGCCGTCGGCGCCCCACAGCGCCGGTCCGTGAGGGCGGACGGCTCAGAGCACCTCGCAGGAGTCCAGCACCACCGGTTGCTTGGTGCGGCCGCTGCGGCTGCCCTGGGCTTCCATGGCGTCGATCACGTCCATGCCGTCGACGACTTTGCCGAAGACGACGTGCTTGCCGTCCAGCCAGGGGGTTGCGGCGACGGTGATGAAGAATTGGGAGCCGTTGGTGTTGGGGCCGGCATTGGCCATGGACAGCAGGCCGGGCTCGGTGTGCTTGCGTGTGAAGTTCTCGTCCGGGAACTTGTCGCCGTAGATGGACTTGCCGCCGGTGCCATTGCCGTTGGTGAAATCGCCGCCCTGGATCATGAAGCCCGGGATGATGCGGTGGAAAGGCGTGCCGGCATAGGCCATGTCCTCGCCCAGCTCGCCGCTGCAGAGGACACGAAAGTTCTCCGCCGTCTTCGGCGTCACATCCTGGAAAAGCTCCAGCTCCACGGTGCCGGCGGGCTCGCCGCCGATACTGACCGCCAGCTCGACGTGCGGGTTCTCGGCGGCGGCGCTGGTTGCGGCCAGGCCGAGCGCCGCCACGAGCGCGGCGCCGGCGAGATTGCGGGTGGTGACAAGGTGCATGGTGAGGCTCCTATCTGGCGATTGCATCAGTGGTGTTGCCGGCGCGGGTGCGCGGCGGCGTGCATTGTCCGTGAGCATTCGCTGCGTGGGCAACCGGACCTGTCCCCGGTCTCGCGGCGGGGCGGTCCCGGTGGTGACCCACCGCCGGCGCTGGATGCAGGGGGACTGGTGGCAGGGGCCGTCGGCGCCGCCGGTGCGTAAGGCTGCGGCGGCTTCGCGTCGTGGCTCGGCTGCGGGTGGGTCGGGGTCTGCCGGCCGCCGGCGGCGCGCGACGCGCCGCCGGGATCGGCCCGGCGAGGCGGGACGGTTATTGCTCAGCGTCGCTGGTGGCCACCTGCTCACGGGCGGTGACGATGATCTCGACGCGGCGGTTCTGGCTGCGGCCGGTGGCGGTGGCATTACTGGCGATCGGGCGATCCGGCCCCGCGCCCTCGGCGGTGAGTCGGCTCGGGTCTACGCCACGCGCCACCAGGGCACGCATGACCGCCTCGGCGCGCTGCTGCGAGAGCGATTGGTTGATGGCGCGGCTGCCGATGCTGTCGGTGTGACCCTCGATGCGGGCGGTAAGCTCCGGACGCTCGGCCAGCAGATCGGCGGTGCGGTCCAACGCGGCCAGCTCACCGGCGGGCAGGGCCGCGCTGCCGCTGGCGAAGCGCAAACGGTCGCCGCCGAGGTTGATGACGATCCCCTCTTCGGTCAGCTCGCCGCCGAGGGCCGCCGCCATATCGGTGAAGGCCTGGGCGCGGGCGGCACTATCGCGGACGCTGGCCAGCGCCGCCTCCGTGGCCTGCATTTCGCCGCGGGCATCACCGAGCTGCTCCCGGGTCTCCGCCAGACGCTGGTTGAGGCGCGCGATCTGCTCGGCCGCCGCCGCCTCGGCCGCGTCGCGCTGCTCGCGCACCACTGCCAGTTGTTGCCGCAGCGCCTCGCGCTCCTGGGCTTGGCGGGCATCGCCGGCGGCGACGCGCGCCTGCAGCGCCTCCAGCGCCCTTGCGTGCTCTGCCTCGAGGGCGGCGATGCGTCGCTGTGCCGCGGCAACCATGCCGTCGCGCTGCGAGCGCACCACATCGAGCTGCTGCTCCAGCGCGTGCCGGTTCTGACTCAGGCGGGCCTGGATGGCGGCAATGCGATCCTGCAACGCCTCGACCGCGGCGTGATGCTCATCCGCCGGGATGCGTGCGGCGAGCTGTTCCTCGACGCTGTCACGCTGCGCGCGCACCACGTCCAGCTGCTGCTGCAGGGCCCGGGTCTGCTGATCGAGGCGCGCACCCATGGCGGTGAGATCGCGCTCGGCGGCGTCGACGAGGTCGTGATGCTC
>NZ_CAJXWY010000044.1 GCF_913062725.1 uncultured Thiohalocapsa sp.
AGCTCGATCTTCGATCATGGGGACAGATCGCAAGCCACTGTTTCAAAAAGTAAAACGGGCTTCTCGTTCAGGCACTAATTCGTTGGTGATCAAGCAGCGCAGCGATAATATCCAATGGTTCTATCGTGCGTTGCAGCCTGGCGTGCATTATGTTGAGGTTGATCGTCGGTTTCAGGACTTGCCGCAAGTGCTCGATGAACTGCAGAGCCAGGAAACGGCCGTCCGGCAGATCATTGACAACGCGAACAAGTTCGTGGAAACAAACATGCAAATGTCAGACCTCTGCGCGCAGATGTATTGGATCATACGGCGCTACGCCCGCGAGATACAGCAGCTCGAATGCTCCGACGACCGGCGTGGCGGGCATCGTTGAAGATCTGGCTCCCCTACATCCGTGCCGGCACGGGGGCGGACATCTATACGCACTCCCTCGCAGCGGCGCTGGAGCAGCTCGGGCAACGCGTGGTCACGACGCCATTCCAACATGAATGGCAGTACTTCCCGTGGCGTCTGCGTCTCAGGAATATCCCCGATGGCACGGACCTCGTCGTCGCGAACAGCTGGAATGCGTTCGCATTTGCCGGCCGGGGCGTGCCGGTGATCGCCGTTGAGCACCACACCCTCGTCGGCTCCGGCAGGACCGCTTACACAAACTTTCCCCAGGCCATCTTCCACGAAGTTTTCGTCAAAGCCTTCCTGCGTCGCTCGGCGGCTACCGCCGCTCGCGTGGTGGCCGTCAGCCAGCATACGGCGACGTCCTGGCGTCGCAGCATCGGGGGCGCGGAGCCGATCGTGATTTATAACGGCGTCGATACGGAGTACTTTTCGCCTGCTCCCAGCCTTCATCGCAAACCCGAGCGCGACCGGTTCCGACTGCTGTTCGTGGGCAAGCCCTGCGCGCGTAAAGGGGCGGATCTCTTGCCGGCGATCCTGTCGCGCCTGGGCTCGGGCTTTGAGCTTCGGTGCGTCGGAGGCCACCCGCTGCCCGCATCGCTTCAAGGACATCCCCGAGTTCGTCATCTCGGTCGACTCACCTTGGAGGATCTCAGGGCGGAATACCGCCACGCCCAGCTGCTGCTCGCGCCGAGCCGGCTGGAAGGCTTCGGCCTGGCGGCCGCCGAGGCCATGAGCTGTGGAACGCCTGTTGTCGCGAGCAATGCGCATGCGTTTCGCGAGCTGATTGGCCGTGATGGCGCGGGGGTGCTGTGTGCCATGGACAGCGCTGACGACTTCGGGCGGCAGATCAAGCGCCTTGCGGCCGACCCCGGGCGGCTGTCCCAGCTCTCACGCACGAGCCGCGCGCGGGTCGTCCAACACTTCTCGCGTCGGCGCATGGCGAGCGAGTACCTCGAGTTGTTCAGGCGCATCGTGCCTGCTCCGACATCCGCTGAGACTCGCGCGGCGCTGCCCGAGGGGGACGGTTCTTGAGAAGACAGCTTCGCATCGGTCTCGACGGGCGGCCGCTGACAGCGCGGCGAAGCGGCATAGGTCGCTATGTCTTCGAGCTCAGTCAGGCCCTGCATGCGGCGTTGCCGGATGCCGAGTTCTTTGCTTTTGGGCGCTCGAAGATGGTGCCTCCGGTGCAAAGCGCGCGCTGGCATTGCATCCAGGAAAGCTCCCGCGTGGCATCGAAGCTGCCCGGTCTGTTTTGGCTGCGTTGGCGCGTGCCTCAGCTTTTGCGGCAGCTCGATCTCGATGTTTTCTGGGGGGGGGCCGGCATCCTGCCTGCGCATACCCATGGGGCCCGCACATTGCTCACGATCCATGATTTCAATGTGATGGTGGTGCCGAAGACCATGCCGACGCTCGGCTGGGCCGCGTCCAGCATGTTCCAGCATCAAGATATTGCCTCCGCCGATGCCATATCCACCAACTCGTGTGGCACGGCTGAGCGACTGCGACATTACTACGGTAAGACCGCTGCCGTTGTGGCTCCGCCCGCCGTTTCACGAGCGTTTCTCGCCGCAGCGCGAGCGCCGGATTGGTCTGTATTAACGACGTATGGGCTCAGCGCCGGAAGCTATTGGCTAATGGTTTCCAATCTCGAGCCGCGCAAGAATATGGATATCGCTGTGCGGGCGTTTCTCGCCATGAAGCGGACCGGCGAGACCCAGGGCATGAAGTTTGCCATTTGCGGTGCTTCGGGATGGAAAAATCGGCGGCTGATCCGGTTACTCCAAGACGCTCGTGCGGATGGCGTGGAGCAGCTGAGTTACGTGCCCGATGAGCATCTTCCCAGCCTGTTCCGGGGTGCGAGGCTGTTTCTTTTTCCATCCATCTACGAAGGCTTTGGGATGCCCGTGCTCGAAGCACTCGCCTGTGAGACGCCGGTGGTCACCACCGAGCTGCCTGAGCTGAGAGAGGCTTCGCTTGGACTCGCCAACTATATCGAGCCGACCATCGAAGGTGTGATTCAGGGGGTGCGCTCGGCGCTGGCGCGGCCCCGGCCGACATTGACCGGGGTGCGGCAGGTGCCGACATGGGAAAACAGCGGCCAGCTGTTGGCCGATGCCATATTGGCGCTGGCGCAGTAGGGCAGGGCTGTGAGAGTCCTATTTGGCGGATCACATCCCCGCCGCCGGCTCCAGTCGCGGTACGGCGTCAAATCCGCAGCAGCAACCGCGCCGGGTCCTCCAGGGTTTCTTTGATGGCGACGAGGCATTGCACCGCCTCGCGGCCGTCGATGATGCGGTGGTCGTAGCTCAGGGCCAGGTACATCATGGGGCGGATGACCACCTGCCCGTCGCGGGCGACGGGGCGCTCTTCGACCTTGTGCAGGCCGAGGATGGCACTCTGCGGTGGGTTCAGGATGGGCGTGGACATGAGCGAGCCGAAGACGCCGCCGTTGGTGATGGAGAAGGTGCCGCCGGTGAGCTCTTCGAAGCTCAGGGTGCCGTCTTTGGCCTTGGTGCCGAAGTCGCCGATGCCGCGCTCGATGTCGGCCATGGAGAGCTGATCGCAGTTGCGCAGGATGGGCACCACCAGCCCGCGCGGAGAGCTGACGGCGATGCCGATGTCGTAGTAGCCGTGGTAGATGATGTCGCCTTCGTCCACCGAGGCGTTCACCACCGGGAAGCGTTGCAGGGCCTCGACGCTGGCCTTGACGAAGAACGACATGAGGCCTAGGCGCACGCCGTGGGTGGCCTCGAAGCGGTCTTTGTAGTGGCTGCGCAGGGCCATGACAGCACTCATGTCCACCTCGTTGAAGGTGGTGAGCATGGCGGCGTTCTGCTGCGCCTCCACCAGGCGTTGGGCGATGCGCGCGCGCAGCCGGGTCATGGGCACGCGCTGCTCGGGGCGGCCGGCATCGCCGGAGAGTCCGGGCAGGGAGGCATCGAGCTCGAGCGCCGGCGTGGTGGTGTCGTCCGATGTCTGCGGCGTCGGTGCGGGCGCGGCGCGACCGGCGTCGGGGTCGCGCGCCGGGGCTGCGGCTTCCTGCTGATCCAGCCAGGTGACGACATCCGCTTTGTGGATGCGGCCGCCGCGGCCACTGCCGGGGATGTCGCCGGCGTTCAGGCCTAGCTCCTTGATCAGCCTGCGCGCCGCGGGGGCGAGCTGGGGCTGTTCGGCGGTGGCGCTGTCGCCGGCCGGCGCGGTTGCCGTTGCCGCCGCCGGCGCCGCGGCGGCGGGCTCGGCGGCGGCCTGGTTGGGCGCCTGATCGGTATGAGGGGCAGCGGTGGCTGCGTCGCTCGCCTCGATCAGGGCGAGCACGGCATCTGCGTCCACTACGTCGCCTTCCTTCACCTTGTGCTCGGCCAGGCGGCCCGTCACCGGCGCCGGCACCTCCAGCACCACCTTGTCGGTTTCCAAGTCCACCAGGTTGTCGTCCTTGGCCACGGCGTCGCCGGGTTGCTTGTGCCAGGTCAGTATCGTTGCGTCAGCCACGGACTCGGGCAATGCGGGGACGCGCACTTCGGTGCTCATGGGTGGGAATTCCTTCGCGATGCTATGAGTGGGTTCGGACTCGGTCGGGCTGGTGCGAGTGTACCGTCGGGCTCGGCGGTCACCGGCGCCGGCCGGGGCGCTGTCTGTTCGGGCTGCGTGGGCGCTCGATGTCGGGCTGCGGGTCGGTGCGGTTGTGGTCGGCGCTTCAATCCGCCGCCGGCAGTTCGTCGATGGGCTGCTGCGGCGGGATGCGCCGGTTCATCTTCGGGTTGATGCGACCGGTCAGCGCCTCGTCCACCAGCTGCTCTTGCTGGGCCACGTGCACCGAGCGGTGACCCACGGCGGGTGCCGCCGAAGCCGCGCGGCCGACATAGTAGGGCTGTTTGCCCTGCTCGATGAGATGATGGAAACGATGCTTGATCTGGTCCCAGGCGCCCTGGTTCTGCGGCTCTTCCTGGCACCAGATGATCTCGGTGGTGTCGGGATACTGTGCCAGCGCATCGGTGAAGGCGTCCTTCGGGAAGGGGTAGAGCTGCTCGATGCGGATGACGGCCACATCGGTGAGGCCACGGGCGTGGCGCGCCTCGATGAGATCGTAATAGACCTTGCCCGAGCAGAACACCACCCGCTCGACGCCGGCGGGGTCGAGGGGGTCGGTTTCGGGGATGACCACCTGGAAGCCGCCGTCGGCGAGCTCTTCCAATGATGACACCGCCAGGCGATGGCGCAGCAGGCTCTTGGGTGTCATCACCACCAGCGGCCGGCGGAAGTCGCGCAGCATCTGCCGGCGCAGCAGGTGGAACATCTGGGCCGGCGTGGTGGGCACGCAGACCTGGATGTTGTGCTCGGCGCACAGCTGCAGGAAACGTTCCAGGCGCGCTGAAGAGTGCTCGGCGCCCTGGCCCTCCAGGCCGTGGGGTAGCAGCATGGTGAGCCCGCAGTCCAGGCCCCACTTGGTGCCGGCGGAGGTGATGAACTGGTCGATGACCACCTGGGCACCGTTGGCGAAGTCGCCGAACTGCGCCTCCCAGATGGTGAGCGCGTTGGGCTCGGCGGTGGCGAAGCCGTACTCGTAGCCCAGCACGGCCTCTTCTGACAGGATGGAGTCGATGGCGACGAAGTCGCCTTGGGGGGCTGCGTCGTCGTCGCGCAGGTGCTGCAGCGGTGTGTGCTCGCGGCCGGTCTGCTGGCAGTGGACCTTGGCATGGCGGTGGAAGAAGGTGCCGCGGCCGGCGTCCTGACCGGACAGGCGCACCGGATAGCCCGCGTCCAGCAGCGTCGCGTAGGCCAGGTTCTCGGCGAAGCCCCAGTTGGCCAGCTGATCACCCTGGGCCATTTTGCGCCGCTCCGCCCAGATCTTGCTCACGCGCGGGTGCAGCTCGAAGTCTTCCGGCAGCCGTAGCATGCGCTCGGCCAAGTCGGTGAGCCGTTGCCGTGGCACGCTGGTGTCGGCGGCGGCGCGCCAGTCGTTGCCGTGGCAGCTGTGCCAGTCGGCGCGGTAGCTCTTCTCGAGCCCGCACAGCACGGGGCGGGCCACCACCACGCCGTGCTCGATGGCGCCGCGGTACTCCTCGATCATGGCCACGGCGTCGTCGCGGGTCAGCACGCCGTCGTCGATGAGCCGGTCGGCGTAGATGGCGCGGGCGGTGGCCCGCTCGCGGATCTTTTTGTACATCATGGGCTGGGTCACCGCCGGCTCGTCGGCCTCGTTGTGGCCGAGGCGGCGGTAGCACACCAGGTCGATGACCACGTCCTTGCGGAACTGGTTGCGATAGTCGAGCGCCATGCGGGTGACGAAGATGACCGCCTCCGGGTCGTCGCCGTTCACATGGAGCACCGGCGCCTGCACCATTTTGGCTACATCCGTGCAATACAGGGTGCTACGGGTGTCCAGCGGGTTGCTGGTGGTAAACCCGATCTGATTGTTGATGACGATGTGCACCGTGCCGCCGGTGCCGTAGCTGCGGGTCTGGCTGAGCTGCAGCGTCTCGGCCACCACACCCTGGCCGGCGAAGGCGGCGTCGCCGTGGATCAGCACCGGCAGCACCTGCTCGCCGGTGCGGTCGCCGCGGCGGCGCTGGCGCGCCCGCACCGAGCCCTCGATGACCGGGTTGATGATTTCCAGGTGCGAGGGGTTGAAGCCCAACGCCAGGTGCACGATGCCGCCGGGGGTCTCGACATCCGACGCGAAGCCCAGGTGATACTTCACATCGCCGGCGAGCTGGCGCGGGTTCATGGGGGCCTTGCCCTCGAACTCGGCGAAGATCTCCTGCGGCGGTTTGCCGAGGATGTTCACCAGCACGTTGAGCCGCCCGCGGTGGGCCATGCCGATGACGATCTCTTTGCCGCCCTTGCGCCCGGCGCGCTGGATCAGCTCGTCCAGCATCGGGATGAGCGCCTCGGCCCCCTCCAGCGAGAAGCGTTTCTGGCCAACGTACTTGGTGTGCAGGTACTTCTCCAGGCCCTCGGCGGCGGTGAGCAGGGTGAGCAGCCAGCGTCGGTCCGCCGGCTCCAGCTCCGGGCGTGCCTGGTAGCCCTCCAGGCGTTTCTGCACCCAGCGCTTTTCAACCGTGGTGGTGATGTGCATGTACTCCGAGCCCACGGGCCCGCAGTAGATGCGCTGCAGCAGCGCCAGGATGTCCTTGAGCGGCATCCGGTCGGGGGCGTAGAGCGATCCGGTATGGAAGACCTGGTCGAGGTCGCTGTCTTCGAGGTTGTGATAGCTCGGGGCCAGGTCCGCCACCTTGGGCGTGGGGCGCAGCTTCAGCGGGTCCAGGTCCGCCACCTGGTGGCCGCGGTAGCGGTAGGCGTTGATGAGCCTGAGCACCGCCGACTGGCGCTCCGCCGCCGCCGGCTCCAGACGCTGCACGAAGCGGGCTTGGGCACGGGTGCGGCTTTCGCTCGCCAGGCGCTCGAAGTTCTCGCGCACCGGGCCGTGCGGCACCTCGTTGGCGGCCTCGGCGTGGATGGCGTCGAAGCGCCGCCGCCAGGCGAGATCGATGCTCTCGGGGTCTTTGAGATAGCGCTCGTAGAGATCTTCGATGAAGGCCGCGTTGCCGCCGTAGAAGGCGGAGGAGGATCGGAACAACTGCAGCAGCGCGCTCATAGCTTTGGTTCGGCTTGCTCTGGTTCGTGTGGGCCGGCGGCGGGCGTGCGCACGCGCGCTCGGGGGGCGCGGGCGTGCGACGCTTCGGCTGCCTGTGATGCCGTCGCCGTCACGCGTATCTGTGCGGCGCGCGTCCTGTCAAACCGAAAGTGTAACGCACAGGCGGCGGCCGCTGATCAGCGCCCGGGCAATGTCATGTATTGGGCTTTTCGCGTATCCTGGGCGGTGCGTGGGGGCAGACGCCGTCGCCAACAAGCATCGGCCTGCGCGTCAGGCGCTCGCCGGGCCCACAGCAAGCCGCGCGCAGGTGCCGTCGGCTGCTCCGTCAACGCCACCGCCCTCGTAGCTCAGCCGGATAGAGCAACCGCCTCCTAAGCGGTAGGTCACAGGTTCGAATCCTGTCGAGGGCGCCATCACCCTGTTCTACATGCGCTCCGCCTGTCCCGCTAACGACGATGCGTGGGGGATTGTTGTGCTGAGTCTGTTCTCGACCCACTATTTTTGGCTCGCGCTCGGGGCCTCGTCGCTCAACAGCGCGGTGCTGGCGGTCGCCGCCGGCTTCGCTGCGAAAACCGACGATGGTTTGCTGGTGGTGTTGCTGCTTCTGCTGACCATCGCCAGCCAAGTTCTGAGCTGCCTCTATTTCCTGGCCGGCCGTGGTGTCGAGCTGCTTGTGCATCGTTTGCTCGACCAGCACCACCTGCATCCGCAGTCGCACCGGTTTAAGGCGGTCACCGGCTACATCGAAAGGTACCAGAAGCGTTACATTTTCATGTATCGCTTTATCCCTGGGATGCGCTTCATTTCGCCTTACATCATGGGGATGGGAACGGCGCGGTTTTGGCCGTTCTTCTTCATCGACTGGCTCGCGGCCTTGGTCTGGGCCTCGGCGTTCGGCGTGGTCGGCTATCTGTTCGGCGCCGCGGCGATGCACGTGATCGACGATTTCGCCGGCTACGACACCTATCTGTTCGCCGGTATCGCCGGGCTCGTGCTGCTGTATATCGGCGTGAAGCATCTGTATCAACGTCGCCAGCGCCGCCTCGCCGCGGCGGCACGCGCCAGCGATCTGGATCGTGTCTGAGCCAGGCCCTGATCCAGCGAGTCCCTGAGCCAACGCCTGATGCGCTGCCGCCTGCCCGGAGCGGGCGACACTGCGGCGGTGACACCGAAAACCGCTCGGCGCGGCGGTGTCCCTCAGGCGGCATTGTCGCGACTGCGCGCTTCATATAGGCTGCCGCCCTCGTCGCAGCTCTTGGATGGAGGCCGCCTCGACATGTCCTTGCCGCTCATACGCGCCCTCGCCCTCGTAGCCGGGGCGTACCTGTTCGCACTGGCCCCGCCGGTGCCCGCCGCCGATGCAGCAAAAGACCCCGGCGCGAGTGCTGAATCGCACTCGGCGCCGCCTCAGGCCAATGCCGACGCATCTTCTTCAGTACCCGATTACGTCGCCGACGTGCAGCCGATCTTCAACCGCCGCTGCATCGCCTGTCATGGCTGTCTCGGCTCGCCCTGCAACGTCAAGCTGGACTCGTTTCGCGGGCTCGAGCGCGGCGGCTTCGGGCTCAATGCCTATTCGGTGCACGCCAGCGATTATCCGCGCACCGATATGGAGGCGGCCCATTCGCTGGCGGCCTGGCGCAAGAAGGGGTTCTATCCCATCGTCGCGCGCGACGGCGGTGCCGCGAAGAACCTCGACAACTCGCTGCTCTACCTGATGATCGAGGCCGGCCGGGCGCACAACAGCCCCGGCTTCTCGCGCGCGGCGCTGAAGGGGCTGCGCCCCGAGCGCTACATGGCGACCTGTCCGCCCAAACCGGCGGCGTTGCAGGCCGAGTTGCAGAAGCACCCCGCCATCGGCATGCCGTTCGGCCTGCCGGCCCTCTCCGACAGCGATTTCGAGACCCTCAAGCAATGGGTCGCGAACGGCTCGCCCGGCCCGACCAAGGCCCAGCAGCACGCGGCACAGCGCATCGCCAATCCGCGCGCGGTGCTGGCGTGGGAGTCGTTCCTCAACGGCGACGACAAGCGCGCGCAGCTGGTCAGCCGCTACATTTTCGAGCACATGTTCCTGGCGACCATCGTGCTCGAGGAGAGCCCGGGCGATCAGTTCCGGCTGGTGCGCTCCAAGACCCCGCCGGCGCGCGTGGTCAAGGGCGACAATGGCGACGAAAGGGTCGAGATCCCGCCGGTCGAGGTGATCGGCACCGGGCTGCCCTACGATGATCCCTACAGCTACGCCAACATCGAACGGTTCTGGTACCGGCTCGAGAAGGTCACCGAGCCGGCGGTGCAGAAGAATCACTTCCTGTGGCAGCTGTCGCTCGACGACATCGATCACCTGACCGAGCTGTTCGCGCTCGACAGCGGCGAGGGCTGGGGCACCGGCGATGCGCTCAAGCCCGGCTGGGGCAGCGACAATGCGCTCGAGGTGTTCGCCGCGATCCCGGCCGAGTCGCGCTACCGCTTCATGCTGGAGAACTCCGAGGTCATCGTCGGCGGTATCACCTATGGGCCGGTCTGCAACGGCCAGACCGCGACCTATGCGGTGAAGGATCAGTTCTGGGTTTTCTTCCTGGACCCCGCCTATGATCCCTCGGTGCAGAAGCCGATGCTCGGCCTCGATAGTTGGGATACCTTCATGGACCGCTCGGTATTCGGCAATGCCGATTACCTGAAGGCGTTCGCGGCGACCAAGGAGCAGCTCTTTCCCAAGGGCTGGTCGCTGGATGCGCTCTGGGATGGCGGCGGCGATGACCGCAACGCCTGGCTCACCGTGCTGCGCCATGAGACCAATGTCTCGGTGCTCAAGGGTGCGCAGGGCGGGGTGCCACGCTCGCTGTGGCTGATCAGCTTCGCCAGCTTCGAGCGCATGTACTACGACACCGTCGCCGGCTTCGCCTACTGGAAGGGCGACGGGTCCAAGCTCGAGACCCTGATGTTCTTCAACTTCCTGCGCCAGGCGTTCGAGGACAACTTCCTGACGCTGCTGCCACCGGATGTGCGCAAGACGATCCGTCGCAAATGGACACAAGGCATTGGCGCCATCGGCCTGGCCGCGGTGCCCTTCGCCGGCGAGCAGCAGCCGACCCAGGTCAAGGTCAGCGGTGATGACCCGCTGCTGGACCTGGTCGAGCAGATCGAGCAGCGGCTCGGGCGCAAGATCAGCGGCCTGCCCGACCCGCTCAATCCGCAGCAGAAACCCGATGTCGAGCTGGATGCGGCGATCAAGGACTTCGACGACTGGGAGCGGGCGATCTCGACCCTGACCGCGACCGAAGGCCTGTCATTCGTGCCCCAGTTGCCAAGTGTGATCGTGCTGCGGCTCAACCATGGTGACGCGCAGCGTGTCTACTCGCTGATCGCCAACCGCGTGTATGCGACGCAGTACACCCTGGTGTTCGAGAACGGCGAGGCGCTGCCGAAGAAGGACTCGATGAGCGTCTATCCGACCCTGGTCAACGGTTTCCCGAACCTGTTCGTCGATCTCGACCTGCAGGATGCCTCGGCCTTCCTGTCCGATCTGAACGCGGTCGCGAGCGCGGCCGACTGGAAGGCGTTCAAGACCCGCTATGGCATTCTGCGCAACAGCGGCCAGTTCTGGGACTTCTACGACTGGATCAACGCCTGGAACTTCAAGCAACGCGGTGACGTCGCCGGCTGGCTGGACCTGACCTACTACGACGCGCCGGAGAAGTGAGCGCTGGTGTTGGCCCTTTGGCCTGCGGCGGCCGGGGCGCTCATGGCTCCGCCTCCGCCGCCGGGATGGCACCTTCTCCCGCAGGCGGACGACGGATCGGCTCCAAGGGCAGCCGCAGGAGGTGCAGCGGGCGCTGCCAGGCGGCATCGTCGTAGGTGCCGATGCCGAAGCGGATGGCCTGTGGGTCGTCGCGCAGCCGGAAGGTGCCGAACAGCCGGTCCCAGAACGAGAAGACGGTGCCGTAGTTGGCGTCCGTCTCGGCGCGGATCTCCGAATGATGCACCCGGTGCATGGACGGCGGCACGATGAGTGCGCGCAGCCGCGCATCCAGGCGCGCCGGCACGGCGAGGTTGCTGTGGTGGAACAGGATCACCAGCACCATGACCGATTTGTACAGCACCAGCATGCTCAGCGACATGCCGAGCGCCATGAGCACCAAGCCGTTGGCCACCCCGGAGAGCAGAATTTCTCCTGGGTGGAAGCGCAGTGCAGTGGTGCTGTCCATGGCCGGGTCGCTGTGGTGCACGCGGTGAAAGCGCCAGAGGAATGGGATTTCGTGATTGGCGCGGTGCCAGACGTACATCCAGCCATCGAACAGCAGGAAGGTCAGTAGCGCGCAGGCGGGCCAGCCGAGGTCGAGGACATGGCACAGGCCGATGCCCTGGGCCGCGGCGGTGGTGACCGACAGCACCAGCAGCGGCACCGTCAGGGCGCCGGCGACGGCGCTGACCGCGGCGAGGCCTAAGTTATTGGCGCCGTGGCGCAGGCGGCGCTCGCGCCCGGCGTAGGCGGGCAGCCAGCCCTCGGCGGCGAACAGCGTCGCCAGGGCGATGAGGCCGATGATGGTGTCCGTGCTCATGTCTTGCTGCTGGTACCGGTTGCGGCGCCGCTGCGCGCCCTGGCCATGAGACCCATGCCCATGGCTGAATGTTTCCGCCGCCCGTGGTGCCAATGCCACCGGAGGCGGGCGGGTCGTCGCCGCCAAACCTCGGCGGCGGTGCCAATGCAGTCTGTGCCGCGCCGGCTTCAGCGCCGGCGCTCGTACTCCATGGCCAGCCGCGCCGGCGGGGTACCGGCGAAGAAGCGGAGCATGGCGACGGCATTGCGCAGTTGTTGCCGCAGCATGCCGCCGCGCTCGAAGCGCACCGCCGAGGTGGTGACCGTGGTGGGCAGCTTGCGGATGCGTCGCCGGGGTCCGTGCTGACGGCGCACGCGTCGCGCCAGTTCCACGTCTTCGAACAGCGGCCAGTCCGGGAAGCCGCCGACGGCGTCGAACAGGTCGCGTCGGATGAGATAGCCCTGGTCGCCGAAGGTGGTCCAGGCGGAGTCGAAGCGCGAGCACCAGGCGTAGAGCGCCAGCAGTGGGTGGCGGCGGTCGAAGCGGAGCCGAAAGCAGGCCATGCCCAGGGCCGGATCGGCGAGGGCGGCGGCGATGGCCCGGGCGGCGTCCGCCGGCAGTCGGGTGTCGTCATGCAGAAACAAAAGCGCCGGGGCGGTGCTGGCGCGGACACCGGCGTTGCACTGGGTGCCCCGCCCGCGCAACGCCTGCACGTGTCGGCAGCCCGGCGGCGGCGGCATGCGGGTCTGTACGTCCGCGGGCTCGACGACGATGATTTCCTGCGGACGCAGTGTGCGCTGCGCCTGGTGGATCGCCGAGCAGACCGATGCATCGAGCTGGCGGGTCGGGATGATCACGGCGAGCGCGGCCGGGTCGGCGGCCCCGGGTGTGGGGCGCATTGCGGGCTGTCTGGGGATCACGGGCATGGCAGCGGGGGCGTTGCGGCGATAGCCGGCCGCACGCGTGCTTAGAGCTGTGACGGGGCGGGCGCCGGCTCGTCACCGGCGGCGCGCAACGTCGGCGGCGGCGGTGGTGGTGACGCGCCCTCGGCATTTGCAGGCTGCGTCGGCGCCGCGGCGGGAGGCGCCGGCGCCGGCGCCGGCGTCGCCGGTGGCTGGATATCCGGCTCGGCGCCTGGCCCGGGCTGGCTGGTGTCGGCGCCGGTGCTCGCGCGCGCCGGCACGGTCGCGGTACTCGTGTCTGTGCCCGTGTCGGTGTCGCCGCGACCTGGCCGGGCGCCATTGGGGCCGGTGCCAGACGGGCGGCTGACGTCGACGCCAGAGGTGCTGCCGGGGGCGGGCGCAGCGTTGCTGCCGGGTGCGGTATCGTCGGCGACCGTCGCGGCGCCCGCCACCTGTGCCGCGGTTGATGTCTCGGGACGGCTGTCGCCGACGGCGCCAATGCCAGTGCCAGTGCTTGCGCTGTCTGCGATGTCCGGATCGGACCCGGTGCGCGCCTGAGCAGGTTGTTGCTCCGCCACTGACCCCATCGGCGACTCCGGCTGCGCTCCCGGCGACCCGGCGCGCGGCGCACGTTGTGGCCCGCCCTGCGCCTCGGCGCCTGGCATGACGGTCGCGGTGGCGGCCGCAGCGGTACTTGCCCTGTCCGACGCAGCGACCGCCGCCGATGGCGCGTCTGCACCCCCGGCGGTGGCGATCGCCGGACGCCGTTGGCGCTGCGGCGCTTGTGCGGCTGCGGCTGCCTCCTCGGCACGGCGGGCGCGCTCCTCGGCCAGTCGCCGTGCGCGCGCTTCCGCGCGCTGGCGCGCGACGCGCTCACCGTAATTACCGTAGTCGGGGCCGTTGCCGACGACCGTGACCGCCGTGCTCGGGCCGACGTGGGCGAAGACGGCTTCGGCCATTTGCGGCGGCATGCGAATGCAGCCATGGGAGGCCGGCTGGCCCGGGTTGGGGATGGGGCCTGCGTGCATGCCGATGCCGTCGTAGGTCAGGCGCATGAAGTGGGGCATGCTGGCACCGACGAAGCGCGCGCCCTCCGGCACCGGGTCGCGGCCGTGGGCGCTGCCGCGGATGACCTTGCCGTTGCGCACGAGCTTGCCATAGAGGTTCGAGCGCTTGTCGCGCACCTTCTCGATGATCGTAAACTCGCCCCTGGGTGTGGGATGACTGGAAACGCCGGTGGCGATGGTGGTCCAGCCGACACGCTCGTCGCCGGCGTAGAAGCTGGCCAGCTGGGTGTCAGTGTCGATGACGATGCGCGTGACCGCGCGCCCGTCACCCGTCCAGTCGTAGAGCTGGCCCGGCTTCGGCTGGGGCGCATCGGTGTCGGCGACCGTCGCCGCTGACGTGGCGGGCTCGTTGTTGTCCGCCGCCGCGTCCGTCGCCGGAGGGGTCTTGGATGCCTGTGGGAGCTCCGGGAAGCCCATCTGGGCGCAGCCGCCGGCGGTGAGGAGCCAGGCAGCCAGTGGTGCGAGCAAAACGCTGCGGAGCGCGCCCGGTGTGATGTATCGGTTGCTCATCGATCGTTTCGGCAGGACACTTGGCGCGCGTGCGGCGCAATACGCGGACGTTAACCGATTGACGCCGGGCGAGCAAAGGCGGCTTCGGCCCACCGCCGCCCGCCGCCACGCCCGCAGGGCGCGCAGTGCGCGGGTCGATGCCCCGGGGTTGGGCGCGGGACTGGATCGTCGATGCGTCTGATCCGCGTCCGCCGTGCGGCCGATGCCGGATGCCAGCGGTGGGATGCGATACGGTATCCTGCGCGCAAACACACGCAATCCCGTGCGCCATCGCGCGATGGCCGAAACATTGCGCGTCTGCCTGTAAACGAGATCCCCAGCACCCATGCAGAGCGAGTACGATCCCGCCGCCGTCGAAACCGCGGCACAGCAGTATTGGGACGCCCACCAGACCTTCCGCGCCGTCGAGGACCCGACCCGCGAGAAGTTCTACTGCCTGTCCATGTTCCCGTATCCGTCCGGGCGGCTGCACATGGGCCATGTGCGCAACTACACCATCGGCGACGTCATCGCCCGGTACGAGCGCATGCGCGGCAAGAACGTGCTGCAGCCCATGGGCTGGGACGCCTTCGGCCTGCCCGCCGAGAATGCCGCCATCAAGCACGGGATTCCGCCGTCCCAGTGGACGCGGGCCAACATCCAGGCCATGAAGGCGCAGCTGCAGCGTCTGGGCTTCGGCTACGACTGGGCGCGGGAGCTGGCCACCTGCGATCCGAGCTACTATCGCTGGGAGCAGTGGCTGTTCACGCGTCTGATGGAGAAGGGCCTGGCCTATCGCGCCAAGGCCACCGTCAACTGGGACCCGGTGGACCAAACGGTCCTCGCCAACGAGCAGGTCATCGACGGCCGGGGCTGGCGCTCCGGCGCGCTGGTGGAGAAGCGCGAGATCGAGCAATGGTCGGTGCGCATCACCGACTACGCCCAGGAGCTGCTGGACGCCATCGATGGTCTGGAGGGCTGGCCCGAGCAGGTGCGCACCATGCAGCGCAACTGGATCGGGCGCTCCGAGGGCGTCTATATGGCCTTCGGCGTCGCCGGCCCCGGGGTGGGTGAGGACGAGCGCCTGGGCATCTACACTACCCGCCCGGATACGGTCATGGGTGTCACCTATGTCGCCGTCGCCGCCGAGCATCCGCTGGCCCGCGCCCGTGCGCGGCACGATCCGGATCTCGCCGCCTTCATCGACGAGTGCCGCCGCGGCGGCACCACCGAGGCGGAACTGGAGACCATGGACAAAAAGGGACATCGGCTGGGCCTCGACGCCATTCATCCCATCACCGGCGAGCCCGTGCCCATCTTCGCGGCCAATTTCGTGCTCATGGGCTACGGCACCGGCGCGGTCATGGCCGTGCCGGCGCATGACCAGCGCGACTGGGAATTCGCCGAGCGCTACGGCATCCCCAAGCGGCAGGTGGTGGTGAGCGCCGACGGCGGCGACTGCGGCATCGAGCAGGGTGCCTTCGTGGACAAGGGCATGCTCATCCACTCGGGTTCCTTCGACGGGCTCACCTCGGCGCAGGCCTTCGACGCCATCGCCGAGTGGCTGCAGGCGCGCGGCAAAGGCGAGAAGCGCGTGAACTTCCGGCTGCGCGACTGGGGTGTGTCGCGCCAACGCTACTGGGGCTGCCCCATTCCGGTGATCCATACCGCCGACGGCGGCGTACGCGCGGAAACGCGCCTGCCCGTGGAACTGCCCGAAGACGTGGTGGTCGACGGCTCCGGCTCGCCGCTGAAAAAGATGGATGCCTTCTCGCAGCTGCCCGCGGGTGAGCGCCGGGAAACCGACACCTTCGATACCTTTTTCGAGTCCAGCTGGTACTACGCCCGCTACTGCTCGGCGGACTGCGACACGGCCATGCTGGACGCCCGCGCCAACTATTGGCTGCCGGTGGATCAGTATGTCGGCGGCGTCGAGCACGCGGTACTGCACCTGCTGTATGCGCGCTTTTTCCACAAGCTCATGCGCGATGAAGGTCTGGTGGACTGCGACGAGCCCTTCGCGAACCTGCTCACCCAGGGCATGGTCGTCGCCGAGACCTGGTATCGCGAGGACGGCGACGGCCAGCGCACCTGGTACAACCCGGCGGATGTGGACGCCAGCTACGACGACAAGGGCAAGCTCGTCGGCGGCGTGCTGAAGGCGGACGGCGCGCCCGTCGTCTTCGGCGGCGTCGAGAAAATGTCCAAGTCCAAGAACAACGGCGTCGACCCGGAGGCGCTCATCGAGCGCTATGGCGCCGACACCGTGCGGCTCTACACCATGTTCACCGCCCCGCCGGATCAGTCCCTGGAATGGTCCGACGAGGGCGTGGAGGGTGCCGCGCGCTTCCTGCGCCGGCTGTGGTCGCTGGCGGCCGCGAGCGCCGATGCGGTGCGCGCGGCGGCGGCGCCGACGGGTGACAGCACCGTGGCGGATGCGCGCCGGGAGATTCATGGGGCGTTGAAGAAGGCGCTTTTCGACTACCAGCGTCACCAGTTCAACACCGTGGTCTCCGGCTGCATGACCATGGTGAACGTGCTCTACAAGCTGGATCAGGCGCAGCCGGCGCAGGCGGCGCTGCTGCGCGAGGGGCTCGGCATCGTGCTGCGGTTGCTCGCACCCATCGCGCCCCATGTGTCGCATCACCTCTGGCGGGCGCTCGGCCTCGGCGACGACGTGCTGGCGGCGGGCTGGCCGGCGGTGGACGAAGACGCCCTCGCCCGCGACAGCATCCAGTACGTGGTGCAGGTGAACGGCAAGGTGCGCGGCAAGGTGCAGGTGCCGGCGGCGGCCCCGCGCGAGGCCATCGAGCGTGCCGCGCTGGCCGATGACAACGTGCAGCGTTTCATCGGCGAGGCCGCCATCCGCAAGGTGATCGTGGTGCCCAACAAGCTGGTGAACGTGGTGGCGAAGTGAGTCACGCCCGACGCCGCAGCGCCGTCGCCTGGCCGCCGGGTGCCCCGGCGCACGTGCGCCCGCGAGCCCGATGCGGGTGCGCCGAACCGGGACGCCCGGGGGCGCGGGCGACGGCGGCCGCTGTCCCGGCGGCCGCCGCGGCCGTGCGTCGGTGGCTGCCGCCGCTGCTCGCGCTGCTCGCCGTCCTGGTCGCCGCCCATGTCGGCGGCTGCGGCTTCCATTTGCGCGGTGCCGTGGACATTCCCCCGGGCCTGAGCCCCGTCTACGTGCGCGGTGGCGGCCTGGTGGGGCGCAGCATCGAGGGGCGTCTCGCCGGCAGTGGCGTGCCGAGCACGCGACAGCTCGCGGACGCCGGCCTCGTGATCGACATCCTGAGCGAGAACCGCAGCTCGCGGGTGGTGGCCGTCGATCAGGAGGGCAAGGCCCTCGCTTACATGCTGACCTATGGCGTGCGCTTCGCCGTGGTCGACGGCGCCGGCGAGCCGCTCATCGGGCCGCAGACGCTGACGCTGGAGCGCACCTTCGACGATAACCCCGACGTGGCGGTGCTCGGCAAGGAGCTGGAGACCGACATCATCTACAACGACATGGCGAACGACGCCGCGGATCAGGTGATGCTGCGGCTGCGGGCGAGGCTGCGCCAGTTGGCGGGCGCGCCCGGCTGACGCTTCCCCGCGCGCCCCGTCGTTGCCAGCATTCCCCAGGCTATGCGCCTCGACCCCACCCAGCTCTCCGCCGCCCTGCGGCGCCCGCCGGCGCCGGCCTACCTGCTCTTCGGCGACGAGCCCCTGCAGCTCGGCGAGGCCGCCGACGCGGTGCGCGCCGCGGCGCGCACCCATGGCTTCAGCGAGCGCACCTGCCTCGAAGCCGACGCCAACGCCGACTGGTCGGCGCTGGATCACGCCGCCGCCTCGCTGTCCCTGTTCGCCGAGCGCCGGCTGGTGGAGGTGAGACTGACCGGGGACGGCGTCGGCAACAACGGCGCCAAGGCCATTCGGCGCTATTGCGAACGCGGCGCCGATGACGTGCTGCTGCTCCTCATCGCCCCGCGGCTGGACTGGAAGTCGCTGGCGTCGAAGTGGGCGCAGGCGCTGGATGCCGCCGGCGTCATTGTGCAGGTGCGCCAGCCCCAGGGACGCAGGCTGCAGGATTGGCTGCGCGGCCGGCTCACCCGGGCGGGCTTCCAGCCCACGGACGAGGCGTTGGCGCTGCTCGCCGAGCGCGTCGAGGGCAACCTCCTTGCGGCGGCCCAGGAGATCGAGAAGCTGGGACTGCTGCGCACGCCGGGTCCGCTGGATGCCGAAGCGCTGCTGACCAGCGTCTACGACAGCGCCCGCTATGATCTCTTCGATCTCACCAATGCCGCCGTCGCCGGCGACCGCGCCCGCGTGCTCCGGGTGCTGCACGGATTGCAGGCCGAGGACACGGCGCCGCCGCTGGTGCTCTGGGTGCTCGCCCGCGAGCTGCGCAAGCTCGCCGCACTGGGCTTCGCGCTGGCCAACCGGGGCGACACCGGCGCCGTGCTGCGCGAGTACAGGGTGCCCGATGCGCGCCGCAGCGCCACCCTGGCCATGGCCCGTCAGCTGCCACTGCCGATGCTCTGGCAGCTGCTCGCCCGCTGCGCCGACGCCGACCTCGCCATCAAGGGCCGCAGCCGCGCCGATCCGTGGGCGTTGTTCGTGGACATCGCCGATGGCTTGGCCGCCGCCGCAGCCCGCCCGCCGTCGTGACGGCGCGGACCGAAACGACCCCGTCCGGCGCCCAGGGCGTCCCGGGCGGGCGCCAGCCGTCTGCGGCCTGCGTGCGCCGGCCGGCCGCCGCCATGCCTGGTCTTCCGCCGGGCGCGCGCCTCGTGGAACAATGCCGGCGGAATCGCGAAGTTCCTGAAGCCGTCGGTCGCCGCGGACCATCGCGGTCCGTCGCCCCTGAATGCACCGCATTGCGAGAGACCCCGAACATGTCCGAGCCCAAGATCATCGACGTCGCCGCCTACATGGCCGACGTGGGCGCGCGTGCCCGCGCCGCTGCCCGTGCCGTCGCCCGCGCCGAGACCGCCGCCAAGGACACGGCGCTCACCGCGGTGGCCGCGGCGCTGGACGCCGCCCGCGACGCCCTGGCACAGGCCAACGCCGCCGATCTCGAGGCGGGCGCCGCCAAGGGCCTGGATGCGGCGCTGCTGGACCGCCTGGAACTGACCGGCGGGCGCATCGACGCCATGATCGAGGGGCTGCACCAGATCGCCGCGCTGCCCGACCCGGTGGGCGCGATCTCGGATCTCAATTACCGCCCCTCGGGCATCCAGGTGGGCCGGATGCGCGTGCCGCTCGGGGTGGTGGGCATCATTTACGAGTCCCGCCCCAATGTCACCGCCGACGCCGCCGCACTCTGCCTGAAGTCCGGCAATGCGGCGGTGCTGCGCGGCGGCTCCGAGGCCTTCCACTCCAACCGCGCCATCGCCGAGTGCATTCGCGGCGGCCTGGTCAGCGCCGGACTGCCGCAGGACGCGGTGCAGGTGGTGGCGACCACGGACCGCGCCGCCGTCGGCGCCATGATCACGAGCCCGGCGCACATCGACGTCATCATTCCCCGCGGCGGCAAGGGGCTCATCGAGCGCATCAGCCGCGATGCCCGGGTGCCGGTCATCAAGCACCTGGACGGGATTTGCCATGTCTATGTGGACGACCGTGCGGATTTGGACAAGGCACTGGCGGTGACCGTGAACGCCAAGACCCAGCGCTTTGGTACCTGCAACACCCTGGAGACGCTGCTGGTGGCGGCGCCGGTGGCCGGCGATTTCCTGCCGCGGGTGGGCGCCCGGCTGATGGCCGCCGGTGTGGAGCTGCGCGGCTGCGAGCGCACCTGCGCGGTGCTGGGCGGGGCATCACCCGCCACGGAGGCGGACTGGGACACGGAATACCTGGCGCCCATCCTCGCCATTCGCGTCGTCGACGATCTGAATGCGGCCATCGACCACATCGAGCGCCACGGCTCGCACCATACCGACAGTATCCTCACCGAGGACTACGGCCGGGCCAGGCGCTTCCTGCGCGAGGTGGACTCGAGCTCCGTGATGGTGAATGCCTCCACCCGCTTCGCCGACGGCTTCGAATACGGGCTGGGCGCGGAGATCGGCATCAGCACCGACAAGTTCCATGCCCGTGGCCCGGTGGGCCTGGACGGCCTGACGTCGCAGAAATTCATTGTGCTGGGGGATGGCCATGTGCGCCGTTGAGACGCCGGCGGACGTCTGGGCCGTGGGCTGCCGCGTGTCCGCCCGGCCCGCACTCGCCGTGCCCGGCTGCTGCCAATGACGCCGATTTTCTGCTATGGTCCGAGCCATTACCGTGATCCTTGGGCCACCCACTGAGCGCACGCCCATCGTGCAGCTAGAGCCAGTCTCCTCCCAGCGCCGGCGCGATGGCACCGCCGTGATGGCTGCGGCGCAATGGGCACGCGGCGCGTATTCGCCAGCGCCATGCCGTCGGCGCAGCGGCGATGCGTCGGCGGCAGTCCCGGCGGCGCTCCTTCGCCTGCGGCGGCATGCCTGCTAGCGATCGCAGCATCGTCGCCGTGTCGGCCTGCGCGCCGGCGCACTCGCCAGCGGCGACGCCCCAATGATCGGCCTGTTCGGCGGCGCCTTCGACCCGGTCCATTTCGGGCACCTGCGCGCCGCGCTCGAGGTCCAGGAGGCGCTGGGTCTGCAGGAGGTGCGCCTGCTGCCCCTCAACGTCGCCGTGCACCGCACGCAGCCCGCCGCCGACGGCGCCCTGCGGCTGCGCATGCTGCAGGCCGCCGTCGCAGACGTGCCCGGGCTGGTGGCCGATGACCGGGAACTGCAGCGCCCGGGCGGCTCTTACACCGTCGATACCCTGACCCATTGCCGTGCGCAGTTGGGGCCGGCGGTGCCGCTGTGCCTGCTGGTGGGCGGTGACGCCTTCAACGCCTTCTTCGAGTGGCATCGCCCCCGGGACATCCTGGGACTCGCGCACCTGGCCGTCATGCGCCGCCCCGGCAGCCTGTTGCCGCGGGATGCGGCCCTGCGTGCCGAGCTGGAGCGCCGCCGGGCGCAGCACCCGGCGGATTTGCAAGCCGCGCCCGGTGGGCGCATCTGGCTGCAATCGGTGACGCAGCTGGATATCTCTTCCACCCGTATCCGCCGCGCCATCGCCGCCGGGCGCAGCGCGCGCTTTTTACTGCCGGACCCGGTGCTCGAGATGGCCCTGGGCGCCGGCTGTTACGCGGCGCCGGCGACCCCGGCCACAACGTCTGCCAGCGCCGATCCTGAATCCGACGCTTCAGCCCAGAGGGGACATGATGCAGCTTGAGCAACTGAAAGATCTGGTCGTCGAGACCCTGAACGACATGAAGGCCCGCGACATCGCCGTGATGGACGTGCGTGGCAAGACCACGGTGACGGACTATATGATCGTCGCCTCCGGAACCTCCGATCGCCATGTGAAGGCCATCGCCGAGACCGTGGCCTACCGCGCCAAAGAGGCCGGCGAGCAGCCGCTGGGGGCCGAAGGTCTGGAGGCCGGGGAGTGGGCGCTGGTGGACCTGAACGGTGTCGTGTTGCACGTGATGTTGCCCAAGGTGCGCGATTTCTACAACTTGGAGCGGCTCTGGTCGGCGCCGGCGCTGGTCGCCGAAACGCTGCCGCGGCAGAGCGCGGCGGCGGGCCGGATCTGAGCCGCGCGGGCCGCCGGCGCGCCTCGGCGTGGAGGTGGCGGCATGGACCGATTCGACCGCATCTTCGAGCTGAACCGCATCCTTCAGGGCGCGCGGCGGCCCGTTTCGCGCAAAGCTCTGGAAGCGGCGCTGGAGTGCTCGCGGGCGACGGTGAAGCGCATCATCGAGGACATGCGGCTCTATCTGAACGCCCCCATCGTTTATGACCGCGAGTACAACGGCTATTGCTACGATCAGTCCGAGGGCGGCATGTACGAGCTGCCGGGGCTGTGGTTCAACGCCTCGGAACTGCACGCGCTGCTCACCGTGCAGCAGCTCCTCGCCGACGTGCAGCCGGGCCTGTTGGGGCCCATGCTGAAGCCGCTGCAGCAGCGTATCGACGGCTTGTTGGAACTGCAGCGCACCGGCTCCGAGGGGCTGCAGGGCCGCATCCGCATGCTGCAGATGGCGACGCGGCACAATGCCGAGCAGGATGGGGCGACCTTTCAGACCGTCGCCGGGGCCCTGGCCCAGCGCCGGCGGCTACGCCTGCGCTACTACAGCCGCTGGCGGCAAGCCCATGCGCAGCGCGATGTCTCGCCCCAGCGCCTGGTGCACTACCGCGACAACTGGTATCTGGACGGCTGGTGCCACCTGCGCGACGGTCTGCGGACTTTCGCCGTCGATGCCATCGAGGGCGCCGAGACACTCGAGCAGGCCGCCTTGCCCGTGGACGTAGCGGCGCTGGACGAGCATTTCGCCAGTTCCTACGGCATTTTCGCCGGTGGCCCCGAGCATGAGGCGGTGCTCTGCTTCAGCGCCGAGCGCGCCCGCTACGTGGCCAACGAGCGCTGGCATCGCGACCAGCGGGGGCGCATGCTCGACGACGGGCGCTACGAGCTGCGGCTGCCCTACAGTAACCCCGCGGAGCTCATCATGGATATCCTGAAGTTCGGCCCGGACGTAGAAGTGATGGCACCGCCGCCGCTGCGCCAGGCGGTCGTCGAGCGAATGCAAAACGCACTCAGGGTCTATGGAGAAGATGCGCCATGCGGCCGCCATGCCGCCATGCCGGGCGGCGGCGCCTGAGCGGTACGCGGGGACGATGCGCGAGTGACCACCAGCACACGCATTACACTGGTCGCCGCCGTCGCGCGTAATCGCGTCATCGGCAAGGGCAATGCGCTGCCCTGGCACCTGCCGGCGGATCTGGCGCACTTCAAGCGGCTGACGCTCGACAAGCCCATCATCATGGGTCGGCGCACCTGGGAGTCGCTGCCCGGCCTGCTGCCGCGGCGCCGGCATATTGTCATCTCGTCGGTCGCGGATTACCGCGCCGAGGGCTGCGAGGTGGTCGGCTCGCCGGCGGCGGCGCTGCGGGTGGCGGGGCGGGCGCCGGAGGTGATGGTGGTGGGTGGGGCCACCATTTATGCCGCGCTGCTGCCGGTGGCCACGCACATGGCACTGACCATGGTGCAGGCCGACATCGCCGGTGATGTGCAGTTTCCGCACTGGTCTGCGGCGGCGTGGCGGGAGGTCCGGCGGGAGCACCATGGCGCCGACCAGCGCAATGTCCATGCGCTGGACTTCGTGCTGCTGGAGCGCCGCGCCGCGGATTGAACGCCCGCCGACACCCGGGCGATCCCGATGGCCGGCGCCGGGGTGCGGGGCTCAGCAGTTGCGGCAGATGTCGTGGGCGAAGGTTTCCAGCTTGCGCGTATCGGCGGCGAACAGCCGAATACCCTCGGCGAGCTTCTCGGTGGCCATGGCGTCTTCGTTCAGTCCCCAGCGGAAGGCGCGCTCGTCGAAGTGCTGCTCGGGGATCTCCATGGCCGCAGCGGCGGCGGGGTCGAGCTTGCGCGGCACGTCACCGTCGGACTCAGCCAGCTCCGCCAGCAGCTGGGGTGCGATGGTCAGGTAGTCGCAGCCGGCCAGTTCCAGAATCTCGTCGACGTTGCGGAAGCTCGCACCCATGACGATGGTGCCGTAGCCGTGGCGCTTGTAGTAGTTGAAGATCTCGGTGACGGACTTGACGCCCGGGTCCTCGTCGGCGGGATAGCCGGATACGTTCTGGGCGTTCTTGTACCAGTCCAGGATGCGGCCGACGAAGGGCGAGATCAGTGTCACGCCGGCATCGGCGCAGGCGACGGCCTGCGCAAAGCTGAACAGCAGAGTCAGGTTACAGTGGATACCACGGTTCTGGAGCTGCTCGGCGGCGCGGATGCCCTCCCAGGTGGAGGCGATTTTGAATAGTACCCGCTCGCGGGGGTCGACGCCGATGTCCTGGTAGAGCGCGATGAGCCCCTCGCAGCGGGCGATGGTGCCCTCGGTATCGAAGGACAGCCGGGCGTCGATTTCGGTGGACACGCGGCCGGGGACGATCTGCAGGATCTCGGCGCCGAAATTCACCGCGAGCTTGTCCATGGTCCAGCGCGCCTGCTCCAGGGTGCTGCCGCCACGCGTTTGGCCAAAGGCCACGGCGTCCTCCACCAGGTGACGGTACTGTGGCAGTTGTGCCGCTTTGTAGAGCAACGATGGATTCGTGGTGGCGTCTTGGGGCTTATACTCGGCGATGCTGCCGAAGTCGCCGGTATCGGCGACCACGGTGGTCATGGTCTTGAGTTGGTCGAGCTTGCTCATAACGGGCTCCGGGCGGGGTTGCGCGTTGCGGGTCGACAGGCATGCGCGCCGAACCGGAATTGTCCGGGTGCTGGCTACGCTTTGATAGTTCGGGATATCCCGTAGCCATGCCCTTACCGAGATGTTTTGTGTAACAGAGACTTCCGCGTGCCGTCATCAATCTGTAATATTCCGCTGTTGTATCGTGCAGCGGCACGCCGCTGCGCGCGTGCCATCGCAGGTGCACTACGCGCCAAAGCCTCCAGTCCAGCGAGCGTCGCCCGATGACCCTGACGGCCATGGATTTCCTAATACCCGCTGCGGTGCAGGGCGGGGCAGACACCAGCGCAGCCATCCGCGCCCACTTGCGCTGTGAGCCAGAGCCCGCCGTCGCGCTCCGCCGGTGCTTCTTCGACAGCTTTGAATGGAGTCTGTACCGTGCGGGGGCGGTGCTGGAGGAAGTCCACCTGGATCAGCGCCGCGAGCTACGCTGGCATGACCTCGGCCAGCACGACCCCGTCACGGCACAGCAGCTGACGACGACGCCGCCGGGCCTGATCGACGACCTGCCGCCCGGGGTGGTGCGCGAGCGGGTGGCGCCGCTGCTCGGTGTGCGCCGGCTGCTGCCCATGGTGGCCGTCAGCGGCCGTCGGCAAACGCTGCGGGTCCTCAACGACGATGACAAGACCGTCGCCCGCCTCTGCCTGGAACAACTGCGGGTGGAGACCGACGGCGGCCGCCGCCCGCTGCCACTGCCCATGCGCCTGCGCATCACCGGCGTGCGCGGCTACACCCAAGAGACCGATGCCGTCGTCCGTCGGCTCAAGACCATCCTCGCACTGGAGCCCGCCGAGGCGCCGCTGTATCTGGAAGCGCTCGCCGCCGCCGGGCGGCGTCCCGGCAGCTACTCGTCCAAGCTCGACTACCGGCTCGACCCGCTGCAGCCCGCCGCGGTCGCCACCTGCACCATCCTGCTGGGGCTGCTGGAGACGCTCGAGGCCAACATCGACGGTGCCCGCCGGAACCTCGATCCGGAGTTCCTGCACGATCTGCGTGTGGCCACGCGGCGCACCCGCTCGGCGCTGAGCCAGATCAAGGGCGTGCTGCCCCAGGCCGTCGTCGATGACTTCAAGCTGCGCTTCGCCTGGCTGCAGCAGGTGACGGGGCCGGTGCGGGATCTGGACGTCTATCTGCTGGACTTCCCGCGGTTGAAGGCCGGGCTGCCGCCGCGCCTGCGCGATGACCTCGATCCGCTGCGGGACTGGCTCGTGGCCCACTACCATGCCGAGCAGCAGACCCTGGCGGCGGCGCTGGCGAGCGAGCGCTTCGAGGTCCTGCTGCGGGACTGGCGTATGTTCCTGCAGGCCCCTGAGCGCAACGGAGCCAAGGATGCGCAGACCCCCATCAAGGCGTTGGCGGACAAGCGCATCCGGCGCATGGCCAAGCGCGTGCTCGACGAAGGCCGCGCCATCACCGACGCCTCGCCGCCCGAGGACCTGCACGAACTGCGCAAAAGCTGCAAGAAGCTCAGATACTTGATGGAGTTCTTCCAAAGCCTCTACGCCGCCGACGACATCAAGGGGCTCATCAAGCAGATCAAGGTGTTGTTGGACAACCTGGGGGGCTTCCAGGATCTCGCCGTGCAAGCCGAGCACCTGCGCGAGACGGCGGCGGCCATGCAGCGCGAGGGCGCGGCGCCGCTGGGCACGCTGTTGGCCATGGGGGCGCTCGTCAGCCAGATGTTGACGGCACAGCAGCGCGCCCGTGGCGAGTTCGCACGCATCTTCGCCGGCTTCGACAGCACCGATAATGCGGCGGTGCGCAAGCGCCTGTTCGCGGCCAAGCACAGCCCCGCTGCGCCGGCGGAGGCGGGCGCGTGAAGGTCGTCGGTATCTACAGCATCAAAGGCGGCGTCGGCAAGACCGCCACCGCCGTCAACCTGGCCTATCTCGCCGCCGCCGCCGGGCAGCGCACCCTGGTGTGGGATCTGGACCCCCAGGGGGCGGCGAGCTACTACTTCCGCATCAAGCCCAAGGTCAAGGGTGGCGGGCGCGGGCTGCTGCGCGGCAAGCGCGGCGCAGACGACGCCATCAAGGGCACGGACTTCGAGGGCCTGGACCTGCTGCCGGCGGACTTCTCCTACCGCAACATGGACATCCTGCTGGAGGGTGCCAAGAAGAAGCCCGTGGATCAGCTGAAGCGGCTGCTCAAGCCCTTCGTCAAGGAATACGACCTGGTCCTCTTCGACTGCCCGCCCAGCATCTCGCTGATGTCCGAGAACATCTTCCGCGCCGCCGACGCACTGCTGGTGCCGCTGATCCCGAGCACCCTGTCGGCCCGCACCCTGGCGCAGTTACAGGACTTCCTGAAGACCGAAGACGGCTTCGGCGCGCTCAAGGTGCTGCCCTTTTTCTCCATGGTGGACGCCGCGCGGCCCCTGCACACCGAGACCATGGCGCGCCTCAGCGCCGAGTATCCGGAGATGCTCCCGGCCGCCATTCCGCTGGCCCCGGAGGTGGAGCGCATGGGCCTGCACCGCATGCCGCTGCCGGCTTATGCCCCGTCCAATGCCGCCGCCGGTGCCTATCGTGCTCTCTGGGACGAGGTCGCCACGGCGCTTTGAGCATGCGCCATCGCGCCCCGCCGACTCGGCGACAGGATCTGGGCGGGCAGCGGCTCGGGGTTACGGGATAGACTATGCTCTGATCTTGCACTCAGCGCTTCCCCGTCAGCACTTCCGACTGATTGTGTCGCAAACGCAGCAGATCATCGTCGCCGTGCTGGCACATAACCTGGGCTCAATCATCCTGATCGGATCGCTGCTGTTCATCCAGATCGCCTATCTGCCGGCGGTGTCGGACGTGCGCTCCGCCACCGCACATATGCACTTGCGCCTGGATGGGGTCGCGCTCTGCCTGCGCTGGCTCTGGCTGGGAGTGCTGCTCATCTACGGCAGTGGACTCTGGGCGGTTCTTGCTCTGCTGGATCAGTCCCCATGGCCCGTGCACGTCGTCTGGATGACGGCCCTGTCGGTACTCCTGCTCATCTTGCTCGTCATCGCCCAGCTCGGGTTGCTCCGGCCGGCGCGGCTGGCTATGCAGCGCAAACGGATCCGCAACGCCCGTCAACTCTACGGCCGGCTGCGCGCGCCGTTGCTGGCCGCATTGGTCGTAGACGCCGCCATGCTGCTCGGCGTGTCCGGTGCGGTGCTGGTGAGCTGATGCGGGCTCGAGCCCTTGCCACGGCACTCCCGCGGGCCACCGCCGACGGGCTGATTCGCCCGCTCGCGGCGCTGTGGCAGCAACGCCTGCTGCTGGCGCTGCTGCTGCGCAGGGAGATCGTCGGGCGGACCTCCGGCACGCTGTTTCGCGCCGGCTGGCTGCTGATCGGGCCGGCATTGCAGGTGTTGGCGTTCTGGTTTCTGCTGGATGTGGTGCTGCGGGTTCGCCTGCCCGGCCACGTCGTGTTCCTGGACTACTTTCTCTTGGGCATCCTGGCCTGGTTCCTGGTGGTCGAGGTGCTGCAACGCGCGCTCGGCATCTTCGCCGAGCAGGCGGCACTGTATCAGCGCGGCGATTTTCCGCTGGTGCTGCTGCCGCTGCTGCCGCTGGTGATGGCGACGCTGGTCCATGGAACGCTGTATCTCGTCGTCTCTACGCTGCTGCTGGGCATCGGGGCGTTGCCGGCGGCCGCCGCCGTGCTCGGGCTGTTGTTCCTGCTGCTGCTGCCGGCGAGCTACCTGCTCGCGGTGCTCGGTCATTTCCTGCGGGACCTGCGCCAATTGCTGCCGTTCCTGCTGACCATGGGGCTCTATGTGACGCCGATCCTCTACACGCCGGATATGCTGCCCGCGCCGCTGCGGCCTTGGCTGATCCTGAATCCTTTTGCCGATATCATGGCTCTCATCCATCACTTGTTGCAGGACATGCCCGTCACAATCGGCAACTGGCTGCGCCCGCTGACGCTGTGGCTGGCGCTGCTGGGCCCGGCCTGGCTGCTGTTCCGGCGCAGCGAGCCGCACCTGCGGGAGACATTGTGAACGCCCCCGCGGTACAGACCCACTCGACGTTCGACGCGTCCGAGGCCGCCGCAGCTTGCCGTGCGCCCGTGCTCAGGCTCAGTGCCGTCGCCAAGCGCTACCGCATGTATCGCAGCGACCTCGACCGCCTGTTGGAGATCGTCACCGGCAGGCCGCGCCATCAGGACGTGACGGCGCTGTCCGGCATCGATCTCACCGTCGGGCACGGCGAGGTGCTCGGCATCGTCGGGCGCAACGGTGCCGGCAAGAGCACCCTACTCAAGCTTGCTGCGGGACTCATCCCCCCCAGCAGCGGCGAACTCACCGTCAACGGCCGCGTCGCCGCCATCCTCGAGCTGGGTGCCGCCTTCCACCCCGACATGAGCGGGCGGGAGAACGTCTACCTCCAGGCCGCCATCGCCGGGCTGGAGCGGCCCGAGATCGACGCGGTGTTCGCCGAGATCGCGGCCTTCGCCGACATCGGACACTTCATCGAGCGCCCGGTCAAGACCTACTCCAGCGGCATGTCGGCGCGTCTGGCCTTCGCCGTGGCCACCGCTATCGACCCGCATATCCTGATCATCGACGAGGCCCTGTCGGTGGGTGATGGTGCCTTCGCGCGCAAGTCGTTCGATCGCATCATGGCGTTTCGCGATGCGGGCAAGACCATTCTGTTCTGCTCCCATTCGCTCTATCACGTCGAGGCCATGTGCGATCGGGTGCTGTGGCTCCATCAGGGGCGCGCAATCGCGCTCGGCGCAACAGAGGAGGTGCTGCGCGAGTATCAGGCGGCGCTCGATCGCCTCGCGATTGCGGCGGGTTGCATGGATGACCGGCCGGAGCCCGCACCGGGCGAGACACAGCCACCAGGGCGTCTCGTGTCGGTCGAGGCATCGGTCGATGGTGTCCGCGGTGCACCTGTGCGATTGCGCAGCGGGGAAGCCTGCCTCAGCATCCATGCTCGTTTCTGGGTCGACCCGAAACTTTCTGCGCCCACGTTGGGGGTCGGCATCCAAACGGTCGCACAGCAGCCCATCTGCGGCGCCATTTCGCTGCACGACGGTGTACAGGTCCACCGCGACCCATCGGGCTTCGGTCAGGTGACCCTGCGATTCCCCAACATTCCCCTATTGAAGGGGCTCTACTCCATGCACGTCTATCTTCTCTGTGAACGGGCGCTGCACATCTATGACAGAGTGGTTGTTGAGCGCGCGGTCGATGTCGATCAACCCGGTTTATCGCTGGGCATCGGCGTGATCTCGGTACCGCATCGCTGGTCTCAGGACTGAGTGCCGATGGACCTGAGCTACCAGGCGGTTGACGTGAGAATGTCAAGCTGATGCATATCCATGCCTATTGGGAAATGGAACGGCTGGTTCGGGACTATCTGGACCCGACGAGTCCATTGCGCGTCCTCGACGTGGGCAGCCTCGACGTCAACGGCAGCCATCGACCGCTGTTCGATCGACCGGGCTGGACCTACCAAGGTCTCGATAGGGAATCCGGCCCGAACGTCGATATCGTTGTGCATCATCCGCATCGCTGGCCGATCGCCAGCGCCCGCTATGACCTGGTGATCTCGGGGCAGACGCTCGAACACATGCCGCAGTTCTGGCTCACTTGGAAGACGATGGTGCGCGTGGCAAAGCCGAACGGCCTGCTGTTCCTGACCGTGCCGTCCAAAGGCGCAGAGCATCGTTTTCCGGTGGACTGCTGGCGTTTCTACCCGGATGCGATGCAGGCCCTCGCCGACAGCGAGCGCCTTGAGCTGATCGAGGCGCAGACCCGGTGGGACACCCCCTGGGGGGACACCATCGGGGTGTTCCGCAAGCGAGCGCGGTCGGCATCTTTCGCAACCTGGCTGCGCCATCTCTGGCCGGGCAAGCTCAAGGCTCGACCAACACCGGTTGCGCATCCTGCACCCACGACCGCGACGAGCGCATACGCCCGCAGCGTTCCCCGCCGGACAGAGCCCATCGCCGCGGTCTACCGCGAGGCCTACAGCCAGTCGGTCGCAGATTGGTTTCGCTATCATCAGATGCATCTGCACTACGACCAGATGCGCTGGATGGGGGCAAGAACCCTCAAGAACCCTCTCGACTGCTGGATCTATCAGGAAATTCTCTGGGAGGTTCGCCCACGCGTTGTCGTTGAGCTCGGCAGCTTCGCTGGTGGCAGCACGCTTTTTCTATTGCACATGCTCGACCTGATCGGCGAGGGAACGGTCGTCTCGGTGGACTGCGATCGCGAGCTGTTCAACATCTCTCACCCGCGTCTGCATCGCATCGACGGCGATCTGGCGGACCCGAGGGTGCGTGAGCGCGTCGCGGCACAATGCGGTACAGGACCGGTGTTGGTCATTCACGATGCCGACCACCATCACGCGTCGGTGCTGAGAGACTTGCGCAATTTCGGCTCCCTGGTCACCGAAGGTAGCTACCTGATCGTGGAGGACGGTATCGTCGAGGTGGTCGATGGCTTGGTGGAGGTGCCACCAGGCACCGAGGGTCCGCTGGCGGCGGTGATGGATTTTCTCTCCGAGAGTCCGGAATTCGAGGTCGACCACCGACGGGAGCGCTATTTGATCACCTATAATCCCGGCAGCTTCCTGCGACGTCGCGCGCTGCCCGACCCGCAAGTCCGCGAACGGGATCTGGGCCAATGAGCGGCGCGCAGCGCGTGCGAACGGCGATCTGGGTGGCCGTCGATCCCGCAGTGGCGGAAGCCGCGGAATATCGATTGGCATGGCGACTGTTGAACGAAGCGCTGTACGCCGAGCTTGGTACGAACCTCGAGATCGAGCTTGTCCATATCGCCGGACCGGACGATGCGGCGACGCGCGAGGCGCTGCTCGACCGTGCCGTGCGCACGACCCGCAGCTTGCTCAACATCGGATGCGGCATCGGCGCATTCGGCGCAGCGGCGGCGCAAACCCTCGGCTGTCGTGTGGTCGGGATAGAACTGATCCCTAGCATCGCGCGCATAGCCGCACAGCAGTTGGATCGGGTACTGACCGGTGATGCGCTGTCCCTCGAGATCGAAGAGCGGTTCGACTGCGTCACCTGCCTGGATGTCTTAGAGCACGTCGCAGAGCCGGAGCGGCTGCTGGAACGGATTCGCGAGCGGTTTCTGGCAGCGGAAGGTCATTTGGTCGCGAGCGTCCCGAACGTAGGCCACTGGTCGTTGGCGTTGGACCAGATCGCCGGGCGCTGGGATTACGTGCCGGCCGGACTGCTGTGCGAGACGCATCTGCGCTTCTTCACCGAGCATTCGCTGCACGCGCTGCTGTCGCGCCAGGGCTTCGAAATCTCGACACTACATCGTGTCAAGCTGCCGGCCCCGGCGAACGTGCATAAGCGACTGGCCAGCCTCAGGGAGGCAGGCTTTGAGGTGAATGCCGCTTCGCTGGATACCCTGGCGTTCCATCTGGTTGCCCGTTGTGTGCGCTGACACCGCCGTCATCGGCGCGATCATCGTCAACTACCACACCGGCCAGCTGTTGCCGGCATTGCTGGACGCACTCGCGGCGTCCCCTCAGGTCGCCGAGACGCTCATCATCGACAACAGCCCCGATGACGCTGCGCTGGTGGAACTCGCTGCCAGGCCGAAGGTGCAGGTGCTTGCGCCGGGGGTCAATCTGGGGTTCGCCACCGCCGTCAATCAGGCAGCCGCCCGGCTGCCTTTGCCCTGGTGGCTGATCATCAACCCCGACGCGCGGCCGCTGCCCGGCAGCGTCGCCGCCCTGTTGCGAGCCGCCCGACGGCACGATGTGCTGATTGTCGGTCCCCGGGCCTTCTGGGACGACGATTGCCGCTGGCGCCTACCGCCCGCAAGCGGCGACAGTTGGTGGTGGCAGCAGGGCGCCGGTGCCGCTGCGGCGTATAGGCTCGATGCTCAGCTGCTTTCCTTTTACTGGCGTCTCCGTCACGAGCGCTTCTGGAGCCGGTCCGAGCCCTTCGCCGAGCCCTTTTTGTCCGGCGGCTGTCTCTTGGTCCGCAATGACCCGGCGCACTTTCCCGGTGGCCGGGTGTTCGATCAGCGCTTCTTCCTGTACTACGAAGACACCGACCTCTGCGCGGGGATGCTGGGCGACGAGCAAAGGATGCTCTGCGTCCCCGATGCATCCATCGTCCACTACTGGGATCAGTCGCCGCGGAGCGCAAAGACCCGGTACATGGCGGATGCTTCGAACCTGTTCTTCGATAAACACTACGAGATGCAGCCGCCCGGCGGGCCATTGACCGATCGCGATCGCCCTTGGCCCGGGGAGGATCTCGGCACCCTGTCGGCGTCTCCCGAACTCGCCTGCAAAGGCGACGCCCAGCGTTCGGGGATGCAGTTGGAGGTGGGCATCAACCCGCATCTTGTGCCCTTCGTCCAGCGCGACTTCAACCCCGATGCGTCGCCCTTCACGCCCGCCCACTGGCGGCGCCTGGCCTCCGGCGCGTACTTCGCGCAGCTACGTGTTCCCGATGAGCCGTATCCGCTGCAGCGCTGGCGTTGGCGCAAGGCATAGCCGGGCCAAGATGTTCGGGCGCCGCCCCCGAGGGCAATACAATGCAAGGCTTGCGCAGTGGCAGTGGTCTGGCGTTCGTCGCCGCGGTCAACGACTGCAATGTGCTGAGAAGGCATCTACTGGAATCTGAATGTGTGAGAGGCGGACGCTGGCCGCTGCGCCTGCATGAACACTGCCTCAGCGCCGCCGCGGCCTTCAACCCGGAACTCCGCGGCAGCCTCCACGGCGACTGGCTGGTGTGGGTGCACCAGGATGTGCACCTGCCGCGCGGCTGGGATCAGCGCTTTCGGGATCAACTGCGCCTCGCGCGCCGGCGCTGGCCAAGGCTCGCGGTGGTGGGCGTCTATGGTGTGCTCGGTGCGGAGCATGTCGGCCACATCCGCTGGCGAGACGCGTTGCTGCAACCGCCGCGGGCATTGCCATGCCCGGTCGATAGCCTGGACGAACTCCTATTCGCGGTGCGCAGAGACAGCGGACTCAGCCTGGACCCGACGCTGGGCTTTGATTTCTACGGCACCGATCTGGTGTTGCAGGCGCGCGGGCAAGGTCTCGACTGCGCGGTAGTCGATGCCCCTTGCGTGCATTGGACCCGGGAGTTGCCGAACGCGCCAACGGCCGGAACAGTGGCCAGGGTTCTGGCCAGTGCCGAGGTGTTCGAGCGCAAGTGGGCGCATGCGCTGCCGGTGGTGACCAGTTGCGTCAGGATCGAACGCCCAGGCGATACGCGCCGCCACGCGCGTCGGATGGGCTGGCCGCTCATCTGACGCCTCGACGGCGGACGTTGCAGGCCCAAGCGACCGCGAAAGGGCTCAGCAGGCGTTGCTCGGGACGCGCATCATGCCAAGCCCGTCGATCACATGACAGTCGCAGAAGTTTGGCGAGCGGCAGCGGAACGGCGTCTTGCTCACATTCAGGCGTCGCTCCTTGACGTTGCCGCAGTCGGACAGCTCGGTCACATGCGGCAGGTTCGGGCAGCCTTGTACGCGGCCATCGTTCCAGACGCGAAAGTAGCGCATACCGGCCGGACAAAGGACGTCAGAACGGTCGCGGAACCCGGCGGCGAAGTCCTCCCGGTGCTCGCCGGCCAACACCTCGCCGAACTTGGCCCTGAGGCTCGCCAGTCGGTCCTCGTCGGCTGCCGAGAAGGGCCGGTTCACATCGCGCACCAGCAGCAAGGGGCGAGCGGTCTGCGCGTAGACCTTGTCCGCGTAGAGCGCGATGGCCTCTTCCCATTCGTCCTGCAACGGCGGTGACAGGATATAGTCCGGATGGGTTTGCTCGAAGCGGCGCTCCAGAATGGTCCGCGCATTGGCCGGCCAGCGCTCAAGCAGGTTCTTCTGCTTGATCTGGTGGTAATGCATGGTCAGGTTGATGTAGCGAATCTTCTCCAACCGCTCCGGGGCGAGCTCCGGGAGCTCCTGCAGGGCGGCGCCGTTGGTGTCGAGCGCCACCTCCACATCCAGCCCCAGGAGTCGCTCCAGCAGACGCTGCGAGCGAGCGTAGCTGACCATGAAGTCCCCGACGCCGGACAGCGCGAAGAACACTGGCGCGTCGAAGTACTCGCAGATGAACCGGAAGTCTTCGAACACCAGCGACGGCTGGTGCTTCGCAATCGGGTTGATGATGCAGTACTGACAATCGAAGCCGCAGTGTCCTGACGAGGAGGCAAAGAACGCGCCTTGGCAA
>NZ_CAJXWY010000045.1 GCF_913062725.1 uncultured Thiohalocapsa sp.
CGGGAGTCCTTCCCGGACGAAGGCAGCATCACCCGCGACCGCGTACGACCATTCGTGATCCGCACCGAGAAGCGCGAGGCCATCGATGCCGAGGGTCAGCCGCTGTTCAAGCCGCGCATGACACGGCTTCAGGCGGTGACCTGGCAAGCGCGGCATGCCGCCCAGCAGCGTCTCTACGAGGCGGTGACCGATTACGCGCGCCATGGCTACAACCAAGCCATGGCCGCCCAGCAGCGGCATATCGGGTTTCTGATGATCCTGATGCAGCGCCTGGTGACATCAAGTACGGCGGCGATTCGCGCAACTCTGGAGAAGCGGCTGGAGGCGCTGAACGCCCCTTCGCCCCAAGCATCGCTATCACTATTCGAGGATGAGACAGATCCGGAGCAGTGGGCAGAGCTGGACGGCCAATCTCAGGCAGACATGGCGGTGCAGACTGCCGTCGAGACCCTGGACGGCCTGGCACGCGAGCAGTCCGAGGTCGAGATGCTGCTCGACCTGGCGCGCGAGACCGAGGCCGCCGGCACCGACGCCAAGGCCGAGGCCCTGCTGGAGCTGATCTACGGGCTCCAGCAAGCCGAGTCCGATCCAACCGTCAAGGTGCTGGTCTTCACCGAGTTTGTGCCGACACAACGCATGTTGGCGGACTATCTCGAGGGACGCGGTTTCACGGTCGCCCTGCTCAACGGCAGCATGGACCTGGATGCGCGAACGCAGGCCCAGCTTGCCTTCTCGCAGGACGCGCAGATCCTGATCTCAACCGACGCGGGCGGCGAGGGCCTCAACCTCCAGTTCTGCCACGTCGTGGTCAACTTCGACATGCCTTGGAACCCGATGCGCATCGAGCAGCGGATCGGCCGCGTGGATCGCATCGGCCAGCAGCATGTGGTGCGGGCGACCAACTTCGTGCTCGAAGAGACCGTGGAGTACCGGGTGCGTCAGGTCCTGGAGGAGAAGCTCACGGTGATCGCCAAGGAGTTCGGCGTGGACAAGGCCGCGGACGTGATGGACTCGGTGGAGGCGGAGCCCTGGTTCGACGAATTGTTCGTCAAAGGGATCACGGACCCGGACTCCGTCGACCAGCAGTGCGATGCGGTGGTGACGCAGATCCGGGAGAAGGTCGCGGAGTCGTACCAAGGCAGCGATCTGATCACCGAGGAGCCCTCCGCAGGGCAACGGTTCTCGGCGGAGGAGGCCCGGCAGTGGCGGGATCATCCGGCGCAGTTCTGGCTCGAGCGCACGATCACCACCGGTCTCCCGGTCCGCGGCGGCGAGGCTGTCCAGGATGGGGATCACTGGCGCATCCGCTGGTTGGACGGCAGCGAGTCGGCGCGGGCCTGCTTCGACGCCCGGACTGCCGAAGCCCGGCCGGAGCTGGAATGGATCACCCTGGAAGACACGCGCGCCCGCGCACTGATTGCCGAGCTGCCGCGCTGTGTCGCGGGACAGCCGATTCCGCGGGTGCAGATCTCTGGGCTGCCGGAGACGGTCGCCGGCGTCTGGTCCCTGTGGGAGATCTCGCTGTCCGCGGACACCTTCAGCCGCAAGCGCTTCCTGCCCATTTTTGTCAACGATGACGGGCGGGCCTTCCTGCCCACTGCCCGGCGCATCTGGGATCTCCTGCTCACCGAGCGCATGGAGTTGGTGGAGGCGCTGTCCCCAGCCGACTCGCCGCATTGGGACCAGTCGCTCGCCGCGGCGACCGTCCAGGGCGAGCAGCACATCCAGGCGCTGATAGAGCTGCACCGCACGCGCCTTAAGGAGGCGCGTGAACGCGCCCGTTACGCCTTCGAGGCCCGAGATCAGGCGATTGGCCGGATCGGTCTGCCAGCCGTGCGGGCCTATCGCCGGCGGCGTCTCGAGCAGGAGCACAAGGAGCGGATGGCCACCCTCGATGCCGCAGAGACCAGTCTCCCGGAGCTCAACGCCATCATGATGCTTCGCGTTGGACCTGGCTTTATGGCTCGGCGGGAATCGTCAGGTGAGTACGCCCCGAACCGCGGCGCCGCGGGCGACCGCTCGCATGGACATCAGCCAGACCGACAAGCTTCTGCAGAGAGTGCAACATGAGACAGTGGACACTGCAAAACGCCAAGGAAAGCCTGAGCGAGCTCGTGCGGCTCGCAGCCGGGCACGAGCCCCAAGAGATCATCGTGCACGGTGAGCCCGCGGTGGTGATCCTCTCCCGCGCCGAATACGATGCGTTGATCAAGCCGCGGCAATCCTTTGTCGAGTTGATCCGCAGCTCGCCCCTCTACGGCGCCCATGACGTCGAGTTCCCGCGTGACCAGAGCCTAACCCGTGAGATCGACCTGTGACTTGGCTGATCGACACCAACTTCGAGCTGCCGGACGTGCGCCTGGTCAATCCTTGGGAGCACGACTAAGAGACTTGCCCATGCTGGACGAAACCGCAATCCGCGAGGCGGCTGTTGGGCTGGCAGCTGCCGCGCACACCCCACTGAAGGTAATCCTATTCGGCTCTTACGCGCGGGGGGATGCCGACGCGGGGTCCGATCTGGATCTGATGGTGATCGAGCGGGAGATTCCCGATTACAACGAGGAGTATCTGCGCTTGCATCAGACTTTGGACAGGCTCGGTATCGGTGTCGACTTGCTGCTCTTGACAGAGGCAGAGTTCGAGCAGAAGCGCGAGTGGTGGACAACCCCGTTCTATTGGGCCTCCAGGGAAGGAAAGGTGCTTTATGAGCAGCCATAGTGCCCAAGCGCAAACGCTGCTTGATGCGGCGCTGCGCGATCGATATGACCCTTCGGCTGTTGCGCGAGTCGGGTCAAGCCCCTGAAGAGATGATGGGCTTTCACGCCCAACAAGCCTGCGAGAAGCTCATCAAGGCCGTGCTAGTGATGCATGGCGTCGTCTTCGAGCGTACCCATGATCTTGCCGCGCTCGCGGCCCTTTGTGACGCCCACGGCGTCCCAGCCCCAGCGGACCGGAATGCGCTGCGCATCCTCAACAACTTCGCCGTCCGCTTTCGCTACGACACCTGCCCGGCCGCCCTGATCGACATCGTCGCGACGTCCAGCTTGGTAGAGACCTTGACCGAATGGGCAACACGGGAGATCGCCTCGTCATGAATGATTTCCTGGGACGGATTGAATCCGGTAAGGGCCCGGTCGAGTGCCTCGGCCAGACCTTCCCGAACCACGACGCCCGCCGCGAGCATTTTCTGAACCCGGGAGCCGCTGGCGGGAGAAACGTGGCACAGAGTAACCACAGATGTAGCGAGCGAGGCGACCATTGACAACTAAGCTGCCCTACGGAGGCAACATGCTGCAAGCCATCGAAGCCGAGATCAGCCCTGACGGGCAGGTGACCCTGCTGGAGCCGGTGCATCTGGCGCAGCGGTCGCGGGCCGTGGTGACCATCCTCGCGCCCATCGACGAGACCGCCCCCAAGCGCGGTTCCGCCGCGGCACTGCTCAGCGTCCTTGATAGCCCTGAGCTCGCCAGCGCAAAACCGGGTGATCCGGACCGCATGGAGCGCGAGATCACCGCGAATCGGGCCTGGGGCGCCTAGCGGGCTGGGCTTAGAAGACATGAAATCATCGTATCTCGAGGTAACGTTCCGCCACGGACGCCCATTGACAGCCTACCTGTACCTCCCGCGTGCGCGCGGTGACAAGAGCGACCATGTCGAGAAGGCGGGTTCGGGACTTCTGGTGGACTACACTGCCGGGGGCAAGCCGATCGGCATCGAGATCACCGCGCCTGCGCAGGTCGGCATCGCGGAACTGAATCGCGTGCTTGCCGCGCTGCACGCGCCAGCCGTGACGAACGAAGACATCGCACCGCTGCGCGCGGCATGAGCTCGGCGCACCACCCCTCATGTCGCCCCCTAAGTTTCCCCCCAAGTCTTCGGGCTGCTGCGCAAAGTCATACGCGACGGGCCATGCAGCGGCAGACCGGTCGGACACATGAGCGAGACATTCGGAGTCGGCGACTGGTGCCGGCACACGCGCCACACGACGCCGTGCCGGATCATCGACCGGCAGTCGATCTGGAACGAGACGGTGTTTCGGGTCTGGCTGCCCACCAAGGATGCCGTCATCCGCGCCAGGGCGTCGGACCTGGCGCCGCTGGCCAGCCTCGTACCGACCGAGAACGAGATCCTGCACACGGCGGCGGCGGCCAAGCTGCTGGATGCGCTGGAAGACAACCTGCTGCTGGCGCCGATCCAGTCGAGCGTCGTGCCTTCGACGCCCGGACAGCCGTTGCCCGGCCGGATTTAGCACCGCATCGAGATCGGCGCCTGCGCGATGCCATTGATGTTCCATGTGTCGCAAAGATTGGCGCAGCGATTGGGAGGATGCCAATCTGAAGCCATTCGCCGCATGCTATGCGCGCTCTATGCGACCGCCGATAGGCGCAACATAGCTCGGCGGGAATCGTCCGGCGAGTACGCCCAGAACCGCGGCGCCGCGGGCGACCGCTCGCATGGACATCAGCCAGACCGACAAGCTTCTGCAGAGAGTGCAACATGAGACAGTGGACACTGCAAAACGCCAAGGAAAGCCTGAGCGAGCTCGTGCGGCTCGCAGCCGGGCACGAGCCCCAAGAGATCATCGTGCACGGTGAGCCCGCGGTGGTGATCCTCTCCCGCGCCGAATACGATGCGTTGATCAAGCCGCGGCAATCCTTTGTCGAGTTGATCCGCAGCTCGCCCCTCTACGGCGCCCATGACGTCGAGTTCCCGCGTGACCAGAGCCTAACCCGTGAGATCGACCTGTGACTTGGCTGATCGACACCAACTTCGAGCTGCCGGACGTGCGCCTGGTCAATCCTTGGGAGCACGACTAAGAGACTTGCCCATGCTGGACGAAACCGCAATCCGCGAGGCGGCTGTTGGGCTGGCAGCTGCCGCGCACACCCCACTGAAGGTAATCCTATTCGGCTCTTACGCGCGGGGGGATGCCGACGCGGGGTCCGATCTGGATCTGATGGTGATCGAGCGGGAGATTCCCGATTACAACGAGGAGTATCTGCGCTTGCATCAGACTTTGGACAGGCTCGGTATCGGTGTCGACTTGCTGCTCTTGACAGAGGCAGAGTTCGAGCAGAAGCGCGAGTGGTGGACAACCCCGTTCTATTGGGCCTCCAGGGAAGGAAAGGTGCTTTATGAGCAGCCATAGTGCCCAAGCGCAAACGCTGCTTGATGCGGCGCTGCGCGATCGATATGACCCTTCGGCTGTTGCGCGAGTCGGGTCAAGCCCCTGAAGAGATGATGGGCTTTCACGCCCAACAAGCCTGCGAGAAGCTCATCAAGGCCGTGCTAGTGATGCATGGCGTCGTCTTCGAGCGTACCCATGATCTTGCCGCGCTCGCGGCCCTTTGTGACGCCCACGGCGTCCCAGCCCCAGCGGACCGGAATGCGCTGCGCATCCTCAACAACTTCGCCGTCCGCTTTCGCTACGACACCTGCCCGGCCGCCCTGATCGACATCGTCGCGACGTCCAGCTTGGTAGAGACCTTGACCGAATGGGCAACACGGGAGATCGCCTCGTCATGAATGATTTCCTGGGACGGATTGAATCCGGTAAGGGCCCGGTCGAGTGCCTCGGCCAGACCTTCCCGAACCACGACGCCCGCCGCGAGCATTTTCTGAACCCGGGAGCCGCTGGCGGGAGAAACGTGGCACAGAGTAACCACAGATGTAGCGAGCGAGGCGACCATTGACAACTAAGCTGCCCTACGGAGGCAACATGCTGCAAGCCATCGAAGCCGAGATCAGCCCTGACGGGCAGGTGACCCTGCTGGAGCCGGTGCATCTGGCGCAGCGGTCGCGGGCCGTGGTGACCATCCTCGCGCCCATCGACGAGACCGCCCCCAAGCGCGGGTCCTCCGCGACACTGCTCAGCGTCCTCGATAGCCCCGAGTTCGCCAGCGCAAAGCCCGGTGATCCGGACCGCATGGAGCGCGAGATCACCGCGAATCGGGCTCTTGCCGAGGAGGCTTAGATGGCCATCATCGAGGGCTTTCGTGTCCGCAACTTCCGCCCTTTGAGAGATGTCGCGATAGGACGACTCTCCGGAGGCCAGGGAAACCCCCTGACTCCCTTCGCCGTTGTGATCGGGAAGAACGGATCGGGGAAGAGCTCGCTGTTCGATGCCTTCGGGTTCGTAGCGGACTGTCTTGCCACCGATGTTGAAACAGCCTGCGACATGAAGCAGCGTGGGGGCTTTGAGCGGCTGTTGACCAAGGGAGAGCAGGGCCCGATGCGCTTCGAGGTCTTCTATCGCGAGGCGCCAAACGAGCGGCCGATTTCCTATGAGCTGTCCGTGGCCCTCGACAAGGCAGGGCGCCCCTATGTCGAGTCGGAGGTCCTGAAGCAGGCGCGCAAGGGAACGACGCGAGGGAGACTGTTTCCGTTCCTGAGCCTTCAGAGCGGAAAAGGCACCGTTTGGTCCGGTGAGGACGCCCTGGAAGGTGCTGACGAGGAGGGTAAGGCGCGCTCGGATGTGGAGCTGACCGACCGCCGCCAACTGGGCATCGCCACGCTGGGCACGCTGATGGAGCATCCGCGCATCAAGCGTTTCCGAGACTTCCTGAAAGGCTGGTATCTGTCGTATTTCTATCCTGACGCCGCTCGCGGCCTACCCAGTGCCGGGCCGCAAAGGCATTTGAACATCCATGGCGACAATATCGGCAATGTCGTGCAGTTCATGGAGCGGGAGCACAAAGCAAGGTTCAATTCCATCTTGCAGCGCATTGCAGCCAAGATCCCCGGTATCGTTAAGATTGACACTGATGTCACGCAAGACAAACGGGTGCTTTTGCGCTTTAACGACGGCGCTTTCGAAGATCCGTTCTACGCCCAGCAGATGTCGGATGGAACGTTGAAGATCTTCGCTTACCTCCTGCTGTTGGAGGATCCCGAGCCGCCGCCATTCATCTGTATCGAGGAGCCGGAGAATGGTCTCTACCACAAGTTGTTGGAGGCGCTTGCTCAGGAGTTTCGAGCGCATGCCACGGGCAAGAAGGGTGCACCGCAGATCTTTGTGACGACCCACCAGCCCTATCTCGTCGACGCGCTGACTCCCGATGAGGTCTGGATACTGCAGAAAGGCACCGACGGCTTTGCCACTATCCAGCGTGCGTCCGAGCTGGAGGATGTGAGAAACCTGGTCGCGGAGGGGCTACCGCTTGGCGGGCTCTGGTACAGCGATTATCTCGATGCGAGGTAAGGATGCACATCGAGTTCCTCGTCGAAGACAGCTCAGGCGAACGCCTGCTCGAATGCCTGATTCCCCGGATTATCGGCGAGCAAGGCCAGCCACACACATGGCGTTTGCACCCCTACAAGGGGATTGGTCGCATTCCCCCTGGCTTGCGGACGGCGGCAGACCCGGCGAAGCGCATGTTGTTGGATCAGCTGCCAAAGATTCTGCGCGGCTACGCCAAGACGCCCGGTATCGACGCCGTTGTCGTCGTGCTGGACTCTGACCGTCGCGACTGCGTCGCTTTTCTGGCCGAGTTGAAGGCACTGGTCAACGGGCTGGAGCAGGCACCGCGGACGCTGTTTCGCCTCGCCATCGAGGAGGTCGAGGCATGGTACCTGGGCGACCGCGCGGCTTTGGCTGCCGCCTACCCGAGGGCCAAGCAGCGCGCGCTGGAGAACTACGTCCAAGACAGCGTTTGTGGCACTTGGGAGGTGCTCGCCAACGCCACTTACCCTGGTGGTGCCGCCGCGATCAAGAAGGCCGGCTGGCCGCTACCAGGTCAGCTCAAACATGAGTGGGCAGAGAACATCGGACCGAAGATGGATATCGAACGCAACGCATCTCCCAGTTTTTGCAAGCTGCGCGATGGTTTGCGACGGTTGAGCGCGGATACCGCATGAAGACCAGTCTCCCGGGCCTCAACACGATTATGATGCTCCGCGTTGGACCTGGCTTTGCCTCGGAATCGGTCGCTGCGGCAGGTGCATCATGAGCCTGTGGAGCGAGCGCATCCTCGGGGAGTTTCCGCCGGACCTGGCGCGGTTCTGGATCGCCGCGGACCCGGACGATGTCTTGCTGGACGAGCACATCCTGTCCGAGCTGCGCAGTCGTGGTTTCGAGGTCCTGCCGTTCGAGGACGCGATCGCCTTCCGGGCCGACTACGAAGCACGGTGGAGACAGCCTTGGGACCAAGGCGAGCCCGGGCCGGCCAAGGCTCTCGTACTCCACTTGCGGTCCGCGGAGCCGGGAGCCATTCCCTGGGACTACTTGCGTCGGGCACGCCTGGTCCGCCTGAGCTTGGCGAATCTGTTTCCTCTCTTGAGCTATGGCGTGGTCCAGCGGCTCGGCGCCGAGTACAGGGAAGCGCTCTTCGAGGCGCATGCCAAGCATGCCTCCCAGTCGCCTAATCAGATCTGGGGCGAGGCGGCGACCAAGGAGTTCATCCTGACCCACATCTTCCAGCTGGGGCCGCATCTGATTGCGGGCAACGTGGACCTCTGGCGAGAGCTTCTTCGACTCCACTACCGCAATACACCCTTGCCGAGGCTGCTGGCGGATCATGTCCAGGACATCCTGGACAGCAAGCCCGCATTCCAAGGGCTACCGGTCAGCGAGCTGTTCGCGTCACTCGCGACCTTTTTGCGAGTCGTACAGGCGGCCTGGGAACGCTTTCTGAAAGGGAAAGGGATCGAAGGATCGCGGGTCGCCGAGCCGCAATCGCCCGAGTACGCGGGGGACCCCGCAGGAAAAATCGAAATCCCGTTCGAGCATCCTGACATTCGGGCGCTGATCGATTCCATGTTCCTCGACGGCACCCTGCATCCGCTCTTGGTGCAAAAGGTGCCTGCCGAGATGCCGGACTGGCTTACGGTCGGGATCGTTCGGGACCCGGCTGCACGGCGCAATCTGGTCCGTGACGGACTGAAGCGTCTGCTGGACGCCATGCCATCGATTGAGGCGAGCTACCGGGATTGGCTGAGCTTCGCCAAGAGCTTTGGCGAGATCCTCTCTCGCTTTCATGCGCTGGATCAGGCTCACGCCCAGGGGCTTGATGACCTGCTCCAGGAGGTCCAACGGCGCTCAGACGAGCTGCTGGTGTCCTGGATGCGAAAGCACTACTCGGACCTGCCATCCCTGCCCGTCGCAACGGCGCCGGTGATGCTGCACCAAGTCCCACGTTTTCTGGCCCTGCGGCGCGGCGCTGGAGAGAAAAAGGTGGCGTTGCTGGTGTTCGACGGGCTGGCCATGGATCAGTGGGTACAGATCCGCGAGCATGTCACCGGGCGCGCACCCAAGCTGGTCTTTGACGAAGGCGCCTGCTTCGCGTGGCTGCCGACGCTCACGGCCGTGTCACGGCAGGCGTTGTTCTCCGGGTTGAAGCCCCGCGAGTTTGCGGACTCGATCGCGGGGACCAGCGCGGAGCCGTCCCTGTGGTCGCGCTTTTGGCAAGACCAGGGCCTTCGCGCCAGCGAAATCCTGTATCGGAAGGGAATCCGCCGCGTCGATCAGCTCGATGAGCTGGCAGAAGCGCTGTCGAAGCCGTCGCTCAAGGTCGCCGGCATCGTTGTCGATACCATCGACGAGATCGTGCACGGTGCCGTGCTGGGCAAGCGCGGAATCGCGAGCCAGATCGACAGCTGGTGCACGTCCGGCTTCGTGGAGCAGTTGCTCGCGCTGCTGCTGGATCGAGGCTTCGATGTCTACCTGACAGCGGATCACGGCAACGTGGAGGCCATCGGTGCCGGTCGACCGAATCAGGGCGTGATCGCCGAGTCCCGCGGCGAACGGGTCCGCATCTATCCAACTGACCTGCTGCGCAAGCAGTCAGCGGAACAGATTCCGGGGACCATTGAGCTGCCCTCGCCGGCGTTGCCGCCGAACTTTCTGCCGTTGTTCGCCGGTGCGCGAACGGCCTTCGTCCACAAAGGCGAGCCGTTGGTAGCCCACGGCGGCATCTCAGTTGAGGAGCTGATCGTCCCCTTCGTAGCAGTGAACCAACCAAATTGACGAGTACCAAGAACAGCGTTCCCCACATCGGCTTCGACCGGTTCATCCCGCTCGACTGGGCAACCTGTGCGCTGCGCGTTCGTGCGGGCCAGGAGACTCCCGAGACGCTGGAAGCGCTGATCGGCGAGAGAGAACGCAGCGAGGCTTCGCGGAAGAAAAGCCGGAGCGTACTGAAGGGTCTGTGGCTCGCGCCCCGCACCGGTCTCGCGCTGTTCGCGGATCGTGGTGCCGTGCTCCTGGGGGAAATCGAGGCGTCGGCCGTGCCTGCCCTGTGCTGGGGCATGGCGATCTCGGCCTACCCCTTCTTCGGCAAGGTCGCCGAGCTGACCGGACGCCTCACATCCATCCAGGGTGACTGCGCATCGGCGGAGGTTCATCGCCGCATGGCCGAGACCTACGGGGAGCGGGAAACCGCCTATCGTGCTGCCAACCGCGTCATGCAGACCCAAGCCGACTGGGGCACGCTTACGCGCGTCGACAAGGGCCGCCGCATCATCCGAAGGGCGCCTATGACCATCTCCCACGATGGTCTGACCGCCTGGCTTATCGAGGCAGCACTCCGGTACACCGGCAAGGCCATGTCCGTGGCCACCCTCCAGTCATCGGCGGTGCTTTACCCCTTCACCCTTGACCAGCCGCTGGCCTTCGTGGCCTCCAAAAGCCCTGCTCTCGAGCTGAGAGCTGACGGGAGTCGATCGCAAATCGTCGCGATCCAGGGCCTTGATCATCCCCTGGTCCACCGTTGCTAAGCCGCCACAGGGGCCCTCAGTGCCAGGATAAGTGTCGTCTGCCCCTGTTACGATTCTTAAGAATCCCTGAGGGCGAGAGGAGCACATCATGCCTCGATATTCCAAAGAAGGCCGCGCCGCTGTCGTGGCTAAGCTGCTGCCGCCGCAGCGCCTGAGTCCGCAGGCGGTGGCGGCGCAGGAAGGGCTGTCCTTGGCGACGGTGTACAAGTGGCGCAAGGAGGCACGCATAGAGGGCCGCTGCCTGCCCAATGCCGATGCCCAGGACAGCACCCAGTGGTCGTCCAAGGACCGCTTCGCGGCGGTGCTGGAGACGGCCGCCATGAACGCCGTAGAGACGGCCGCGTATTGCCGGCGCTGGGGACTGTAGCCGACATACAGTTCGAGCAGTTGGAACGCGACCTACTGGCCAAAATCGATGACGAGACCGACAACTTCCGCTTCTACCGGCCCCCGACGCCCACTGCCCCCGCATCAAGGAGTATGGTGCCTTCCGTTGCATCGACTTCGATGGCCCCCTCATCGCCTGATCCGCGCGAAGCTCCAGTGGCGCCCCATCCCCAGGCCCTTCGCGCGCACCATAACCTAGTGATCTTTAACAGCTCAGACTTCAACGCGCAGGCCACCCGCCACGCATGCTTTGCTCAAGTCGCCGGTTTCGCGCAAAAATGTCGAAATTTGTTGTGGACTCTGCTATTTTCATGTGTGGCGCATCGCCCAGCCAATCGGCCGGGCGCGGATTGAAACCACAGGATGGCCTCGAAGATGGCGCGCGCGGCGGATGGGCATCGCCCGGCCAATCGGCCGGGCGCGGATTGAAAACGCGATCGCAACGGCGCCGCACCAACCCGGGTCTATCCGGGCAGCCCATCGTCAGCGCCGTTTCGGCCCCAACGCAAAGGCCATTGGTCCGCGCTACACTGTCGGCGCAATGCCCGCCGAAGGCGCGGCGCCCGGCAGGACGTCAGCCTTCCGCCGCCCGCAGCTGCGCCGCCCGTACGCATCTGAGCACGGCGTAGGAATACTGACCTTCCAGCGCCTCGAACACGGGCTTCAGCGACAGGCTGGCGTCGTCGGCGAGCTGCTGCAGGGCATTGTGAATACGCTTCAGCTCCGCATCGGGCAGGCCCACGACCTCCGACAGCTCGGCGGCGCCGGCCTGGATACAGCGTGCCAAATGGCCCCACACGGTGCTCTCGGCGAGATCGCGGCGCTCGGCGACCTGAGCCGGCGTGAGCCCTTGGCGCAGCAGCACCAGGGAGGCGCGCTCGCTGTCTCTGACGTCGTCGGCGTGCGCTGACACGGGCCGGGCCGATGGCGCCCGATCCCGCTCCGCAGGCGGTGCCGGGAGGTCGGCGGGGCGACCGTGCTCGGCCGCGTGCTCGGCGAGCACGCCGAGGAAATCCTCGCCGTAGCGCTCCAGCTTGATGGCGCCGACGCCGCTGATGCGACTGAGTTCATCCCGGTTGCGCGGGCGCAAGGTGAGCATCTCCCGTAACGTCACGTCGCCAAAGATCATGTAGGGCGCAACCCGCTGCTCGGTGGCCAACGCCCGGCGGCGCTCGCGCAGGCGCTCCCACAGTGCCCGGGCCTCGGGATCGCTCGGCACACCGTCCTGGGGGGTGCGCCGCTCGGACTGGGGCTTGTGCTCCGGGTCCCGGCGCAGGCGCACCACCTGCTCGCCGCGCAGCACCGGGCGACTCGCCTCGGTGAGCTTGAGGCCGCCGTAGCCCTCGATATCCACCCGGGCGAAGCCGGCGGCCACCAGCTGGCGGTAGACAGACTTCCACTGGTTGGCGGTGAGCTCCTTGCCGATGCCGTGGGTGCTGACCTGGTCGTGGCCGAAACGCTGGATGCGCGCGTTGCTCTTGCCCAGGAGCACGTCGGCGAGGTGGGCGGCGCCGAACCGCTGTCCGGTGCGGAAGATGCACGACAGCGCCTTCTGTGCGGCGACGCTGCCGTCCCAGGTGTCCACCGGCGTCAGGCAGGTGTCGCAGTTGCCGCAGGGCTCGGGCAGTTGCTCGCCGAAGTAGTTGAGCAGGGTGCGGCGGCGGCATTCGATGCTCTCGCAGAGGCCGACCAACGCATCGAGCTTGTGCTGCTCGACGCGCTTGAAGCGCTCCTCGGCCTCGCCCTTCTCGATGATCTGTCGCAGCGTGACGACGTCCGACAGGCCGTAGCAGAGCCAGGCATCGGCGGGCAGTCCATCGCGGCCGGCGCGACCGGTCTCCTGGTAGTAGGCCTCCACGCTCTTCGGCAGGTCCAGGTGGGCGACGAAGCGCACATCCGGCTTGTCGATGCCCATGCCGAAGGCGATGGTGGCCACCACGACGACGTTGTCGCCCTGGATGAATCGGGCCTGGCGCGCGCGGCGCTCTTCCGCCGAATGGCCGGCGTGGTAGGCGATGGCATCGAAGCCCTGGGCGCGCAGGAACTCGGCCGTATCATCAACTTTGCGCCGCGAGAGGCAGTAGACGATGCCGGCATCGCGCGGGTGCTCGCTGCGCAGAAAGTCCAGCAACTGCCGACGCGGCTGGGTCTTCTCGACGATGCGGTAGCGGATGTTCGGCCGATCGAAGCTGGAGACGAACTGCTGGGCCCGGCCGAGCTGCAGCCGGGTGATGATCTCGTTGCGGGTGGGGGCATCGGCGGTGGCCGTGAGTGCGATGCGCGGGATGTCCGGCCAGCGCTGGTGCAGGCGATCGAGCTGGATGTACTCGGGGCGGAAGTCATGACCCCATTGCGAGACGCAATGGGCCTCGTCGATGGCGAAGAGCGCCGGCGTCACGCGCGCCAGCAGCTGCAGGAAGCGCTCCGTGAGCAGCCGCTCCGGGGCCACGTAGAGCAGGTCCAGGGCGCCCTCCAGCAAGGCCCGCTCCACCCGCTGCTGTGCATCCGGCGGTAACGAGGAGTTGAGAAACGCGGCGCGCACGCCGAGCTGCTCGAGGGCGTCCACCTGGTCCTGCATCAGCGCGATGAGCGGTGAGACGACGATGCCCGTGCCCGGGCGCAGCAGGGCCGGAATTTGGTAGCACAGCGACTTGCCGCCGCCGGTGGGCATCAGCACCAGGGCATCGCCACCGGCACAGACGTGCTCGATGATCTGCTGCTGTGCGCCGCGAAAGCCCGGGTAGCCGAAGACGCGGTTCAGGATGCCGTGTGGCGTATCGGACATTGCTGCGCAAGGGAGTCGTCGGGGCCAGTCATCCTGGTATTACCATTACACGCAATGCCGCTTCGGTGCAAATGCGCACGACGGCACACCCGCAACGTCAGGTCGGTGACCGGCGGCGCTCGCAGTCGTCGTCCCGGGGTCAGTCTTCACACCCAGCCCTTCACACTGCAGCGGTCCCGGCGCAAGATGCAGCCTGTGATGCCAAGACGGAGGAGCCAAGACGATGCGGGCGATCCTGATGCGCCAACCCGGCGGCCCGGAAGTCCTCGCCGAGACCGAGCTGCCGATGCCCGAGCTGCAAAGCCCGACGGATGTGCTGGTGCGCCTGCACGCGGCGGGCGTCAATCCGGTGGACACCAAGATCCGCACCAAGGGGCCCATGCTGCCCGGCACTCTCACCGCCGTGCTCGGCTGCGACGGCGCGGGCACGGTCGAGGCGGTCGGCGATGCGGTGACCCGCTTCAAGCCCGGCGATGCGGTCTGGTACTGCCACGGCGGACTCGGTGGGCCCCACGGCAATTATGCCGAGTATGCCGTGGTGGATGAAGTCATTGCACAGCCGAAGCCCGCATCGCTGACCTTCATCGAAGCAGCGGCCGCCCCGCTGGTGCTGATCACCGCCTGGGAGGCTTTGCACGATCGCGCCCGCATCGCGCCGGAGCAGACCGTGCTGATCCACGGCGGCGCGGGCGGTGTCGGCCATGTGGCCATCCAGCTCGCACGGCTCGCCGGAGCCCGGGTGGCCACCACCGTCAGCGGCGCGGAGAAAGCGGAATTCGTCCACGGTCTCGGCGCGGAATACGCCATCGACTACCGCCAAGAAGATCTTGCGGGTGCCATCGCCGACTGGACCGGCGGTCGCGGTGTCGATGTCTGCCTCGACACCGTCGGGCCCGAGGTCTTCGCCCGCAGCATCGAGGTCATGGCCGTCTACGGCGATCTGGTGACCATCCTCGACCCGGGCGGCCTGAGTCTCAAGGAGGCCCGACACCGCAATCTTCGCCTCTCACTGGAGCTGATGCTCACACCGCAGCTCAGGCAGATGGCGGGCGCACTGGCACACCAGGGCGAGATCCTGCGCCGCTGCGGCGAGCTGTTGGACGCGGGCAGGCTGCACATCACCGTGGCCGAGACCTATCCGCTGGCCGCCGCCGCCGACGCTCACCGCCGGCTCGAGGCCGGCGGCATGCAGGGGAAGCTGGTGCTGACCATGCCCGCGGCCGACGCTTAACCACATCAGGCCATGCTGCAGGTCGCTATCCTCTCCGACACCCATGGCGTCATCGATGACCGGATCGCCGACCTGGTCGCCGACTGCGATCTGGCGGTGCACGGCGGCGACATCGGCGCAGCCGAGGTGCTGACCAGACTCAAGCCCCGTTCCGGGCGCGTGGCGGCGGTGCTCGGCAACAACGATGTGCGCCACAAGTGGCCGGCGGCGGAGCAACACCTGCTGGACACCTTGCCGCTGGAAATCACCGAAGACCTGCCGGGCGGGCGCTTGGTAGTGGTGCATGGCCATCGCACACCGGCGAAAGACCGCCACGCCAGGCTGCGCCGGCGCTTTCCCGACGCGCGGGCCATCGTCTATGGCCACAGCCACCGCCTGGTGGCAGACCAGGACGACGCGCCATGGGTGCTGAATCCCGGCGCCGCCGGGCGCGAGCGCACCTTCGGCGGACCGTCCTGCCTGGTGCTCACCGCACGCCACGATCTGTGGTCGCTGGCCGTGCATCGATTTCCGCCGGCCGGTGGCGCGCAACCCCGTGAGCGGTCGCGGCGCTGAGCGCCAGCGTCCATCGCACCTGCGAACGACCGTTCGTCGGAAAATCAACGGTTATCCCGTCCACGCTCTGCAAGCCGTGAAATCTGGTCTACGCTAAGAGTCAAAGACATCTCACATTCGGTGAGTCAAACCGCCCCCACCAGGGGCGCGCGCAGTCCGGGGCGCCATCCCCAGACAGCAACCAGGCCGGTGCCCCTGCACCGGCCTTTGCTTTTGGCGCAAGCAGTGGCCGAGCCCGCCGAGCCCGGCGCTGCGCGCCCGATAACCTGAACCTGCGCCCAATAACCTGCGCCCGGCAAACTGCGGCTAATCCGGGGATCGGCGGTCCCAACTCGACACCGAGCTTCGCATCGTGCCGGTCATCCCGGCGCAGACGCCGCGCAAGGGCGCTGCGTGTTGCCCATGCTGGCGGCACCGCCGCAGTGGCGGCTACACTGATGTCGCATGCAAACACCACCCGCCCAGTCCCCCATCAAGCCGCCGAAGGCTCTGCTGCGCACCGTCGGCCGCGCCATCGCCGAGCACGACATGATCCGTGCCGGCGATCGCTTGCTGCTTGGCGTGTCCGGCGGCAAGGATTCGCTGTCGCTGCTTGCGATCCTGCAACACCTGCAGACCTACGCACCGGTCAGCTTCGAGCTCGCCGCCGTGACGGTGGACCCGCAAGTACCCGGCTTCGCGCCGGCGCAGCTGGCGGCACACATGGATGCCCTCGGTGTGCGCTGGTTCCTGGAAGCCCAGCCCATCATGGAAGAGGCCCGCGCGCGCATGGACGGCGATTCATTCTGCGCCTATTGCGCACGCATGAAGCGCGGCATCATGTATCGGCTCTGTCGCGAGCACGGCTACAACGTGCTGGCACTGGCGCAGCACCTGGACGACCTCGCCGAAAGCCTGATGATGTCGCTCTTTCGCGGCGGACAACTGCGCACCATGAAGGCCCATTACCGCAACGACGCCGGCGACCTGCGCATCATTCGCCCGCTCGTGCGCGCGCGCGAGCGCCAGATGGCAGCCTTCGCGGCGGCCGCCCGGTTGCCGGTCGTGCCGGACAGCTGCCCCGCATGCTTCGACGCCCCCACCGAGCGCGCCCGGATCAAGCGCCTGTTGGCGACCGAAGAGACGGAGAATCCGCAGGTCTTCCAGAGCATGCTCCACGCCATGCAGCCGCTGCTGCGCGAGGGAGAGCCACCCTGACACCCTGCCGGCGCATGCCGAGCCGGTAGGCGGCGCATCGGGAGCGGCTGCGGGCATGCCCAGCCGGCCCGCAGCCGCCACGGCATGCCATCCTGCCGGCGCCGTCCCGAGGCCACGGCCCGCCGGCGCCCCGCCATCGGGGCTCGCACCCGCCGAATACTCAGGTTTGGACTAATCTTTAGGTGCAGATGCGAGCGCGCCGGCATCGCCTGCCGAGCGTGAACACTCCATCGTCATCCAATGTCGGGGTGTGGCGATTGCAACGCCCCGGTCCTGATCGTGCGGCGACGCGCCGTCGCAAGCCATGGCGTCCGCCAGCGGAGCGCACAATCATGGATCTGCAGCGGAATTGCCGCGTTACAGTGTACACCGTCCGCGCTGTTCGCAGCCTGATCGCCGAAGGCGTCGACACCTGCCTGGGTCTGCCACGGCTGACGCCGTTGGAGCAGACGGCGCCCTGGGTGCTCGGCGCCTTCGAGCTGCGCGGCGACTTGGTGCCCGTGGTCAGCCTCGGCGTGCTGCGTGGCGAGCCGATCCCATCGGCGGCGGTGACGGATTTGGTGCTCGTGGTGCTGAGTGCGGGCTATCCGCTGGGCCTGCACAGCACCCGGCCCGTGCGTATCGAGTCGTTGGCCGCGACCAACGCTGGGCGCAACGCTGGGCACGCGCGTCGATCGCCGCGGCGGTTGGTCCCGCACCCCGTCGGCCTCGGCTATGTCGACCTGAGCCGGCTTCGCCTCACCGGCGTCGACGTCGCCGGCCGCAGCGATGCCGAGGCACGGCTCGCGCAGTTCGAACGGCATTTGTCGGCGCAGGCGCTGGAGCGGTTGGAGCAGCGCACGCGGCGCTATGCCGGCGACTTCGCCGGCCCTCGCCCACCGCCGCCGCTGACGCAAACGCCGGCACAGCAGCGCTGACGGAGAGCGACCGGCCGCGGGCGCCAGCGCCAGTCCGTCAGCCACCCACCGGCGACAGCTCGTGGCTGGATTCGACCGTCAGCATCACGGCTCAGACCCGCACCGCCGGGCTCAAGCGCGCCAGCCGTTCAGGATGTCCATGCAGATGCGGTTCATGTCGCGGGCGCGCTGCGCGCTGTCCGCTTCGGTGTAAGCCCGCAGCTCGGGTGCGTTGCCGGAGGGTCGCAGATGTGCGATCTCGCCGCTCGTGAAGATGATGCGCACGCCGTCGGTGTGATCCACGGCGGCCACATCGCCGAAGGCGGCGCCGAACACCGCCGCCGCGGCGTCACCATCGGCGGCGCGGTCTCCGCTCGCAAAGGCGGCGAGCCGCCGGGCGCTGAGCGCGGTCGGGAAGTCGGTGATGCGATCGCTGTAGGTGAAGCGCCCGGGCAGCTCCGCCGCCAAGTCAGCCACGGACATGTCCCGGCGCCGCGCCGCACCGAGGATGGCCACGGCAACGATGACCGCGTCCCGGGTCGGCAACGGCGGCAGACGTCGGCCGTCTCGGGCAATAGCCGTCTCGGTGAGAAAGCCGCCATTGGCCTCGTAGCCCACCACCGGTGCCAGGGCGCGCGCACGCAGGGCCTGCATGCCGGCGATGACATAGGGCGAGCCGATGCGGGTGCGTAGCACCTCGGCGAACCAGCCGCAGCGCTCCACCGCCGTATTCGAGCTCACCGGTGTCACGACAGCGGCGGCGCCGAGCTCCCGGGCGCAGAGGATGCCGGCGATGTCACCGCGCAGCCAGTGGCCTTCGGCATCTGCGATCAGCGGCCGGTCGCCGTCGCCATCGGCGGAGACCAGGGCATCGAAGTCCCCGCGCGCCGCCCAGCCCCGGGCGAGCTCGACATCCTGGGCACGAATGGCCTCTGTATCCACGGGTATGAAGCTGTCGGCACGGCCGAGCCGGGTCACCCTGGCGCCCAACCCCGTCAGCACCGCATGGAAGGCGTCGCGGGCGACGCTCGAGTGCTCGTACAGCCCCACGCTGAGCCCGGCCAGCCAATCCCGCGGAAAAAACGCCAGGTAACGACTCAGATAGGCCTCGAGCGCCGCGGATTCCGCCGCTGGCAACGACGGCGGGTCCAGCAGGCCGCCGTCTGCGTCGAAGGCGCCCGCCGGCAGCTCGACCATTTGTGCGCGAATGCCCGCCTCATCGTCCTTGAGGATCTCCCCCGTGGGCAGGTTGAACTTGATGCCGTTCCGGTCGTCGGGGATGTGCGAGCCGGTGACCATCATCGTTGGCATGTTGCGGGCGATGCCGTGGGCGGCCAGCGCCGGCGTGGGAATGCGCCCGAAGTTGCGGGGACGACAGCCCGCCGCCCGCACCGCGGCGGCGCACGCGGCCATGATGCGCCCGGTGCTGGGCCGGTAGTCGCCGGCGATGCCGACGTCACCACCGGCGGCGAGCCGGCCCGCGCTGCGCAGATGCTGCACGAACCCTGAGGTATAGGCGAAGCAGACGCTGTCGGTCATGTCCGACACACGCCCACGGGCGCCACTGGTGCCAAACTTGACACCACTTGCGGCCATCAGGTCATCAATCTTGAGCACGGCGTCGTCCCCGGGGCAGGCGTCTGTCGGCGAAGGCAAAGCCGACATGTTATACCCGTCGCACCCCGACTTGTGGTTTTTGCCGGCCGGGTCGCGACCGACGGGGACTGCCGTGGAGGCGCCGCCGTAGGCCGCACCGACCTGCTGATACGGGCGCCGGCGCCTGGCGCTTGACGTACGCCGGGATTCGACAACCATGGCATGGCTGACACACGGCGCCGCAGCGGCGACAATCGAACGACCAGGGCATATCTACAGGGACGTATTCACGGCGTCCCCCGCCTGGCGCAAGCCGCTGCGGGCTGAGTGGCGGCGGGCGGGGGTCTCGACCACAGGGATGCGGTCGTGAAGTCTACAGGGACGTATTCACGGCGTCCCCCGCCTGGCGCCACCCAGCCCGCAGACACCGAGAGGCGACGGGTAGAGGTCAGCATGAGCAACCCCAGCAGGTCCGAAGGTTTCAGTCCAGCGCCGCCGGGGTCAGGCGATGCCGACCCCGCGCGCGCGGCCTGCGTCCTGTTGGTAGATGACATCCCGTCCAATCTGCGGGTCCTGTACGAAAGCCTGAACGGCCACGACTACCGCCTATTGGTGGCCAACGACGGCGCCCAGGCGCTGGCCATCGCTCAGCGCGCCCGCCCGGAACTGGTGCTGCTCGACATCATGATGCCGGATATGGACGGCTTCGAAGTATGCCGACAGCTGAAGGCCCACGGCGATACCGCCGATATCGCCGTCATCTTCCTCTCGGCCCTGGACGACGCCGCAGACAAGATCCACGGCTTGGCGCTGGGCGCCGTGGACTACGTGACCAAGCCCTTCCATCCGCAGGAAGTGGCGGCGCGGGTCGCGGCCCATTGCAAAATCCTGCGCCTCGAGCGCGAGCTCGGTCAGCGCAACCGGCAACTGGAGCTGGTGCAGGGCCGCATCCTGCACTCGATGGTGGAGGGCGTGCTCGGGCTCGATGCGGAAGGTCGAGCGCGCTTCGTCAATCCCGCCGCCGAGCGCTTGTTCGGCCTGCGCGCCGAATATCTGCTGGCGCGCGGACTCGCGGACTGGGAGCCCATGCGACTGCGCGAGAGCGCCCGGCGCGTGCTCGCCGAGCAACGCGAGCTGAGCCTCGATGAGATTGCCCTGCCGCGCCCGGACGCTAGCACGGTGCCGGTGGAGGTGCGCGTCGCCCCCGTCGTCGATGCCGGGGACGCCGCCGGGGTGGTGGTGGTGCTGCGGGACCTGAGCGAGCGCCGGCGCGCGCAAGCCAAGCTGGATCGCACCGCTGACGAGCTGCATCGCTCGCACCGTGAGCTGCGAGCCGCGCAGCTGCAGCTGATGCAGGCGGCCAAGCTGGAATCCGTCGGCCGACTCGCCGCCGGTGTTGCGCACGAGGTCAAGAATCCGCTCGCCATCGCACAGCTCGGACTCGATTACCTGGAGCAGGTAGCAGGCGCGGATGACGTCTCCTGCCAAGTGCTCACGGATATGCAGCAGGCACTCGCGCGGGCGGATACCGTCGTGCACGGTCTGCTGGAGCTCTCGCGCGAGCACGACCTGGCACTCAGGCCGGGCGCGATCAATGACGCCCTTCACAACAGCCTGCAGCTGGTACGCCACGAGCTCACGCGAAGACAGATTGGCGTGTGCATCAGCCTCGCCGACGACATTCCCGAGCGCCCCATCGATGCCGACAAGCTGCAGCAAGCCTTCCTGAACCTGCTCATCAATGCGATGCACGCGATCGCGCGTGGTGGCACCTTGATGATCCACAGCAGCCTATGTGCGCTGCCGAGCCACGAGCTCGGGCCGCATGCCCGGGATGCGGGCTTCCTGGCCGGCGATCCCGTGATTCGCATCGCCATCGAAGACACCGGCCCCGGCATCGACCCGGGCGATCTGGATCGGTTGTTCGACCCCTATTTCACCACCAAGCGCCAGGGCGAAGGGACGGGGCTGGGATTGTCGGTTACCCACAACATCGTTAGGCTGCACGGTGGCAGCGTCGAACTGTTCAATCGCGCAGCGGGCGGCGCCTGTGCGCTGGTGCTCTTCCCGCCTGAGGCCGCTGCCTGAGGCGGTCATCTCCGGGGCGCTTGCCCGGGGCGGCGTGATGGCTGCACGCACGCCAGCGCGAGCCCGCCTCACGCGCCCGCAGCAGACATCCGCACAACACCAACAGGAACCCCACCCTGTGAGCAAAAAGAAGATTCTGTTGGTGGATGATGAGCCCGCCCTCACCCGCATGCTTCGACTGAATCTGGAGCAGACGGGGCGCTTCGAGGTCCGCGAAGAGAACCACGGCAGCCAGGCGCTGCGGGTGGTCCGGGAGTTTCGTCCGGACCTGGTGTTCCTCGACGTCATGATGCCCGACATCGGCGGCGATGAAGTGGCGGAGCAGCTGAAGCAGGATCCAGCCCTCAGCGGCGTCAGGTATGCCTTCCTCACCGCCATCGTCACCAAGCGCGAGACGGGTGCCGGCGCCGCCGAGATCTCCGGCGAGACCTTTCTGGCGAAACCGGTCAAGCGCGAAGAGCTGTTGGCGGTGGTCGACGAGCTACTTGGCGCATGACCATGGTGCTGGGTCGGGCGTCCACACATGACGGCTGGCGTGTCCACGGGTGTCGGCCGGTGCATTCAGCAGCCAGACCGGCGCCGTTTTTTCCCCACTGCAACCATGCTATGGTCCGCGCTGTCCACCGCCTTAGAGTGTGCGTGCGCGCACTGCACCCGCCGGTGGCGGCAAGGCGCTAGAGAAAACCGCACACATAGAGTTGCGGTTACCACACCGAGACCACTGAATTAAGGAGCGATCCACATGATCGACAGCAAACGCCTCCTGCTCGGCGCATCGGCCGCCGTGCTCGGTCCCATGCTGGGCCTGGCCCTGACACCGGTGCAGGCGCAGCCCGCCGCGCCGGCACCCGCGCCCGGCCCGGAGCAGGCACGCGCCGACATGGAACAGCGTATGGAAGCCGCCATGGCCGAGCGCAACGAGCGATATCAGGACCTGCGCAAGCGCGCGGCCGAAGTGGGCCTGGAACTGCCGGAGATGCCGCCCTGGGCCGACGGCGGTCTGCCCCAGCCACCGGCGGGCATGGAGCCTCCTCCCATGCCTCAGATGCCGCAGCCCGCCGCAGGCATGGCCACCGAGCGCCCGCCCATGACGCGCGAAGCATTCGAGGCCATGCGCCAGCAGCGCTGGGAGGCCATGCGCGAGCGCGCCAAGGCCATGGGCCGCGAGCTCCCGGAGACGCCACCTTGGGAGGCGGCGGAGCAGCGCCGCAAGGAAATGCTCGAGAAGTACGAGGCATACCGGGCCACCATCGAGGCCATGACCGACGAGCAGAAAGAGGCCATCGCCGCCCTCTTCGGTAGTCGTGCCGCAGAGCCACACATCATGCCGCAGGGACCGATGGGCGGACCGATGGGCGGACCCTGCGCGTCTGCGAGCCGCGGCCAGCCCTGCGGACGCGGCATGATGCCGGGTTACGGCCCTGGCCCCAGGATGGGTCCGGCCATGATGCCGGCCATGCCCATGATGCCCGCCGGCGGCGATGAGGGCACCGAAGCGCCCGCGCAACCGCCCGAGCCAGCGGGCTGACACAGCCCACCGCCGACGATCCATACGGCCAACCCCAGCGGGGATTGGCCGTATGCATTCCAAGTCACGCCGCCACCCCGCATGACGCTGCGGCCGCACCCGTGCGCGCGCACAGACGGCGAACCTGAGGGCTCATCAGGCAACCCGACCCGGCGTAGACGCCGGCACGCGCCAAGCTCAAGCCCCTGCACCATCATCGAGACCGTCGTCGCGTGCAGCGCGGCGGACGCCATCTGCCGAGAGTATGCCCATGAATTTGCTCCGTAACCTATTTGCCGTCATCGGCCTGATCTTCGTCGCCATCCTGCTCATCGGCGCCGTCACCCTGGGACCGCGCCTCGCCAAGCTCGACCCTGGCTTCCCGCAGGCCTACGGGGCCTTCGCTGGACGGCTTCTGGAAAGTGGCGATCCCGGCGTCGCGATGATGTGGTCGGAGCCGGTTCAGGAGGGGCTGAGCGTCGAGGATGTGACCACTTCCCTGAAGAGTCTTGCCACCAACAAAAACCTGCTGTTCGTTGGCGAGTCGCCCTTCTATCAACAAGTTGAGGCCGTCACCGGAGAAGACTACCGTTATGTAAACTTCTTGTCCTTCTGCGACGCCCAGGTTGGCAAGATGATGCTGGACTACCGCGACCAATACAGCGGTTTCATGCCTTGCCGCATCGCTTTGGTCGAAGATAAGGACGGTAATCTCGCCCTCTACTCCATGAATCTGGACCTGATGATCTACGGTGGTGAGCCGCTGCCACCCGAGCTCAAGGCGGAGGCGCTGCGCATGCGAGACACCATCCGTGACATCATGCGTGGGGCTGCGGCGGGAGAGTTCTAAGCGCCGATCACTCCGCCGGCAGTTGCAGCCACCGAGCAAGCTGCGTCTGAACCGCTTCGACGCCGAGACCGCTCGCGGCGGAGAAGACCTCGACCCCGATTTGCGTGTCGGTGCATTCCCGGCGAACCGCCGCGAGCTGGCGCTGCATGGCACCGCGCCCGAGCTTATCGGCTTTGGTAAGCAGCACCAGCATCGGCAGCTCAGCGGCGCTGCCCCAGGCGAGCATGTGGCGGTCGATTGCCGTCAGCGGATGACGGATGTCCATCACCACCACCAGTCCCTGCAGACATTGGCGGCGCCGTAAATAGTCCTCCATCAGCGCCTGCCAGCCCGCCTTCACGGCTTGCGAGACCTTGGCGAAGCCGTAGCCGGGCAGATCCACCAGACGGCGGTCTTCATCGAGCTGAAAGAACACCAACTGTTGGGTGCGCCCGGGGGTACGGCTCGTGCGGGCGAGGCTGCGCTGGTGGCAGATGCGGTTGATGGCGCTGGATTTACCAGCATTGGAGCGCCCGGCGAAAGCGATCTCCAACCCGCAATCCGGCGGTGTGCCGGCGCGCGAGCCGGCGGCCGTGAGAAACTGCGCGCGTTGAAAGTGCGGATGCATGGCTGTCGGCCCTTGGTGCTGTGCTTCAGCGATACTTGGCGTCGGTCGATGCTGAGGGCAGACTTCAGTGGGCTGAATGGTGGCGTATGGGGACATGCTCTGCGGCTGACCGCGCCGCACCGATCAACCGTGCGGGCTCAGGCGCGACGCTGCCAGTGCCCGGAACGCCCACCGGCCTTCTCCAACAGCTGGACCCCCGTCATCACCATCCCGCGATCCACGGCCTTGCACATATCGTAGATCGTGAGCAGCGCCACCTGCACGGCGCACAGGGCCTCCATTTCCACGCCGGTGCGCGCATTGGTCTCCACCGTGGCGGTACAGCGCACGCCAGACGTTTCCGGCACGGGCTCGAGGGCGACTTCCACCCGCGACAGTGACAAAGGATGGCACAGGGGCACCAGGTCCGCGGTGCGCTTGGCGCCCATGATGGCGGCGATGCGAGCCACGCCGAGCACATCGCCCTTGGCGTGTGCGCCGGTTTCGATCAGCCGCAGCGTCTGCGGCTGCATCTCGATATAGCCCTCGGCGACGGCCCGGCGCCGGGTGCTGTCTTTGCCACCGACATCCACCATGCGAGCGGCGCCCTCGGCGTCGAAATGGGTAAGCTCTGACATTGCGTTCTATCTCCGGGCGACGCCGGGGCGTCGCCGCATACCACTAGCTTCTGGACGCCGGCGCCGGCGCCGGCGCCTTGGAGGGCGGGCACGGGGTACTAACCCACATCCGCAGCACGCCCACTCACACGCAGCAGCCGCCGTGCGTGCTCGATGGCATCGTAATCGCGCAGGCGGCCGACGTAGACCTTCGCTTGCCCCGCCGGCCGGCGCCGAAAACGTCGGTAAGGCCATAGGTACTGCTCCGGGCAGACCCTGATACAGCGCTCGATCCCCAGGTTCAGCGCCGCGGCCGCAGTGGCGTCATCCTCGCTGGCGATGCCATCGGGTGCCGGCAGGCAGTGAATGCGGTAACCCCGCGCCCGCGGCAATCGCTCGGCAAACATGAAGATGACCCGTGCGCCGCTTCTGCGTGCCAAGCGGCTCACCAGCACCATGGTCCAAGCCGGCAGACCGCACAACGGCGCGAAGGCGGCCCCGGTGTCTGCGCGGGGCTCCTGGTCCGGCAGAATACCGGCATACTCGCCGGCGGCGAGGCCCTGGACCAGCGCCCGGACGCCGCGCGCCGTGGTTGGCGCCAAGCGTGCACCACTGCGCCTGCGAGCCGCCAAAATGAGTTCGTCCAGACACCGCTGCGGCTTGTAAAAAATGGTGGTGGGCCCCTGCGCCGCGAGATACAGCCCCGCGAGCTCCCAGGCCCCCAGATGCGGCGACAGCACGATGAGGCCGCGACCGTCATCGCGGCGTAACAGCTCGCCGCCGCGCACCTCTCGAATCAGTCCCAGCGCCTGCGCCGGTGGCCGCAGCCAAAGCCGCCCCATTTCGCAGTAGGTGCGCCCGAAGGCGGCCAGGCTGCGGTTGCGCAGCCGGATGAGATCCCGCGTGGCCAGCTGCGGACGATATAGCGTAATGTTGATCAATGCATTACGCCGCTGGCGGTTCGGCGTATGGGCGATACACCAGCCAATCATGCCGCCGAGGGCGTGCAGGACCGGTAACGGCCAATGCGCCAGCATCCGTAACAGCCCCTGCAGGTAGCGCTCCTGGCGCGCGCGCCCCCGCCGCCGGGGATCGGTGGCCGGGGCACGGGGTAAGATGCTCACCAGGCGCCGCATGAGCGCCCTTGGAGACGCGCCGGGGATGGCGTCGCGGCCGCTGTGAGCATCTCAGGGCATCGGACGCGCCAGCCCGCTGCTAGACTCAGCTGCAGCCGCCGACCGCGGCCCCACCGCCGGAGATCCGCACCATGACCGAGCCCGATACCGCGCCCAAGACTGACGGTGGCGCAGCGGCGCAAACACCGAAGGCGCTGAATCCGCAAGCGGCCTACACCCTGTTGCAAGACAACCCGCAGGCTGTGCTCGTGGATATCCGCTCCACCATGGAGTATCTCTTCGTCGGCCACCCGAAGGGCGCCGTGCATGTGCCGTGGATCGACGAGCCGGACTGGACCGTCAATCCCGAGTTCATCACCGAGATTCGCAAGCTCCTGCTGGGCGGCGCCAGTTGCGCACCCGACGGGCCCTGTGCACCGGTCGTGCTCATCTGCCGCAGTGGCAAGCGTTCGCTGGAAGCGGGCAAGGCGCTGCTGGCGGCGGGGGTCGGCAGTGTCTATCACGTCGACGAGGGCTTCGAGGGCGAGTTGGATGACGACCACCACCGCAGCACGCTCGGCGGCTGGCGCTTCCGCGGCCTGCCTTGGGAGCAGTGCTGAGTCGCGATACTGCCCGAGCCAGCCGCCGCCGGCGAGACGGGGGGCGAGCGACGGGGCCACGTTCGCGGATCAGGAGGGCGCATCAGCGATCCGGCGACGCGGGCCGTTCGGCACTTGTACCTGCGGCTGTGGACGGCGCGCCGCCGACTGCGCCGAGTCGCCCTCGCAGCCACCGCTCTCGCGCTGCGGTCGGCGTTCAACCAGATCCTGCAGGCTGATGTTGGTGAGATAGCCGTGGATGCGCTCGCTCAAGTCCACCCAGAGATTGTGGGTCAGGCATGGGCCGCCGTCTTTGCAATCCCCGGCACCGGCGCAGCGGGTCGTGTCCAGATGCTCATCCACCGCGGTGATGACCTCCGCCACATGGATCGTGCCAGCAGCCCGCGCTAGATGGTAGCCGCCACCGGGGCCGCGCACGCTCGAGACGACGCCACACTTGCGCAGCTTCGCGAACAATTGCTCGAGGTAGGACAGCGAGATGCCCTGCCGTTCGGCGATGTCAGCGAGGGCGATGGGGCCACGGCCCTCGTTGATAGCCAGATCGAGAACCGCGGTGACCGCATAGCGGCCCTTGGTGGTCAAACGCACGGCATATCCTCCCAGGTCGTCGTTCTGTGGCGCGAATCCTACGATAACCGAGCTTGACCATCAATTTTTTGTGGCAATGGCGTCGCCACGGCGATGCGCCGCGCTCAGCGTTCATTGCCCGCCGCTACTTTGGCCTCCGGCCGCGGCGCAGTCACCGCCTTACCGCCACCCGGCGTCGCCGTGGACGCCGTTTGCGCGTCCTGCGGTGCGTCCGGGGTGGCAGGATCGATGCCGCAGCCCTCCAGGTCGCTCAGGTGCTCGAAGTGACGGGTGATCCCGTGCTCCTCCAGCGCTCGCGACATGGCCTCCATGCGCCGGTCCATGACGTGGATATGGTCCAGCATGCTGTTGATGGCGTTGGCCACAGGATCAGGCGCGTCGCGCACGGCGCCATAGGCGTCGAAGCCCATGCGCTTGGCGGTATCGGCACGCCGGCGGGCGGCGGCGTCCACCGCGCGCTCGATGACACGTCCGGGCACGCCCACCACCGTCCCCCCCGGTGGCACCGCCTTCACCACCACCGCATTGGAGCCGATGCGCGCGCCATCGCCAATGCTGATGGGCCCGAGCACCTTCGCGCCGGCGCCCACCACCACGTCGCAACCGAGGGTGGGGTGACGCTTACCCTTCTGCCAGGTGGTGCCGCCCAGGGTGACACCATGGTACAGCGTACAGTCGTCGCCGATGATCGCGGTCTCGCCGATCACCACACCCATACCGTGGTCGATGAACAAGCGTCTGCCGATGACGGCGCCGGGATGGATCTCGATGCCCGTGAACAGCCGCGCGGCATTGGATATCACCCTGGCAGGCCATTTGAAGCTGCGCTGCCACAGCGCATGACTGAGCCGGTGCATCATCACCGCATGCAGCCCCGGATAGGTGGTGAGGATTTCGAAGGTGTTGCGCGCCGCGGGATCGCGGTCGAACACGCAGTTGATATCTTCCCGTAACCTGCCGAACATGGTGCTGCTCCATTGGGGCATCGCCGCGGCTGCGCCGATGCGCCGGGACGACTGAAAACCGCGCGCCAGGCTCAGCGATCGGCACCGAGCTCCTCGATGCGATAGCCGCGCGGATAGCTCCGATGCCGCTGCCGGGTCAGGAGCCGCGGTCTGCGCCGCGGCGGCAGGCGCCGTAACACCCAACGCCGCATGGCCATGCCGCCGAGCACCAGCCTGCGCACAGGCGCCGGCGCCGGATCGAACCCCACCGCCTGCAGCATGGGGGCGTCCAGCAGTGCATGCATCAGCGGCGCCGCCACGGGCCAGAGCGGACGCGGCAAAAACCAGCCGAGCATCAAATTGCGGGTTGCCGTCGCTAATGCTTCATTGTGCTCGCTGTAGCGAAAGTGCGCGCGCTCGAACTCGACATTGAACCGTTCCAGCTCGGCGTAATCCGCCGGGATGTGGCGGATACCCATGCGCGCGCCGATGCGCCGCCAGACATGGAAGGTCGCGAGCCGCTCGCCCGCACTCAGGCGCCGCCAACCAAAGCGTGCATTCCAGCGAATGGGCTCGAAGACGAAGGTACTGAGGGTGTAGAGATACTCGTCCTGCGCGATGGCGTAGCGCCCGTGCTGTTGATTCATGCGTCGCAGCGCCGCCCGCCCACGGGGATGATCCACGCCATTTTCCTGGATTTCCGCCAGGATCAGCGCCGTGTCGTCATAGCGCTTCTGGGTGCGACGGATCAGCTCATCGGTCTCCACCAACAGCGGCGTGCCCTTGGCAACGGCGAACGTTCGCAGCAGGGCCAATTCCAGCGCGCGGGTGGTATCCCACGGAAACTCGCAGCTCGCGAGCAAGAAGCCGATTTGCTCGCAGTCGGCCTCCGGGTCCAGCGTCGCGATGTAGCGGGCGCGGGCAAAGCGATCTGCGGGTGCCAGAATCTCAGCCGGAACCAGACTGGCAAGGAACGGCGGCTCGCCGTGGTGCTGCGGGGTCATGCGCACTCCGGTCGTTGGGTGATCAGCGCGAACCGCTCCCGGCTGTCGCGGGCATCTACCAAAGCTTGACTGCGGAGACAATGAGGCTACCCACGATGGTGATGAACCCGATCAGCCACAGGAAGTGACGATCGTGACGGCGGATCATCTCGTCGAAGCGCTTGTCCACTTGCTCGAAGCGCTTGTCCACCTGCTCGAAGCGTTTCTCCATCTGCTCGAAGCGTTTGTCCACCTGCTCGAAGCGCTTGTCCACCTGCTCGAAGCGCTTGTCGACCTGCTCGAAGCGATCCAGCATGTCCCGACGCAGTTCCTGATGACGCTGCTCGGCGAGCTCGAAGCGCTTGTCGACTTGGGCGAAGCGCTCGTCCATGCGCACAAAGCCTTCCCGTATCAGCTCACGCTGATGCCTGAGCTCTTCCTCGACCCGCACCATACGCTCGCGCAGCTCGATCTCGTAGACCGCCGGCGGTTTGCCGAGGCTCTGCTCGGCGAGCCAATCCGCCATGTTGGCTTTGATGAAATCGATGTCTTCTTGGGTCAGCGTCATGGCTGGAGACAACTTCGCTCGCGCATTGCCGTCGCTCTGGGCCCGTCACACTTGCGTGGCCGCTCTTGCGGGTCAAGAAAGGTGGGTGGCGGGGCACTCCGTAGAGACGTTCCCGTCGGCGTTACGCCAGCATCCCTGCGCTCGAGACTACCGCCGCCTGACCCACTGCGCCTGAGGGCGGACAATTGATTGGCGAGCAGTATATCAGGCGTTGACCTGAGCCGGCCGTCATGGGGCCGTCACGCCGCCCGGCGCTCGGCCCATTACAGCCCCAGCGCCCGCCAGCGCGCCTGGACACGCTTGACCGACACCGGATAGGCGGTGCCGAGTTGCTGCGCAAACAGGGACACGCGCAGTTCCTCCAGCATCCAGCGAATCTCCTCCAGTCTGGGGTCGTCGCGCTCGGCGGCGCGGGCGGCGGCCTGGCGCTCGGCGAGCTGGTGCAGCAGCGGGTTGAGTTCCGCCAAGCGCTGCTGATCCCGGCCCGCGGCATGGACAAGCTTTTCGGTACGCTGCTCGGCCGCTTTGAGGTAGCGCGGATAGTCCTTCAGGCGCTCGAAGGGCACCTGCTGCAGGAAGCCGCGGAACACCAGCGCATCCAACTGGGCGCGCAGGTCCAGCACCGAGGGCATCCAGTTGATCTGGGTGATGCCGGCGAGGCGCTTGCGCAGGTCCTGATAGACCCCCAGGATGCGCCCCGCCAGGTCGCAGACCTCGTTGGCCGTTGGCGGGAGCCGGCCCTTGCAAGCCGCAAGCCGCGCCGCGAAGGCGGCCTGATCGCGGATGGGCGGCTGCCCCTCGGTGAAAGTGAGATCAACGATGAGCGCCGTCAGCTCATCGGCCAGGTCCGGCGGCGCGCCGGTCTTGGGGCCCTTATGGGCGCCGGCGGCGGGATCAGGCGCCTTGGCGTATTGCAGCCGCATCCGGTCCAGCCCCGGCAGGCTGCGCCGGAGCGTGCGCATTTCCTGTGCCAGCGTCAGCATGATGAGCCGCCGCAGCCCCGCGCGCATGGCCTGCGCGGCGCCGTGCGCCGAATCCAGCACGGCGATGGCGACACTGTCCCCCTGATCCACCAGCGCGGGGTAGCCGCGCAGGCGAATGCCCGCCTGGGTGCGGTCGATATGCTCCGGGAGGCCGCCGAAGTCCCAGCGAGTGATGCCGGTGCGCTCCAGGCCGCCCGTGTCTGCCCGGGACTCAGGGGCGGCGGCGGCCGCGTCGCCGTGCCGGCGCTTGAGTGCCACCAGGTCCTCGCCGGTCGCCACCGCGCGGCCGTCGGCATCCACCAGCCGCACCTTCATGCGCAGGTGCCCGGGCAGCGCTGACAGGTCCCAGGCGTCTTCCGGTACATGCACGCCGAACAGCGCTTTCAGCGCCTCGGCGACGGCCTGGAGCAGGGGGCGGTCAGAAGGCTGGAGCCTGGCCGCGATGCGCTCGGCGGTCTCCGGGATGGGCACGAAGGCCTTGCGGATGGACTTCGGCAACGCCCGCAGCATGGCGGTGATGCGCTCGGCGAGCAGGCCCGGCACCAGCCAGTCGAGTCGCTCCGGGGCCACCTGGTTCACCAGCGCCAGCGGCAGCACCAGGGTGACGCCGTCGGCATGATGGCCGGGGTCGAAGTGGTATTGCAGCGGCAGATCGGTGGCGCCGACCCGCAGGCTGTCGGGGTAGCGCTCGTGGGTGATCTCGGCGGCGTCGCGGGCGAGCACGTCCGCCAGGCGCATGTGCAGCAGCTTCGGCTCCCGCTTGGTGGCCTTGCGCAACCATTGCTCGAACTGGGGCTTGGCGTAGATGCCGGGCGGTACCCGCTGGCTGTAGAAGGCGTAGATAGCCTCCTCGTCCACCAGGATGTCCCGCCGGCGGGACTTGGCCTCCAGCTGGTGGACGGACTCGATGAGTGCCTGGTTGTGGCGCCAAAAGGGGGCGCGGGTGTCGAAGTCGCCCTCGGCGAGGCCGAAGCGCAGGAACACCTCCCGGGACTCCGCCGGATTGATGGGCCCGTAGTTGACCCGCCGGCGCGCGGCCAAGGTGACGCCGAACAGGGTGACGGTTTCGAAGGCGGCCACCTGGCCGCGCCTGGACTGCCAGTGCGGCTCGGCGTAGCTGCGCTTCAACAGGTGTGCGCCGGCGTCCTCGATCCAGCCCGGCTGCACCCGGGCGACGATGCGCCCGTAGTCGCGGGTGGTTTCCACGCGCTCGGCGCAGATGATCCACTTCGGACCCGCCTTGAACAGCCCGGAGCTCGGGTGGATGTAAAAACGCCCACCGCGGGCGCCGAGGTATTCGCGCTGCTCGTCCTTGAGGCCGATGTTGCTGAGCAGCCCCGTCAGCAGGGCGCGGTGGATCTCCTCGAAGGTGCCCGCGGCGGCGTTCGGCTTGTGGCCCAGCGCCTGCATCTGCTCCTGCAGCTGGCCGTGCACATCGCGCCACTCCTGCACCCGGTTCCAGGACAGGAAGTGCTGCCGGCACAGTTGCTGGAACTTGCGTTTGGACAGATGCCTGCGCTCCTGCTCCAGAAATGTCCAGAGATTGAGGTAAGCCAGGAAATCCGAGTCTGGATGATTGAAGGTGGCGTGGATCTCGTCGGCGGACTGGCGCTGTTCCATGGGCCGCTCGCGCGGGTCCTGCACCGCCAGTGCGGCGGCGATGATCAGCATCTCGGCCAGGCACTTGTGCGCCGCCGCCGCCAGCAGCATGCGGCCGATGCGCGGGTCCACCGGCAGGCGCGCGAGCTGCTTGCCCAAGTCCGTCAGCCGGCCCTGCCCATCCAGCGCCGCCAGTTCCTCGAGCGTGCGGTAGCCGTCGGCGATGAGCTTGGCATCCGGCGGATCGATGAACGGGAAGGTCTCGATGTCGCCGAAGCCCAAGAGCTTCATCTGCAGAATCACCGCCGCCAGGTTGGTGCGGCGGATCTCGGGCTCGGTGTGCTCGGCGCGGGCCTGGAAATTGTCCGCGTCGTAGAGGCGGATACAGACGCCGGCGGCGACGCGCCCGCAGCGGCCCTTGCGCTGGTCGGCGCTGGCCCGACTCACCCGCTCCACGGGCAGCCGCTGGACTTTGCTGCGATGGCTGTAGCGGCTGATGCGCGCGAAGCCCGGATCCACCACGTAGTGAATGCCGGGCACGGTGAGTGAGGTCTCGGCGACGTTGGTCGACAGCACCACCCGTCGGCGCCCGTGGGGCTTGAACACCCGGGCCTGCTCCGCAGGGCCCTGGCGGGCATACAGCGGCAGCACCTCGGTGCTCGGCGGGTGGTGCTTGCGCAGGGTCTCCGCGGTCTCGCGGATCTCCCGCTCGCCGGAGAGGAACACCAGCACGTCGCCCCGGCCCTCCCGGGCCAGCTCCGCCACGGCATCGGAGATGGCTTGCTGCATGCTGTCGTCGCGCTCGCCGGCGGAGGGCTCCTCCGGCGGGCGGTAGCGCACCTCCACCGGATAGGTCCGGCCGCTGATCTCGATGATGGGCGCGGGCTTGCCGTGGGCGTCGGCGAAGTGCCGGGCGAAGCGTTCCGGGTCGATGGTCGCCGAGGTCACGATGAGCTTGAGGTCCGGGCGCTGCGGCAGCAGCTGCTGCAGGTAGCCCAGCAGGAAATCGATGTTGAGACTGCGCTCGTGGGCTTCATCGATGATCAGGGTGTCGTAGTCCAGCAACAGACGGTCCTGCTGCAGCTCCGCGAGCAGGATGCCGTCGGTCATGAGCTTGACCGAGGTCTCCGGGTGGACCCGGTCGTGAAAGCGGACCTTGTAGCCGACGGTGGTCCCGAGCGCCGTGCCCAGCTCCTGCGAGACCCGGCTCGCCAGGCTGCGGGCGGCGATGCGCCGGGGCTGGGTGTGGCCGATGCGCCCGAAGATGCCGCGGCCGGCGCCGCCCTCCCCCAGGCCGAACGTCGGGTCCAGGCACAGCTTGGGCAGCTGCGTGGACTTGCCGGAGCCGGTCTCGCCGCAGAGCACCACCACCTGGTTGTCCCGGATCAGCCGCGCCACTTCGTCCCGGCGCTCGCTCACCGGCAGCGCCGGTGGATAGGTCACCATCGGCACCGCGGCGCGGCGACTCGCCACCGTCGCCTGGGAGATCGCCAGGGACTGCGCGACCTTACCGAGACCGCGGTCCACCGGCAGTCCCTGCTCGGCGCGCCGACGCAGCCCGCGCAGGCGCCGGTGCAGGGCTTGGCGATCGCGCAGCAGACAGCCCTGGAGATCGGCGTCGGTCACGCGGCGGGCGGACGCAGGCTGCTGCCCGGGCTGGTCGGCATGCGCGGCGACGGACGCCGCCCGGCTGTCGTCGCTTCGTTCTGGCGTTGTCATTGGGGTGATGTGGGGTTGGCGGGCGTGTTTGTGCAGCGCCGTCCTCCGGGCCGCCAGGCCCTCAACCCTCGCAGATACACCGGGCGCCGTGCAAGGCAGCGCAGCGGCACTGACGGTGATAGACGCCGATATACCCGTCGCATCTCGGTTTTCGCTTTCCGCGGGCTAGGTTGCAGCTGGCGGGGGACGCCGTGAATACGTCCCTGTAGGCTTCACGACAGCATCCCTGCTGTCGAG